>JAJCZQ010000018.1 GCA_029262335.1 Deltaproteobacteria bacterium
TGTTATTGGTGCTGCTGCAAATGGTAGTGTGTATTACTTTGAAAACAAGGCAAACCTCGACAGCTTTACTATAAATTAGTAATTAATCCGCTGTAACATCCACATTTATACAGCTGGTACTGCCTAGTCTTTTTTGCATAAGTTTTGCAATAGAGTCTGCTCTTTCCTTGGCCTTTTCGGCCCTTTCACCTTCAAAGAGTTCATCAATTGTGGTGCTGAAAAGGAAAAGCCATCTTGTAAAATGGCCCTTTTTAAGAGGGATTTTTTTGTTTAATTCATGATGGACATTCATAACCTCCGGCCCTCTTTTATAAACCGGCCTTGTAAAAAGGATTGTCTCCCAGAAATCACAGATTATTGATAAATGCTCTTCAAGGTCTATTTTTGCAATATCGGTAAAAATAAATCCAATTATTGGGTCCTTCAGCATTTTTTCGTAAAATTTGCTGATTAGTTCTTCTATATCTCCTCGTGTTTCAATATCATTCATCAGAAATATAATGTTCACTAAATATTATATTTCAAATAAAAAAGGGGACACAGTAATGTGTCCCCTTCGTATTTTTACCTGATAAGGTCTTAATTAAGATTTATATATACTCAATCATCATCCTCATCATCATCGTCGTCATCATCGTCGTCGTCATCGTCGTCGTCCAGGCTGTCAAGAATACACTCAGCGCCGTTAATGAGTTCAACACCCTCTGCTTCGTCTATCCTGTTTCTGTTGATGTATCTTTCAACAACTTCTATGAACTTTTCCAGTCTGTCTTCAGCACGATCGATATTGCCGTTGTTTAGAGCTCTTTCAGCCCTGTCAAGAAGTTTGATGAGTCGTTGGCCCCTGTTGTATCTTAATTCACCGTCATTTATTAACTCATTGATCTGATATCTGAGTTCAAGAAAAGTCGGGCACTCACCTTCTGAAGCAAAATCAAAACATACTATAGCAGGATCATGGTCACTTGCCCTTTGATCAGTCTCGGCGAACTCTGAGTTTGTATGTACCTGGTCAAACTGAGGGTTAGTCCCGAGAAGGTTATTACTGATAAGTATGTGATCAAGTGCCTGCGAATTACCCTGGAATATAAAGCTGTAGATCTCGTCATCAGGGAGCGTGTTAACAAGGTTTGTAAGAAGAAGGGCTGCATCTCCTCCGGGAAGAATTGTAGATACAGGCGAAATGAACTCAAATTCGTTAAGATCACCAAGTACCACAACGTTTCCGTCATTATCGGCTGTGAGGATTGTGTCCACGAAGTCCCTTACACCCTGGGCCTGCGCCTGCCTCTCATCAAGGCTTCCGTTTACAGCAACTTCCTCCTGCCTGGCTTCAAATGGCTGTTCCACACCCAGGATCGGGGCACTTCCTCCCTTGGATGAGAAATGGTTATTTACCACTGTTACTTCTTCGCCGTTAAAATCAAATGTTGCAATTATTGGCAGCCTGCTTCCGGCAAAAGGTGTCAGGTCTGGTGCGGTCTGAACTGAACCAGGTACCAGGCCAACCCTTGCTGGATTGAAAAGGAAAGCAGTCCTGATGTTGCCACCCGGCTGCCCACCACTTGTGTTGTTACCAATAAATGTGTTGTCTATAAATTCATAAGTCGGGCCTCCTGCTGTAACAATTGCGTCTACAAGCATCTGTAGTGTCGCATCTGCTGCAACGGTGCCGTCATCATCAGAACCGGTGTTATCCTGTACTTCCTGGAGTCCGATTACATCCGGTGCGATTAGGTTGTTTACAATCTGCTGTGCTATTGCATCAAACCTGCCGTTTGCAACATCGGTGTCACCGTCTGCATCGTTAGGGTCGAGGTTGAGTACGTTATAGGTAGCAACGGTCAGCTTTTCTTCGTCACCCGCAATTTCTGTTGTTTCAGGAATTAAATTTCCGTGTGTAAAACCGAATGGCTGAGTTGGATATACTTCAAAATTTCCGAACCCATATCCAACAACACCTGTCACGTTATCAAGCATATCTCCCGCGTTTACTTCCGGAAGGTTAAAACCGGGAAGTATTCCGGTGTCTTCATCAATCTGGACTTTTTCCGGATTGAAATCATCAGGGCTTATATTGAGTGTGTTCCTGAGGCTGATACCTGTAGCAGCGGCCCCGTCGTCGGTAACTGTAAAGATTTCACCGAACCTGTTTGTTCCGCCTACAACCATTGGCTGCTGCACTGTAACAAGCATAGCTTCCATTGATTCAAAGAAATCTATTCCGTCTATAACTGGTTCGAATGCTCCGAAAGCATCGTCATCAATGTTTTCTGTTGGGGGTACCCTTCCACCTATTCCGATTATTACCGGTACCGGAAGCGGCTGGCCTGGGTTAACGCTGATAATAGTTGCATTTGAGAGCTGTGTTGTTGAAAGGTTTCGTGTTGCTACTCCGCCGGGGAAAAATTCACTTACTGTACCCTCAATTTCAATTTGGTCCTGGACACTTACTGTTGGTGCTCCACCTGTAAATACAAAAATACCGTCCGATGTGCTGATATCAGCGTCTCCGGAAGGGTCCTGAAGGTAAAATCCGGAAGTGTCAACCGCGGTTACTATACCGCTTGTTTCTACCAGCTCGCCTTCAAAAGGTGATGTATGTCCGGCTCCCTGTATCTCCATTATTGTCAGCTCGGTCGGCTCTATAACTTCAAAACAAATTACCGTTCCATCAAGTGACTGGCCGGGGGTGTCATTTCCTCCGGATGGATCAAATGCCCCTATGTTAAAAACTCCGCCACCGTCAACCGAACGAAAAACATGGCCGGGAACAAATGATCCATCGGGACCAATTGAAGGCGGGCCATAATGAAACTCTGTTGAAGCAGGTGGATTGGCTTCTTCTACAAGGGCAATAATATCTACGATTGATGCCCAGGGTGTGATATCGAGCGTGCCGTCATCGTTAGTATCGAGATCATCACCATTCGAACCGGTGAAGTCCTCTACCAGAAGATGTGTTACGTTATCGGAATTCTCAAAGTTAAGATTAGCGGTAAGGTCCGCTGTACCAAGGCTGAATGTGTCTTCGGCTGCAACAAAAAATCCGCAGTCCGGTATTGTCAGCCCACCAAGATCTACTACGGCTTCGATAACCCCGCTTCCACCTGTTCCATCACCTATAACCAGGTAAGTGAGGCCATCAAGTGAGGCCCCTGAAGGACCGGATAATTCAAAATATTCGTCGTTATCCGTACTTGGCTGGTCTATTCTTATTTCATTAATCACGACCTGCCCATACACGGTTACGGGCAGTGAAAAGAAAAATATTAAGAGTAAATATTTAAAAAGACTAGAGTATTTCATTACTCCCTCCTCAGAAAATTTTGATACTGAGGAAGGTACAATGTCATATTTAACACCCGGTTAAATAATATAGAATTTTAAGTTAAATACGGGTGTGTTTGAAATTAAGAATGTTAAAGTATTGGTTTTATTTCCGTGAGTAATACTTTCTGGATATTGAAAAGCTTCTGTTAATTTAATTTTAATTCTTCCAAAAATTTATCTTTCGGGACCAGATAATAAAGCTTGCCCCAGTTTTTTAAAACGCCCGCGTGCTGAGCCGCATCATCACCGGTACCCCAGAAAAGGTCTACCCTTGCAGGTCCTTTTATTGCACCCCCGGTGTCCTGGTCAAGTACAAACCTGGATGTATCTACCCAGGTATTTGGCCTGGTTGAAAACTCATCGGAAAAAGTTGGCCTTGGAAATTCCAAAAATGCCAGGGTCCCTTTTGGGTAAAAACTCTTGTCTGTTGCGATAGTCCTGCCGTCTACCACTTCGGCACCTGAATGCGTAACGGGACGGCCTTCAATTTCCCTGAAAAATACATAACTTGGGTTTTGGAAAAGAATTTTTTGCTGATCTTCCTCAGACAGACTTCTTAGGTGTTTATCAAGGGCCTGCATTGTCATATCTTCTTTTGGGATCTTATGATAAAGGAGCCTGCCGATTCCAACATACGGGTGTCCGTTTTTAGCAGCATATCCAAGCCTTAACTCTTTGCCATTATTAAACCTTACTGTTCCGGAACCCTGCACCTGCAAAAAAAACGCGTCAACAGGGTCTACCCATGCAAGCTCGAGTCTTTTACCATCAAGTACACCTTTACTGTCTATTTCTTCCCTTGTGTAATAGGGGACTATGTTCTTACTTGTACCTTCATTATAAGCAGGTGCTATTCTGCCCGGAACTATAGAAAGGTTGGTTTTTGGGTCAAGTACCTGGTCTTTAATTGGAGACATTCTGTCAAATTGCCTTGCATATTTACCTAGGTGAAAGTTCACCAGGTCATCCGGCACTGCATAAAGCGGCTGTGAAAACTTTTCGGTCTTTCTTTTTGAACCCATAAGTACTGGTTCAAAATAGGATGTTATAAATACATCGCCCCAGTCCTCATCGCCGTATACTTCGTAAAAATCGAAGTTCTCTTTTACCAGTGTATAAAAATCTTTTTTAGACAGCCCGAGATTAATCTTCTCGGTAAGGTAATACATGGAGAGTATGTAATCGTCCTTTTTAATTTCCTTTGGGCCAAAGGTAAGTGAAGTAGTATCGGAATTATAAAGAATTTCGACGTTTTCATTTATACCTTCTGAAAGTTCCTTAAGGCTAAGATCATCGGACAGGTTTCCGGGAACACCCGTTTTTCTCATCGCCTGCTTTGCATCTGTTGCAGGGTCCCTGTCACAAGACACCGTTAGAAAAAACAGGCTGGTAATAAAAATTAAGGTTAATAAGCTGCGCATCGGTAATATATTACAAAGTCTTGGTGCTTAAACAAAATCCTGTTTTAAAGTGTCGTCCATCCGCCGTCTATTACAAGGTCTGATCCAGTCATATATTTTGATTCATCTGAAGCAAGGAAAAGAACGGACTGTGCCACCTCTTCCGGCTCGGCCCTTCTTACAAGTGGTATCATATCAGCTGCAATCTTATCGAGCTGCTCCTCTGCATCGGGAGGATTACCCATAAACTCTGGGTCCATCTTGGTTTTGATATAACCGGGACAAATAGAGTTAACCCTTATATTATCGCCTGCATGGTCAAGGGCCATACTCCTTGTTATCTGCCTTATAGCACCCTTCGAGGCGTTATATGCCATGCAGTTTTCCATACCTACCATGCCAAGCACACTTGAGTTGTTGATAACGGAACCGCCGCCGTGCTTTGCCATAAGCGGTACTGCATATTTACTTGTCAGGTACACGCCCTTTACATTTATGTCCATTGTCCTGTCCCAGACTTCTTCAGAAGTTGTAACTACTGTGCCGCCTTCAAGTATGCCTGCGTTGTTAAAAAGAATATCTATTTTTCCAAACCTCTCGTAAAAATCATTCACCGCCTGTTCTATTTCACCGGAGTTTGAAACATCAGCCTTATATGAGATTATGTCTCCCGGCCCCTCAGCCTCAAATACAACTTTATCGAGGTTTTCCTGGGTCCTTGCCATAATGCCGACAGTAGCACCTTCTTTACAAAAAAGGAGTGCTGTAGCTTTACCAATACCTTCACTCCCGCCTGTTATTAAAGCTGTCTTTCCTTCTAATCTCATAATATTCTCCTAAATAAAGTGAACTTTTTGATAAATATATCTATAATAGAACTTATGAAAGTAAAAAACAAATTCATTGCGGCAACAGTACAGGCAGCCCCGGTATTTTTAAGCAAAGATAAAACCATTAAAAAGGTTATTAGTCTGATGAACCAGGCGGCCAAAAACAAGGCTGACCTTGTTGTGTTTCCTGAAGCTTTTATACCTACTTATCCTTTCTGGCCAAAGGACCTTGGATTTGGGCCGGTGAAAAAGACAACAATGGACCTTCATATGGAACTTCACAAAAACTCTGTCGAGGTCCCCGGAAGTGATACAAAGAAAATCGGCAGTGCAGCAAAGAAAGCCGGTATCAATGTGATAATAGGCGTTAACGAAAAAGAAGGGGGCACACTTTATAACACGATACTTTACTTCTCCAACAAGGGTAAACTTATCGGAAGGCACAGGAAGCTTATGTCCATAGACAGCGAAAAGTGCATCTGGGGTAACGGCACTTCTGAAGACCTTAAGGTATTTGATACCGAAATAGGAAAAGTAAGCGGCCTTTTTTGTTATGAACACCACCTTACTCTTGCTAAATATGCACTGTACCAAAAAGGCGAGCAGATTCATGCAAGCCTCTGGGGAGGGCACGGGTTTGTAAAAGACACAATGGACTTTGCCTGTAAGCAGTACGCTTTTGAAGGCCAGTCCTTTGTTATCATTTCAGCTATTCATATAACAAAAGATATGATCCCTGATTCATTTCCCCTGAAAGAAGAAACACTGTGGGACTATCCCGGAGGAAGCGGGATAATAAATCCGCGCGGACAGTATATAGCGGGGCCGGTATTTGATAAGGAAGAGATTCTTTATGCGGAGATTGACCTTGAGCAAATCATAAGGGCCAAATCTGTTATTGACTGCAGCGGGCATTTCTCAAGGCCCGATATTTTTAACTTTGAGATCAAAGACAATTAATACCTTACTAATATGGCCGAATACTCCTTTATCACTACCTGGAAATTTAACAGTCCGATTAACAGAGTGTGGGATGAAATATTTGATCCCGGCAGCTGGCCCGAATGGTGGAATTATGTGGACAGCACAAGGGAGATAAAAAAGGGTGATAAACTCGGGATTGGCTCTTTGTGGGATTACACCTGGAAAACAAGGCTGTTCTATAAATTTTCTTTTACAGTTGAGACCACAGTAGTTGAACCGCCCTGCAGGTTAGTAGGTAATGCAAGCGGCGACCTAGAAGGCACGGGCATCTGGACACTTACACAAGAACATAACAGCACCAAAGTTATCTATGTATGGAATGTAAAGACCAACAAATCATGGATGAATATACTCGCCCCTCTGGCTTATCCATTCTTTAAATGGAACCACACTGTTGTTATGGACAATGGTTATAAAGGACTAAAAACCCGTCTTAACAACACTAAATAACTAATATTTCATATTAATTCCTAATTTTTTTTCAGTTTTTTTGCCACATAACTTCCTCTTATCACTTACTATTTATTAAATTTATATTTTTAAATTATAGTTTTGAATCCTTTGTAGTTGCAGATGCAACTATATATATAACAACAATTTAACAGGAGGTAGAAGATAATGAATAAATTACTTCTAACATCAGTTTTAGCTTTAGCATTTGCATTACCACTTAGTTCTTACGCGGGAGTTAACGCTCTTGGAGTACACCTGCCAATAGAGCAGGCAGAAGTTTCTGACAAAGCAACCGGAGGCTACGTATCAAAAGACTTTGGTGACACATTTAATGTTCAGAGACTGAACAATAGCAACAGCTCGATTACTTCAGATAGCAACGGTGAAAAATACGTTGTGTTTGGTGTTGATCTAAATGCTATTAACAATTCATAGGTAGTCCTGAGCACCTATGTACTAATTGTTAAAAAGCCCAGCCTTTATGGCTGGGCTTTTCTTTTTTATATATCTATTTTTTAAACTGGTACCTTTTTAATAAACCCTTTCCTTCATTTTCATCTGTAGTTTCATCACCCGGAGTTGATTCACAACTTCCATTTAAAAGTATAGAAACCGTTCTTGTATTATTATCTTCCGAGACCTCTTTTACATTTTGAAAATTGTCCAGCAGGATGCGTACTTCTGTAGTCTCACCCGGTTTTAACCAAAGAACGGCATTTATTGTCTTTTTTTCATTTGCCTCAATGCCTTTTACGAGTCTTGAAGAATCTATTGTGCCATTTATCTCTAAACCGGAGAAAAACCTCTGGTTAATCGCTATTGCACCCTTATTATAGATTTCATAATCAAAGGTTACCGCACATTTCCCTTCTTCCTTTTTTATTGCTGAAACGGACCTTAGCACCACTGTTTCATTGTCAGTAACCTCATTGCCCGCAACAACTATGTTCCCTGAAAACTGCAAATCCGGGTAAAAGGGCGAATCTGCTTCTTCAGCATTAATATTTAAACTGTTTGCAGTAATAACAAAAAATATAAGCAAGATAAATAAAAGTGATTTCTTCATAGTCTATTCATTAAAAAAAATTTCCTACTTTAATACTAACACAATAAGTTACGGTTAAAATAAATAGTTATGACTAAAAACCTAACAAATAAAACAGTAATTATCACAGGTGCTTCATCAGGAATCGGATTTTCGGCTGCAACGCTTTTTGCTAAAGAGGGGGCAAACGTGGTCCTCGCCGCGAGAAGCATTGGCAAACTTGATGAACTTGAAGCTGAACTAAAGCAGTATGATATAGGGGTATTAAAAGTACCGACAGATATCTCAAAATTAACAGACTGCAAAAACCTTATTAAAGAGACGGCGAAAACCTTTGGCTCAATTGATATTCTTATAAATAATGCCGGCTACACTTTTCAGGGTGAATTCAAAGACGTTGACCTGAAAGAATATGACCAGATCCTTGAAGTAAATTTAAAAGCACCTATCAGGCTCACAAAGCTTGCTTTACCACATTTGTTAAAATCAGAATCTGCAAGAATTATAAATGTAGCTTCAATTCTTGGCATTTTCCCCATACCCACAGAGACTGTTTATTCTGCCACTAAGTTCGGCCTAAGGGGTTTTAGTTATGCCCTCGCCGACGAACTCGCAGATACAAACGTCAGGGTATGCCTCATCTGTCCCGGGCCTGTAGAGACCCCATTTATTATGGACCATATAGACAAGGTCCATGACCTTGTTTTTTCCACAACAGTTTCCACCGCAGACGAGATCGCCGGGCTTATACTTAAATCCGCAAAAGACGGCAGAATGGAAAGGATAAAACCGGGGCATACCGGACTGCTTGCAAAAATAGGCATGTTAATCCCTTTCTTAAAGAAACTGTTACTCCCCGTTATGATTATGGACGGCAAACGCAGAAAAGCTAAATATGCAAAAAAACACAAAGAAAAAGTTTCTCAATAAACTTTTTAAACTGGTATTACAATTATAATAAATAGTTATTCAGGGGTGAATGGTTATGAAATATATACCGGTTTTTCTATTATTATTTGTAGTGTGCGTCTCAATGGCTTCCTGCGATATTCTGAGTCCGGAAAAAGAAGAGAATAGTTATAAAAGCGCACTTGAACAGCTTGAAGCAGAGGGCAAGGTAAGTAAAAGCAGACGGATTGACCTTGTAAGGGAAGTAATAAAAGCAAATGAAGACTATACCGAAGTTGATATTGATAAAGAAAAGATTGGCCTTGAGTAAATATAACAACTTCAAATTTTTATCCGGGAAACTTTTTAAATACTTTTTAATCTTAATGTTCGTATGTTAAATACGGATATTAAATATGAAAACTAAAACACTTATTTTCTCAATTATTATTTTTAGCTTTACAGTATTTTTCACCCAAAGCTCCTATTCCGGAGAAAACATACCCCAAACCTTTGTCAACCTTGTCACAGCTGATGACAAAGAGAAGCAAAAATCCCTCGAATATATAAGAAAAAACTGGGAGCCGTCATTTACCATAATGATGCTCGAAGTTATCTACCTTACCCGCGGCCCCGCATTCGCAGGTGAGTATTTAAAACTGATGGAAGAAAAAACAGGAAAGGACTTCGGGTACAACATAGATGCATGGTACGAATGGGTCTGGAACCAGGACAGCATCGACCACAAGCAGTATGCAGATTTCAAATCACTCCTATACTCACTTATTGACCCAAAGTTTGCAGCTTATTTTAACAGTAACTACACATCTAAAATCAGGCTTGATGAGGTCCGCTGGGGAGGTGTTGTACAGGACGGAATCCCGCCCCTTAGGTCACCCAATATGATCTCTGCTCCCGAAGCCAAATACCTCGAGGACAGCAATATTGTGTTTGGACTCGAAGTAAACGGTGACGCCAGGGCTTATCCCAAAAGGATCATGGCATGGCACGAGATGTTTGTTGATAATGTCGGAGGTATACCCGTTGCAGGTGTCTACTGTACACTGTGCGGTTCGATGATTTTATATAAGACTGAAGTTAATGGCGTTAATCATGAAATAGGTACAAGCGGATTTTTATATAGGTCAAATAAATTAATGTACGACAAAAAAACCCAGTCGCTTTGGAACACGCTGTGGGGAAGGCCCGTTATCGGCGAGCTTGCCGACAAAGATATCGAACTTGAAAAAATGAGCATAGTTACCACGACATGGGGTGAATGGAAAAAAAGGCACCCGGGCACCAAAGTATTGTCTCTTAATACCGGACACAGAAGAGATTACGGTGAAGGAGTGGCGTATAACCAGTACTTTGCTACCGACGACCTGATGTTTACTGTGCCCAAACTGGACAAGAGGCTTAAAAACAAGGACGAAGTACTTGGCCTGGTCTTTGTGGAACATTCGGATATGCCCCTTGCCGTATCATCAACATACCTTTCAAAAAACCCTGTATATCAAAGCAGTATAGGTGAGAAGGAGTTTGTTGTTTTTACAGATAAATCAGGGGCTTCAAGGGTGTATGAATCAAAAGGGAAAAAATTTACTGACTGGGACAGGTTGTATTCCGTCAAGGACAGCAGCAATACAAAGTGGACACTCTCGGAATCAAAGATCGTATCTACCGATGGTGAAACCCTTTACAGGCTCCCGGCACACAGGGCATTCTGGTTTGGCTGGTATTCCGCATATCCGCAGACAAAGCTTGTGTTTTAATCCCGTTTTTTACAACTTTGTTTAACCATATATTATTTACCCCATGGAAAGTTATGACCTGGCGATAGTCGGTGGAAGTTTCGGCGGGCTTGCATGTGCGGGGGCCGCAGCGGCAAGAGGACTCAGGACCGTTGTATTAGATAAGAAAAAAACCCCGGATACTTATACACAAAGCACGGGAATCTTTGTAAAGGAAATTGCCGACCAGGTAGACCTGCCCTCAGAGCTTGTAAACAAAATTCACGGCGTAAGGCTTTACAGCCCCAATTTCAAACATATTGACCTTGTTTCCCCAGGTTATTATTTCCTTGCTACAGACACATGCAGGGTATTAAAATGGTTTGCCGGGCAGGCGGAAAATAACGGGGCAGAACTAAGATTCGGCAAAGAAATTAAAAACGGCCATTTAATAGATAACAAAATAATACTCCCCGGTAATAAAATCAGCTCCAGCTATCTTGTGGGGGCAGACGGGGCAACCTCTGAAGTAGCCGATATATTTCAACTCGGCAGAAACAGTGAATTTTTACTTGGCACAGAATACGAAGTAAGCGGCGTAGAAGGGCTTGAAAAAGATTTTCTTCATGTTTTTCTCGACTCCGATCTTGCACCCGGATATATAGCATGGATGGTACCCGGAGTACATCTTACGCAGATAGGTCTTGCAACAAAGTTTCCGATAAGGCCGAATATTCGAAATTTCTACAATAAGTTAATTGACCATTTTGAATTTAAAAACCTTGAAATTGTAAACCGGAGAGGTGGCTATATCCCCTGCGGCGGGCCTGTAAACCCAATCGCAAGGGATAACATCTGCCTTCTTGGTGATGCGGCTGGATTTGTTTCGCCAATGACTGCAGGCGGAATACATCCGGCAATAGAAATAGGAAGATTACTCGGAATATCGATAAGTGATTATCTTCAGGACGGGGGTTACCCGCCGGAGCAGATAATAAGGAAACATATCCCCTCCTACAGGTATAAAAAACTTATAAGAAAATTTTCAGACATATATACACCACCCAACTATTTGTTTAACTTCCTCTTAAACAACTACCTCTTCAGAAAAGCTTCACAGCTGATATTTTTCCATCACCGGGGGCTTATGTCGGTAGAAGCCTGGAAAGAAATTTTGGGAAATAAAAAATAATTCTTGACTAATTAGTACAGAATAGATTATTCTTAAAATGAAATGGCAAGAAACCGTGAATTTGATATCGACGAAGCCCTGACTTCTGCAATGGGACTGTTCTGGTTGAATGGTTACTCCAACACTTCCCTCGATAATCTGCTCGAATCTATGGACATAGGTAAGGGCAGTTTTTACCAGGCTTTTGATAATAAACGTGACCTTTATATACAGACACTGAACCTTTACAAAAACCAGACCCGTCAATTTTTTGAATCAATTTCCTCTAATGGAAGGGGTATTAAAAGGCTTCGCAACTATTTTATGAGCCTTATTGAAGAAATGTATAACGAGGATTTTATCCAGCGCGGATGTTTTCTGTGTAATGCCTCAATTGAGAATTCGGGCAAGGATAAAGAAATCACAAAAATAGTCAGTGCAGGATACAAAGAAGTTATAAATAAAATTAAGGAAATTGTGGAAGAATCACAGGAGATGGGTGAGATAAGGAAAGACCTTGACGCGGATGCTACCGCACACTGGCTCTTTTGTAGTACTTACGGGCAGCTGATGCTGGCAAAATCGGATTATAAAAAAAGTAAAATAAAAAAGATAGCAATGGATACTATAGATATTTTAGTTTAATAAAATAATCGGAATCTAAAAATAAAAAATTTTTATCTATTATTGTACTGAATAGTACAAAAAAGGAGACTGGCTATGAGTGGGAGTCCAAAAATTAATTCATACATAGATTTCTTATTAAAGTGGAGGTGGGCATTTTTAATTGGTTCACTTTTGCTTACTTTCGGACTTGCGACCGGAATGCCAAAACTCGGACTTAACAATGATTACAGGGTGTTCTTCAGTGCCGACAATCCCGACCTTACGGCGTTTGATGCCCTGGAAAATACCTATACAAAAAATGACAACGTACTAATCCTGATTCACCCCAAAGAAGGTGATGTATTTAACCAGTCAACCCTGGGTGCCATTTATGAGATGACAGAAGAGTCATGGCAGATCCCCTATTCAACAAGAGTAGATTCAATTACCAATTTCCAGCACACATGGGCAGACGGAGACAACCTGATAGTTGAGGACCTGATTGAAGAAAGGGAATTTGATAACTCCAAGATACAAAGGGCAAAAGAAGTATCTGTAAAAGAACCCTTTATATATAAAAAACTGTTATCTGAAGATTTAAAAACTGCAGGGATTAATGTCAGGATACAGGCACCCGGGGAATCAGTAGCAGAAGTGCCGGAGGTTGCAGGTTTCGTAAGAGACCTGCGTGACAGGTATAAGGCAGAGTACCCTGACCAGGAGATAAGGCTTGTAGGTGTTTCTATGATGAACAATGCCTTTGCGGAAACACCTATAAAAGATGTTTCTACCGTTATGCCGCTCATGTTTCTTCTTTTTACCGTTGCGCTGATACTCTTCCTGCGCTCAATTATTGCTGCTCTTGTAACATTTATTCTGGTAATTATTTCAGCTGTTACCGCCCTCGGGACTGCCGGGCATCTCGGTATTTTTCTTGATCCGGTGAGTGCCGCCGTCCCCTATATCATACTTACCCTTGCAGTTGCGGATGCCATACATATTCTGGTCACCTTTTTCCATGAACTTCAAAAAGGTAAAAGTAAGCCCGACGCCCTCCGGGAAAGCTTCCAGGTAAATGTTAAACCCATATTTCTTACCAGTATTACAACAGCTATAGGATTTTTAAGTCTTAACTTCAGTGATTCGCCTCCATTTCGACTTCTTGGTAACCTGACTGCATTCGGTGTAATGGTAGCCTGGTTTTATTCAATGACATTCCTGCCAGCTGCCCTTTCCATCCTGCCTTTGAGGGCACCTAAAAAATCTAAATTTGCTGCAACATTTATGGAAATGCTTAGCGGATTTGTGATTGCACATCACAAAACCATACTTATTGTTCTTGGTACACTAACTCTTTTACTCGTGCTTTCTATTTCAAGACTCCAGATAAATGACAGGTATCACGAATATTTCAGCAAGAAGCTGGATATCAGAAATGACATGGAGTTTTCGATTGATAATCTCACCGGGGTTTACCTGACCAGTTTTTCACTTGAATCAGATGGAACAAACGGTGTAAGTAACCCGGAATTCCTTGCTAAAGTCAGTGAATTTACAGACTGGTTAAAAGCCAAACCCGAGGTCGCACATGTAAACACATTTAGTGACACCATGAAAAGGCTAAATATGAATATGAACGGGGACGACCCTTCTTTTTACAGGCTGCCGCAATCCCAGGAACTGGGTGCGCAGTATCTGCTGTTATACGAGATGTCTCTTCCATATGGGCTTGATGTAAACGACCAGATTAATATTGATAAAAGCTCTCTCAGGATTGATGTTACATATGGGGACCCTGACCTTCGTGTTATTGAAGCCAGCAGTCTTGATGCCAACAGGTGGCTCCAGGAAAACGGACTTAAAACTATGCAGGACAACCGGGGGGCAGGTACAACGATGATGTTTGCAAACATTACCCGGAGAAACATTGACGGGATGGTCGTTGGAACTACCGTAGGTTTTATTTTAATTGCCATTATATTGATGATTGCCCTGAGGAGTTTTAAAATAGGGCTTATAAGCCTGATTCCAAATATACTCCCCGCTGCTATGGCTTTTGGAATCTGGGCATTAATCAAAGGAGAAATAGGGTTTGCGATAACCGTGGTGGCAAGTATTTCGATTGGTATAATTATTGATGATACCGTGCATTTCCTGTCGAAATATTACCGGGCCCGAAGAGAGTTGGGATACGCAACAAGGGATGCAATAAAATACGCATTTGAGACCGTGGGAATGGCACTTGTGGGCACTTCTTTCATAATTGCATGCGGGTTTTTAATGCTTGGGCTTAGTACCTTCAGGGTAACGGCATACATGGGCCTTCTGACATCTGTAGCAATTATCTGTGCATTAATCACAGACTTTTTACTGCTGCCGGCACTGCTCATGACAATTGATAAAAAAGACTATAAAAAAGCTAATTAAGGAGATAACAATGAAAAGTATAAATATCTTAACAGCAATATTAATACTCGTATTATTTGCAGTCCCGCTAATGGCACAGACCCCGGAAGAACAGGGTAAGGCTGTAGCAGTCGAAGCAAAGAAAAGAGATACCGGGTGGAACGATAACAAATCTGTTTCAAAGATGGTACTGAGGAATAAACAGGGCCAGGAGAGCGTAAGAGTTCTTAGACAAAACAACTTTGAAATAAATGACCCGGGGCTTGGTGATAAAAGCGTAGTTGTGTTTGAAGAACCCCGGGATATTCAGGGAACAGCACTTTTGTCACACACTAAAATCCTTGACCCCGATGACCAGTGGCTTTACCTACCGGCACTAAAAAGGGTCAAAAGGATATCATCAAAAAATAAATCCGGTCCTTTTGTGGGAAGTGAATTTGCCTACGAGGACCTGCTTGCCCAGGAAGTGGAAAAATACGACTACAAATTTCTTAGGGAAGAAAAATGCGGTGAGCTTGAATGTTTCGTAGTGGAGTCATACCCTTTATACAAGAACTCCGGTTACACGAAGCTAAACGTCTGGTGGGACAAGGACGAGTACAGGGTACAAAAGATTGATTTTTATGACAGGAAAGACTCACTGCTTAAGACTCTTAATTACAGCGGGTACCAGCAGTACAACAATAAATTCTGGCGGGCTGACAAGCTTAGCATGATTAATCACCAGACCGGCAAAAGCACTGACATTATTATAGATGACTGGAAGTTTGGCACAGGCCAGAACGAAAACGAATTTACACCTGCAAGGCTGAAAAGGGCAAAATAAAATCTATGTACTGGAAATACCCGGCAATATTGATTCTTATAATGGCAGCCCCCTTGTTTTCTGCTGCCGGAGAATTTGATTTCAGGGGAGAGATATCCGCTGAAATGAGGATTTTCCCTAAAGACGTGCAGTTTCCGGACCAGGACAACTACCATTTTGATCCGTCTGTAAAGATTGAACCGGAGTTTATTTATGAGCTTGATTCAGGAAACGACAGGTTTACTTTTATTCCATTTTTCCGTTACGACCTCGAAGACGACAACCGTACTCATTTTGATATAAGGGAGCTAAACTGGATACATTTTGGTTCAAACTGGACCTTTCTCGTCGGCAACGACATAGTTTTCTGGGGTGTTGCCGAATCAAGGCACCTTGTTGATATTATCAACCAAATTGATTTTGTTGAGGACATAGACAACGAAGACAAACTTGGCCAGCCGATGGTCTTTTTTTCCTACGAGATGGAAAAATACGGAGCTGCTGAGTTCTACTTTATGCCTTATTTCAGAAAAAGGACCTTTCCTTCTGCAGACGCAAGGCTGAGAGGCCCTCTCCCGATAAGTGAAGACCCTGAGTATGAGTCAGACCTGGATGAGTTTCACCCTGACTTTGCCTTCAGATGGTTCAGCACAATTAATGAACTGGATATAGGTTTGTCTTTTTTTTACGGTACAAGCCGGGAACCTATTTTTCTTACCGAAACCAGGGACAATGGTAGTCAGTTTTTCCGCCCGTTTTACCAGATAATAAACCAGGTAGGCCTCGATGCACAGTGGACAAGAGACGCCTGGCTTCTCAAACTTGAAACAATCGGAAGGGGTGGACAGGGAAGTTATTTTTTTGCAACAGTGTTTGGGTTTGAATACACCTTCTTTCAGGTTTTTAATTCCAATGCTGACCTTGGAATACTTTCCGAGTACCTATATGACGGGAGGGATGAGAACCTTGAGTTTGCTCCACCGACTTTTTTTGATAACGACGTATTTGCAGGGCTCAGGTACACACTAAACGACATTGAAGACACCGAATTTCTTGCCGGCCTGACAACCGATACAAAAACAGGAGAAATGCTTGGTTTTATTGAAGCTTCCAGAAGATTTGGTGAAAACTGGGTCGCCGAGATTGAAACAAGACTGTTTCTTAATTCAGATGGAGAGCAGGACATTTTTGAAGGTTTCAAGGATGACAGCTTTATCAATATAAGTATCGGTAGATATTTTTAACTTACTTACAGTTCACCTGCTTCACTAATATTACCGGTTTAATTTAATCGGTATTCCCACTATAATTACAAAACAATCGACAACGTACTCAAGGAGATAAAATGGCTTCTAAATTTGATGCAATAGTAATTGGGACAGGTCAGTCCGGCCCGGCACTTGCAGCTGCAATGGCAGGCAGGGGAATGAATGTAGCAATAATTGAAAGGGATTTATTTGGCGGCACATGTGTTAATACGGGGTGCATACCGACTAAGACACTTGTGGCCAGCGCAAGGGCAGCATATGTTGCACGAAATGCCGGGAAATACGGTGTAAATATTGACGGAAATATTTCAGTTGATATGAAAGCAGTAAAAGCGAGAAAGGACGATGTTGCAGGAACCTCAAATAAAAACGTAGAGTCGTGGATGAGGGGGACAGAAAACCTTACAATATTTGAAGGGCACGGAAGATTTGGATCTGACACTACGGTAATTGTAGGTGATGAGACCCTGGAATCAGACAAAATTTTTATTAACGTCGGAGGGAGGGCATTTGTCCCTGACATATCCGGCCTGGAAAATATAAACTATTTTACTAATTCAAATATGATGGATGTCGATTTTATACCTGAACATCTGTTAATTATAGGCGGCAGTTATATAGGGCTCGAATTTGCACAAATGTACAGAAGATTTGGAAGTGAAGTAACCGTTATTGAAAAAAGCGAAAGCCTCATAGGACGCGAAGATCCTGATGTATCAGAGACCGTAAAGGAATTCCTTGAAAATGAAGGCATAAATATCAGGCTCAGTGCTGATTGTCTTTCAGTTGAGAAAGAAACAGATGGAAATATCTCGGTGATAGTTGAATGTGAAGAAGATAATAATAAAGTCACAGGTAGTCATCTTCTGCTTGCAGTAGGAAGGACACCCAACACACACGACCTCGGCCTTGAAAACACCGGAATTAAAATTGATGAAAGGGGTTATATAAAGGTCAGTGACAAGCTCGAGACTTCAGTAAAAGGAATCTGGGCTATAGGTGACTGCAACGGAAGGGGTGCATTTACACATACATCCTATAACGACTATGAGATTGTAGCGGCAAACCTGCTTGAAAATGACCCCAGGAGTGTTGATGACAGGATCACCTGCTATGGACTATTTACTGACCCTCCTCTTGGCAGAGTTGGCATGACGGAAGACCAGGTTAGAAAATCCGGAAGAAAAGCGTTAATTGGCAAAAGAATGATGGCAAGGGTTGGCAGGGCAAGGGAAAGAGGTGAGACAGAAGGTTTTATCAAAGTGATAGTAGATGCTGATTCAAAGGAAATACTAGGTGCTGCTATACTTGGCATTGAAGGTGATGAAGCAATTCACTGCCTGATTGATGTGATGTATGCAAAAGCACCTTATACAGTAATCTCAAGGGCGGTTCACATTCACCCGACGGTCTCCGAACTTATTCCGACAGTCCTTCAGAGCCTGGAACCATTTGAATAGATTAATTATTTGGAATAATCATGAAAGGTAGTCGTATTTTATTTTCGCAACGAGAATAATCAATGCGAGTATCCCTGTTACAGAGTTAGCAATTATCAGCGCCCAGTCCTTGATCATTATCCCGTATGTAAGCCACAAGAGGAGTCCGCTTGTGAGTATAAGGTACATTGGAAGGGAGAGGGATTTTGTATCTTTTTCCCTAAGGGTTTTTATAACTTGAGGAAGGAATGCAGAGGTAGTAAGTAATGCGGCGATAAATCCAAAAAGATCTATTGTATCCATTTAGAAGTTTTCTATATTCATACATTCAGAACAGAGCACAGAAGTCGGGTCGAATTCCAGTCTTTCAAATTCTATTGTTTCTTCACAGTATGAACATATACCAAACTCACCGTTTTCAATTCTTTGCCATGCTGCATCAATCTTTCGAATCTGTATCTTTCTTCTACGCTGGGACTCAAGTGCCATCTGCTGGCTTTGCATCTGGTCCATCCTGCTCAGGCGGCCAATCCGTGACTGGTCGAGTTCAACAGTATTCGAATCTTCTGAACTCATTTCCTCAGCTTCCATAAGTTCATCTCTTAACTTAATCAGCCTTAGCCTGAACTGTTTTAAGTCTATTCCTGTATTTAGGTCCTTAGTCGTCATCGTTAGATAGTTATTTTAAAATTACCGCGGGTCTGGTTCCCTATATCCTCTATTAATTTATCATATAAATCGACTGGTATCTCTAAATGGAATTTTACTGCTTCGCTATACCCGGCGTCACCTGGTTCAATCCCGGCTTTTGCAAGTGACTGCCTGACTGCATTTTCATACTGAAAATCCACTTCGACAACAGCTTTTTTTATTTCAACAAACTCTTGTAATATAAGCTCATCAAGTGCAAGTTGAAGTGAGCTTGTGTAAGCCCTGACAAGCCCGCCGGGCCCCAGGTTAACCCCGCCGTAATACCTTGTAACAACGGCAACAATTTCGCCTATATCTTTATGCTGGAGGACATTAAGCATTGGCTTTCCTGCAGTGCCCGATACTTCACCGTCATCACCCATGCCTATATCGGGAGAGCCGGGTCCCCCGGCAATAAACGCGTAACAGTTATGTGAAGCGTCCTGGTATTTTGAACTTATATCTTTTACAAACTTCCTTGCAGCATCAATATCAACAGCTCTTCCGATTGTAGTAATAAATTTACTTTTTTTTATTTCCTGGGAGCAGGATACTGTTTTCATTGGGACGAGATATTTATTATTTTTTGTCATAAATTTTTATAAAATTTTAACATATTCAGACTATATTATTATTTATAGTGCTAAATAAATACAGGGAGAACAACAAATGGAAATGACACCTCTTGCCATAGAGCTTTGCACAAAGGGTAAAAACTTTGCAACAATCGCCACAACCATGAACGACGGATCACCCCAGGCAAGTATCACCTGGATAGATTCGGACGGCAGCAATATTATATTTAATACTGCCGAAGGCCGTCTTAAGACAAACAATTTAAGAAGGGACGGCAGGGTTGCGTTGACCATTGCAGACTCTGAAAACCCATACAGGCAGGTTATGGTCCGGGGCAAGGTAATTGAAGACACGCTCGAAGGAGCGTCAGAGCATGTTGATTCTCTGGCTCAAAAATACCTCGGGGTGGATAAATATCCTTACTCACAGCCGGGAGAGGTCAGGGTGATTTTTAAAATTCAGCCGGAAAAAATATTTGAAATAGATTCCTGAAAAGACCTAATCTACGGGTTTATCAAATGCTGATCTATCAAACCCATTATTGAATTTAAGATCTGTCATCACTTCAACAATGTTCATTGTACCAATATCGGGCACGGTGGCATTAAACTTTCTTATAACAGGAAGTTTTACATTATCAAACTGCTTGTATTCCACTTCCATCAGTATCGGGTCAGTTATACCAAAATCCATTACAGTAAAATAGAATCTGTCTACCAGGTTTGTTTCCGGGTTTATATAGAGGGTATAAGTATCAGAAACATCACCAACTCCGGGTTCGTATGAGATCCTGACCAGGTCGTATTCAATTCCATTTAATTTTTCTTTTCCCTCATAAGAATAAGTTGTGCCGGGATCAAGGAGCTTTTGCATCATAGCAAACCAGTAAAAATTGGTCTTCCTCGTGAAATCCGCGTATTTAAGTGCAGCTTCGTCAGAAACAGGCTGTCCATCAACTGTCATCCATGTCTCTTTGCCATTATAGCCCTGTATTATTTCACCCTTTAAATCGGGAAATGTTTTATCTCCTCTTTGCAGGAATTTTCCCCAGGAAAGTTCTCCGTCAAATATATACCTTTCTGTTGAAATATCGGCTTTGCCTGTATCCACGTTTTTAACAGTATATGTATACTCAACATCTTTGAGTGATTTCAGGTCGTCATAGTTCCCGGTAACCTCAGTCATTTGTTCTATCAGTTTTTTTGGATCTGTATTTTCTGCGCCGACTGTATTAGATAGTATTAAAATAGAAAGAACAGCTATAGTGCATATAAAATATTTCATTCATTTCTCCTGGTTAAATTTATATATATAGAGTACAAAGCTGAAATATTAGTTTCAGATTAATTTTTATTTATTTCCCTAAGCCAAAGTTCAATAGTTAATGCGGCATTTTCCGGAATGAGTCCGGGGATCCCCTTGTCCCTGTAAGCAAGATGAGGACTGGATTTTAACTTTTTATATCCACCCGCTTTCATACCGTAAAGAGAATATTCTACTGCTGCAATCGCCCCTCTTTCACCAAGCCTTATTTTGTGGTCGATGAAACTATAATCCCCTTCTTTCCTGATTATATGGACCATATGTTCGGGAAGACGTTCTGCCTGCTCCTGGTTAAGTGGTACTTCTTCGCCCTTGTTAAGAAATATTTTAGTATTGTAGGTAATGTTGTCACCTTTGACTGCCTCCGGTCCTTCACCTTCTAATTCTTCTAATATCTTTATACCGGAAACTTTTTTCATCAATCTTATTCGTAATCAGTTGTCTTAAACTGGCCAGGCCGGCATTCTCCCCTGAAAAATGCCCATTCCTCACATTCAGTCCCGTCCGGAAAAAGGCAAAATCCAACATCACCGTAATTTTCAATTCTTATTGAAGTTTTTCCGCCATTTTCCCCGCAAAACACTGAAGCCGGATTTTTAAGCTGTACTTCATTACTTTTGTCCTTACATGCTGAGACCGCAAATAATAATGCACCGATAATAATTAAAACTGCTAAATAGTTCTTCAAAATAAACTCCTCCTTTCCACATCAATATACTATCTCAATACCTGTATTCCAATTCGTTAAATTAATTTGCGGGTTGAATCCTTTTATAAGATGCTTATTCTAAATAATTATGGTATTGGAAACAATTTTTGAAGAGACAATATCACCTTCTGTTCTTTATCTTGTAAAACTTCCGGATACTAAATCAAAAATAATACAAAACAACAACTACCAGATTTACTGTGCAAAATATGCCAACTATAAGGGGCTATTCAGAAAAGACGTAAGTGAAACAAAAAAATTTGGTAGAATGTTCTGCGATAATGTTGCAGATAAGATGGAAAATTTTGGATTTTTCACCTCTGACGAACGCCCAAAATACGGAATATCCTACGGAATAACAGAAAATGAATATGACTATATACTTGAACAGATTGGAGCTGACGAAGGCCACCACCTGGTTGTTATGTTTGCATACCCGGAAAGAGAAGCCCTTGAGACCATGACCTGTTTTGAAAATATGCTTAGAAAAAAATATTTGAATTATCAGCTAAATAAGAACCATGAATATATTTCGTCCCGGCTTTAAAACCTGTACTACACATCTAAAGTAGTTTATCTTTTCATATTATGATAATTGGCATCCTAAAAGAAATTAAAAAAGAAGAAAACCGCGTTTCAATGACACCCGGAGGTGTTGAACTTATGACGGGAAATGGCCATACCGTTTTAGTTGAAAAAGGCGCGGGAATAAACAGCGGTTTTGAAGACTCTGTATATCGTGAACACGGGGCAAAAATAGTAAAAACTGCTCCCGAGATTTATAAACTTTCAGATATGGTCATGCATGTAAAAGAACCACAGCCCTCAGAATTCAAATTAATCAGAAAAGGCCAGATTGTATTTACATATCTTCACCTTGCAGCTGAAAAAAGACTTACCGAGGCACTAATAAAATCAGGCTCGGTAAATATTGCTTATGAAACAATTCAGAAAAAAGACGGCACACTGCCGCTTCTAACGCCAATGAGTGAAGTCGCGGGAAGAATGTCCGTACAGCAGGGTTCTAAGTATCTTGAGATGGAACACGGAGGGCACGGCGTACTGCTGGGCGGAGTCCCCGGGGTAGATCCCGGCACAGTACTGATAATAGGCGGAGGAGTCGTCGGTACTCATGCTGCTAAAACCGCCTGCGGACTTGGTGCAAAAGTATATATTATTGAAAAAAATCTTGAACGCATGCGTTACCTGAGTGATATCATGCCAAGAAACTGCTTTGTGCTAATGTCCCAACCTGCAACAATCAGAAGGCTTTTGGCAATTGCGGATGTAGTAGTTGGAGCTGTTCTGATACCGGGAGCAAAAGCACCGAGACTCGTAACACGTAAGATGCTGAAAATTATGAAAAAAGGTGCAGTACTGGTAGATGTTGCAATTGACCAGGGGGGATGTTTCGAAACATCTAAGCCTACTACTCATGCAAAGCCGATTTACAACGTTGACGGTATTGTACACTACTGCGTTGCCAATATGCCTGGAGCACTACCCAAAACTTCGACTATGGCACTAACCAATGCTACTCTTCCCTATGCAATAGAGATTGCAAACAGGGGCTGGAAAAAAGCTATGTGGGAAAACGAGGAAATCAGGCTTGGGGCAAATGTAGTAAACGGAAAAGTAACATATAAGGGCGTGGCAAGTGCATTCAGGATGAGATACACGCCAATAGAAGAACTCTTAACCTAACTAAATTTTATTCATTTTCATCATCAGGAAAATTTTCTATCTCTATCTCAAATGGTGATTTTTCTTCAAATACGCTCAGGGCATCATCGTCCTGGTATTCCTGAGCTTCTTTCAGATATTTTTGTGCTTTCTCATCAGTGAGACGCATATTTGCTGCAAGATAAAAAGTAACTATACTGAGGCCAATCACAACCAGCTCGCCAGCTGGAAATCCCAGATACCCCTTTCCTCCTCCAAAACTTCCAAAGTAACTTATTGCTGTCATACATAGCAGGTAGGGAAGTATCCAGACTGCATTAAACCAGTCAACGTCTGCAGGACTTTCTTTCCTGTAAAACATATTAATAATAAAAAGTAAAAGGCCTATTACTATTGCCCCGAGCATAACAATAAACACGTTCCAGCCGCTCCAGTAAATAATAAGGCTGGAGACTGAAAACCCCGCAATACCAAAGAACTGTACAAATGGCAGCTTAAAAGGCCGTTTTATAAATGAGAACTGCCGTCTGAATGCGTAAAGAGCAATGGGGCCTATGCTAAAGGAAAGGATTATTGAGGCACTGTTAAGTGCAACCGCTTCATTGAAGGAGACAAAGAATACAACCATCGAACCAACCAGCAGGTTAAGAACCATTGCTCTTAGCGGCACCTGCCTAAGTGATAAATTATCAAAGTACGAAGGAAACAGTTCGTTTTCTGCCATTGCATATGCAAGACGTCCACTTGAACCGGTTGATACAAGTGCGGCACCAATAGGGCCAAGTACTGCACCAGCATATAATACAACCGTTAGAAATCCTATACCAAGCCCTGCAACAAGAACGGCAAGCGGGCCCTGATCACCGGCAAGGGTAAGGTTTGACCAACCATTTGCAAGCTGAGTGGGGGTAAGTGCACCAATAAAAGCTATCTGGAGTACCTCGTAGATCAGGAGGCATAGAAGTAGTGAGGCAGTAAGTGCAATTGGAATAACATACTGAGGGTTACTTGTCTCCCCCGCCATATCTATAGCATGGCGAAAACCAATAAATGAAAAAATTATTCCGCCGGTGGATATAGCGGCAAATACACCATTCCAGCCGTTTGGCATAAATCCGCCGTGAACGGTAAAATTTTCAGGATTAAAATTATAATACAGAAGACTAAGAGCAATAATAATGGGGATCCCGATTTTAAACCATGTAAGGGATGAATTGGTTTTTGCAAAGAATCTGACTCCGATAGCATTTATAAAAGTAAAAAAGCAAAGAATAACAACTGCCACACACATGCCCGGAAATGAAAGTGCAAACTGTGCATCGGCGGAAGTTTTGAGCCACGGGAAGAAGGCCGCGAGGTAATCCAGCACCGCTATTGTTTCAATAGGGGCAGCAGTATTGTATCCAAGCCAGGCTGTCCAGCCCATAACCATCGTTGTGAGTTTGCCGTGACTAAAAAGAGGAAGCCTTGCCATACCTCCGGCGACCGGAATAATACTGCTGATCTCGGCATATGAGAAAGCAAGTATCAGCATTCCAAGTCCCCCAAGTGCCCATGAAAGCACCGAAGCAGGCCCGGCAAGCTTAGCAGTAATCAGGGGCCCAAATATCCAGCCGGAACCGATTACCCCACCCACTGC
>JAJCZQ010000019.1 GCA_029262335.1 Deltaproteobacteria bacterium
ATATTAAAGAATATGGACTGAGGATTTAAGATATAAAACTTAATTATCGTTAAGAGTCCAGTCGTAATCAGTATATTTAATCTGGTAGGTTTTTAAATCTTCAGGATTCCTGGAATAGTAAGGTGCGAGAAATGCAACTACCGAACCTGACTGCGCCTCAAAATCGCCGGCAAACCAGTCAAATATAGAGGAGACTACAATTACCTGGTTAGCATCATCGATTTTATTTTTATCATCTGCTGATAAAAAGTTTTTTGTAACAGCATCAAGCTGGGATTCGAGCTTACCGCCAAGGTATGCATCACTTATAAGAACCGGGCAGCCCTTTGCCGCACACACAAGTGCAAAATGTATTCTTGGTTCTTTATAATTTTTTCTTATAACTTCATGTTCAAGCTCGTTAAGTGAAATAGTGTTTCCGTGAAGATTTACAATTTTTTTGTCCCAGGGGCTTCCTATATCTTTAATACTCTTTAAAGGATAGTTATCTGCAACAAGGTCAAGTGTAGCGGCGTTATAAAGATTTATAAGATAGGCAAGCTGTTTTTGACTGTCCCAACTTTCAAACTGCGCCTTTGTAACTCCCTCAAATTCCACTAAGACAAGGTCAAGGTCAGCAGAATTTGTTTTCAGCTTACCGTAATCTACCCTGCCGCTGCTTACATGGTCATTTAGAATCAGCCCGTAGTTTTTATAGCTATGATCAAAATTTGTGTCCGAGGCAAAAACGCCCCCTCCACCGCTAAAACTGAGTAAAACAAACAGTATTGGTAAAATTTTTCTTATCATTTTTATTTCCTTTAACTAAATTAATATACGATTATTGTTAATTCTTAGATTTAAATACTTTATCTAAAGATTCAGTTTAATTCGGTAGATTTTTCAAATGGGTATAAATAAGGAAAAACAGGACATAATTGATACAAAGGGCAATATACTCGTTACCGCCAACCCGGGTACGGGAAAGACCCTGCTTCTTGCGCATAAATACCTTTCCCTGATTAACCAGGGCTTCACACCCGAACGTATTCTTTGCCTTACTTTCACTGAGAAAGCCAAGAGCGAAATGGAAGAAAGGATTTTAAAACTCAGGCAGGAAGAAGGGATAGATTTTGATACTTCAAAGCTAAATGTTTTTACTTTCCATTCTTATGCCCTTAGCAGTCTGGACAGCCAGGACATTATCTCATCCAACTTATTACGTTTTTCAATCTACCTTTATATAAAGGAAAACAGGATCCTTAATTACTCCGAAAAATACATTCTGGATTCTCTTGTTCCCAAGATAGAAAACCATATCCGTTTTCTTAAAAGTTTTGGAATACTGCCTCATGACATTAATATTGAAGATTCTGCAAAGCACCTGCCTGCTGAGTCCAAAATCAGCAGGGCCGAACTGGAAAAGTTTCTTGCAGAGTTTGTAAATATTTACAGGCACTATGAGAGTGTAAAAGAGTCCGAAGGGTTTGATTATGCCGACCTTCTTATTGAGTACCTCAAGCTCAACAGGGATCCGGATTTTGATTTCGTACTTGTTGATGAACTCCAGGACGTAAACAAAATGGAAGCAGATATTGCTATTAAGTCCGGGCATAAATTCATTGCTGTTGGCGATAAGAAGCAGGCAATTTTTGGATTCCAGGGCGGTTCTATTTCAAACTTTGAACTGTTTAGTGACTCTACACATTTTGTGCTTTCCGAAAACTTCAGAAGTACCAACCAGATACTGGGTTTTTCAAGGGACTACTTTATTTCAAAGACAGCAGACAGTTCACACAAAGAAGAACTCAAGGGCCTTACGAATGCTCTAGGCGTAGAAGGAAACAAACCCGTGATTATACCGGCTGACAAAAAGCACCTTATACCTCATGCACTCAACCTTGTAACAGGCATCACCGAAGACGGAAAGACAACTGCGGTAATTCTAAGGACTAACAGCCAGATTACAGACCTCGGAAGGGAACTTGATCTGCTCGGGATAGAATATTCATCAACATTTTTCAGCGGGTCTGATGATGCGAAAAACGATATTATTACTTTTTTAAGGGCGGTACTGAGTAAAAACATCCAGGAAGTTAAAAACGCAATGTTTACCCCCTACTTTCCTGTTTCAATTCAGGACGCTTTTGAATTTGCCGATAAAAAATATGAAAAGTTCGGTGACCTTCTAAAAGACCTTCCCGGATTTAAAAAACTGCGGGAAAAAGTAAAAACCAAGTACGACCTAATTAAACTTTTCAAAGAGCTTATAATTCCGGTCTCACTTTCATATGGAAAAGAATACTATTCAGCCGCAGAAAAAATTAACGGCGCATTTTTTGAATCACTTAACCTGCTTGAGCACAAGGGACTTGGCCATATTTTTGACTATCTCCAGTCTTTTGACCTTTCAACCGATGATATTGAAGACGAAAAGAACATCGTCCTAACAACAATCCATAAGGCCAAGGGCAGGGAATTTGATAACGTTATCTATATACCTTCCGTAACGAGAAGCCAGACCAATTTTGTGGACGAGGTAGTAGAGGCGATACTCAGCTCAAAAGGTATTCACGCCGAGGAAGAACTCGAAGAAGAACTGCTTAGGATAAATTTTGTAGCTTTCACAAGGGCAAAGGAAAACTTATACGTTATTACCGACAAATCTGCGGAATACACTAATGATTCGGCCGTGGAATCGACACTTGGGGAAATTACACGGAATGAAAATAACGAAAACAATTCATATCAAAAAGATGCCTACAGCCTTTTTGTGAATAAGGAATATGACAAGGCAAAAGAGCTTCTGGAGTTTAACAGGAGCTGGCTGATAGATTTTGTGCATAATCATTTTAGCAAATTAAACAGCCTTTCTTTTACATCTGCCAACGCAAAACCTTTTGATTACCTTGTAAACAACATTATGAACATCAGGGAATACTCCCCTGCCCTCAAACTCGGGAGCGAAGTACACCTTGCCGCTGAAAAGTATCTTAAAGGCGAAGAGCATATTGTTGAAGAGGAGTACAAACCATTTCAGGACAATATTGTAAATATAGCTGAACAGGTGAAAGTAAATTTTCCCGAACTTTACCAGGTAGAGAAGTTCTTTGATATTCCATTTTCTGAAATTTCTGACATTGAGGAAGATATAAAATTCAGGGGAAAAATAGATGCAGTATTTACTAACGGCAGTAAATATATGGTCCTTGACTGGAAAACCGACAGGAACAGGGAGCAGGACTCCAAACACCGCCAGCAACTTGAGTCATACAAAAACGCTTTTTGCGAACTAAACAAAATCCAAAGTGAAGCTGTCGAAGTGGGCATTGCATTTATCGGGCTAAGGCCTTCAGTAAACACCGGCTTTGTAGACTGTGAACTGGACACTAAAAAACCCGGCAAAAATGTGTTTAACACCTTCCTTAAAAGGGTAGATAAGATAATAGAATGGAAAAACGACCCCGACCTTTTCTTAAAGGAACTGTCAGAAGAAAAAGTAAAAATCAACCGAAGACTCTGGCAGAGTGTTGTGGATCAATACATGATAGAACTCAGAAAATAAATTCACTTCCATAGTGCTGTATTTGTAATATTCATCATCTGTAACAAAAGAGCTTTATTGACAGTTTAAGTAGTTATATAATATATTAATCATAATATTCTCTTCCAAATGAGGTGAAGGATGAATTCCAATATTTTTAAATTATCTTTTTTAAGTCTTTCTCTATTCTTTTTATTTACTTTGAATTCAAATGCTCAGATAACTGTAGATAATCTTGCTGACGGCCCGGCAAATGCAGGAGACTGCGAAATTGATGCCCCGCCTGTTGGCGGTAATTGCTCATTACGTGATGCTATAGAAGCCGCTAACGGCAATGCAGGTGCAGATGAAATAATTTTTAACGGTGGTCTTGCCCTGCCCGGCACTATTACACTCACTGATGGCCAGATGACAATAACTGATGATCTTACAATTACAGGCCCCGGTGCTAATATGCTGACAATTGATGCGGATGACCTTTCAAGGATATTTCTGATCGATGACGGCTCGGATATTAATGTAATAACAGTTGAAATAATAGGGATTGCTATGATTAATAGCTTTGCCCAGGGCGATGGTGAAGATAATGACGGTGGCGCTATATTCAACAGGGAGAATCTTACTATTGAATCATGTGACTTTGTTGATAATGTAGCTGGAAGCAGCGGCGGTGCTATAAATAATGTTGATATAGATGCTGTATTATCTATAAGAAATTCCTTATTTGATGGCAATAGTGCAGGACGTAATGGAACCAGCCAAAGCCATTCAGGAGGCGCAATTCAAAACGCTGTCGGTACAATTTCTGAAATTGTAAATACTCAATTTATAAATAATTTGGTTGAAAATACAGGGAATAGAGGCGGCGCAATTTTTAATTTTGGATTAATAAGAGATATCAAAGGATGTCTTTTTATGAATAACAGGACTAGTTTAAATATAGCTGGTGACGGCGGTGCAATACATAACGTTGAAACTATTGAGCAAATTATTGATACCGAGTTTATTTCAAATCGTGCTTTTAATCATGGCGGAGCTATCACCACTAATGGGGATATAGGTTTGATTGATAACTGCTTATTCGAAGGAAATAGCACTTCGGATATAGAATCAATAAGGCTTCCAGGCGGTGGTGCAATTAATCTGGGTTCGGACTCAACAATAAATGAAATTAGAAACAGCACATTTGATGATAACAACGCTTTTAACGGTGGTGCTATATATACTGAAGGTTCTAATCAATTTTTTACAACGGAGATAACAAGAATTATAAATTCTACATTTAGCAGAAATGAGGCTTTACAAAATGGAGGCGCTATTAATTTTGCCAGAGCATCTGAATCATCAAACATTATTAATTGTACATTTGCTTTAAATGAACATGTTAATGGAGCAGGAGGCGCCATATTCTTAAACGATGATAATGGGTTTATTGATCCTATTAATATTTCATTTACTACAATTGTAGATAACAGCAGCGGCCTGGAAAGCAACTCTAATCTGGAGTCAACATTTCAAATTCGCAATTCAGTTGTTGCAAATAACGGTGATTCCAACGATGCCAACTGCGATGCAAATTATACTGATCTGGCAAGCGAAACCAACAACTTTTCTAATGATGATTCATGCGGCTTTGATAATGGTAGCAATCTTTCAATTGTAATTGGAAATCTTTTAGATAATGGCGGCCCTACTGACACAATCATTCTTGGCGGTGACCCTATTGACAATGCATCTGCTGATTGTGATACCTTAAATGCCGGAGGCAGTGCCACTGGAGTGCCGCTAACAACAGACCAGAGATCATTTACAAGGCCGGTAGGTGCAGCTTGTGATGCAGGGGCATTTGAAAATGGTGCCGCTCCTGAAACAGTTACTATAAATCTTACAAAAGTTACCAACCCTGAGGGTGGATTAGGTTTTGACTTTACAAGTACAAACTTTGGTGCATTAATCGGGTGCATGATTGATGACACATTTACTATGGACCATAACGACACATTTACTTGCGATATACCTGTTGGTGACTATACCATCGATGAAGATATCCAGGGGGACCAGGAACTACAGATTGTATGCAACGAAGGGCCTGCAAATCTGATAGCAAATAACCTGACCGGGGAAACCACATTTACGGTAATCAATCCAAATGATGATATCAACTGTGTTTATATAAACTCAAGCCCTGATTTTCTTTCACTTGTAACTCCGGAACCCGAAGGAGCAAACTGTGAATTTGGAGGTGTTAGGGTTGATACAGGTTTTGATGATAATTTTGATGGTGTATTAGACCCGGGAGAAATAGACGATACCCAGTTTTTCTGCAACACACAGCTTCCTCTTGTAATTATCCCCGGACCACCACAGGGTGATGATGACGATGATGATGACAACAACGATGACCTGGAAAGTCTTGTAGACCTGAACGTAGAACCTGCCGGGGCAAACTGTGAATTTGGTGGTGTAAGAGTCGATACCGGAATTGACGAAAATGGCGACGGGGTTCTCCAGGCAAATGAAATAGATGACACAAATTTTATATGCAATGATGATCCTGATAATAACAACAGCAATAACAGTAATAACAGCAGCGATAGTGGATGCAGTATTGCCAGAAGTGGTGATGATACAAATGGATTATCACTATTTTCTGCACTTCTTCCGTTTTTAATGGTTCCTTTTGTTGTGTTTAGGAGAAGGAAAAGAAAATAATATCACCCCCACCCTGACCCTCCCCCCTCAAGGGGGAGGGGAAATACTTAGTCATCACTGTATGTCATTACGAACGCAGTGAAGTAATCTCTTTGTGATTGGCAAGAGATCGCCTCGCTTAAAGTACTAGAGAACAGGGGAAATATACAAAATTACAATATATTTTCTTCCCCTGCGCATTCGCGGGGGAAGATTAAGATGGGGGTGCATAAATATTTTATTTTCACCCCCACCCTGACCCTAATGGTTAAGAGTGTTTGGGAAACAAATTCTAAATATAAATTTACGAACTATGGGTAATAAAAGTATGGCTAACTAAAGATAAAAATGATTTCTATCATGACACAAGATTCCCAAAATAAATTACAGTGGGCTTTTGTTTGCAATAAATTTTATGAACCATAGTTATCCCTCAAAGGGGGAGGGAATAAACGTGACAAAATTTCGAAATAGAAATTTCATGCACCACTAGATGCTTTACCTACTTAGTGCTTCATTTCTGAAACATATTTACGTAAAAATGATTTATATTTATAATAGTATTTCTTTATTACTAGAACACATATATTGAACTATTTATTATTAAGGTTTAAGGAGAAAATGATGATGAATTTTAAGGCAGGAAAGCACCTTTTATTAATTCCACTTTTATTTATGGCACTATTATGGCTTGGCTGTTATGAGAATAGCGAGTCAAATGACCAGGAAGAGGATCTGTTTAGTTTTCAAATCTCACCAGATGATACTAATCTTTTATCCCCGTTAATTATAGAAGTTATAAAAGAACCAATACCAATAAGGGCAAATGACGGACTTGTTCATCTTGTATATGAAATACAGATAACCAATTTTACTACTGCAACGATTGATTTAAACAAACTTACTGTCTTTGGAGACAGCGTAAATAACAGTCCTCTCCTGATTCTTGAGGGAGATGACCTTAAACAAAAAACTATTTCACTTGAGTACCATCCTTTCAAGATGGCCCCATTAGATCAGGTTGTAATAGACCAGATAGGCCCCGGCAAAACTGTCGTGTCTTTCCTTGATATAACTATTAATGACTTTGACTCCATACCTGGAAAATTATTCAACGAGATTGAAGTTGACGGACCCCCTATAATTGCTCAGGTTCTAGGCAATGAATCATTGTCCATGAGTTTAGAAGTAAACATTGATAAAAGTGATGTGCTGGTCCTTGGTGAGCCTATTAAAGGCGGCCGTTGGATAAATTTAAACGGCTGTTGTGATTTTTCAAATTCTGCCCACAGGCGTGTTATACGTTCTGTAGACGGCAAAAAGTTCTTCCCTGAGCGTTACTCAATAGACATTATGGAAGTTGATTCTGAAAACAATTTATTTACCGGAGATTCCAATAACAATGAAAGCTGGCTTGGCTATGGAGCAGAATTAATTGCGGTTAGTGACGGCGTTGTCAGCAGAGTAGTCAAAGGATTACCGGACAACAAACCTGGTGAGTCACCCCCGTTTCCAATAAGCCTTTCCGATGGAGCAGGGAATATTGTAATCCTGCATATTGGTAATGGAATCTACGTGCTGTATGCACATCTAATACCTGGTAGCAACGACCACCTGGAAGTAGGAGATTTTGTAAGCAAGGGTGACATGATAGGACTATTAGGGAATACGGGCCAAAGCGGCGCTCCGCATCTTCATTTTCAGGTAATGGACGGTAACTCCATAGCACAGGCTGAAGGTGTCCCGTTTGTATTCGAAAACTTTGTCAACCTCGGAATGCTTATTGATGTTGAGGAAGAAGACGGAGACAACGAGGGAGACGGATTGGATCTTGATGATATAATTGACACTGACGAAGAAGAAAATTTTGAACAGAACAGCCCAGGAATATTCCTTACCGATGTTGATCTTCTTGAAATACCATCCTCAAGAGTAAATGAACATCAGCTGCAGTTCACCATTATAGAATTTCCTGAATAATTACTAATCAGGCATAATTATTACTCATTATTGTTGAAATCCGGAGGCCTTAGTGAAGTACATCATCATATTACTTACTGTTATTTCTATTCAGTTTATTGCTGTAGATAAGGCATCTGCAGAGTACGACATCAGGAACTCAATTGTTAAAATCTATACACAGATGGTAAGCCCCTATTATTCTGACCCGTGGACAATGGACAGTGCAGAATTTCACACAGGCTCAGGCTGTATAATTAAAGGAAACAGAATCCTTACAAACGCCCACGTTGTGGCTAACAGCACACATATTCAGCTAAGAAAATACGGAGAAGCAAAAAGGCACACTGCAAAAGTATTATATGTCTCCCATGAAGCCGATCTTGCCGTACTAACAGTCGATGACCCGGCATTCTTTGAAAATACTAAGCCAATAATGCTTGGCCCACTGCCAAATACGCAGGAAGAAGTCCTTGTATACGGTTTCCCAAAAGGCGGTGATACACTAAGTATTACAAAGGGAGTTATTTCGAGAATAGAACACGAAGTATATGCGCAGAGCAACCTCCCCTTTCTTGCTGCCCAGATTGATGCCCCTATAAACCCCGGAAACAGCGGCGGCCCGGCAATAAACAACAATAAAATAGTTGGAATTATTATGCAGACGTTACTAAAATCTGAAAGCATAGGCTATATGGTCCCGCCACCGGTGATAAAACATTTTCTTGATGATATTGAGAATGGAAAGTACAACGGCTTTCCGTCCATTGGAGTCAGGACTCAGAACATAGAAAATGAAGGGCTTAAAAGTAAATACAAAATGAGTAACGCTGATACAGGCGTTTTGGTAACAGGTATTGTGGCTGGATCACCAGCTGAGGGAGTGCTTCAGAAAAAAGATGTAATTCTTAAAGTAGATGGCAGGTCCGTGTCAGGCAACAGCACTATAGAGTTTCGCCCCAAAGAAAGGACCCACTATTCTTATTTAATTCAAAACAAACAGGTTGGCGAAAATATAGGTATGGAAATACTTAGAAATGGTAAGAAGAAAAATATTACTATCCAGCTTGATACACCCATCCAGGACATTCAGCTTGTCAGGATACAGAATGACATTTTACCCAGCTACTACATATACGGTGGACTAGTCTTTTCAACACTTACCATTAACTACCTGAAAGACTGGGGAAACCAGTGGTACAGGAAAGCACCATCAGAACTCATATCCGTTGCCAAATCAAATACAAAGACTAAAAAGGATGAAGAAGTGGTACTTCTGATAAGAGTATTGGCTTCAAATGTTAATCTCGGCTACCACGAGAATGAAAACCTTATAATAAAGAAGGTAAACAACAGGGAAATAAGCAATTTAGAAGAACTCGTATCAATAGTAGAAAATTCAAATGATGATTTTATTACTTTTGAAGATGCCAATGGTAAAGAACTTGTAATTGACAGGAGTAAGGCAGGGACAACTAACCCGGCACTTCTGAAAACTTACAGGATCAATTCTGACAGGTCTGATAATTTGAGACAAACAAGTAATTAGAGATCGTTTAACTGAATTTGTCTTGCTTTCATTACGTTCTTGTATTTATTAAAGACAAACTTCTTACTTTTACTGTATCTCCCATGTACCCTGACATCAGAACCTTCCTCTAGGCCATCTACAGTGCCCCTGGCATATACATTGATTTTATTATTATTTTCATCCTCAACAATAAAAAGTGTAAACTTTTTACCTCCGACGAATTTTTTATACTTAATTTTGGATAATTTTCCTTCTATTATTATGATTTCCCTGTGATATTTATCCCTTTCCAGAAAAATCATATCAATTGGTACAATTGGTCCTTCAATAGAACCGATATCAGTGTAATCCTTATACCCCTTTTCCTGAGAATAAGAATTAATAGTAAATAAACTAATAATTATCAAAACCAAAAATCCGGTTCTTTGTATCTTCATATCAATTAAATATAAGTCTAATAACATTTTTATAATACAATAAACTGTTTTTTCCCGTAAAAGTTAACATTTAAAATTAGCAAAAATTTAAATTATATCTCATTCATTACTTGAAGTAATTAACGTAATCAAAGAATATGATTGATTATTTTATTTGACAATCCGGATTAAGTAGGTAAAAAAATATTATGGTACTAGAAACGAAAAAGGCAATAGCCCGAAACTACATAGAAGAACTTCAAAACGCTAAAAATCTCGACATTATTGATGAAGTTATGACCGAGGACTGCGTAATTCACCTGGGTTCACGGTATGTGGATAAAGAAAAATACAAGAATATTGTTAAGTCCAACTACCAGATTTTCCCCGATACACATGTTACTATTAAAAAACAGATTGCCGAAGACAACAGGGTCGCCACGCAGTGGAAAAGCAGTTTTACTCACTCCCATGACCTGATGGGAAAATCTCCCACTTACGAAGAAATAATCGTATCCGGAACATCAATACACAAAATAATAGGTAATATGATTGTAGAGGTATGGATTTACTGGGACCGACACGAGCTAATTGAACAACTTGGAATTGCACCTAAGTACTAAAATTTACTCTATTCCCTATTAGTCATTCCCGTGAAAACGGGAATCCAGTTACCCTTCGAGTACTTTAACAAACTTAAAAACTCCTCTTTAGAATATAAGAACTTAGTTCAAATGTCATCGCGAGCCGTAGGCGTGGCGATCTCTTGCCAAATCCCTAGGGATTGCTTCGTTACTCTCGCAATGACAACTAAATTATTATGATAAGGTTTAAATCCTGCTTTAATTCTATTAACTACTTGGTTCAGTCATTGAATAAGGATCAAGTACCTTGTTAAGTTCTTTTTCCGGAAGTACCTTCTTTTCTATTGCAACTTCTCTTACTGTTTTACCCGTTGCAAAAGCTTCTTTTGCAATAGCAGCTGCATTGTCATAACCAATAATAGGTGCAAGGCTTGTACACATAGCGAGACTCTTTTCTATCATCTCACCACAGCGCTTTTTGTCAGCCTGTATGCCATCAATACATTTATCCACAAACACAACAGATACTTTTGATAGTAGCCTTATTGATTCAAGAATATTATTTGCCATCATGGGCATCATTACGTTGAGTTCAAAGTTCCCTGCCTGGCCCCCGATAGTAATCGCAGCATCATTACCTATCACCTGCGCTGCAACCTGTGTCACAGATTCACCTATTACAGGGTTGACTTTGCCGGGCATAATAGAAGATCCCGGCTGAATTGCAGGAAGCACTAACTCCCCTATTCCGCACCTTGGCCCGCTTCCAAGCAGTCTTATATCGTTTGCAATCTTCATGAGGCTTACGGCTACTGTTTTCAGTGCTCCGCTTGCTTCAACAATTGCGTCTTTTGAGGCCTGTGCTTCAAAATGGTTTGATGCTTCTTTGAATTTAACCCCTGTTAATTTGCTTAACTTACCTGCAACTTTGGAACCGAATTTCTTATGTGTATTAATCCCTGTTCCAACTGCCGTACCGCCAATGGCAAGTTCAGAAAGATTCTCCTTTACATTTTCGAGCCTTTTAATACCGTGGTTTATCATACTGGCATAACCGCTGAATTCCTGGCCAAGCCTTATTGGGGTTGCATCCATAAGGTGCGTGCGCCCGATCTTTACGATCTTATCAAACTGACTGGCTTTTTTATTCAGTGCTTTCTCAAGATATTTTAAGGAAGGTATCAGGTCCTTTTGAATTGAGACAAGGGCCGATACATGCATAGCTGTAGGTATCGTATCATTGCTTGATTGTCCATAATTTACATGGTCGTTAGGATGTACATTTGATTTGTCACCAATCTTACCACCCAGCAGTTCATCAGCCCTGTTGGCTATAACTTCATTGGTGTTCATATTTGTTGAGGTTCCAGAGCCTGTCTGGAAAATATCAACTACAAAGTGTTCATCAAGTTTGCCTTCAATAACTTCCTTTGCAGCCCTGACAATTCCATTACCAGTTTTCTTAGTTATATGACCAAGCTCTATATTTGTCTCTGCAGCAGCAAGTTTGATCATACCCATTGCCCTGATAAATTCGCGGGGGAGTGTTTCGCCGCTTATAGGAAAATTGTCCACTGCCCTTGCGGTCTGCGCCCCGTAATATGCATTCTTGGGTACTTCCATCTGCCCCATAGAATCGGACTCTATCCTGTAACCTGCTCTTGCCTTAGCCATTGTAATGCCTCCTGAAATTAAATATGAAGATGTTATTATGCCACAGCATTTAGAATTTTCTATTGTTTAAGAAGAACTTTTATTCCTGAGCTTCAGCACAAGACTGAAAACGGAAGGGACTAAAAAGAGAGTAAATATTGTAGAGACAAGCAGGCCGCCGACTATTACACTTCCTAGCCCCCGGTAAAGCTCAGACCCTGCGCCCGGAAGGACCACAAGAGGCATCATCCCGAAGATACTTGTCATTGTACTCATAAAGATCGGCCTGATCCTGGAATTTACCGAAGCTAGTATAGCTTCGTTAGGCAGAAGCGACTCTTCTCTCATAAAGTTAAGAGACTGGTGAACAATCAGTATAGCGTTGTTTATAACAATCCCGATTAAGATAACAAACCCAAGCATAGTAAGTATATCGAGAGGCTGGTAGGTAAAGAGATTAAGGACTCTTAACCCAAGGAACCCACCGAGTGATGCAAGCGGAACGCTAAACATAATAACAAACGGGTATATAAAACTTTCAAAGAGTGATGCCATCAAAAGAAAAGAGATCAATATTGCAAGCAGAAAGTTCCACTGCAATGAGTCTTTGGTTTCTGTGAGTTTATCTGCTGTCCCGGTCAATAGAACATTAAAATTATCAGGTATCTGCCCACCGCTTTGAAGGGGAATAAGTACTTCATTTTGTATTACTTCAATTGCTGTTTCAAGAGGCATGGTTTCCGGAGGGTTGACCTGTATGGCAATGGTCCTTTCCCTTTCAAAATGGTCAATTCTTTCCGGCCCATTTGTTAATTTTATGTCTGCTATGGAACCAAGCGTTACAAGGTTGTTGTTATTAGTCTGAATCATTATATCTTCGATGCTTTGAGTCCTGTTGCTGTATTGCTCCTGCCCTTTTATTACAAGGTCTATTTCCTGGCCATCAATTGTGTAATCACTTACTTTTGCACCGTTTACAAGTGCTCTGACCGAAAACCCAAGGTCCTGGTTCGATACCCCTACATCAGAGGCCCTTTCCCTGTCCGTGATTAGCTGAAGTTCCGGATTGCCAAGATCGAGGCTTGGTATCGGGCGCAGCTGTGCATCCGGCATTGCCTGCATTGAAGTAAAAAATATTTTCCTGGCTACTCCTACAAGTCCTTCAAGCTCGGCACCGGTGATCTGTATCTTAATTGACCTGCCCTCACCCAGTGCACTTCTGAACAGGCTTGACTGCGTAACCACTGCAAACATTCCGGGTATTTTAGAAAGTGCTCCCTGCATAAGTGGAAGCAGTTTCTTTATATCATTCGGGTCCTGTGCAACAGCGCCCATAAATACCTGCCTTCCCCTTGCCACGTAAAAAAAGTTTTTAATTTTAGGATACTTGTCCTTTCCAATCTCCGTATCAGCATTTTCGTAAAAGTAAGGTGAAAGATCAGCTTCAATTGTCTCTCCTATACTTACAAACTCATCAATATTGTATCCCGGGGGAGGAATAAGGATCCCGAATACGAGGTTTCTGTTCCCGGTTGGAAGGTATTCAGTTTTTGGAATTAAGAGGTAACTAAAAAGCAGTGACCCTATAGTAAATATAAGAATCACCATAATTCTCAGGCCGCCGTTATTAAGAATCAATTTAACGGTCCCTGTAATAAAATCTGATACTTTGCCGCCAAAAGTATATATAAAGGAGAAAATTGATTTACTGCCTTTTTCAATACTTCCTGCAATACTTAATATCATTGACGAAGCAGTCGGTATTACAGTTATTGAAACAATAAGGCTAAGTATCACCGAGACACTGATTGCAATTGCTATGTCTCTGAAAAGCTGCCCTGCCTGTTCTTTTATAAAAATAATTGGAAGAAATACTGCTGCGGTAGTCAGTGTACTTGCAAGCACCGCACCCCATACTTCAACAGTACCGTCGTAGGCAGCCTTCAAACGGGACTTTCCCATCTGCATATGCCGGTAGATATTCTCAAGAACAACAATGGAGTTGTCTATCACCATACCCACAGCAAAGCTCATACCGGCAAGACTGATAACGTTTATGGTCCTTCCGAGAAGTGCCATAACAACAAAAGTACCAATAATACTAATGGGGATTGCAGCTGCAACAATCAGCGTACTGCTGCCGCTTCTTAGAAACATAAACAGGACCGCTATTGCGAGCAGTCCTCCAATAATCAGGTTCTGTTTAACAAGGTCTATGGCATTTGCGATATAACCTGATTCTTCGTATACGTTATAAAGGTATAGGCCGTTGTCTTTTAGAAGCCCAGCGTTCAAGACATTTACTTCTTCAAGTAAGCCATCAATGACTGCAATTGTATTTGCCCCGCTTTCTTTGAGTGCATTTATAGCGATTGCAGGATCGCCATTTTGCCTTACGGCATAATCTGCATCCTTATAACCGAGAGTTACTTCAGCTACGTCTCTTATATATATCGGTATTCCGTTTACATTTTTTAATACAACATTATTAATATCATCAGTTGAAATATATTCCCCGATTGTCCTTACAACATATCTTCTTTTACCCTCATCAAAAGAGCCTCCGCTAAAGTTTTCATTCTCACGGCTTATAGCGTCCGCAAGCTCTCTAATGGTAATACCTCTTACAGCAAGTTCATTAGGATCAAATACGACCTGTATCTCTCTTTCCTGCCCCCCGAAGATATTTGAAGACCCAACCCCTGCTACTCTTTCGAGCCTGGGTTTAATAAACTCATCGGCAAAATCATGGTAGTTATAAATATTTTCGTTGTTTTCGGGAAGCGGTTTCAGGATAAACCAGGCTATAGCACTGGATCTTACATCCACACTGCTGATTGTTGGATTGTCGGCATCATCGGGATAGTCCTTGACCTGGTCAAGTTTGTTAGAGACCTTTACAAGCTTGGAATCAATATCTGTGCCGACTTCGAATTCAAGGACTACAGAGCCCCTGTCCTCGGAACTTTCACTTGTCATCTCGACAAGCCCTTCAATGCTCTTAAGCTCGTCTTCCTGCTCTCTTACAATTTCATTTTCTACTTCTGTGGGGCTTGCACCGGTCCATACCGTATCTACTGTGATCTTGGGATTGTCTACATCAGGGGTAAGTTGTACGGGAATACTATAAAGGGCTATAAAACCAAACAATACAATGAATATTACGGCGACGGCGACAGTCACCGGGCGTTTGATCGCTGTTTCTACTAGTTTCATTCTATTTCAGATGTAACATTCACAGGCTGCATTGGCTGGAGCCTTTCATTACCCCTGACAACCACCTGCTCGCCTACATTCACCTCACCCTCAACCTGTACGCGGTCTTCATGTTCAAGCCCGGTAATTACAGGAAGCGGGACTGCTGCTCCGTCCCTAACAACAAAAAGCATTTTTACTCCGTTACTATCGGTAAGTGCATCTTTTGGTACAAGTTTTACCTCAACTGTTTCTCCGAGTTGAAAAGATACTCTTGCAGACATAGAGGATTTTATGACATGGCCTTTGTTATCAAGATTTATTTTTACGGGGAAGGCCCTTGAAGACTGGTCTGCCTGGGGAACTATTGACACAATTTCACCTGTAAACTCCTGTCCGGGAAGTGAGTTAAAAGTAATAATTACCTCTTCACCTTTCCTGACCATGTGCACATACTTCTCAGGCATATCGACTTTGATCTGAACTGTATCTATATCTATAAGTTCAACCACATTGTCGCCGCTATCCAGCCACTCCCCTACCTGGCTGTGTTCTTCAGTTATATATCCATTGAATGGGGCCTTAATATTTGTATGTGAAACATCATACTGGTACTGGTTAATCCTGCTTTGAAGCAGTTTTTGCCGTGCCAGCAGTGCATCTTTTTCGGAGACAGCGTTATCCAGCTGGCTTTTGGAAACAATACCCTTATCATGCAGTTCATTCATTCTTACAAGTTCATCCTCTGCGAGCTTAAGCCTGGCCTTGGATTCGTTTTGAGTATTTATTGCTTCATTTAATATTAACTTCAGCCTGCTCCCGTTTTGCCTGGCTATAACCTGGCCTTTTTCGACATACTCTCCCTCGGCATACGGGTATTCAACCACAATGCCGCTTATCTCGGCTGATACGAGGCTTTTTCGAAGGGGTTCCACATTTCCAACCAGTGTTACGGGTTTACGCACCTCTTTTTGTGTAACTACAGAAACTGTTACCGGGGATGCAGGGGGAGCCTGGGCATGTAAAGACTGGCTACTGAGAACAAGTAGTAATAAAATGGTAAAAACTGTCTGCATATCTATATTATATTAACTATTTATTGTCCTGTTTGTGGACAGAACCTTATATTACCGATTATATTTTAAAGGTAAAACATTTATTGGTTTGAAACTTTATTCTTATATTCTTATCAATAATACTATTAATACAGAATTCATCTTGACAAGCTATAGTAAAGACATAGATTCTTATATACAAAATTTAACAAGGAGAAAATAATGGCAAGTGAAGCAATAGTAGAACTAAATGATGCAAGCTTCGACTCTGAGGTTATTAGCAGTGATAAACCAGTCCTCGTAGATTTCTGGGCTCCCTGGTGCGGGCCATGTAAAGCACTTGGGCCTGTAATTGATGAGATATCCAATGATTTTGTTGATAAAGTAAAAGTTGGAAAAGTAAACGTCGATGAAAACCCTGAAATCTCCATGAAGTTTGGTATCAGGAGTATTCCTACACTTATTGTTTTTAAAAACGGTGAAGTACAGGAACAGATCATCGGAGCAGTACCAAAAAGTGAAATAGAAAAAGCACTCCAAAAAGTTGTTTAATTATTACGGGTCCGGTTATCCGGGCCCGTATACTCTCCCCACGTAATACCGGGATTTCCTTTTATCAACTAAATTTAATCCATCAATTGCGTTATAAATATGAGAAGTTAATATTTAACCGAATATTTAACACTTAATCAGGAGCTTTATAATGGGCAAGTACATAATGCTTTCAACACTTACAGATGAAGGCAGAAAGACAGTTAAGATGAGGCCGGAAAGAATCAAGGAAGTTAACACCGAACTCGAAAAAATGGGTGTAAAGGTGTTGGCCCAGTATGCTGTACTCGGCCCCTATGATTTTATTAATATTCTCGAAGCCCCTGACAATGAATCCATATCTAGGGTGGTAATCGAACTTGGTGCCAGAGGTACTGTACAGATAGTTACACTTTCGGCAATTCCAATTGAAAGCTTTGAAAGACAGCTCCAGACAAAATCAGAAGAATAGATTCTCAAAACCTCATCGTAAGGTCTAACAGGTAACTTACCACGGTGTTTTCGTTGCTTGTGCCGGTTATCGGGACCTGGACTGCAAAACCCGGGGAGAACCTTTTCCCCAGCCTTATACCGCCTGTCATAAAAAGGTCCGTTCCTTTATATATATCAGTCGTAAAGTTAGTAATGCCGTCAAACTCCGCAAATATTATCGGGTTAAAAAACTCAAGCGGCACGGAAACACCTGCTGCCGAGCTGTACTTAAGCCTTGTTTCAACGCTGTCTCCCTCAAGGTTTTCAGCACGTGTAACAAGGTCAAACCCAACATTGTTCTGGAGACTAAACCATTTGTAGAAATGAAGAGTGGAAATGTAAGGGGTAAAGGTAAATGCACCTTTCAGATATAGTGGATAATCTCTCGGGCTGTTATTCACAATGGTATTTAACCTGTCGATATTGTCCTTGAATGCCAGAGGCAGTATAACGTCCATACCGAGTGTATAGACTGAGTTGTCAGTTTTATACATTACGGCCTTTCCCCCAACCAGAAGGTTGGCAAGTTCAAAGCCGTCATTTATCTGGTCTCCATTATCAACAATACTGTTTACACCAGCCTGGGACACTCTGATATAAGCACTGTATAAGTTATTTTTAGAAGGGAATTCCGCTTTAATATGGTACATAATAAATTCACCACTACTAAGCTGCTGGTCCTGCTGTGCTATTTCAATAAATGCCCTGAAATAACCGGTAGGAATAGCCGGTTCGAAAAACAGTGGATACGCATATTGTATTGATTTCTGTTTTGCAGGTGGAAGTGCAGTCTGAAACTCACCGCTGAATTCGTACTGGCCAGTAAGCGGATTAAAAAGTACAAGCTGACGGTCGTGTACAAAATTACGCATCGGGTTTAATATATGTGCTGCGACTTTAGCTGCACCGTTATCAGTGTTGTAGAGCCAATCCGAAGTTTTCTCAAGACCGTATCCCATCGGGGCGCCAATGAGGGGTGTTGATAAAAGGTCAGGAAGTGACGGGGTCTCTACCAGGCCTTCAATTGTGTATTCAAATAGCGTGCTTTGTGCTACTGAACCAAGAAAAGAATACCACACGTCATGGCCCATTTCGCGGTAATAAAGAAAAGACATAGCACCTGAAAATGGGTGTATCACATAGTTTGTAAAAAATGAATCACCATCATTTGTGACAGGCCACTGGGACACATTGTCCCACCAGTCTTCAAATGAAGTATCAAAAATCCTCGAATTTTTATTTCTTACATAGAAAAACCTGAACGCCCATATGAATGTGTAGTAGATAGCAGTATCACGAAGAAATTCCTCTGCACCAAGTTCTTTGTCTATCTTATCTCTGTCCAGAGTCTCACCATCAGGCACTTTTACTTCATATGGTTGAGATTCGGCAAGATATTTCTCAAAAGTACTATTCTGGGCGTGGGAAGCAGAAATACTTAGAGCAAGGTTGCTTAATATTAATAAAAAATATATAAAACGTTTCATAAATCGCTATTTTGTTTTGATTTAATATATCTTAAAAGAGAACTAAGATAAGAAATTATAATATAAAAATAATTATTAAAAAGGGATTTTTAAAATTTTTCTGACCCTGGCCTCCCATGTATATTCCCTTATTTTATACAAAGAGTTCTCAGATAAGGTTTTAAGATAATGTGAGTCACCTAGTAATTGGTCCAGATTGTTGCAAAATGATTCAATATTTTCAGGCTCAAACAGTAAAGCTGTCTTTTTATCCTCAAGGATCTCCCGGATCGTAGGCAGGCCACTTGCCAGTATAGGCTTACCGGCTGCCATGTATTCAAAAAGTTTTATAGGTGAAGTAAATTCAGCTGCGTTTGTACCGCCTTTAATAGTAATTTCACCTGAATATGGGATTACAAGAATATCAGATGCAAGTAAATATTTTGGGACTGATGTATGGGCAACAAAACCCGTTAGCTCAAAGTTTTTAATATTCCTAGATACCGCAGAACCTGCATATCTTTCATTATCTTCATCGAGTCCTCCGACAAGAAGAAAATGAAGTTCCTTATACCTTTCGGCAGCATCAATCAGCAGTTCGATGCCCCTTCCGCGGTATGTATTACCGCAGTAACAGACAATTGTTTTATTTTCCGGAAGCCCCAGTTCTTTTCTTAACTGCTCGCGTGATTCAGAGATATAAAACCTTGCAAGATCAACTCCGTTATGAGCTACAACAAGTTTTTTTTCATTCAGCCCTTCTTTAAGATATATTTCGGCAAGGCCCCCGGAGTTGGTGGTAAACCTCTTTAAATTGTCAGAATTCTTAAAACTATTAAACATCCAGCGGGCAGCACCATTTACGAGGGGGTGGTGTGCATCATAGATGGTCGGTATCCCGAACAACTTCGTAGCAAAATATGTAAACACAATATTCCTTGTAACAACAATGTCGTAACTGCCTTTATTAAAGAAGCAGTAAAGAGAGCTTAGAAATCCATGGACAACCTGTCTCCCGGGAATATTTGTAAAAGGAATTGTACGGATTTTAAATTTGTCTTTAATTCCATAATAATCGAAGATGTCCCTGCTCTTATCGTAATCAGGAAATAGAAGCTCTACATTTATGTCCATACCTTTCATTGCCTGGCACATCTTCATCATATGAATGGCGCTAGCACCCTTTGAAAACAATGGCGGGCTTCCAACATAAAGGACATTGGGTTTTTCAGTCTTAGTCATATGGCCTGTAAATAACTTTCAATTAATTTCTGTTTTTAAGTAATAAGGTACGATATAATAACATTTTTAAAAATTAGAAAACATAAATCAATATGAAATATAAAATTATAAGAGGTTTCCACGATATACTGCCGGGGCAGATAGAAAGATGGCATTTTATTGAAAACACCGCCAGGCAGGTTTTTGAATCTTACGGGTTTAATGAACTAAGGATTCCGGTACTTGAATCAACAGATATCTACTGCACCGGGATTGGTGACACAACAGATATTGTGGAAAAAGAGATGTATTCATTTGATGACAGGGACGGCTCTTCCCTTACATTAAGGCCGGAAGGCACTGCCGGGGTTGTCCGTTCATTTATTGAAAATTCATTTTACAAAAAAACACCCGTATCAAAGTTTTATTATATGGGCCCTATGTTCAGGCACGAACGCCCTCAAAAAGGAAGATACAGGGGATTTAACCAGATAGGCTGTGAATACTTTGGTTCCCAAAGTGCTGCGGCTGATGCAGAAATAATACTAATGCTCTGGTATTTCTTTCAGAAAATCGGTTTTACAGACTCAGTAAAAATTGAGATAAATTCCATAGGTGACGAAGAATCAAGGGAAAACTATAAAACAGCTTTAGTAAATTACCTGACCCCGCTGAAGGAAGGCCTTTGTGACCAGTGCAATAGAAAACTTGGGACTAACCCACTTAGAATACTTGACTGCAAAAATGAAAGCTGCAGAGAAATCACAGTTAATGCTCCGAAAATAACAGACTATCTTTCTGAGGCAAGCGGTGTTCATTTTAACAAACTTATCCAAATACTTGATGACCTATCCGTACCCTATAACGTTAATGATAAAATTGTCCGCGGCCTGGATTATTACACCGAGACTGTGTTTGAATTTACAACCGATAAGCTTGGGTCACAAAACGCAATCGCTGCAGGCGGAAGGTATAACAACCTTGTTGAAAAGATGGGCGGCCCCCCAACTCCTGCCACCGGATTTGCCCTCGGCCTCGAACGTATTGTACTTCTTCACGAACAGCTTTCAGATAAAGAATTTAAGTTTCCCACAGACGTCTATATTGCATGGATCGGCGAAGACACTTTTATCCCTGCAATGAAAATTGCAACTGAACTTAGAAACAATGGTAAATCCGTTTATATAGAACACGAAAGTAAAAGCATTAAGAGCCAGCTTAAAAGAGCTAATAAACTTGATGCCGGCTATACTCTGATAATTGGCGAAGAAGAGTTAAAAAGCGGCAGGATTATTGTAAGAAACATGAAAAAAAGCAGCGAAGAGAGCATAGGTATTGAGGATACCGGGAGTCTTCTAAGCTATATTAATTAGCTCCGTTTACAGATATAAAATCATTTATAAACAGGTCTAAAAGTTCGTTTATACCCATCTGTACACAGGTTTGAAATTTTTCCTGGTTACATGAAAACAGTTTACCCGTAGTCCATGAAGAAGCATTTACACCCTTGTTTTTATTTATTGATTCGCCGAGTACCACGACCGGCCTGTAAACAGAAGCATCTATATATACCGCAAAATTTTCATGCCCGGTAAACTTGCTTGAAATAATTTTAATCTTTATAAAAGCCCCTCCCCACTGGTTTTTCCACTGCGAATCCCTGTAAACCTTTATTTTTGCTTTTTCGAGCCTGTCAGAAGACAGTTCGTAAATGTTTTCAACATTCAGTTTTTTTGCTTCCTTGTCCATTGTCCTGTTTTCAAAAAACAGGCCTACTCCTGAAATATTCTTTAGAAAAAGCCATGTAGCCGAGTGTACGGGTTTAGGAAAAATTAATATTAATAGAAATACTAACATTCCGAGAGAAATTAATTTTTTTCGAGAAGAGTTCATATTAGAAAAGTAAAAACAGCAGTTTGTAATTATGCATCTACTAATGTTTTAACATAATTTATGCTATCTTCAATCATTTCAAAGTATTCAGGGTATTTGTCTTTGGAAAAAACCTGCTGGGCTTCCTTGTAACAATTAATGGCATTTTCTCCATTTGTTTTTGCCTCTTCGGTTTCCGCCAGTGTTGTGAATGCCCCGGCAATATTATTTTTTGTTGTTGCATACTGAATTGGAAACTGGTCGAGTGTATAAACTATCAAGGCCGCTTCATATGCTTCAACTGCCCTTTTACAGTTTCTTGCTTTGTTCTCCACATCGCTTAAGGTCCTGTAGGCAACCCCAAGGTTATTCTGCGTAGCGGCAAACTGCACGGGCATCTGCTGGATACTCCTTACCTTTAATGCCTCTTTATATGCCTTAACCGCATTCTTGCAGTGTTCAGATTTATCTCTTTCTTCAGCAAGTGTCCTATAAGCAGAACCAAGGTTGTTTTGTGTCGACCCGTACTGAAGTGGAAATTCCTTTAATTTATAAACATTTAATGAGTTCTTATATGCATTTATGGCTTTAATACAGTTGTCGGCCTTATTGTCATATTCTGCAAGAGCCCTGTACGAAATACCCAGGTTGTTATTCACCGCGGCAAACTCCATAGGGTTATCGTTAATATTATAGACCTTTAATACTTCCTCGTAATATGCAATGGATTTATAGCAGTGCGTAAGGTCTTCATCAAGATCAAAAAGCGAATTATAAAGTGTGGCCAGCCTGTTGTTTATATCCGCAAAATCAATAGGACTGAGTTCAATGTTATAGTAGGCAAGGGACTGTTCAAATGATTCCGCCGCATTCCTGATATTTTCGGCCTTATCTTCAAATTCGGCAAGTTTAATATACAGAAACCCCATATTCTTATTTACCAGTCCATAATCACTCAGATATTTTTCTTTGGTATAGAATGTAAGTGAATCTCTATAATTTTGCACTGCTTTTTTAAGATTTTCCGGCACCTCATCACTTGAAACAAGTGCATTATAAGAAATTCCAAGATACTTATTTATAATGGCTTTTTCTTTCAGGTTTTCTGCTTCGGTAAAGATTTCAAGTGCACTCTGATAAGAATTAATCGCCTTCTTGTTCATTTCAGAATCAGAGGTCAGTTCGGCCATAATACCGTAAGAAACGCCCAGGTCCTTATGTATCTCTGCAAATTCATCGGGTGTATTTTCTTTATTATAATATTTAAGTGCATTATTAAAATTTACTATCGCCGTCTCATAGGATTTAGGGTTCCCGCTGTTTTCGGCAAGATAATAATTTGATTTTCCGAGTTTGTAGTTAATCTCTCCGTTTTCCTTTGGAAACTGTTCCGTTGAATAATAAGAAAGAGAGCGTGAGTAACAGTTTATCATGTCCTTATACTGTCTGAGATCGTTGCTCTGCTTTGTAAAATCATTATAAGTATTGGCAATGCACATATTTACTTCGGCAAATTTCTGGTTGTCGATTTTTTCAGTAAATACTTTTAATGCATTCCTGAAAGACGTAATTGCCATTCCGTAATATTTTGAACTTTTTTCATTATTAGCGAGCATATGATAGGCATAACCAAGCTCAATTGAGACCTTTCCGTATTCCTCCGGATTTTCATCAGAATTTACAGCAGACAATGTTTTCTCAAGAGACTTAACAGTATCAAGCTGGTTATCAGCAGGTATTTCCTCTGTATCAACAACCGGCTGTTCGGTTTCAACTAATTCATCGGCAACAATCTCCGGTTCAAATCCGGTAATTTCCGGGGCCTTTTCAGTACCTTCTTCGCTAATATCAAACACTTCTTCTTTCTCTTCAGTGCTTTGCGGTTCTTCTTCCTGAACTTCATCATATAACTCAAGCTCACCGGTAATACCTGAATCTTCGGAATCAAAGGCCGTTTGCAGCTTTTCGGTAATTTCTTTAATTTCAGCCTGCCTTTCTTCATCAGCAGTATCCAGCGCCTGGTTAAAACTGTTTATAGATTCGAAAATCTGCTGCTTATCGAGGTTTTGTTCCCATTTTCTTTTATAAAGCATTCCCAGCTGATAGTAAATTTCGCTTTTTTGTGGAAATTCTTTAATTGTATTTGAAAGTTCAGCAGCGTTATTCAAAAGCTCCCCTGCATTTGTAAAATCATTAACCTGGCTGTGCCGGGTCCCAAGAGCAAGATAGGCTTCGGCCAGGTATCTGTCCATCTCTTCTTCATAAACTGTAATTTTTGAACTTTCTGCAGTCTTTTTAAATTCATTAATATAGTCTGCAATTAATCCTATGTTCTCGATTGATACCAGTTTTCTAAGTTCAAGTAAGAACTCATACTTCAATGTTGTACATTCTTCTTTACCTATCCTGGATTCATGAGTATTTAAAAAACTCGACAGGAATTGAATAGCATTAGCAATATTTCCTGTATTTGCCTCCAGGTAAACAAATAGGGAAAGGTTTTCAATGAGTTTTGGTTTAAGAACACCCAGACTCTCTTCATCACCGGATTTATCATACAACTCCCATGATTTTACGGCTGATTGGATAGATTCGGATACCAGGTTTTTATCCGTACCCCTGGCAAGCAGTTTATAGGAATCAGAAAGGTTTTGATATATGTTTGCCTGATCAACTGTCTTGTTAGTCTCTGGAATAATTGGCAGTAATTTGTTATATGACTCTATACTCTTTGATATATATTCGTAGTTCTTTCTGTCTCTTCCAAACTCAAAATAACAGTATGTGAGATTTTTTAGTACATCGCAGTACTCATCAGGGTTTTTATTAATATCTGTTTGATCCAGAATATCTTCAAGTTTTTTAATCCTTGTCTCTATATCTTCATTTTCATCAATTACAGACTCAACTTTATCAGCACCACCGATTAATTCATTTATCTCATTATATTTTTCCGGGAAATCCTTTTCATTGTAGAATATGAGCGAGTTACTTAAATACTCTTTTGCTTTATTTAAGTCGTTTTCATCCCCGGTTTCTTTATATCTATTATTTATTAGTTCATATAATTTAATATTTGTATCTGCATACAACTCACTATCCTGCTTACTGAAAGCATCTGTTTCGAATACCCTGTTATACATTTGCTCTGCAATTTCAATATTGTTTCTGGATGCTTCAAAATCACCCATCTCTTTGTGAATTACAGCAATATTCTGCCCTGTTATTTCTGCTGCTTTATCATTACCGGCGTCTTTATAATAGTTAAGGACACTGTCATAACAACTAAGGGCAAATGTAAGGTTTTCGCCATATTCAGTAATTCCGGAAAGAAGTTTATATGAATCAGCAAGTTTAGTATTTACCTGAGCTTCCATCTCTAACTTACTGCATTTATTGTAGTAATTACATGCATTTTTGTAATAATCAATAGAAAGCCTGATGTTTTCTTCGCTTGACTGCTGACTGTTTAATTTAAGAATCCGGTCAGCAATTTGTTCATTCTGAACAGCAAATTCCTCATTGCGGTCTGCTACAGGGCCGGGTTCGATGACTTTATTTATGATTGGTAAGATTGTGTCTCTGGAACTTTCTTCCAGGTCGGAAATAAGTACTGTTACAATTTCATTTAATCCATTAAATACAGTTTGATGTAACTCAGCTTTCCCGCCAGTAGTATTGGCATTAAGGGTATCAGAAAAGTACTCTATGGATTTAACAGAGTTTTCCGGTTCCTTTGTATCGATATATAGCCCTTTATATTGCTCTGCCAGCTTTAAACTAAGTTCCGAGTATTTATCGGGATCATTGTCCGGGCTGTAGTCTTTCCTGGCTTCAACATAGCTGTTAATTTTCTCTACGGGGTCTTCAATGCTATCTATATTATCTTCAAGTATTAAGTTTAGTTCCCTGACAGCCTCTTCAATTTCTGCATTTTGGGTCTTAAAATTGTCAGGGGTATAGAATTTTAAAGAATCGTTATAACTGTCCCGGGATTTTGTGAGATAGTCTTCCTGATTGTCAAATTTATATAGTTCATGATAAACAGAGCCAAGACACCTTGTTACCTGCCCAAAATACTCGCCGAATTTCAGTTCGTTGAACACACTGTGTGATTCTTCAAGGAAGCTGAGAGCGTTAAAATAGTTTTCCCTGCTTTTTTCTCCAGTGGCTATTTTATAATAGCTTCTTCCCGCAAGGTAGCTGAATTTTGCATAAGTGGAGGGGTTTGTTTCCTTGCTGAAAATACTTAGTGAATCTTTTGCTACTTCAACAACAAGGCTTTCACTGCCTTCTACCACGTAAAAATTAATCAGTCTCTCATACAGGCTCTCAAGTTGTTCATCAACGTTTTTTAGTTCCTGCTTAAGCTCTTCATTTTTAAAGTATTCCCTTGAAATTTTAAAATGGTTAATTGCTTTTGTGACAGTATTGGAGTTAGTATCTTCGTTATCTACCTTAGAATAGATCTCACCGACTTTATAATTAGTGAAATAAAAATCAGACTGTTTCTTTTCATCAGTAATTATATTAAGGTATTTCTCATAATATGATGCGGCCTCAATATAACCCGAACTATCCCCGGAGAGTTCTGCTTCTGATTCAATTAACTGTCCTAATTCCTTATTAATTTTTGCATAACCACTCTTGTCATTATCTACATCTATGTAAGGTTCTATTCCCTTTAATATTTCTTTTGCAACTCCGCCTGCAACATCTTTTTTCTCGATTAAGTGGTTCTGTATAACATCAAAAGAACTAATAATTTCTCCGAACTCAGCAGGGAAATCTTTATTATTGTAGTAATCCAGGCATTTACTAAATGAATCAAATGCGTCTTTTATTTGTCCGATATTCTTATCGTCCTGCATCGAGAGCGTGAGATATATCCCGGCAGTCTTTTTATCTAAAAATGCAGTTTTTTCAGGAGACTCTGCTGCACCTGCCATCTCCCCTGCTTCCCTGTACAGGTTAAGCGCAATTGAAAGATTGCCGTTCTTTTCCTCTTCTTCTGCAAGTTTGAGGGTCAGTTCTGAGATACTATCAACAAGTTGCTTATGAAGCTCACCATATTCATCTGCGTTATAAAATTTTAGTGCATTTTTATAACGGGAAACCGAAGTTAGAAGGTCATTTTTTTCATGGTTAATGTTGTAAAGTTTTTCATAAAGTGATGCCAGGCTAAAATTAATCTCAGCTGATTTCTGGGGGTGTTCTTCATGGCTGAAGATATCAGCAACATCTTTATAACAGTTTACAGAATTAATAATATTGTCATTCTGATCATCATCTTCAACTTCAGAAAGTTTTTCATAAGACACAGCTTTTAGAAGATTTAAATTAGCAAATTCAGTTTTTAGCTGTTCGGTATAAAGTCCTTCGTCGAGGTTATTAATTATTTGTATACATTTCACATATTCTCTTTTATTTAAATAACTGCCGGCACTGTTATGAGTCCTGTTTAAAATAGATTTAAGTACTTGAGTGTATTTTTCGTTTTGACTCTCTTTATCATACACATTCAGGCATTTACCCAGATATTCAATTGATTTAAGTTCGTATTCGCTATTTGTTTCTTCATCTCCAACTCTTCCATATATTTCTGCAAGTGCCAGATTGATCTCTGTATACTCATCCGGATTGTTATCGTGAGCATAGTAATCATTTGCTTTTTCAAGGAATACAATACTGTTCTTAAAATTATCAATATTATTAGTTTCGATCGCCTGATTATAAGAGGCAAGTCCCATCTTGTAGTTTATCTCTGCAAATAAATCTTCCTTCCCGCCGGGCTGAACAAGATCGAAAAGTAAGTTATATATCCGGATTGATGCTTCATTATCACCTCTTTCAAAAGAAGAGGAAGCAAGTTCCTTATAAATAGAAATTTTTGATGATTTTATTCTTTCGATTAGATCTTCATGTTCGTCCGGGCCAAAACATTTAAGTGCTTCATCATAATGCTTTACAGATTCTTCCAGACTGCTTTCGTCTTTTAATTCTTTAAATGAATCGGCAATAAAATTATTTATCTGTCCGTAAAGGTCTTTTTCATTTTCAAGACTGTAGTATTGAAGCGACTTCTTATAATATTTTATTGAGTTGTTTAAATTGTCCTTTGAATCTTCTTCAGGGCCATTATTTTGATAGAGTTTACCAAGTGACCTGTAAATATTTGCATTCTCTTCGTTAACCTCAGACTCATCTAAATTCTCAAGTGCATTTAAGTAAAGAGTTAACGCATGAGCAGGATTGCTCGTTTCATTCAAACCGGCTTCTTCTATATAACAGCTGCTTATCTGTTTCTTTATTACCGAATGTTTTTCAGGAAATTTATCAGCTTCAAAATAGTTAAGTGATTTTTCAAAGTGGCTTACAGCATTTTCTGTATTATGAAATTCCCTTTCAAGTATTCCGAGGGTCTGGTAAACGTTACCAAGCTTCTCACGTACTGCAGGCCCGTGTTCCCCATCATTGTCTGTTGTGTTAAGTCCCAGAGATTTCTGGTAATAATCTTTTGAACTAATCAATGGAGTGATATTCTGATCGAGTTCATAGACCTGAAAAAATACATCCCCTGTCTTTTCAAGAAGGTCGGCAGATTCGTCAATCATCATGTTATCATCATAAAACTGAATTGCCTTTTCATAAGAATTTATGGCTATATTAAGGTATTCGGGATTTTTATCGTTACTTCCCAAATAGTTATATATCTCACCTGTTTTTACATTGACAGAAGCTTTTAGCTCTTCACCTGAATCATCTGCAAAAAAATCACTGGCTTTTAAAATCAGGCCAAGGGCACTCTCATAATCTCCACCTTCTGCTATTGCAGCATCTGAAAGCTCAATATAGAGGTTGGCCATGTTTGATGATATTTTGCTGATTTTTTCAGTGTTTGAATGTTCTTCGTAATAAGCAAGTGCCTTGTTAAAGGATTCGGCTGTTTGTTCCAGACTCTTGTAATCCTTATTTTCACCAGAAATTACGTAATAACAGTTGCCGAGATTAAAGTATATTTCTGCAACTTCTTCCGTGTTGGGGTTATCTCTTAGTGCATTTAATGATTTGTTGTATGTAAGGACAGCGTTTTCAACATTTTTAATATTTCCATCATTTTCATAAAGCTTAAAATAAGAATCTCCAAGTTTTTTCTGAGTACCTGCAAACTGGACCGGGAACTCACTGAAAGTAAATGTCTCGGAAAGGTTTTGGTAATGTTCAACTAATTTTACAGGGTCATCTCCCAGATTTTCCAGACTCTCGAGGCTGTTGTATGTATCCGCAATAGCATCTCTTATCAGTCCATTTTCCTGTGGATAATTTTCAGAATCAAAAAACTGTATCGCATCCCTGTAAGAATTTATACCTTTCATATATGAATCGGTATCATTTTCGCTCTTACCAAGCTCCACAATAATCTCAGCAAGAATCAATTTGTTACAGGCATGGTGGTAGGGGAAATTATCAGGATCAAAAATATCCAGTGATTTACCGGCAAATTCCCCTGCAAGTTGCAGCTGCAAATTATCGTCGTCATTTTTGCTGTTTGAGACATAAGCTCTGGCTATAAAATAACAGACTGTCCCAAACTCATATGGATTATCATCCGGATTATATATCTCTATTACTTTTTTAAATTCTTCTATTGAATCGGCAATTTTTTTATCGTCTTTTTCTTCAAGGCCGAGTTCAAAATTTAGTTTGGCAAGATTAAATTTAATAGATGCATACTGAAGGGGACGCTCATCCCTGTTGTAGTATCTAAGCGAGCAGTTATATGCCTCAACAGCTTCACTCTTGTAGTGACTGCTGTCTTCTAGCCTGGACATTGTTTCCATGGCATAGGCATAATTGTTTTTAACTACACCACACTGAATATTGTTTGGCTCACTCTTAAAAAGCTCCATGGAGTTCTGAAAATACACTGAAGATTTCTGGCAGTTTTCGTAGCCGTCAATTTCACCTGAAAGGTTAAAATAGGCCACACCTATATTGTTATTAATAGTTGAATTGAAGTACTGGTTTTCACCAATATGGTTTAGTGAATTGTCATAATGCTTTATCGCTGTTCCGCTGTTTTCAATTTTATGTTCGTAATTTGAGAGTTTCAGGTACGCATTGCCAAGGCTGTTATTAAGTATGGAATACATTCTTGGGCTCTGCTCTCCGTCGCAGAATTCCAGTGCACTGTTTATGGTCTCAATGGCCCTTCCGCAATTATCAACATTGCCTTCGTCTGCGGCAAGTAAAATGTAGGCCTCGGCAAGATTGTTGCTGGCAATAAAAAAATCATCCGGCTGTCCGGCAGGATCAAAGATGTTTAGTGCTTCATTAAAACAGTTAATTGCCTGCTTACAGTTATTTTCAATATCATCATTATCTGAGCTTTGTATAAGTGCATTACCAAGGTTGCTTGAAATCGTGGCATATACCAGTGGGTGTTCGTCTTTACTTAAATTACTTAGTGAGTTTCTGAATGACTCTACTGCTTTTATAGAATAATTATCTTCGTCTGAAACATCCGCAAGCAGGCTGTATGAACTTCCGACATTGTTGCCAATTACTGCAAACCTGAAAGGCTGCTGTGCGGGATCAATAACTTCGAGTGCATTCCTGTAATACTCTACGGCTCTTTGAGAATTAACAGTCCTGTTTTCTATTTCCGAAAGTTTCTTATACTGGTTGCCAATGTTATTAGCTATATCAGAATAATATTCCGGGTAAGTATCAGAACCATAAAACTCCATTGAGCTTGTATATGCATCAATTGAAAGTTTTATTGTTTCTTCATCTGTTTCTGATTCAGTAATATTGGAGTAAAGATCGCCGATATATTTATTTATTAATCCATGCTCTTCAGGCGACTCTTCTTTTGTAAAATACTCCAGGGAATTTTTCAGGCTTTGTATTGCCGATTCTGAATTATTTTTATAATCCTCATGCCTTGAGAGTTCGAGATATGATTTGCCTGTCTTTCTTTCCAAAAGGGCAAAATTATCGGGATAGTTTTCCCTGTTATAATATTTTTTTGAATCGTTATATGATTCTATAGCCTTTTTAAGCCATTCCGGTTCGTTGTTTATTGAAAATATTGACGAGTAGGTATCACCTATATTGCTATTTATCATTCCAAAGTTCTCGTCAGAACTACTGCCGTTCATTACATCAATGGAATTATTAAAACACTCAACCGCTTTTTCCAGCTTAGTAATATCTTTTTCCAGCTCACCTGATGTCCTGTAAGCAACTCCAAGATTATTTTTGGTCATTGCATAATCAGTAGGAGAGTCTTCGGGGTCTATCAAATCGAGAGCCGAGTTGTATGCCTGAATTGCATTAGAGCTGTTAAGTTCCTGTTCTTTTACATTAGCAAGTGAACTGTAGGAATTTCCAAGATTGGTCTGAATGTCAGCATACTGAAGCGGAAACTCGGACTTATTAAAAATATTTAATGATTCAATATAAGATTCTATTGCTTTTTCAAGATATGAAATGTCTTCTTCGATCTCACTAAGTACCTCGTAGGTTTTTGAAAGGCCGATCTTTGTATTTGCAAAATCAACAGGGAAATTTTCATGATTATATACCCTAAGTGCTTCTTCATATGATTCTGCTGCCCTGATACAAAGCTCATGATCATTATTAATAATGGCCAGTCCCCTGTAGCTGTCTCCAAGTTTTCTTTGTATACCGGCATATGACTTTGGATGTTCGGAATATCTTAGAAAAGTAATAGATTCTTCGTAGTGTTCTATTGCTGCCTCAAAATTTAGATGCAAATCATTAGTATCCGTGCTGAGGGCCAGTAAATCGGCGGCATTGCTCTTTGTAAGAGCATAAAATATGGGATACTCATTTACGGAAAATACTTTTAAAGATTTATCAAAACATAAGGACGCCTCGGCCCTGTCATTATCTGATTCTCCAATTTTGGTTTTGAGCGTATAACATCTTCCAAGTTCATTTTGAATACGCCCGAAAGCCTTGGGAAATTTATCAACTGTGTAAAAGGAGAGCGCTTCATTGTAAAGATCAACTGCCGCACTTATATCCTCTGCATTTCTGTCTATATATCCAATCTCCCTATGAATATTTGCCAGATGGATTTTGGCATCAAAATATTCTTTGGGGAAATTTACTTCAGAATAAGTTCCGCTGTACTGATTAAAAGAATTCAGAGAATTTTGATATTCCTCTTTTGAATTCAGGAGTTCTGCTTTCTTAAAATAAGCAAGTCCCAGGTTCTTATGGTAAAGCCCGTATTCGAGGGGAAATGATTTTTGCAGAAAATCCGTAAGAGAGCTTAAAAAATATTCAATTGCATCGTCTAAATAATTAATACCGCCCTGCACATCTTCAATAGCAAGCAGGTTTACACCGAGATTATTAAAAACCTTGGTCCTGTAAAGTGAGCTGTCCTCTTGTATACCTTCTTCAATAACTTCCTTTAGTGTATCAACAGCTGCTTCGCAGTTTTCTACCTTCTCATCATATACCGACATCAGCGTATGTGCATCGGCATACCTTCTCTTAATTTTACTTTTATCTTCTTCGCTTACGGAACTGAAAATATCCTCAAAGAGCTGCTTTATATTATTGATACATTTCTTTAGCTCTACCGGGTTAAGAAGAACAGTTTCAAACAAACCAAGATATACCGCCGGCAACAGGCTGTATATATAAGGCGGGAAATTTACTGCGTTATTTTTTTCTATATTACTTATTGTTTCGTATATCTCGTTGACCCTGTCCATGGAAGGTTCATCAAGCCCGAGATAGTACTCTATAATTTCCTGTGAAAGATTGGAAACATGTTTTATAAGATCAGCGTCGTTTATGTTGCTGATCAATAAATTTTCAACAACAAGGTCCTGTATGATTTCATCAGAATTCTCCGAGAGATATGAATCAAGGATATTATTGATCTGAACCGAGATATAGTTTGGGTCCTTTTCACTTATATCAACGGATATTATATTTGATGAATCGGAAAATATGGTTAAATCCCCGTCCTCTTCACCTTTTGTATTAAAGATCGGGAAAATATTTTTTTCCTTACCTTTAAAAAACCCATATGAATAAAGAATATTGGCGTTCAGTCCGTCAAGAAGAATAATGGTAAAAGAACTTTCTTCAGAATTCTTTTCAACCATTTCGGCATCAATTTCATGATGATCAAAGGTTTTTACATAAAATCCTTTTTTGAGTAACGAATACTTTATGGGTTTGACAACATCTTCTATGTAATCAACTATCTCTTCATGTGGATGAAGTATCAGGCACGGAATAGCACCATCCAGTATAAGGCTAAGCACCTCTCCGCTTGTTAATTCAATATTGGAACTGATTTTATTGCGTTTCATAATTCTACTTTAATTTATATGCAAAAATATTGCCAAAATATTAAGTTTTGGCTTAATCTTTAAAGAAATATTTTAAATCTGCATTAACTTATAATATTATTCAATAATTTAAGTACTTTACAGAAGTTAAAATATAATCCACTTTATATTTAATCCCAACCTCGTTTAAATATTTTGGTAAATAATAATGGTTTATAGCAGGTAACGGCTTATTGAAAGGGAAAAATAGAACATTTTACAAAAAAAATACCCCATTTTCGGCAGTCTGGCAGCCGGTAGCATTAAGCCTTAGGCCCTAAACTTTGCGTCCCACTCTTTCAAATGGTTTGCCATTATCATTTATCACAATATTTATTAAAAATGTTAATACTCTTATAAATATTGTCAATCGTTATTAGTGAATGGTTTGAGTAAGTTATAATAGAATCTTAACTTTGGTCATCAGGTTTGGAAATTGCTTTTAATTTACCAAGTTCATGCAGTGCACTTTCATGAAGAACCTTCAATTCTTCTTCCAGGTCGGTTTGTTCCTGTTCAATTTTTGCAATTTCAACACATTTGTTTCTAAGGCTTTCATTATCAAAAGAATCCTTTAGTTTAAACATTTTGTACACGGATTCACCAATTTGGTTAATTGCTTTGGCCTGTTTCTTTTTATTGCCTGATATTTTATTCTTAATTTTTACAGTTCCATATGCTTCTTTAGACCTGATATTTACGACTCTCAGCCCCTTACTTATACTGTTTTTTAATACCGACAAAATATCGCCGTTATCGTTGTGTTCAGACATTACATACTCCCTGTTACTATATTATTTATAATGATTACCTTTCTATTTATATAAAATCAATTAAATAAAATTATGGCAAACCCAAATTCTGAAATTATTAAAAATTATAACCATTATCAGGTATCATTATTTTCAAATTTCAGCATATTCCCTTGATTTTAAATTTCCGGAAATTAAAACATGTTTAGAAACATATATTACGGTTGGTTCATTGTAGCAGCCGGACTGTTAATTATTTCACTCGACGGCATTCTTCTTTATTCTTTCGGGATTTTTGTACCATATCTTGAGGAATCTTTTGATGCCAGCCACCTGGAAATCTCTTCACTCATTACCATAAGAAACATATTTTTTGCATTTTCCATGATTATTGCCGGCCGGTTAATAGATAAATACAATCCGAAGTATGTAATTTTTATTGGTGGTCTGACAGCGGTAATAGGCATGTTTCTTACAGCATCGGCCGATAATCTTTGGGAACTTACACTCTCTTATGCAGTACTACCGGGTATTGGAAACGGGTTCTTTTACATCCCAAGTCTGGCAATAATAAGCAGGTGGTTTAACGAAAGAAGGGCACTGGCTATTGGTATTGCAACTCTTGGTGTACCAATTAGCGGTATGATTATCAACCCGCTTGATGCATGGCTTATTTCCACAGTGGGGCTTGAAAGTGCCCTTATAATTCTCTCTTTGATAATTCTTTCAATACTGCTTTGTGCATTTGTAATGCGTAGGGCCCCTGAAACTGAAATCAATAATGTTACCAAAGTTGTATCACCCCCTGTTGAATCCGAAGACGATACAAGTATGGGTGTAATGGAGGCCCTCAGGACTAAATCTTTTTGGGTCCTTTACCTTATATTTTTTCTGGGCATGAACACTTTTTTAATAATACTTATAAATCTGTTTGATTACGGCATTGAATCCGGGATCGACCCCTTAACAGCTTCGGGTGCACCCGCGGCTCTTGCCTTTGGCAGTATATTTGGAAGGCTCTTCTTTTCGGGCGTTTTAACAAAATATATTAATAATAAACAGGTGCTTTTTACGAGTTATTTTCTGGAAGCACTATCAATACTGATTATTATATATTTCCAGACGGTCTGGGCATTTTACCTTTTCGGGTTCCTGTTTGGCTTTTTCTACAGCGGGCATATGCCTATCTTTCCGACAATTCTGAGTCAGTATTTCGGCACAAAAAATATAGGATCTATAATGGGCGTCTCAGCAACAGGATTCTCACTTGCTTCAATCACAGGGCCGCTCCTTGCTGGTTATCTGCACGATACATCCGGCAGTCATTACAATGAAATTATCCTTGCAGCTGTAATATGCTTTATTACGGCAGCTAGTACATTCCTGATTACCACGCCAAAAAGAGGAGAAGCAGCAACTTAATTCGGTATTGTTTTAGCCGTTATTTAAAATATACTCTTAACTATGTTTGGTGTAGGAACAAGTGAACTTGTAATAATACTGATAATTGCCCTTCTGATTCTGGGTCCAAAGGAAATTCCAAAGGTAGCCAGGACCATTGGAAAGGGTATGCGAGAACTCCAGAGGGCAAAGGACGAACTCAAGAAAAATATTGAGTTTGAGGATGACCCCATTTCTGACATTAAATCAGACCTTACCGATATGATAAATGAGACAAAAGAAGATATACAAAGTGAGTTTAAAAGCCCTGCTTCAGATGACAAAAAGAACCTCAGATCATGATTTATAAATATTATTTATAAATTTTTTGCTATTTTATCAAGACTTTTATCCAGTGTCCAAAGCCTGAAACCACTCAGCAAAGAAGATGCCAGTATATTTAGGTCGATCCACCCAAGGCCAAGTCCATACAGCTTTTGTTCTTCAATGAGTCCCAGAACTTCCTGATAACTGGCAGTATCTGATTTTGGCAGATTTTTTATAAGTCTTAATATTTGGGCCCGGTTTTTAAAATTGCCGCATGCAAGTTCGCCCAAAATATATTCATTTGTGGAGACGAGGCCCTGTTCAAGTAAAGAAATAAGGCCTTCATTCCCTGTTCTGAAATGGTCAATCCAGACCGATGTATCAACCAAAACCATGCGATTAGTTATTGCGTCTTCTTTTTACAGTCTTGGCATTCTTTTCGGTACCACCTAGTTTTGCCAGTCTTTTTGCACTTTCTGCAGAAATAAGTGCTTCGAGGCCAAGCTTTACGAGGGAAGTTTTTTCTTTTATCCCTGTTAGTGCCGCTGCATCAGCTATTAATTTTTCATCAATATTTAACGTAGTTCTCATATGCACAAGTATGCATGTTTCATGCATATGAGTCAAATTAGGTAAACATCATGATTAAGATTTATTTCTCATGGGCCTTTAGCTCACTCATCAGTTCTTTTGCCTCCTGGTCCCTTATCTGTTTTAGTTCACCCATCTGCTCGGCTGAAAGAATCTGGTCCAGCTTACTGTCTGTCACTTTCTGGTTTTTCACAATCTCTTTTTTCATGTCCTCGAGTTTAAAAATTCCCGGTTTTTCACCTTTTTCAGGATTGAAACCATATTTTTGAAAAGTACTCAGGTTCTCCTGGTAGCTTTGTAGAAATATTGGCCTGGTTTCTTTCTCCTGCTCAGGAGTCATACTGAGCTTTTCGGAAACATTGCTGAAATATTTATCAAAAGCAGCAGATTCTTCCGCAGCTGCTGAGAAAGGCAATACAAGAACAAAAAGTAATATTACAATTGATGCGCTTAATAATTTCATATTCACTCCTTAGTAAATAGTTTTGGATAAGTTAACACCAATTAGAGGAGAAAGATAATAAAAGTCTGTCATCTCTTAACTCCGGTATTCAAAAAATAGTGCAATTAGTTTCTATTCAAATTTATATTTTGGTTACTTAACCACATTGATATTAATCAGTACATGTAAGAGATCAGCTGTCATTGCGAACGGAGTGAAGCAATCTCATGAAAACGGGAGATCGTCACGCCTTAGGCTCGCGATGACATATTAATTACCCTAAATTTCCGCCTTCACAGGAATGACATTGTACATAGTGTGTCATCTCGAAGGATTGAAACGACTGAGAGATCTAAGGTTTTTCCAGATAGTAAAATTACATATATATAAGGTTAAATCTTGAATTAACACCTACCTTAGATAAACTCTTGATGAGTTTTTTCCCGGAGTATTTAAATTGCCAAAAATTACAATTGATGATATCGAAATTGAAGTAGAAGAAGGGCAGAATATTATTCAGGCTGCATCTGGACTTGGTATAGAAATACCTCATTTTTGCTACCACCCTTCCCTGAGTGTCGTGGCCCAGTGCAGGCAGTGCCTTGTCGAAGTTGACGGTGTACCCAAAGTCCTTCCGGCATGTAACACTTACGTTAGAGAAGGCCTTGTAGTAAAAACAAACTCTGAAAAAGCTGTTAAAGCACGTGAAGCTACCGTAGAGTTCACACTGATAAACCACCCACTCGACTGCCCAATATGCGATAAAGGTGGAGAATGCCCCCTTCAGCTTACCACATTTAATCACGGCCCCGGCTACAGCAGGGTTGAAGGCCCCCAGGAAAAGAAAGTAAGACAAAAATATTACCTCAGTGACAGGATCATGTACGACCCTAACAGGTGCATAATGTGTACCAGGTGCATGAGGTTTACAGATGAAGTTACAGAGACAAAAGAACTCGGAACAAACGGCAGGGGATTCAGAAAGAAAATTGATATTTTCCCTGGCAAAAAGCTTGATAATGAACTTGCAGGAAATGTAATAGACCTTTGTCCTGTCGGGGCTCTTCTCGACAAGGAAAATCTTCATGAAGAAAGGGTCTGGTACTGGGAGTTTACAGACAGCATTTGCACACTATGCAGCAACGGCTGCAATTTCACAGTAGGAGTTGACCCAAGGAAGGGAAAAGTATCACGCATTAGGCCAAGGCCTAACCCTGATGTAAATGAATACTGGATATGTGATAAAGGCAGATATGGCTTTAAGGAAGTACAGGAAGAAAACCGCCTTAGGGAACCCATCATTAAGAACGGCGACGGGTATGAAACAACTACCTGGGATAATGCACTTGATCTATTTTATAAAAAACTAAGTGAGATTTCAGCGCTGGCTCATCTTAATATTGCTATTGTTGCTTCACCAACTCTTACAAATGAAGAACTCTTTCTCGCATCAAAGCTCAGTGAGAAACTCCAGGCTGACCACCTGGTATCAAATATAGGTTTTAACAACGGCAAAAAGAAATTCAAAATTATCAGCTCAGACCCCTACCCAAATTCACGAGGTGTAAGGGATATGGGTATATCAACAAACCTGAGAGAAATAATTCAGCTTATAATAGATAAAAAAATAGATGCAGTATTTGTAATTGGTGACGACCTGATTGGATATGCTGAGGAACCTGATCTTTCAAAACTAAAGGAAGCCTTAGGCAGCCTTTCTTTCCTTGCGGTACTTGATTCAAAGCTTACCGGGACTGCACATTTTGCTGACCTTATAATGCCCGGGGCGACTGCTTATGAAAAAGACGGTACTTATACAAATGACCAGGGAAGGGTCCAGCAAATAAAGGCCGCGATTAAACCACCTGGTACTGCAAAACCTGAATGGGAAGTACTAAATCTTATAGGCAGCAAATTTGACGAGTTGGGATTCAATTTTTCCCATCCGAGTGAAATAATGGCCGACCTTTCGGGTAAAAACAAATCATTCAGCGGGATAAATTATGAGAGGGTCGGTTTTTTGGGATCTTCTACTGCTCTTGAAAACTAAAATTTTAAAATAAGAACATGACTGGAATTGAGATAGGAATAGTATTAGTAAAAATTGCGCTTATGGCCTTTGTGGTCCTTACAGCCGTAGCGTATCTTACATATGCTGAAAGGCGTGTGAGTGCTGCCATCCAGGACAGGATAGGCCCAAACCGTGTCGGGCCGTTCGGCCTTCTTCAGCCCCTTGCGGATGGAATAAAATTTATATTCAAAGAAGATATAATTCCTGCCAATACAAGTAAGGTACTGTTTGTCATTGCACCTGCTTTTACACTCGTCACAGCACTTGCTGCACTCGCGGTAATACCTATAGGACAGGGGTTTGACACGAACCTCTTTGGACTTTTAAGTGAAACAGTAAGGATAAATTTTCAGATCGCAGATGTTAACATTGGCCTTCTGTATGTGCTTGCCATAAGCTCCCTCAGTGTTTACGGGATCGTACTTGGCGGATGGGCATCCAACAGTAAATACTCACTTCTTGGCGGCCTTCGCGGCGCAGCCCAGATGATAAGTTATGAACTTGCCCTCGGACTTTCATTACTAGGCGTAATCGCCATAACCGGATCACTTAGGCTTGGGACTATCATAGAATATCAGCAGCAGTGGTGGTTTATGTTTTTACAGCCACTTGGTTTTGTAATTTTTGTTATCTCTGCATTTGCGGAAACCAACAGATTACCTTTTGACCTCCCGGAAGCAGAACCGGAAATTGTTGCAGGTTATCACACCGAATACAGTAGTATGAAATTCGCCATGTTTTTTATGGCTGAATACACTCATATGATTGTTGCTTCGTGTATGATCGTGGCTCTTTTTCTGGGTGGTTGGTATCCGCTTCCTTATATTGGATGGGGTGAAATTGATATTGTAAAACACTGGTACCTGCCCCCGCTTATATTCCTCGGCAAAGTTGTGTTTATGCTGTTTGTATTTATATGGGTCAGGTGGACACTGCCAAGATTCAGGTACGACCAGGTAATGAAACTCGGCTGGAAAGTCCTTTTGCCTCTTGCTATTTTAAACCTGATTGTAACAAGTGTATTGATTCTTTTTGGTCTACTCTAGATAGTTTTTATCGCAAGACTAGAATAATTTATTTACCAGTTCCGAAACAAGATTACCAATATATTCCCTGTTAAAATTACCGGTACGCAGTTTTATTTTGTCATTAATACTTTCTCTTGCCCTTTGAAAAGACCTGCCTCTCCCATGGATTATTTTAACTTTCATGTCACCTGCAAAATAAGGATAGATAGTCCTTAAATTATATTCCGGTGGAAGGATGTAAAATCTTATAGTTGAACTATAAAGTGCTTTTCTAAAACTCGGCTGGTCCTGCGAGCTAATATTTTCTACCCTGAATTCATTATAGATATTAATCCAGCTGTTAAAAAATTCTGATATTTTTTCACTTTTTCTATAAAGCAGTACGCCGGTATTACACTCAGGAAAACATTCAAGTCCCGGATTATCCATCAATCTGCCCGACCTTTTTGGTGCATGGGCAGCTGCAAGATCAAAGTTGTCGAGTAATTCAAATAATTCATTAATGGGTTCTAATAGTTCAGTATCTGAATCGAGAAAGAGCGTCTTATCAAAAGGAGAATTTAGAAGGGACTCAATTCTTTCAGTTTTATGCCCTGTCCCTGAGGTTGAAGTAATTATTTTATCAAAAAGTTTGTCATCTATAAAATCTTTTCCCTTGCCATCTGTAAAGATAGCAATAGGTATGTCCGGCAACATTGATTTAACAGATTTAGCAGAGTTATTTGCTTCCTTAATATAGTCTTCTCCGGAAACAAAATATATTATACCTCGGTCATTTTTTTGCATTTTATTTAAATTTTTAATCTTTTAAAATTTTTATGTGGTCATCGCCATTAGGAACTAAACAAAGAAACTCAAAAGGTTCATCACCCGTAACTTCATACCAGTGAGGAGTACCTGAGGGGATAAAAACCACATCATCTTTTTCAACTTCGTAAATTTCATCACCTATCCCAATGCGTGCCTTACCTGATAATACGTACTGCTCATGTTCTACAGTATTGGTATGAGCTGGCATTCCTCCCCCGGGATTTATTACAAATTTCCTCATTGCAAAGTTTGGCGCTTCTTCAGGGCTTATTAGTATTTGCCTTGTAGTACCTTCACCTGCTTTGACTTCTTCGGATGGTATGTGATTAACTTTTTTAACTGTCATAATCTAAAAGAATATCATATAGTTTAAAGTTTTCTCTAAATGCCCTTAGATTCAGAGTGCTGTAGCGCTTGACCGTTTAGAAGTGGAACCTATTCCTAATTAGCGAATTGAATTTCCTTAATTGCCCTTAGATTCAGAGTGCTGTAGCGCTACCCAATCTTTCATAAGATTTTTAATTTGTGTCTGGTACTTTACGCCGTTTAGATCTGATTTAGCCCTGAATGCGCCTAGTAAATCTTCAGGAATTTTTATACTTATAAGTTTTGTTTTCTTTGGCTTAGCCTGAAAAAAAATAGTTCTATAATCATCTAAAAATACGAGTATCTGCTCAGGCTTCATTTTTGAACATTTCTCAAGATACTCTGGTGTGAAGTACTGTATAGTTTTCATTTTCTAATCATCCTGAGGGCTTTTACATCTTCTATGTCCTGTGCCCTGTTACTCTTATCCTTTAATTTTATGAGGTCATCAATTGAAATAACCCTTAAATTTTGCCCGTGAATTTTTATATTTTTTATTTTATAGTTCTTAACATCCTCGGTGATCAATATATCTACTGAATCTGCAGGATTATCCGGTCTGGTAAAATTCCAGGCCAACATATTTTTATTCTTTATATACTCTTCCCTGAAATTAAATACATCTTCTGCTTTTAACGGAAGTTTAGAAATTAACCCAAGCTCTTTAAGGGCTATTTCTGCATTAATCATACTGTCTTTATTAAGTTGAATAATAATATCAATATCCACAGTACCCCTTACAACTCCGTGCAGGGCAACCGCGTATCCACCGACAATTGCATAATTGACTTTATGCTTTTTTAGAACTTCAACAACATCCAGGATAAACATTAGTATATACTAGTATATATCATATTATTTTTAATAGCTACCCTCCCCCTGAAATGGGGAGGGAAAAAGGCATGTCATTCCCAACATGCTGAGTCATGAGCTTGTCGAATGGATTGGGAATCCAGATCCTGTCATTGCGAATCAATAACCCCTTCCCCTGCGCATTCGCGGGGGTTGAGAGTATGTGCATGTTGTTACTTAACCTAAATATAAATTTGAATTGAGTTTGGAGATCGTATTTATATGTTGCCATAGTTATAGGCTGGGATGGGGGTAAGTTCTATCAAAATAGTAATTTTATTAGACTATTTCTGCCCCAGAAATATTTTGCCGTATTACTACCCCCACCCTGACCCTCCCCCCTCAAGGGGGAGGGAAAAAGACTGTCATTCCGGACTACGATCCGGAATCTCGCTTTTATCCTGCGAAGTCCTGAGCCCGGTCGAATGGCATCTTGTATCATTTGTTATATTCCTCATACTATCGCAATATTTCCCAATTTCAGTAAAATGAATGGCTTAATAAAATGAGTTATAAGCAACAGATCAGCAAGAGAAGAACATTTGGAATTATCAGCCACCCTGATGCCGGGAAAACTACGCTTACTGAAAAACTCCTGCTTTTCGGCGGAGCAATCCAGACGGCCGGTGCTGTTAAAAGCAATAAGATAAAAAAGACTGCAACCTCTGATTTTATGGAAATAGAAAAGCAGCGCGGTATTTCTGTGGCTACGTCAGTAATGGGTTTTGAATACGAGGACTTTAAAATTAATATTCTTGATACCCCGGGGCATAAAGACTTTGCCGAAGACACTTACCGGACACTTACCGCTGTGGACAGTGTAATACTGGTTGTAGACTGCGTGAAAGGGGTTGAAGAACAAACCCGCAAGCTTATGGAAGTCTGCAGGATGAGAAACACCCCTGTAATAATTTTCATTAATAAACTAGACCGTGAGGGGCAGGACCCCTACGAACTACTCGATGAGATCGAAAAAGAGCTGAGTATTAATGTCCGACCTCTTACATGGCCTATTGGCATGGGATCAGGTTTTAAAGGTATCTATAACCTATATGAAAAGAACTTACAGCTCTTTAAATCCGGCAAAACCAAAATTAACGACGACGATATAATATCTATTTCTGACCTTAATGACCCTCTTCTCGATAAACAAATTGAAAAAGGAAATGCCGACAAACTAAGAGAAGATACAGACCTTATAGAAGGGATTTATGAACTATTCGATGAAGAACTATATAAGGAAGGCCTTTTGGCACCTGTATTCTTTGGAAGTGCTATAAACAACTTCGGTGTTAGGGAAATGCTAAACACCTTTATTAAAATTGCTCCCGAGCCAAGACCGCGCCCTACAGACAAACGTGACATAGACCCTTACGAAGATAAATTTAGTGGGTTTATTTTTAAGATTCATGCTAACCTTGACCCAAATCACCGTGACCGGATTGCTTTTTGCCGCGTAGTATCAGGCAAATTCGAACGAAACACATTTTATCATCATTCAGGTATTGATAAGAAGCTCAGGTTTTCAAATCCAACAAGTTTTATGGCAAATGACAAACAGATACTGGAAGAAGCCTTTCCGGGAGATGTGGTAGGCCTTTACGATACCGGCAACTTTAAGATTGGCGATACCCTGACCGAGGGAGAAAAAGTCCAATTTAGGGGAATACCAAGTTTCTCACCCGAAAAATTCCGCCAGCTTGTAAACAATGATCCCATGAAATCCAAACAGCTTGATAAAGGAATACGTCAGCTTACGGATGAAGGGGTTGCACAGCTGTTTTTACAGGAACTTGAAAACATCAAGATCATCGGCACAGTTGGCGATCTGCAGTTTGAAGTAATCCAGTTCAGGCTTTTACATGAATACAGCGCGGCCTGTTCATTCAAACCGCTCAACTATTTCAAGGCATGCTGGATTACGACTGAAAATAAGGAAGAACTTGAAAAATTTATCCTTCATAACAAACGTTTTGTTACCAAGGACAAAGACGAAAGGCTTGTATTTATGGCAGAAAGCGCCTGGGCACTAAAAAACCGCCAGGAAAACTTCCCCGATATGGAATTCCACTTTACCTCAGAATTCAAAACCGACCAGGAGTATATAAAACAGTTGTATTAACTAATTCACCCCCATCCTGACCTTCCCCCTACTGTAAGGGGAAGGAATTTGTATTGTAATAAAATTTTATTTTCAAACTGTAGCAATATATAAATATATCAACTGCTGTTTATTTGAATTTTTATTTAGACTTTGAAACGTCCTGGCTATTGAATCATTGGAAAGAGTAAAAATCTAATACTCACATAAACAGTTGTACTAAATATGCCATCTCAATTTTAAGTCTCTTCACCTGCGTATTCGCGGGGGAAGATTAAGATGGGGGGACATATATTTATTTTAACCCCCACCCTAACCCTCCCCCTGCGATGGGGAGGGAACAAAGTGTCATTCTGGACTACATCCCGAATATTTCATAGTAACAAATTTCCATTATATCAGTTAATATTATTAAGTAATTAAAAATTCTTATATAATATTAACTACTAAAGCCAGACAAAGGAGTAGTAAAATCGATGAGATATTTATTTGTAATATTCTTTTTATGTACTTTTATATTTAATACAAATGCTTTTGCCGGCTCAAATGGCTCCCCTCTCTCCCAACTCAAAACAGACAACGCCACTTACCAGCTTTATTCATTTTTTGATTTAAGAGACAGAGAAAGTTTTATCCAGGTCACAAGCCCCAACAGCCAGACAACTGTCCATTTCCAGGTTTTTGATGTAGGAAACCTTTGCACTGAAAATAATTTCTTCGATACTTACACTCCCAATGACACGCATGTTTATAATATGAGAGACATTCAGACCAACAACGGAAACACCTCCGGTATTAGCCTGCCGGAAGACGCATACGGATTTGTAGTAGTCACAGCTGTACCTGGTATAGGCCTGCAGGCAGATCAGGAAGCTGAGATTATTGGTAATTTCAGGATTATTGACGGTTCGGGTTATGAATACAGGACAAACTCCCTCGGCCCGGATATTTTTCTTGAGAATGAGAGCGGTTCTTATAATTTTAATTTCAACCAGGCAGAAGGTGTAAACTCTTCTGATGTAATAGGCATTACCTTAAATAATATAACAAGCGGCGAAGTGTCTGCCGCGGGTTCATCACTGCTGTTTAACACAACACTCTATAATGATAACGAAGTACCTTTTTCATGTAGTGACACTGTATTTTCATGTACCGCTGACACTTTTGAATACGGGATAAACAATGCACTTCCAAGCAGCAAAAATAAAGCAGACGTATGCGGATCTAACAACATACAGGAAGGAATAGTTGTTCTTGATCTGATTTCCAACAACTCTACCGAAGCCTTTGCCGGTTATGTGGGGCTTAATAACGGAAACGGCAGAGGAAGTATGGACTCTATGTGGACCGAAAATATATTTGAAACAGAACCTATGGAAGAGCTTGTTGAGATTTGCGGCGACGGAATAGATAACGATGGAATAAATGGAACAGACTGCGTGGATATTGCCTGTGATGGTTCAGTAATAGATACCGGAGGCGGCCCGTTTATGTGTGAACCAACAGGAGAATCCAGCTGTGAAGATGGATTTGATAATGATCAGAATGATTTTATGGACTGCGCTGATCTTGGCTGTGATGGATCCATAGTCAATACAGGCGGGGGTAGTTTTGAATGTGAACCTGACGGTGAAACATTATGCGAAGATGGTTTTGATAATGATGGAGATGACTTAATAGATACTGATGACCCGGACTGTCCGGAACCTCTTATGATTAATCAGCAGAGTTTTGATGTTTGTATAACAAATGCTGATAGAACAATTACCGGGTCAGTTATGGTTTCAGGGGCTGCTTCCTGTACCGCATCTTCAGCATCTTTTAGGAGTTCAGGCGGGGTTTTTATCAATAATTTTATTGGAGACCGTCCATTTTCTCAAAATGGCGATATTTGGTCGATAACATATACGCTTGGTTCATTAAGTCCTACAATTGTAAGACAAATTTCCATAACATATTCATGTACAGATTTTCAGGGCAACACTATGAATGCAGGCTATAATCCACAAGATTTTACAGTTCAGATTGGTGAATGTAATTAGAAGCTTATTGACAAAGATGGAATACTTTAAACTATCTTAATCAAATTCCATTCAAAATAAGTAATAAACTTATTCTGTTTAATATTTACTAATGTTCTTACTTACCCAAACCTCTTTTTTTGTGTGTGTCATTCCGGACTTGATCCGGAATCTCGTTTTTTATCCTGTATCCTTCTTCTTGAATCCTGTATCATAAACCCTTTCTCTCTCTTTCCTTCTCCCGGCACTTCCTGCACCTCACTGCAACTGCAAAAAAATATCCCCCGGCTTCCTCGTACCACCATTTCTGCTGCGACGCTGTCCATATCTCATGTGAGCCGCAGTCTTTGCAGTCAAACTCCGCATCGTAATAATACTCCGGCGGACTTGAATAGGTATTACCCATATTAAGCTTATCGGGATCGACTTTAATTCTGTCTTCTTTTTTAGATTTTTTCCTTACAATTTTCACAATACTATTCTACCATCAGGACTTTTTATCTATCACATAAAGCACAGGCGTTGTATCATCCGGTTTTTCGGAAAGATGTTCTGATACAGTAAACTCATCTTTATTTAATTTACTAAGCCAATTCATTACTTCCCGGGTCTCCACCCTGCCCTCATCTGTCCCCGGATAGCAGAGCACTGTAATCAAACCTCCTGCCCTGAGAATATTTGTTGCCGAATCAAGTGCAGTAATTGTTGTTTCAGGTTTCGTGCAGATATTTCTTTCCGAATTGGGAAGATATCCCAGGTTAAACATCACAACATCAACCTTAGGCTTAATTACCTTCTCCATATTCTGATGGCCGGAATTTACGAACATAACACTTGTTGGCATGTTATGATCATTTAGAAGTTTTTCAGCAATATCTATTGCTTCTTCCTGTATATCAAAGCTGTATATCATCCCTTCCTGACTGCATAAACCCGCAAGAAAAAGCGAATCATGGCCGTTACCGCATGTTGCATCCACCCCGTAATCGATGGAACTTAATTTTTCAGAAATTAATATTTGAGCAAGCTTAGTGAGAGACATTTTTAATTTTAAAATATTTTACCTAATCTTCAGCTCCATAATATTTATTTATTATTATATTTATTATTTGCATATTTATGTATATATGTATATTATAATTATACATACCTCAGATCAATGACCAGGGATCAATATGAATTAAGGGGTAAAGGGAAGACTATAATACGAAAGAGGCTATGAAAAGTCTCTTTCGTATTTCATTTTTTTAAAGAATAATAATTTATAAAACTTAATTTTATGAAAATGTAAATATAAAAAGGTTTTAAAAAGAAAGGCAATAATCAAAACAACATGAAGCACATAGATTGGAAAAAAAATATATTAAAACAAAAAACTTATACTAACTCACTTGAAAATAGTATAAAATCCAAACATCAAAGAAAAGTTTTAAAACAGTTTGCAAAGAGTTTAGAAGATTATGAATATTTATATTTAAAACTTACTAACAAGTAAAATATCAATAAACTTTAAGGAGCTCTTCATCATATTGAGAAACAGCAATACAAATGTTTCATGCACAAGGATTTCAGATAACCAGGTACAGGAAGTAGATGTAAGTTGTAATTTACAGCTTTAGAAAATTAATGATTGGAAAAAAGAGGATTCTAGAAACAGGGTCCTCTTTTTATTTTCTCCTGCAGTAAGGCTGTACATAAGTTCCGTCTTTACGGTAATACCCTTTAACCGGGACCTTGCCTATACCGCACTTAACAAAATCTATACTGTTTCCATCGTCTGTAAGCGGAATTTTTTGTTTTGGCAGTAAATCGACTTTACGGTAACTCCCTTTTTTTCCTGGAGAAAATGTTGAACCTGAAATTGTAGATTTGGGATAATAAATGCCTTCTATCTCTTCCATTTCAAATGTTGAATAAGAATATGGATTAATTTTGGCCCTTTTCATAGACCTTTTTGAATAAACACTTTTTGAGCGTTTATCATATCCATGTTCCCTTACAATATCTTCGTACCTCTTACCACTTCTGAGTTTTACATTAGCAAGTCGTCTCCCGTACTTATCAACTGCATTACCGGAAAGGAACACGAAGTTATCTTCCAGGAAAAATACCGCCAGATTTTTCGCGCCCTCCCCTCCTTTTTCTTTAGGTTTATAAGGATGGTTAGTTTCCGGGGTATCAATATTTTTGATTCTTACTTTTGTACCGTCAGATATTACAAATGTGTCACCATCAATTACACGATTTACACGAACCCATTCCGCATTTACTATGGGAGTTAAGATGAATAGAAACAAATATATAGTTAATAATTGCTTTCTTTTCATAACAAACATTATATCATTGATTAACTATTACTATTATTATATAATTCTTTTATGTATGCCGCTCTATTTATTCTCATTACTTCATCGATTATTACAGCATGTACGATTACTTCAAACCATTACGATCCTTCATCCATACATACGAAAGAAACACCGGACGGGGACCTAAAAGCAGAGATTACCAAAGGAATACATATCTCGGAATTGCCCGGAATACTCGGAGCACCCAGTATTGTGATTAAAGATGAAAAGTCTGAAAAATGGGTATATAAGAATATATCTTCAACAACCTATTTTGAAAATAAGGTGCCTGCATCAGAGCAATTACCAAAGCTGGTAATTATAAATCCCAACTCAGGGAAAAACGATAGTAAAACCGTTGTAATAAATATAATAAATAACAGGGTCTACTCTTATTCGCATGAATAAAAAAACACACCACAAATAAAGTTACATTCAAAACCCTTCCCACTTAGATTTCATCAATCCTCCAAGAATGATAAATCGGGAAGTGTTTTTAAATTCGACCCATCTTTATTTTCATTTTTGACAGCCCAAACACATTTATGTGATAATGATTTAATTCACTGATAATATTATTTTAAATTTGGAGGGGAATATAATGAAAACGAAAGCAGCAGTTGCGTGGGAAGCTAAAAAAGACCTTGTAATTGAAGAAGTTGACCTTGAAGGCCCTAAGGAAGGCGAAGTACTTTGCAGGATGGTTGCAACAGGTGTTTGCCATACAGATGCATACACACTATCAGGAATAGACCCTGAAGGTGTGTTTCCGGCAATACTGGGGCATGAAGGCGGCGCAGTAGTGGAAGAAGTGGGCCCGGGTGTAACTACAGTAAAGCCGGGTGACCATGTAGTCCCTCTTTATATTCCAGAATGCAGGGAGTGTAAATACTGCCAGTCTGGAAAAACAAACCTATGCCAGTCCGTAAGGGACACACAGGGCAAAGGCCTTATGCCCGACGGGACAACAAGATTTTCTAAGAACGGAAAACCTATTTACCACTATATGGGTACATCCACATTTTCGGAGTACTCTGTAATCCCTGAAATCTCACTTGCTGTGATTAACAAAGAAGCTCCGCTGGACAAAGCATGCTTACTGGGTTGCGGTATTACTACCGGGATTGGAGCAGTGCTTAACACCGCAAAAGTAAAACCAGGCTCGTCTGTGGCTGTTTTCGGACTTGGCTGTATCGGTCTGTCTGTGATTCAGGGAGCCGTTATGGCAAAAGCAGAAAGGATCATAGCAATAGATATCAATGAAGACAAAGCAGAGTTTGCAAAACAGCTTGGGGCAACAGATTTTATTAACCCTTCAGATTTTGATGAACCTCTTCAGAATGTAGTAGTTGATATGACAGACGGAGGAGTCGATTATTCTTTTGAATGCGTTGGAAGTGTTGACCTTATGCGTTCTGCACTAGAATGCTGCCACAAGGGCTGGGGAGAATCAACTATTATTGGTGTTGCAGGTGCCGGGGAAGAGATCTCTACAAGGCCGTTTCAGCTTGTTACGGGAAGGGTTTGGCGGGGATCTGCATTCGGAGGTGTAAAGGGAAGGTCAGAACTGCCGGGCATAGTTGATAATTACTTAAAAGGCGAAATAAAAATTGATGAGCTTGTAAGTTTTACAATGCCCCTTGAAGAGATTAATGAAGCATTTCACCTAATGCATGAAGGCAAAAGCATAAGAAGCGTAATTGTTTATTAATTATGATTGAAATAAAATTAAAACAAAAGCATAAGTCATTCGGCGGTTCTACCGAATTCTATACACATCGATCAGAAGCTACAAAAACCCAGATGACTTTTTCAGTCTTCAGGCCCAAAGAAGAACAAACTTCAAAAGTCCCGGTACTGGTATTCCTGTCCGGATTAACCTGTAACGAGGAAAACTTTATAACCAAGGCAGGTGCTCAGCAATGGGCTGCTGACAGTGGAATGATGATTATTTGCCCTGATACAAGCCCAAGAGGTACTGATATACCGGGAGAAAGGGACGACTGGGATTTTGGAGAATCAGCCGGCTTTTATCTTAATGCAACAACTGATCTATGGAAAGCAAACTACAATATGTATGACTATATTGTTAATGAAATCCCTGAAATTCTGGAATCATATTTTAATGCTGATATGAGCAGAGTTGCAATCTCGGGCCATTCAATGGGCGGACACGGAGCCCTGGTAATCGGACTTAGAAACCCGGATATTTTTAGATCAATTTCAGCATTCAGTCCTATTTGTGCTCCCATGCAGTGCCCGTGGGGACAAAAGGCCTTTACAAACTACCTGGGAGAAGACACTGAGACCTGGAAAGAATATGATGCTTCAGAGTTGGTAAATAATGCAGAAGTTAAGTCAGAAATACTAATAGACCAGGGAACTGGGGATAAATTTCTTGAAGAACAGCTTAAGCCTGAAATATTTGAGCAAAAATGCAGAGAAGCAGGCTACCCGCTAAAATTAAGGATGCAGACCGGATACGACCACAGCTATTACTTTGTATCAAGCTTTATTAAAGACCACATTGAGTTTCATATTAAAAATTTGAATGAGAAATAATTCTTAATTCCTGGATTCCCGATCGTAGTCGGGAATGACAATTTCCTGACCTACCCCCTGGGATTTTTATCATGCTTACAGGGAATTTATTTTCATGATAGAAATCATATAAGACTTTACTTACCATGGCTTTATTTTGATATATTAACGAAATATTTATATCTTTTATCAGTGAATTCCATTATACTTATTTTCAGGGACATATAAAATACAGGGGGTATTAAATATGAAAGTCACATGGGACCAGGAAGTATGTATACATGCAGGTGAATGTGTAGGCGGCCTGCCAACAGTTTTTAAAGTTATTGATGACCAGTTTGTGATTGACCAGTCAGGTGCTTCGGAAGAAGAAATCAGGGCAACAGTAGCAAAATGCCCGTCCGGTGCTCTAACAATTACTGAATAATTCTTCACCCCAACCCTGACCTTCCCCCTACTTTATGGGGAAGGAATTTTGGGGCATCCCAACAAGATTAATATCTTCCTCCAATGTATAAACACAGAGGAGTGTTAAGATGGGATTACAAATTAAAACATTAAATTACAACCTCATGTATTACCTATAATCATTTGTATTTATTGTATATTTTTTACAATCCTCGAGTCAATTATTAACTTTTTGGGGCTTTCAATACTGATCTTGTTAAAATCTTTATGAGCAGGATTTAGTATATAATTATATTCCTGCATTACGACACTGCTTGGAAGTCTCAGTACAGCGGAGATGTCCTCATTTACCCATTGGTCTCCTACAATTTGAGTAGATATATTAGGAGGGTTTTTGTACCAGTCTTTGGGAAAAAGAGAATTATCCGGAATTTCTACAATCATTTCGGGAAACTCTATTTTAATATAAGAAAAGTTTTCATTAAGGACAGATGCGTCTTCAAGATGGACAAGAATTTCAAGTGTGGCAAGAGAAAGGCTTTCCGCTGTGTATATTACCGGGGTCCCTTTACTGTTCCATCTTCCCCCGTATTTCCTGGCACCACCACCATCAAAAGCATTCTTCACATACCTGTTATGGACTATCCTAAAGGCTTCTAGTTTTTTTGCCGGACTTTTAGAAGTAGCCATTAACTGAATACGCCGTGTTCTATCCTGCCAATCAGGTTTTCAACTTCCCTTGCACCGGGTTCAGTATCACAATATTCAAAAGGAGATTTCCCTCCAAGTGCTTTTTTGGGGCTTGAGACCCACCTTCTGCATGAATCCAGGTCACCAAAAACCTCAAGTACATGCTGAAATACTTTGGCTATCCTGATAATTCTCTCTGATTCGTCAGGTTTGAATACTTTTCTGCGTGCAAGTGTACGCTCAGGCACACCCATTACAATACTCAGGTCATGTGCGGTAAAGTTAGTAAGCTCTTTTAATCTTAGATAAGTTTCTCTTGGAAGGCCTTTGTTAATATATTCGCGTATGGTCCCTACAGACCCGTTCCTTGAATCAAGGTATTCACCGGTAAGGTTGCTTAAAACAAGATAGTAGTAATCAAGATCACTTTTTGGGAATCGTGTGATCCAGCTGCCTTTGTTTTTATATTCCCTCTTAAGTGCATTAACAGTTTTAATACTCTTTTCGGGGACTATATTTAATCTTGTAGTTGCTCCATTATATGCCATATGGCATATAATATATACAATTATGGCATGATATCAAGAGCCATTCCGGTCTTCAAGAAGGATTTCTTCTTTTTTCTCTCCCTTATTTGTATGGGGGAAGAAAAAAACAATTTCCCCTCTCAAATGGAGAGTTAAAACAAGTCATCTCGAATGTATGTGAGAGATCTAAGTTTCCCTTCCCCTGCGCATTCGCGGGGGAAGACCTAGATGGGGGTACAACAATATTACTGGATTCCCGATCGCAGTCGGGAATGACAGTATAAAGATTTTTTGTTTACAAACAATAGTTAAGCTCGCGATGACAGAGTATTTTATTCCTGTATCCTGAATCCTGCAAAGTCCTGAGACTTGTCGAAGGGCATCTTGTATTAATTACTTAATATAATATCCTGACACTTTCCACGAACCGTCCTTTTCTTTCATGGGCGTAAGTGTCTCTATGGCATTGGCTTTATTAGAGAAGACTGTAAAAAACTGGATCACAACATACTCCCCGTCAGGTGCCCCCGGAAGTTCTGTCATATATCCTGCCGACTCGAGTTTCCTGCTTTCCACTTTTCCAAGTGGGGGCCGAACGCCCTTAATAGTCTTTATCCAGTCTTTTTTTGTTATTGCCTTCTGAAACAGCACTGCGGATGTATCCCAGCTTTTGCCGTATTCACCGCTATCGATAAGCTTTAGCCACTTCTCGGCAGATTGTAATGCTTCCTGCTTCGCTTTGTCGTCACCAGCGCATGATATATGAGGAACAGCAAGAAACATTACCAAAATTGTAAAAAATAATATATTTAAAAATACTTTCATGAAATATTCTCCTTATTTATTTAATTCCCCCGATACCCACGCTTCAAGGTTCACTTTCCATCTTCCATTTTCCTTTATCATATTAATTGTCCCTTCGGCATTATCAGGCCCCCTGCTGCCTGCAACCTTTATAATAGCACTGTCTTTTTTTACGATACTGCTGACTATCCGCAAATTATCCGGGCTCATTGCCTGCTGCATCTCTATAAAAAAGTCCAACATACCCGGTTCTGCCTCCATTTCAGCAAGCCTTGCATTTGCAATATATTTTCTGAATTCTTTTGCTTTCCCTGCCATCACCGCCCTGTAATATTCAGAAAAAGCCCTGGAGGGTCCATCATCCGCTCCTGTAATTTTTACCTGTACCGGCTCTTTTTTTATGTCTGCCGTAAACTCTATATCGTATGAAAAGGTATGGCCGTTCCAATTATTTTCAGAAGGGGTGTATATTCTGCCCCTTATTGTGTCATCACTATACGATAAGATCTCTATTTCACTATTGCCAATTGTACCAAGCTGCTCCCAAACAGGATAAAAATGTAGCGACTGGATTGATTCCCCTTTCCCAAGAAGCCTCCTGTTCTTAGCCGACAACGAAAACATAATTCCCCTTATCTTTTTTTCTTCTGACAGTCCCAGAATTCCGTCCGGCACCATTTCTTTGGGAATTGAATTATCGGAAAGGACAACTATTATGTCGTCAAAAAGGGGGCGTGCAACAGTATGTCTTATTCTTACTTCTATCCCGTCAACAACAATAAAACCTTTTGCACTATTAACAGCATGGGCAATATCAGATGTAAATGAAAGTAATAAAAACAGAAAGAATATATAGTTAATACAAGATCTAATGACGGCCCCCCTGTTTTCTATAATTTAAAAACCAATTAGGGAATTTAATTAATACTAAACATCGAGGTTACTTACATTAAGAGCATTAGTCTCTATAAACTCTTTTCTTGGCTCGACCTGGTCACCCATAAGAATGGTGAAGATTTCATCTGTCTCAATCGCATCTTCCACTCTTACCTGTTTTAGCACCCTGGTCTCCGGGTTCATAGTAGTCTCCCAAAGCTGGTCGGGGTTCATCTCTCCAAGCCCTTTGTACCGCTGTATAAACTGGCCTTTCTTACCGCGGTCAAGAACAAACTCGCACAGATCGTTAAGGCTTTCTACACTTGTTTCATTTTCTGCATCCTTAACAACATAAGGTTTTTCACCAATTACGGAAATTGATTCGCGCATTTTTTTTATCTCACCAAAATCCGGGGAATTAAGAAAATCAAAATCAATTATAACAGACTTGTTTCTGCCATTTTCCCGGAATGTATAAAGTATCTTGTTTGAGTTATATTCAGAATCTTCCTGGAGTTTCCATTCAAGGTCAACAACATCAGGGTAGTTGGTATCAATCCATGACTTTATGTCTTTCAGTATTTCCTCAAGCTTCGATTTATTTTCAATTTTTAGCAGGCCCTTCTTAAATTCCTGCTGGTTAGCAATTGCGTCTACTATTTTAGGGTCTTTACCCCAACGGCTGATCCTTTGAAGGGACTTCCCATAGGATATAGACTTTTTGATAACCTCAATCAGCCTGTTGCCTTTTATCTCTTTGTCATCGCCTTTTTTATTATTTGTTGGCACAGATATTCCATCTGTCCCAAGCTGAAGCAAATAATCAACGTATTCATTATCGTCCTTTAAATATTTGTCAGACTTGCCTTTTCTTACCCTGTAAAGCGGAGGCTGGGCAACATACAAATAACCACGGTCTATAAACTCGGGGAAATGCCTGAAGAAGAAGGTAAGAAGAAGTGTACGTATATGTGAACCGTCAACATCTGCATCAGTCATAAGAATAATTTTATGATAACGGGTTTTAAGCACATCAAAGTCGTCTTCACCTATACCTGTTCCAAGTACAGTGATTATGATACGTATTTCCTCATTACTGAGCATCTTGTCAAAACGGGCTTTTTCAACATTAAGAATTTTACCCTTTAGCGGAAGTATCGCCTGGTTATACCTGTCTCTTGCCTGTTTTGCCGAACCGCCTGCTGATTCACCCTCAACCATAAACAGTTCTGATTTTTCAGGGTCTTTTTCCTGGCAGTCGGCGAGCTTTCCTGGAAGTGATCCGGAATCAAGCGCACTCTTTCTTCGCGTCAGCTCTCTTGCCTTTCTTGCTGCATCCCTTGCACGGGCTGAATCTACAGTCTTTTCAACAACTCTCCTGGCAACAGAGGGGTTTTCCTCAAAGAAAGTCCCAAGTTTTTCATTTAGAAGCTGTTCAACAATGCCTCTTACATAGGTATTTCCAAGTTTTGTTTTTGTCTGCCCTTCAAATTTTGGGTCTGGTATCTTCACACTGATTACTGCTGTCAAACCCTCTCTTGCATCTTCTCCGCTAAGTGAAACTTTAAGATTTTTTAACAGGTTTTTATCTTCGGCATATTTATTTACAGTCCTTGTAAGTGCTGTACGAAAACCTGAAAGGTGAGTGCCGCCTTCAATGTTATTTATATTATTAGCATATGTAAAAATACTTTCGTTATAAGAATCATTGTACTGAAGTGCTACTTCCACTATTGCATCGTCCTTTGCACCTTCTACATATATAACATCGGGATGAAGGGTCTTTTTGTTTTTGTTGAGTTCTTCAATGAATGCAATTATTCCGCCTTCATAATAGAAGTCCTGGGTCCTTTCATTTCTCTCGTCAGTTACAATTATTTTTAGTCCCTTGTTAAGAAAAGCAAGCTCCCTTATCCTGTGGGCAAGTGTGTCGTAGTTGAACTGGTCAATTTCAAAGATTGTACTGTCCGGTTTAAACCTGATCTTGGTTCCGGTCTTTTCCGTAGTACCGGATTCTTTTAGTTCGGAGACTGATTCTCCTTTCTCATATTTCTGGAACCAGACCTTACCCTCTCTCCTGATTTCAAGGGTCAGGTATTCAGACAGTGCGTTTACAACTGTAACGCCCACGCCGTGAAGACCACCGGATACCTGGTAGACCTTGCCTTCGAACTTACCCCCGGCATGAAGCTGTGTCATTACCACTTCCGCAGCAGACACCCCTGTATCTTCGTGCTCATCTACAGGAATACCCCTGCCATTGTCCTCGATTGTAATACTTTCATCTACATGGATTGTTACTTTTATCTCATCGCAAAAGCCTGCAAGGGATTCATCTACGCTATTATCAAGTACTTCAAATACAAGATGGTGAAAGCCCCTTACACTTGTATCGCCAATATACATATCCGGCCTTTTTCTTACTGCTTCAAGGCCTGGCAAAACTTTGATCTGTTCGGCGGTATAAGAGTCGTTTTCTGGTAAATTTTCTATAGTTTTATCGTTGTTCTGGTCAATATTTTCTTCTTGCAATTAAGAGCCTCCATGCAATTTGGAAGGGATAAAACAAGATAACCGAAAATCGTATAAAAGTAAATAAAATCAGGGGTTTTAGAAACATTTATAACCCTTCTGAATGACACGTTTTTTTTCAGGGATTTACTGCAATTTAAGAAATTCTTGGTATGGTTATTCCCGTCTGTTTCTGATATTTACCTTTTTTATCAGCATATGAGGTTTCACATACCTCATCACCTTCAAAAAAGAGCACCTGGGCAATACCCTCATTTGCATAAATCTTGGCAGGAATAGGTGTCGTATTTGATATTTCAAGAGTAACAAATCCTTCCCACTCCGGCTCAAACGGGGTCACATTTACGATTATTCCACACCTTGCATAAGTGGACTTACCAAGGCACACGGTAAGGGTACTTCTGGGTATACGAAAATATTCAATTGTCCTTGCAAGTGCAAAAGAGTTTGGGGGAACAATACATTCAGGCGCTTTTATTTCCACAAATGATTTTTCATCAAAATTTTTGGGGTCTACCAAAGAGTTATGAACGTTGGTGAAAACCTTAAACTCATCACTTACCCTTATGTCATATCCATAGGAAGACAGTCCGTATGAGATAACACCCTTACTGACCTGCCCTTCAACAAAAGGTTCAATCATTTTTTCTTCCAAAGCCATTTTTCTTATCCAGTGATCTGGTTTGATACCCATAATGTATTCTCCTTTCTGGTCTGAAAATTAGTGATGCATACTACCATAGCAATTTTAGGAACTCAATTCTATGAACAAATAATTAGTCTTTACTGCAGTTGTAAATAATTCCGTCCAGATACTCCTCATTTTTTTGAGTTTCCCTGTAAAAACTGATAAGATCCGACGCCTTTTTACTGTTCTGTTCATATAGAGAATCGTACTTTGAATGATCAAGTTTAAAGTACTTCTCTTCAAAAGCATCATTTATATACCTTGCACAAAGATCCAGTGTCACAAGCTGTACGCCTTTAATAATAGCAGAAATTTCGGGGTTTGTTAAAAAATCAGCTGAAGAAAAATAACCCTCTATAAATGATGTAAATATATCAGTATTAAAAACCGGACTGCCTGCTTCCCGGGAGTGGCACATGCTTCTTATGGCATCTCCCAGTTCCATGACCAGATTATCACGGGAAACCGTATCAAGGTCGATAAGACATACTGCTTTATCTTTTGTATTCTCAAATATGAAATTACTGATTTTTGGGTCTCCATGCACCACACGCTGCGGGAGATCGTTTAGATCTAAACAGTTCTCTTCATATTCGTTTAGAACAAATCCGCCGGGAACCTCAAGTTGCTTATATTTATCTGAGCCGTTAAATGCAGACAAGCTCTTTTGTAATTTTTTTATACTGGAACTAGTATCATGAAAACCCTGTATTTTATGCTTAAACTGATAATCGAAATTTAAAAATATTTTATGAAACCCGGCAAGAATACTGCCCGATGACCCGGCAAGTGCACTGTTTGGCTTAATGACCGTCCTGCCCGGAATAAAAGTCATCATTCTCCACATACCACTGCCGTCTGTAAGCCCTGGGAGTCCTTCATCAGTATAGATTAATCCCGGAGTTACGTGCCTGTGTGACTCAAGATGTGATATAACTGCCTCATTGTCATAAAAAAGGTCAAAAGAGAATATATCATGGAGTTTTTGGAGTATATATTTTTTATTTGAGGAGGAAGATCCAACAATGAAGGTATCATTTATTACTCCCGTATTAACAGCGTTAACGAAATCCACTCCTTCAATACAAAACCTTTTTACTATCCCAAAAAGGTCCCTTTCATTAAAAAAGGAGTTATCGGTGTTATTCATATGGTTGAGTTATTACAGTCAGTTAATGTAACGATATTTTAGTGCAAGAATAACTGCATGCATCTGGTGCTGGGTTACATCAATCCTTAGTAAAGGCTCTCTTCTGTGGTTCATAATTCCACCGATTGCTATTGGCGGAAATTCGTCAAAAGAACTAAGGAATTTATTTCTATTCTCAAGAGGGCCGCCAACCTGCCAGCTGGTAATTTTTGAAAACCCCCTGTCAATGGTAAAAGAAAGTGTACTTTTTGCAGTTTCATTATTCCTTGCATTTGCAATCTGATAGGCAGGAATAATTCCTTCATAAGCATAAGCTGTATTCCTGGTCCTTTGAAGGGTCCTGTGCGTAAAAATCATCCACCATGCCATATTTACCACATAATCGGCATAATACTCCGAATCCTCCCATCCTGTATCCTGGTATTCCCAAAAAGCCATACTGCTCCACTGATAGAAGCCTTTTGTGAGATTAGAATCAGGATCTCTTGGCCACTGGTCCATTGTATAGTCTTTGGCGATTAAAAGGGCTGAGTCCTGGAAAACGGGTTTTAATTCTTCATAACCCAGATATTTTGCTGCCTTTATAAAAACAAGCAGTACTTCCCCGTCAGCATATGGATTATATCTTTTCGATATAAAGTTCGTATTTTTATCAGAAATATAGGAGTCTCCAAAATGCGCATTTTCAAGCTGGAGTGAAAGAAGGTGCTGAATATAACCATGAAGATATTGTTCCAGCTTTTGGCGATACTTATCATCAAGCTTTACAAGCCCTGCCCTGTCTGTCCTGAGGTACTCAATTATACCAAGGCTTACAAGCGCGACTGTCCCGGTCTTACAGCTTTTTTCATTATTATAAAATATTGCTTTTGAGCCATCTACTGTTCCGGGTTTTGTAAAACCAAAAAAGAATTCCAGGCTTTTATCGAGGGCCTTCTTTAATTCCGGGTCTTGGTTATAGGCATAGATCAGTGATATTCCCCAAAGTGCACCGGCCTGGCGTACCTGGTTATCACCGGTTGCAAATGTATTAGTTACGAAATCATATTCATAGTTAAAATTGCCGGCAGGTTTCTGGTTATTAATTAGAAAACTGCTCCCGAGGGAAAGTGACGTATTTAAAATCTCTGCATTAAGAATATTTTCTTTTTCAAACGTCCCCCACTTCAGTTTTTCGTGTTTGATTTTAATCCACTGTTTAAATTTAGATTTTTGTTCATCAGCACCGGGCAATGCAATTTTATTTATTGTAAAACCTTTGCCGGGGTTAGCAATTGGCGAAATTTTATCCTTGCAGCCAGTAAAGAAAATTAAAATTGCAATAATTAATATTGAAGAATATTTATTCATACTGTTCAAAGCCCCCTATAACTTTCCAAACACTTTTTTATAGTCCAGGAAAGCACTGAGTGCATGCTGGACATAATCAATCCTTACGATAGCAAGTTTTACCTGACTCTTTTTCAACTGATTTATATCGGGGATATAACCCTGGGGTATTGCCCCTTTGTATTTTCCCTCTTTTACCTGCGTCTTTATTATGAATTCAATACCTTTTTTTGAAGCATTTGATATTGTTTCTTTTAATTCATTATCTTCGGGGCCGAGGACTTTATAAAATGAAATAAGGCCTTCCAGCCTTGTAGAAGTGGGTGTTGTCCTGCAGCCTCGCGCAAGGCATCCGTAGTTAGGATTAGATTCAGTGTAACGGGGTATACCCGAAACTATACTGTCAACAACCTGTTTGCCATGACCAACAATAAGCCCGGTTGGAATTTGCAGGTTTTGTTTTTTGGAAATTTCAATAATTTTTGATGTAGCGAGCAGTGCCCAGTGGTCTGCAGGTACAACTTTATCATTTTTTCTTGATTCTGAGAGATACGTAAGAACCTTTACCGCATGATTAAACCATTTGGGCTGAGGGTCATATTCATAGAGCATTACAAGTCCGAGTGCAGCTTCGCCCGGATAATAAAGTGAGGTCCAGCTGTCGTCTCTCCCGACTCCTGAGGGTATATATTTTGAATAAAAATTCCCCTCGTCTTTCTGCAAATAAATTATAAAATTGCCGAGTTTTCTGAGTGTGTCGGCATCAGTTGTGCCCGGTTTTACTTTTTCCATACTTAGTAATGCAACAAGCCCGAGTCCCGTACCGCCCAGTTTCAGCTGGTCTATGTTCATGGATTTATTTATGGATTTTAGTGACCATACGCCGAGAATGTCTTTCAAATTATCAACCGGCTTAATGCAGCACGACTTTAGATATTGTGTGGCCTGTTCAAGTGTTTTGAGGGATTTGCTGTTTTTATTTTCCAGGTAGTAATTAGCAAGTGCATATATTGTCCCCGAGTGCCGCAACATATTATAATTCCTGTCCGATACCCTGCCGTTCAGCATATTTACTTCATAATCAAACATACCGTTTGACTTGCTAAAATTATCTATATACTCGGCAGATAAATTAATTGAGCTTGATAGTTTGTCTTCAGAACGGCAACTGGAAAAGGTAAGAAAGATAAAGGAAAAAAATATTAAGAATAAGAATTTATTGTTGAATTGTAAATTCTTGAATTTTTTCGGCTTATAATTTAATTTCACAATTAAACCACTTAAACAAACTGTTTTAAAAATCTAATATCATTTTCGAAGAACAGCCTGATATCGTTTATTCCATATTTTAACATAGTAATCCTCTCAACACCCATACCAAAAGCAAACCCGGTATAAATATCGGGATCATAATTCACACTTTTAAATACTTCAGGATCAACCATACCGCAGCCCATAATCTCAAGCCACCCGGTCTGTTTACATACCCTGCACCCATTGCCCTTACATATCGTACACTCTATATCTACTTCGGCACTTGGCTCTGTAAAAGGGAAAAAACTCGGCCTGAACCTGACATTGGTATTCTTGCCAAAAGTCAGCTGTATGAACTGTGTAAGGACTGATTTTAGGTTTCCAAAAGTTACGTATTTATCTACAAGCAGGCCTTCTATCTGGTGAAACATAGGTGTATGTGAAACATCACTGTCACACCTGTAGACTTTGCCGGGAGCAATAATTTTTACAGGCGGGGACTGTTTCTGCATTACCCTGACCTGTACAGGGGAAGTGTGTGTGCGCAGAACAATATCATCGGATATATAAAAAGTGTCCTGCATGTCGCGGGCAGGATGGTCCTTGGGGATATTAAGTGCTTCAAAGTTATAATAATCAAGCTCGACTTCCGGCCCCTCCGCTACATTGAATCCCAATCGTTCAAAGTTGTAAACAATCTCATCCATTACTCGGTTAATAGGGTGTTTCCCTCCGGGAGGAAGGCCCCTTCCGGGCAGTGTTACATCAATCTCTTCCTGACTTAGGGATTTTGCTTTAATGCTTTCCTTGATCTCTGTAAGCTTATCTTCAATCCTGGATTCTATATCAGTCTTTACAACGTTTATGGCCTGCCCCATCTCTCTTTTTTCTTCAGGGGTAAGGTCCCGCATGGATTTTAATAGTTCGGTTATTAATCCTTTTTTTCCTACATATTTGGATTTGATCTGCAAAAGTGCATTTTCATCCTCCGCACCTTTAAGGTCTTCAATAATCCCGGTTTTGGCTTCTTCTAGTATTTCTATCATTTTATTGCTCTTCTGAGGTTTGAAATTTTAATAAATCCCTGAAAAATATCAATTGTTAAAATAACTGCTAAGCGTAATTACCACCATTACTATACCTATAAAAATCTTTGCAAAAGAGCCGCCTACCCTGCCGAGAAATGTTCCCCAGCCTGATGAAACTGCCTGGTTTATTCTTTTGCCCTGAAACAGTTCAGTAATAACAGCACCTGCAAAAGCCCCTGCGAAGGCGCCAATTACCGATCCGATACCCAGGAAAAAAGGGGCTCCTAAAATTGCGCCAATTATGCCGAAGATTATAGAACCTACAATTGCCCTGTTACTTGCCTCGTATTTTTTTGCACCTATTATTCCAAGCAAAAACTCAACAAGTTCGCCGAGAAGTGTTAAGGCAAGGAGGACTATTAAGGTATTAATCTGTATTTTGTCAAAGTGGCCGGCCCATGCCAGGAGAAATGAAACACCAAGAATTACCCAGTTGCCCGGTAGGCCGAAAAAGTGGCTTATAATGCCTGCTATTGAAAAAAGAAAAAATACTATTAGTAGAAATATTTCCATATCTACATAACTTTTTCAGCTTCTTTTCTCTTCCTCCAGTAAACAACAAAGGCACTTGCAACAAAAATGGATGAATATGTACCAATTAGTACACCTACAATTAACGTAAACGCAAAGTCATGGATTACCGCACCGCCTAGAAAAAAGAGAGGTATTAATACAATAAACACGGTTACACCGGTAAGAATTGTACGGGATAAAGTCTGGGATACACCTTCATTAACAATATTGGGGAAACTCTTTTGCAGGGACTTAGCCATGTTCTCCCTGATCCTGTCAAAAATAACGATAGTATCATTTACAGAGTAACCTATCACGGTTAACAAAGCGGCCACAATAGCCAGTGTAAACTCTTTATCCATAAGCGAAATTGCGCCAACAGTAATAATTGTATCGTGAAAAAGTGCTATTACGGCTCCTACAGCAAATCCAAATTCAAAACGAAAAACAAGGTAGATAAGGATACCCACACAGGCAAGCAGTATGGAAAGGATCGCTTTTTGTACCAATTCTTTACCAATCTTTGGCCCGATATAATCAATCCTTTGTATCTGTGCATCGGCAAATTCAGGAGTTGTAGTTATAACTTCATTTAATTTTTCTTTAAAATCCTGTATCTGATCAAAACTTACAACTTTTGGAGAAAAGGAAATCAGGTATTCGTGGTCTGACGCAAGTCCAAACTGCTGGACTGCTTCAGCTTGGTACCCCTGGGTTTCAAGGCTGTCACGTATGAACTTTACTTCGGGCCCCTGAGGAAAGTTAACCTGAACCTCAGTACCCCCGGTAAATTCAACGCCCCAGTTAGGCCCACCATGATATATAACCGAGCCAAGAGATATTACGATCAGTAGAACCGAGAATTTGACCGCAGTCGGGATTTTGCTTACAAAGTCATATGTGTTATCTAATTTAAATATATCCAAAGTTAATTTCTCCTCCAGTCCAACTATATACTGACAGTTGTAACATTTTTGTCTCTGTAAAAGTAGTTAGTTACCAACCGTGCTACAATAACGTTGCTGAATACGGTTGAAACAATTCCGATAGACAATGTTGCTGCAAATCCTTTAATCGGGCCTGTTCCAAACCAGAACAGTATTAATGCCGTAAGCAGTGTGGTTATATTTGCATCAAGAATTGTCCATAGAGACCTGGAATAACCTGCTTCGATAGCAGCAAGCGGCGATTTACCGTTAGCCAGCTCTTCCTTTATCCTCTCAAAGATAATAATATTTCCATCAACAGCCATACCGAGAGTCAGCACAAGTCCCGCTATACCCGGCAGTGTAAGAGTTACTCCAAAAGCCGAGAGGAAACCCATTATAAAAAGCATATTAAGCAGAAGTGCTATATCGGCAACAATACCCTGAAGCCTGTAAAAGTAGGCCATAAAGAAAATTACAAGTATACCGCCAACAATCATTGAAAGTCTTCCCTTATCAATTGAGTCCTGACCCAGTGAAGGCCCTACTGACCTTTCCTGCTCCACTGCAACAGGTACCGGAAGTGCCCCTGACCTTAGTACAAGTGCAAGGTCTTTTGCTTCTTCGGGAGTAAATGTCCCGGTTATTGTTCCTTCGTATGTAATTTTATCATTTACCACAGGTGCGGATTTAACATTGCCGTCAAGTACAATTGCCAGCCTCTGTCCGATATTTTCACCTGTAAGCTCGCCAAAGTTGGTTGCACCGTCGCCTTTAAATCTAAACAGTACGGCAGGACGTCCAAAATTGTCAAAGGAGATCCTTGCATCTGATATAGATTCGCCGGTTACTTTTGCAACATCTTCAGTAAGGAAGAAATTTTCATTCTGGTTACCTGTCTCACCGGGATGTATCTCAAGATTCTTTGAGGCAAGTTCTTCTTTTGAAGTTACTCCCTGGCCCTGTAGAATTACGTCTTCAGTTATTCCGGCTGCATTTACAATTTTAAATTCGAGTACGGCCGCTTTTTTTATCAGATCTACTATTCTTTCCCTGTCCTGCTGTGAAGCTCCGGGTACCTGTATCAGGATCCTGTCATTACCGGTAGTCTGGATTGAAGGCTCCACAAGTCCAAAAGCTGTCACCCTGTTTTCAATTACCTGCTTAACCTGGGTAAGGGCATTTTTCTTTAATTCACCTATATAAGCCGAATTTAACTGTATTCTGAGACTAAGGTCACTTGCATTTATGGAAGCAACATTACTGAAATTGTCATTAGCAGCGGTAAGTGCCTTGTCGAGATCATCTTTTGAATAGAAGTTAAGTGTTAATGTACTGCCGTTTATATCAGATGATTTAACAAGTGCCCTGCTCTTGGTTAAATCACTTTTAATTATTTCGCTTATCGAATTGAGTTCCTGCTCTACAGAATCGTCAACCTGTACACCGAGCATCAGGAAAATACCGCCCTTCAAATCAAGGCCGAGTCTTATACCCTTGCTTGGAAAAACCTTTGACCACCATGAAGGCAGGTTGTCGCCGGCAAATGTGGGAGCAAGAAAGATCAGGGACATTAATGAAACTAATACAATTGTTAAGACCCATCCTCTGGATACTTTTCTCATTCTACTGCTTGCCCCCTTTCTGTTTGGTTTCAGCTTTATCCTGGTTAATTAATGCGGAGATATTGGCCCTTGCTATCTGAACATTTACGCCTTTGGCTATTTCCACAGTTAAAACATCTTCTTCAGCATTTACAACCTTTCCGTGTATTCCGCCGGCAGTCATGACTTTATCGCCGCGCTTTATATTCTTCATCATATTTTCTTTTTGCCTGGACTGTTTCTGCTGGGGCCTTAGTATTAGGAGGTAAAAAAGCCCAAAAATAAGTACAAACGGCAACGCCGCTATAATAGGAGAACCACTTTCACCCTCCCCTCCCATACCCGGGGGTGCACATGATGTAAGAAAAATCAGTAACGGGGTTAATGCAACTATAAATTTCATTGTTTGGTATTCTCCTTGCCTGATATTTCACGCCTTAGTTCTTCAAACTTTCCCTGCACAATAGATTCTCTTATTCTTTTCATAAGGGTTGCATAATAATAAAGATTATGAAGAGTAAGAAGCCTGTGTGATAAAAGCTCCCCTGCTAAAAAAATATGCCTCAGGTAAGCCCTTGAAAAATTCGTACATGTATAGCATCCGCATTTTTCATCAAGCGGTGAATTATCATTCGAATATTGAGCATTTTTTATAACTATTTTTCCATTACTTGTAAAGACATTTCCATTTCTGGCGTTCCTTGTCGGGATCACACAATCAAACAAATCAACCCCTTTTGCCACGGCCTCCACAATGTCAGTGGGTTTGCCGATTCCCATCAAATATCTTACCTTATCTTCAGGAAGTGTATTGAGGCAAAATTCTGTTATCTGATAAGTCTCTTCAGATTCTTCACCTATTCCCAGGCCGCCTATTGAATAACCTTCAAAATCAAGCTCCATAAGGCCATCCATTGATTTCTGGCGAAGGTCCTCATATATACCGCCCTGGACAATTCCAAAAAGTGCTTTTGTCTCATCGGTCTTGGCCTGTTTGCACTCCTTTGCCCACCTTGTAGTAAGATCTACAGCTTTTTCTATATAATCCCTGGGTGATTCCACGGGAGGGCATTCGTCAAGGCACATCATAATATCAGAATTGAGATATTCCTGTATCTCTACTGCTTTCCCTGGCGTAAGTAAATGTTTACTGCCGTCAAGATGAGACTGAAAGGATATACCGTGATCAAGTATTTTTCGTGTTTTAGCAAGGCTAAGAACCTGGAAGCCGCCGCTGTCGGTTGCTACGGATTTGTTCCAACCCATAAACTTTTGCAGTCCGCCAAGCTCCTTTACAAGCTCGTGGCCCGGCCTAAGGTAAAGATGATATGCATTCACAATCATCATCTGAAACCCCATACCCTCAAGGTCTTCCGGGGTCATTGTCTTTACCGTTGCCTGCGTTCCCACAGGCATAAATGCAGGTGTATCAACTGTACCATGAGCAGTTGTAATAAGTCCGCATCTTGCTTTTGTATTGCTATCTTTTTCTTTTAATTTGAATCCAAACATTATATTAGTAGAAATTCTTGGAGGTAGGTTAAAAAGATTTAAATGCCCAGCACGTCTTTCATAGAGTAAATACCAGGTGTTTTTCCCGGAAGCCATTTTACTGCCCTGAGGACTCCCTTGGAAAAATTATTACGGCTTAGGGCTTTGTGTGTAAGTTCTATCCTCTCTCCGTCTCCCAAAAACATCACGGTATGATCACCCACAACATCTCCGCCCCTTATGGTCTGAATTCCAATTTCATTTTCTTTTCTTTTCCCGATATTTCCATGCCTTTCATATACTGCATTATCATCCAGATTTACGCTCAGCCCCTCTGCAACTGATTCTGCAAGCCCGAGGGCTGTACCGCTTGGAGAGTCTACTTTATTTCTGTGGTGGGCTTCCACAATTTCAACATCAAATTCGCCGCCAAGTATTTTTGACATTTTTTTTGAAAGTTCGAAAAGCAGGTTTACCCCGATACTCATATTCGGAGAAATTACAGTTGGAACTGACTGCAATAAATTATTGAGTGTATTTTTCTGTTCAGCAGAAAACCCTGTAGTACCAATCACAATTGATTTATTATTTTCTGATACATATTTGGCATTAAGAAGGGTGGATTCGGGTGCAGTAAAATCTACAATAATATCTGAACCGGAGGCTGCGTCCTCTATTTTATCAGAGATAGTTACTCCGCTATTACCAATGCCCATTGCTTCACCAAGGTCTTTCCCTATAAGTTCGTGACCCTGCATTTCTGTGCCGCCAGAAACACTGATCTCTTCATCACTGCTGAGTGCGGAGAAGATACTTCTTCCCATTTTTCCGCCAACGCCGATAATTGTTACTTTAATCATTTGATCCTATAAGTTAATTAAGTGCAGTTTTCAATACAAGTGTCTTTGGTAATTTTCCACTCTTTTTCAATTATCTGAAGATCGTATTTGTTTCTTGTAAATTTCTTTTCTATTCCGCCGTCCACGCCACGTTCTGTCTCAAGCTCGGCAACAACAATTGCAGTGTCTTTAAACAACTGTGTACCAAGGACTTTATAACTCACAAGCCTTACATTACGTTCTTCCCTGAGAAGGTTCATCCTGCTGACATAACCTTCCTTGTCTGAACTTACCACATATATCTGGTCGTATGCAGTGCCAAATTCACCTTCAATGAGAGAGTCCAGAAAAGTCTTTACCACGTCGGTTGCCGATACATCGGTTTTTGTTATCTTTGGAAAGTTGCTGGAAGGCTGTTTTGGTACGCAGGAGACCATATACACCGGTGTAAACAGGACAATAAATAGTATTAGTTTTTTCATAGCTTTATTTAATTACTTTATAATAACCGGAAACTTTGGTATAGAATATGGAGTTAAATATTAAATATCAAGAATTTAAAATTAATTTTTTTAACCTTTAAATTGCCTTATTATGAGTAAACTTACAGAACCACCTCCCGTACTCCTGTTTACAGCATTTATTTTCCGGGAAACATCGACACTTGATTCATGTATTACAATGCTCAGGGATAATTATGGCCCACTGGCATTTGAAAGCCGCATACTCGATTTTGGGCACTCCGATTACTACACGCCTGAAATGGGGAATAACCTTAAAAGAATGGTTATAGGCTTTAAAAATCTTATTGAAAGGGATAGACTTGTTGAGATTAAAATTTTTACTAACTTGCTGGAAGAACAGTTTTCCACTGAGGGTAACAGATCTGTAAATATCGACCCGGGTTATATAGCAGGAGAGCATCTAATACTGGCTACAGGCAAGGGTTTTTATCACAGGCCCTATCTGGGCAAGGGAGTGTACGCTGATCTTACACTGGTATATCAGCAAAATAGTTTCAGGGCACTTGAATGGACTTATCCTGATTACGCTTCCGAAGAGATGATCGGTTTTTTTATTGAAATGAGAAAAATTTATACACAAAAATTAACAGAAGGTAGAAACTAATGAAAAGTATGACAGGATTTGCCAGCAGTGCCATAACAGATAAGGAAGGAAAAATAACTATTGAAGCCAGGTCCGAAAACCACAGGTTTCTTGATATAAAACTTCAGATGCCCGAACAGTTAAATGCACTTGAAGCTGATTTTATGGAAATTTCCAAGAAACTGGTTTCCCGTGGGAAAATCAAGCTATCCATTAATATTGAAGACACCAATAACCGAGTAATTAAATTTAATAGTGAAGCCGGTAAGAACTACCTTGCAAGCCTCAAAAAATTTATACGTGAACTTGGCATAAAAGATGAAATAAGCCTTAACCATATTTTGATGTTTAAAGAACTCTATAACGGCGACACAAAAAAAACGATCTCAAAAACCACATTAAACAGTGTAAAGAAAGTCCTGAGTGATACGTTAAAAAAACTCGACAAAAGCAGGGCTATTGAAGGTAAGAAATTAAGCACAGACCTTCTAAAAAGAATAAATACCTGTAAAAAATTAATTTTGGGCATTAGAAAGAAAAGAAAAAACTTTGCAAAAGAGGCTTCAAAAAAATTAAAAGAAAGAATAGAAAACCTTCTTGATGATACAAACATTGATGAAACAAGGCTTTACCAGGAAGTAGCCATACTTACAGAGAGGAGCGACATAACGGAAGAACTTGTCAGACTCGATGCGCATTTTGAAAAATTTATTGAAACTACAAACAGCAAACTACCAGTAGGCAAGGAGCTCGATTTCCTAATCCAGGAAATGAACAGGGAATCAGGTACAATTTCTGCAAAATCAAAGGACGCCAATATTTCACATGATATAATTTCACTCAGATCCGAGCTTGAAAAAATGAGAGAGCAAATCCAAAATATTGAATAATTTATAAAGTTGAATACCCAAATTTCTATGTTATTATTCTGCTTCCCAGACAGTAATACATACCAGGAGTAACATTAATATGAGCATTTTAGTAAACAAGGATTCAAAAGTAATAGTACAGGGAATTACAGGAAGTCAGGGGCTTTTCCATGCACAGCAGTGCAGGGAATATGGTACCCAGGTTGTAGGCGGAGTTACCCCGGGTAAAGGTGGTAGTGACGTAGACGGGTTTCCCGTTTTCAATACCGTAGAAGAAGCCGCTGCCGAGACCGGCGCAAATACAACACTTATTTTTGTTCCCGCTGCTTTTGCCCTTGATTCCATTCTTGAAGCTGCTTATGCAGATATTGAACTGATAATATGTATTACCGAAGGAATTCCAACCCTTGATATTGTAAAAGCTAAGGATGCACTAAGCACTTCAGCTTCGAAGCTCGTAGGTCCAAACTGCCCGGGCGTTATTACCCCTGGTGAAGCAAAGGTCGGTATTATGCCGGCATATATTCACACTCCCGGCAAAATCGGCATTATCTCAAGAAGCGGGACTTTAACATACGAAGCAGTATGGCAGCTATCCGAACTTGGTATAGGCCAGTCAACCTGCCTTGGTATTGGAGGCGACCCGGTTATCGGGACCACTTTTATAGATGCACTAAACCTTTTTCAGAATGACCCTGACACAGACGGTATTGTGCTGATAGGAGAGATAGGCGGAAGTGATGAAGAAGAAGCTGCAGAGTTCATAAATGACCATGTGTCAAAACCGGTAGCCGCTTTTATTGCGGGTGCAACTGCCCCCAAAGGCAAACGCATGGGCCACGCAGGTGCAATTATTTCCGGAAGCTCGGGAAGTGCTGAAGACAAGTTTGCCGCACTTAATGAAGCAGGTGTTACTACATGTAAAAGCCCTGCCGAAATCGGCGAAAGAATGAAAGAAGCACTAGGGTAGTATTTCTCATAAGTTATTCCTTAAAATTACTCAATACACTTTTCATTCTTTAAATCATCTGTCTTAGGAAGGATGGTTACTGGCGTTCCCTTTTCACCTGTATAGAGTTCAATCTCAAGGTCACCACTTACGACATACCCAAAATTTGCCACAGGATGGCAATGAAAACCCGTGTTATAACCGTCTTCAATATTGAGCGTAATAGCAGTAACTTCTGCTTCTCCTTTAGGGTAATACATTTTACTTCCGTCCCATGCTTTTGTTGATTTAAGCAGCTGCTTTACGACTGCCTCCGGATTATCATAAGTCTGCTTTGATACTGCATAAAAGCTAAATCCGAACAGAACTATTCCTGCCAACAAAAGATATTTTTTCATAATTTTAAAACCTCCAATTTTTTATATTTATTAAACAAATAGTTTTGCTTTCTCTTTATTCAACACACTTTTCAGTAGACAGGTCAGTCGTTTTTGGTTTTATCGATATCGGGGTATCAATTTCTCCGACATAAAAAACAAGGACTTTCGCTGGCCCCTTTAGCACCCTGCCCCTGTGCCAGGTATTTATAACTTCTTCAAATGCATCACCATTTTTAAACAATTTTTTTGGGCCATCAAATACCTCGACTTCTATTTCACCCTCAAGCATATAAGCAAGGTTAGGTACAGGGTGACAATGCAGGCCCGTATCAACACCTTCCTGAAGTTCAATAATAATACCCCTGATTTCAGGGTCACCTTCAGGATATATTATCTTACCGCCGTCCCAGGATGTACTGGTATTTAAAATTTCCTCAACACTCACAGGTGGTTTAGTTTCAAGCTGTTTCTGTGCGCATGAGAGAGAAATTGTTAAGATGAAGAATAAAAATATATATTTTAGTTTTGCCATTCTTAAAACCCCTCAAAAATATTATGTAAATATGAACACAAACTTCATTTATCTATTATTACTATTTATTATATTAGATTATTCAAGTTAAGGAATTAAATTCATATGAGTGTGGACAATTTTGAACTCGAAATATTTAATAACGTACTCAGCACCGTTGCCGAAGAAATGGGTAATGTACTGATCAGGTCCGCTTATTCTCCAAATATTAAAGAACGCCGTGACCTTTCATGTGCCGTATTCAACAATACAGGAAACATGATAGCACAGGCTGCCCATATACCCGTACACCTCGGATCAATGTCATTTTCCGTCGATGCAATAATGGGTGAAGACATAAGTGACGGTGAGGTCTTTGTATTAAATGACCCTTTTCGCGGCGGCACGCACCTGCCTGATATCACGTGTATAAAACCTGTATTTATAAATAATAATCTCGAATTTTTTACTGTATCCCGGGCGCATCATGCAGACATCGGAGGCGAGACCCCGGGCTCCATGCCTCTTTCAACATCAATCCACCAGGAGGGCATTATTATCCCTCCGTCATATCTTTATAAAAAAGGTAATCTTAACAAAAAACTGTTGAAAGAGATTCTTAGGGCTACAAGAAACCCAGAAGAAAGAGAAGGTGATTTTAATGCACAGATTGCCTGCCTTGATGTAGGTGCAAAAAGATTATCAGAAATAGTAGAAAAATATGGAATCGAAAAAATCACGGACGCTTCTCACACATTACTAAAATACAGTGAAAATATAATGCGGTCAGTTATTAAAGATATCCCGGACGGATCTTATGAATTTACGGACTATCTTGATGATGACGGACAGGGCAATGAAAACATTATAATCCATGTAACTATTACCATAAAAGATGAAGAAGCTGTGGTTGATTTCAGGGGCAGTTCGCCTGTGGTTGCCGGATGCCTTAACACCCCTTTCAGTGTCACCACATCTGCAGTACTTTATGTTTTTCAATGCCTTGCTGAAGATATCCCGCTCAATTCGGGCCCGTTGAATGTAATTAAAGTGATTACAGATGACAACTCAATCCTGAATGCTAAATACCCCGCGGCAGTTGTGGGCGGAAATGTAGAAACATCGCAAAGAGTTGTAGACACGGTCTTCGGGGCATTGGGCCTTGTTATTCCCGAAAAAATCCAGGCGGCAAGTGCCGGGACAATGAGTAATGTGACATTTGGCGGAATTAACCCTAAAAGTAAAACAGATTTTGCATACTATGAAACAATCGCAGGGGGTATGGGGGCAAGATCAGGTATAGACGGGATCAATGCCATACAGACGCATATGACAAACACGCTTAATACCCCTGTTGAAGCACTGGAAAGGGAACTGCCAATATTAATTAATTCATACTCCATAAGGAAAAACTCAGGCGGGGCAGGTAAATATAACGGAGGTAACGGAATAGTAAGAGAATTCAAATTCCTTACCGAAGCGGAAGTCACTATCATCACAGAAAGAAGGAAACACTCTCCCTACGGAATCTACGGTGGAGAAAATGGAAAATGCGGCGAAAATTTTCTTATAAATGAAACCGGAAAAGAAAAACTTCCTGCAAAAAAATCATTAAAACTCAAACCGGGGAATATTTTAAGAATTGAAACACCAGGCGGAGGCGGCTGGGGAGAAGTCAAAGAGGAAAATAAATGATGTTATATCCTAAATTAATAGCAGTTGATGCATTTCCCGTCGAAGAAGACGGAAAGAATCTTTATTGTATCAGAGACCCTCAAAACAGTGACAACAATCCACTAATCGTTTCCGAACTTGCTCTTTATATAATGACTTTTTTTGATGGAAATAACACAATTGATTCCATTATTGCCCAAATAAAAAAGAAGTACGGCAGAGAAATTGAAAAATCAGAATTCGAATCACTAATAGAGATGCTGGATGATGCATTGCTCCTGGAAAATGAAAAATATTTTAACCACCAAAAAGCAGTTGAAAGCAGTTTCAATAATTCTGATACCAGAGAGGCATATCTTTCAAACCTTTCTTATCCGGGAAGTAAAGATAAATTAACAGCGCTTTTGGATGATTTCTATGTAAAAGCCGAAAATAAAATTCCGACGCAGGAAAAGACGGGCTTACTCAGGGGTATTATCTCTCCCCATATTGATTTCACAAGGGGCGGTACATCTTACGCTCTTGCATACAGGGAACTTTTAAATGGAACCGATGCGGACACGTATCTGATATTCGGGACAACCCACTATGCACAAATTGATAATCCTTTTATAGTTACACGGAAATCTTTTTCAACTCCGCTTGGGACAGCAGATACAAATACTCAATTTATTGATAAACTGGGAAAAAAATGCGGATGGGATATTTGCGAAGGGGAAATATTTCACAGGACCGAACATTCTATAGAGTTTCAGGTTGTATTCCTTCAGCATATCCTTGCAGATAAGAAAAATTTTACAATCGTACCTATACTGTGTAACTCTTTTCATCAATTTGTAAGTGAAGGGTCTTCCCCATCAGAAGACCACAGAATTTCAACTTTTCTATCTGAACTAAAACAGCTAGTTGAGAGTTTGGGTAATTCTGTATTCATTATTGCCGGGGTTGACCTTGCCCACGTAGGCCCAAAATTCGGAGATAAAGACCAGGTTGATGAAAAGATCCTCTCCTGGATCAGTAAAAAAGATGCAATCTCTATGGAATTTACAGAAAATATTGATGCCGAGGGTTTTTACAGATCAGTTGAAGAAGAAAAAGACAAGAGAAAGATATGCGGACTTTCCTCAATCTATAGTATGTTAAAAGTAACGGATGCTACTTTTGGGACTGTCCTTGATTACGATAAGGCATTAGAAGAAGACACGGGGTCAGTGGTCACTTTTGCAAGTGCAGGATATTATAAAGGCGGAACATAAAATATGGACGATCTATTCATTGTTGATGCACACGAAGACATTGCATTTCATCTAAACTACTTTGAAAGGGACTTTGTAAATCCTGATATCCCCTGCATGATTACGCTACCAGGCCTGAATGAAGCCGGTATCAGGCTGGTATTTAATACAATATTTGTACATCCAAAACACAGGCCTGATCAGACAGTTGAAAAAGCAAAAGCACAGGTCCGGGTCTATGATGAAATATATGAAAAGTATGGTGACAAGGTCATGAGGATATTAAACAACAGGGACCTTGACCAGCTCTTAAATAATAAAATGATTGGATTTCTGACACTAATGGAAGGTGCCGACCCAATAGAAGAAATATCTGATCTTAAATACTATTACGATCATGGACTGAGGATGCTTGGACCGGCATGGAACAATAAAAATAAATTTGCCTCCGGCCCGGAAACTGATTCGGCCCTTTCTGAGGATGGGAAGGAACTCATCGGGGAAATGAACAACCTTGGTATTACACTTGACCTATCTCACCTTAACGAAAAATGTTTCTGGGAAGCAATTGAGATTACAAATCTTATTCCAATCGCAACCCACTCAAATGCAAGGGCCCTCACTAACCACCCAAGGAATCTTCATGATGACCAGCTGCTGGCCATTTCTGAAAGAGGCGGAGTAACAGGAATAGTCTTTTACAACTCTTTTCTTAAAACAGGCAAAAACACTCCAACTCTTGAAGATATTTATAAACACACGGACTATATAATTAATCTTTGCGGAGAAGACCATGTAGGCATTGGCACTGATCTTGACGGCGGAAAGATAGAAGAGTTTCCAAAAGAAATCCGCCAGATATCAAAGCTGCCTTCAGTTGCGAAGTATTTCCTTGAAAAAGGGTATACAGAGGAAAGAGTAAAAAAGATTATGGGAAGTAATTTCCTGAGAGTATTGAAATCTAATCTCAGTTAATAAAAAATGTATTACAGCTTAGCACTGATTCTGATAATATTTTCTCAGCTCATATTTTCATGTGGGACTGAGGATAAAAATAAAGAAACATCACTTACTTCCGGGAAATGGATGCTTCAGAAAATCATGACCGGAAAAGCATCTGAAAATTTGATTGATAAACCAGGTGATTATACACTCAGGTTAAAAGATAATGGTACATTCAAAATAAAGTCTGACTGCAACAAATGCAGCGGCAAATATACTACTGCAAGTAAGTTTATTAAATTTACTGAAATTGATTGTTCCAAAAAGATGTGCGGCAGGGGTTCTTACGATTATCTTTTCAGAAAACACATTGAAAATTCATCGTCATTCAAAGTGAAAAAGAATGACTTAACACTTAAAAGTTATAAGGGGAAGATGGTTTTACTCCTTGAATAATAATATTAAATAAACATATAGACCAGCGTATTTAAAATACTTAGAACAACACTTCCAAGCAGTGCATACCAGAATCCTTTAATTCTTACACCGCTCACAAGACTTCCGGCCATCCAGAGCATAAGTGCATTTATAACAAAAAGAAACAGACCCAGTGTTAACACTGTAATTGGAATAGTCAGTACTATGAGTATTGGTTTTACAACTGCATTTACAATACCAAGTACAATCGCTGTAAATATGGCAGCTCCCCAGTCCTGAATCTCAATCCCGCTTACAATTTTTGCTACTACCAATAATAGTACTGATGTTATTAGTATCTGGACTATAATTTCAATCAAGATTTTCTCTGTTTTATTTTATTCTGTTATTTCAACCGTTGCATTCATTGAACAGGTACTTCTTTCAAGCCGCCAGTCAGGGCCGTATGAAAGTATCTGGTCCCTTTTTCTTTCTGCCTCTTTCTTGTTACCGGTATATACAACTACCCTTCCAAGAAAATCAACTTCACATGCCATTTCATAAGAAGATTTCTTACTAAGTCCACATACTTCCATAAGCATTTCAATTACGTATTCATAAGTATGGTCATTATCATCCAGAAGAACAACGTTGTAGAATGGCTCTGTTTTTTCTGATTCTTTTGTAATTTCTATAAGGTCTAAATCAAAATCCGAATTAATTTTTTTTTCAGAATCAAAGTACATCAGTCTATTATACTTTATATTTACCTGGGCCGGTCAGAATAAGGGCAATATATATTATAAGAAGTTCAAGGGCATGTGATGCACCAATCCATCCTGCACCGGGGCTTCCCTCGGTGATATTCAGATGCTTTAGTATTGCAATAACCATTGTCATAGCAAGTAATACTGCAGCAGGTCTGAATAAAATTCCGATAATTAATAACAGCGAACAAAAGAATTCCGAAAACCCTGCCATAAACCCCCAGAACACTGGTAAGAAATTTATTCCTACCACAGACATATCACTGCCGATATTTGCCCATAATTCCGGCCCGCCTTTTATTTTTGGCAGCCCGTGAAATATCATCATACTGAGACCAATCCCGACCCTTATAATAAACAGGCCAAGGTCCTCGTAAGTAGACTTGTTTGAAAAAATAAATTTATACATCCTTATTACCCTTGAGATAATTATAATACTCTTGTGGGCATTTCGGACACATTTTTCATTTTTTCTGTAATTTCAGATGATTCCCCCTCAAGGTATAAGGAATAAGCCTTAACACCGGGGACCGATGAAATACCATGTAGAATTACACTAAACAGAACTGTTATTACGGAAACATTAAATATCAACTCACCATGAGTGAGCATATCTTCCTTTAATATTATCAATACATATAGTATGGATGCAGCTCCCCTTGGGCCGAACCAGCCCATAAACAGTTTGGTTGAAGTTAAGATGCCTTTTCCGGCCACACTTATTGCCACCGGAAGTATTCTTATCATGGTAAGGCTCAATATTGCATAAATAACCGTTTGGACATTCAACTGTTCTAATGCTTTTGGGACCATTATTGCCCCAAACAAAATAAAGGTAAGAAGTATAAGAAGAGAACCTTCAGCTTCTCCAAACTCATGTACAGGTTTTGCAACTTTTCGTGCAAAATTACCAAATACGAGGCCCGCAAAAAATGCTGCCATAAAACCATTGCCGTCAAATGGCTCGGCAAAGTAAAAAGCTATAAGTGGAAGTGCAAGCCCTGAAAGTTTTTCAAAATCGCAGGACATCCACTCTTTTTCAACGGCAATTGTAATCAGTTTTGCACCTATGTATCCCACCAGAATACCAACTACCGGGCCAAGAATAAGCTGCTTTGAAGTAAAACTGACCCAATATGCTGCACTCTGCCCGGCTTCCGATGATACGGCAAGAGAGATAAAGAGAAGTAGTATTGGAAGGCAGATTCCATCATTAAGGCCGCTCTCAACATTTAAGGCCTGACGTATGCATACAGGGACCCTTTCCGAATTTATTACTGCCTGGGCAAGAGCAGCATCAGTCGGAGCAAGTATTGTTGCAAGGATCGCTGCTTCCCATAACGGAAGCCCTGTAAATAAAACCAGCGCTATACCTATACCAAATATTATTGTAAGAGGCAGTCCAATTGAGAGCAGGACAAGCGGCAGGTCGCCCTCTTTTCTAAGAAGTTTCAGGTCAATTCTTGACGCGTCAATAAACAAGACCAGTATCAGTGTTAAGTTGGCAACAATCTCAATAAATACATGGTCCCCGGAGGTAATCAGGCCCGTAATCTTGTCACTTAATAAAATTCCAAAAAGAACAAATACTATTGGGGCAGAGATAATGGTTTTCTCAAGACGACGGGATATTAGTCCGTAAACTAATACAAAGACAGCAATGACTGCGAATGTTACAGGTTGCATAATTAAATTAACTCTAGCATAGATTGAAAAATGAATGAAGAACTAACAAAAATGATACCGGGCAGATTAAGATTTAACTGACTAAACAAGGTAATCTATTTAGCTTTCTAATTTTAATCAGGTTTTAGCATTACTTTAACTTCCTATTCTAACAGTCCTTATAACTTCAACTTTTTTCTTTTACGATCACAATAAACTTGATCCCTGCAAATGCGGGAACAAGATCTTTATTCCCAATACCGATAATATCCATATTTATAACTCTTATAAGTGCATTAAATCCTTTATATTTCAGCAGCCTTGTTTCCTGGGGTGCATTTACGTTCTTAGGCCCTGCTTCGTTTGGGCCGCTGTTGTCTGAATTTCTGAAGTGAAATGCAGCTATTCCGTCTGCGGTTATACCGCGGGCCGGCTGATTAACCGGGAGCAGGATATTCTTAAAATCAGGATCTGTGGCAAAACGGACAGTATATCCATATACTCCATTTTTAACTTTCTTATGTCCGGTATTAATTATCTTTACCCATAACCCGTCCCATACCCTTAAAGGGGATGACATCTGATTGATATCCGTAAAATCAAAAAGAATAGATACTTCTTTGGGGTTCATTGAATGAACAGAATGATGAAAGACCCTTTTATCTGTGTCCGCAAAAGACCCGGCCGAGCAAAGAGCAAATAAAAATATATTAACAACAATTATCAACTTAACTTTATAACACATTTTAATTCCTCAGTTTTTTTGTTTTCTATGGAAGTTAAACCAGTGGTGAAATGCTATAAAGAAAACACCGACTCCCATAATAATTAAATGACTTGGTACCATTCTGCCTTCAAACAGGCAGCCTACAAGTGTAGCTGCAAAAGTGGGCGGTCCAAGCCTGCCCAATAGGTCCACAAAAAAATTGGTATGGTCATGTCTATGTTCCACGTTTAGCCTCCTTATTTCTTACACTTATTAATCTATGATTTTAAATTCAATTTTCGGTTGAATTATGCCTGCTACAACTCTATCATAGATCCTTTTTGGAATGAAGAAGTTACATAAATATCAGTATAAAACCTTGAAGGAGTTTTAATTTTAAACAGTTTTTGGGGGCATTAAGGTACTTCCGGATATTTATTCTCTATGGTGTGTATACCAGTGTTCAAAAACTATTAACACCACACCGGTAAACATCAGGAGTATATGAACTGGTATGACCTTATCTATTATAATACAGCCGGCCAGAGTGGCTGAAATCAGGGGTAAACCGAGTTTTCCCAATACATTTACGAGAAAGTCAAAATGACTATGATTTTTTTCCATACCTTTTCTCCTTACTTTTTACTCTCAAATAATTTGTTATTATCTTTAGATGATTGTTAAACTGATTGAATCCCTTGCCTATACCGGAACTATAGTCGCGATGCTGGCATCATCCCTTGCAATCTTTACCTTTTTGTTTCTCAACTCAGAAATTAACTATATATTACTTGTTCTAATTTTTTGCGGCACCCTGGTTATTTACAATCTCGACCACTTAAAAGACATAAACTCAGATAAGAATACCAATCCGAAAAGGGTAAATTTTATTAAAGATAATACGCGTTTAATTTATCTTATAACCGGATTATCGATGCTTTTATCACTCTTGGCTGTTTATCATCTTGGAATTAGAATTTTACCTATCATTGTATTACCTTTTCTACTTGGTCTTATTCACAGGACAATAAAAAACAGCCCGCTTTTTTCTGCTGCATATATTACACTTTCATGGTTAATGATAACTGTATATCTCCCGGCATTTCTGACAGATAACCCAAAAAATATAATTACTTTATCAATTATTGTTGCTATTTTTTTATTCTGCAATGCTTATGCGTCATCAATAAGGCAAAAACACTATGCAGAAAAATATGCCAGATACCTGCTTTATCTCTCTTTATTAAACATCGTTATAATATTAATTCTAAGGGGGAGTTATATTGGCATACTGCCGGCTTCATTTTTTACAACTTTGGCACTGACCAATTACATGGATGACGAGAATTACGAGGTGATCTTTTTTGATGGCCTTCAGCTTTCCGGCACGGTGATTTCAATAATATTTCTGATACTAATTACCCTTTAAGTCTGGTAAGGAAACTTCAAAGGAGGGTTCTCTTCCGGTTCATCAACCGGCTTTGTATCTTCGCTGTCAGCAAGGTCACTGGAGATGGATTTTTTGTTTTTTATTCCAAGTTTTCTGAGGTCTTCTGCTTTTTTAACAATATTTCCTTTACCTGTCGAAAGTGTTTTAACGGCAGATTCATAAGAAGATGATGCCTGGTTGAGCCTGTTGCCCACGGATTCGAGGTGGACGGTAAAGTCTACAAGCCTGTCGTACATTTTCCCGGCCTCATCGGCTATTTTTTGTGCATTTTTATTCTGGTGTTCAAACTGCCAGATGCTTTGTATAGTACGTAGTGTCGAAAGAAGAGTCGAAGGACAGACAATAATAATATTCTTTTCAAATGCTTTTCTGAGGAGGTCCTTGTCAGCTTCAATGGCAACCAGATAAGCTGCCTCTATTGGCAGAAACATAAGTATATAGTTAAGGGTGTTTAACTGTTTTAATTCCTCGTACTTTTTATTACCAAGTTCTTTTAAATGGTTTTGAATTGACTGTACATGAGAATTGAGTGCTTCTTTCTTTTCTGTTTCATCTTCACTGGAGCTATAACGTTCGTAAGCCGTGAGAGAGACCTTTGAGTCTATTACAACATCCTTTCCATCAGGAAGGTGTACTACAACATCAGGCCGGTACATACTGCCTTCTTCATCCCGGTATGTATCCTGTGTCTCAAATTCTCTTCCTTTTTCAAGCCCGGAAATCTCAAGCACTTTTTCAAGGACAAACTCACCCCATGTCCCCTGTGTCTTTGTCTCTGATTTCAATGCATTAGTGAGGTTAACAGCGTCCTGGCTTATTTTTTCATTAAGGTTTTTGAGCTGCTCTATCTGGTTTACAAGCGATACTCTTTCTTTTGTCTCCTTTTCATACGTATCAGAGACTTTCTTATCAAAATCTTTAATCTGTTCCTTCAGCGGATTAAGAACATTATCAAGGTTTTCCTTGTTCTGGATTGTAAATTTTTTACTCGTGTCTTCAAAAATTTTATTTCCAAGGTTTTGAAATTCTAAAGACAGTTTTTCTTTAGCCTCTTCCAGTATCTGGAGTTTTTGAATATTTATTTCTTTATCTTTTTCAATAGTAGTCTGGAGTTCGCTTATAATTTTTTCCTTGTTCATGAAGCTTGACTGAAGGTCGTAGTGATCTGACTTAATTTCACGCAGCTGGGACTCAAAAGAGCTAATCAGTTTTTCTTTTTCCTGTATTAATGTTTCAAGGCCCTTTTTATCAGCTGTCAGCTCTAACACACTTTCCCTGTTAATGTTAAGCTCACTGCCGAGGGTCTCTACCTTTTCTTCCAGTTCCTTGAAAGTGTATTCGTTATTCAACAGGTCAGAGTTCAGCATCTTTACGAGGTTACTTTTCCTGTATGCATAAACTGCAAGAACTGCTATTCCTATAAATGCAAGAAGCAGTAGAATGGGAAAAAGATATGGGTTACTTTGCTGGAGGTATATTATGCTTTGCAAAACGTTATTATTATAATTGATTTATTAATTTTATTAAAATCTTTAATCCGGATAGAATGAACCCGAAAGTATTACTGTACCATTGTACTCAACTTCTGCCATATCACCTTCTTTGACATTAGGGACAGTTTGCCCTGACTGAGTATTGATTTTTTTATATACTCTACCCTTGGAAACCTCAAAGTCACCTGTTTTTGTGCCGTTTATAATTAATGATACTGTTGCACCTTCGGGAAGATTTGTCCGGCTAAACTGTAGTTTTAACTCAGAACTGCCGTCAGCATAAAGTTCACGTTCAACTTCACCTTTCCCGGCACGGGCAAAATCATTTAAATTCGTAGGAAAAAGGTCAGCCTCAAAATCTTCGACAATCCTCCTGAATTTAGCCTTGGATTTTAAAAACCCAAAAAACAGAAAGAATGCTAAAATTATTATTATCCAGGTAGTTGTACTCACTTATTCACCTCTTTGTATTATTAGATAAATATAGAAAAGAATTGTTTCTGACAATTAAGGTAAAATCCGCATTTCCTAAACAGATCCGTAAATAATAATATGGCGGTCTGATACCTTTTCAACTGATAAATCATGTCCGGCTTTCCTGATCTGGCCTCTGACTTCATCAGCCCTGAAAGCGGCAAGGAGTGAATTATGAAAATCATTTCTGAGTACATCCGGCTCATTGACCGTATATTTATCAGTTAACGACTTAGCCTCTTCTAAAGATTCCGGCCTGAACAGATCCATTATAAAAATTTTACTTCCTGCTTTACAAAATCTGTCAATTGATTTCCATAGGACCATTGGGTCGAGCAGGTGATGAAGAAGGCTGTTACTGATTATATAATCATATTTACAGTCAGGGCTGTATTCATCCAGCAGTGTTTGCAAAAACTGAACTCTTTCCTTAATACCAGTCATGGAAGAGATCAACATTTTTGCATACCGTATCATTTCCCCTGAACCATCAATTGCATGAATATCTATTTCCGGGAATTCAGAGGCAAAACGAAAAGTTATGTCTCCCGGCCCGCAGCCTAAATCTATTGCTTTCCCCCTGACTTCTGATTCTGGAAATTTATCATAAAAAAGTTTAATGAAGTTAGAATGAGGTTTTTCAAAATCTGCTAGTGCATAAGCAGAAACCTGTTCAGGATTAGTCATAAGCTGTGGTTCAGGTATGCGTTTCATAAATAAATCTTACAAAATAATCATAATTTTAATATTAGGTTTTTTATAATCAGTTAAAAATACAGGCTGGAAACTTATATTCTTGCAAGTTCCGGTATATCCGTAAGGAATTCTATCATTTTTGACCTGACGGAAACAAGTGCTCTTTCCAAATCATTCTGATCAATCTTTAATTCTCTAATATACTTTTTATTACTTTTCGAGAGGTAGAATAAATAATTAGTTTTCAACTCCTGAACCGTCCATTCAATCTGATCAAATGCAGATTCCTGCTGGAAGTATATTCTGTTTTCATTGGAGCCATTCAATTTGTACCCCTCTATATGAAAATGGCCTTTATCCTTTCCAAAACAATCAAATTTCAATACTTCTTTTCTATTTACATAGAGAATTACAGCCGGCCCTTTACCATGTTCCAAAACTTTCCAGTAAACCTGAAAATATACATCTTCTATGACTTTTATATTTAGTACGTCTTTTCTTAATTTAGGCGGATTTAATAAATATTTTTTCTTTTTCTTCTTATGTAACAGACGTAAGATTCTCTTAAAAATGGTCACAAAATATCATTATTACTGTTTACAATATAAATAAAAATCAAAAGAACGATTATACTATTTGGTTAAATGTCAATCATAAGAAAGTTTTGTATGCCAATCAGTCCCTCTCCCCTCCGGAGTAAGGTCAAGAAAATTCCAGATTGGCCACATAAGATCCATATGCCTTGGGTGGCCTTCTGCAGGTGCATACAATAATTCAGAACCCCAAAAATGGTATATCCCGTCTTCTTTCTTTACAAAGACATCACACATTGGCATTTGTGAACCTTCAGATGTCTCGGCAAAATAGTCTGAATTAAAACTGTTTTTCTCTGAAGATAGAAGATGAAGCCCTTTCCATTTTCTGGTTTCAGCAAAATCCACAATTCTTTGTATCGGAGATTTTGCAACAACTGCAAAGTTGACCCTCTGCTCAAGATGATGAATAAAACCGTTAAACCCGTCAATTATGGCAGTACATGCAGGGCATGGATTTTCCATCTTTGACCCGTACATAAAGCTGTAAATAATAAGGGTATCCTTACCGTTCTGAAATAGATCAGAGAGTTTGAATTCCTGTAATTCACCATTATTAAGTCCTTCAAACTTATAATCCTGTTCAACTTTACCGCCCATTGGGAGCTGTCGCCTGAGAGCGGCAACCTTTTCAATTTTTTCCCTAAGCTCTATCTCAGCTTTGAGTAATTTATTCCTGGCTTCTCTGTATTCATCACTCTCACCCGGAAAGCGTTTATCATGGAATTGGTCAGACATTACAACCCCCATAAGATGTTATTTTCTATAACTTATTGGCCCAGTGTTTCTTTAAAATCACTGTGGCATTTTGTATAAAAATCCTGCTGCTTCATCTTCTGAAACCAGGACTGTAAATTTTGATGTGAAGAAAAATCCACACCTGCAATTTCAGCAGGATCAAGAATTGCAAGCAAATCTATATCTGCAAGCGACAGTTCACTTCCTGCAAGGTATTCAGACTGCCCAAGCTGAGTATCAAGTACGGGAAAATATTTATTAAGCATTTCTAGCCCAAAATTTAACGAATTCTGATCAACCTCGGCACCAACCTGCGGCGCAATAACCCTGTTGAAAATAACCCTGTTTAATGCCCCCTGCACATGTATATCACAAAAGTCTATCCACTGGTCCACAACTGCCCTTTGCTGAAAATCCTGTGGATATAAGTTAGAACCTTCTTTATTAGCGAGATACCTGGAAATAGCCATACTTTCGAATAAAGTAAAACTGCCGTCCTTCATTACAGGCACTTTACCAACCGGATTCAGGTTAAGAAATTCTTCAGTTTGCTGCTGACCTTCAAATAAATTGACCTGTTTTAATTCGTATTCCACTCCAATAGCATTAGCTGCAAACCTTACTTTATTAACATTATTGGAATATGCAGCACCGTATAACTTAATCATTTGAAACCCCCTGTTACTTAAATAGTAAGAATTTTAACATTAAATATTAACATCATTAAACCATATGGTTTAATATAAATAAGAAAATACTTCATGTCAACTATTAATTGTTTTGATGTCTTTCTTTTTGTTCGGATTCATCAGTTTAAAATTACAAAGAATTTGTTGTTATACAGGCAAGGTGACTATAACTTTATAGATGGGAATGAGTTAATTATTTGATGGGAGGATGGAAAGTGAAAGATCATCTTAGGTATTACTGTATTGTATTTATTTTTTTATTTATATCTGTTCCGGCAGAATTTCTTTTCTCACAAAACAGCACACTCTATGTTGCTGTTAACGGCAGTGATACAACTGGAAACGGCAGTGAATCTAACCCCTGGGCAACAATGCAGCACGCAATTGATAATGCCGCGCCGGGAAATACTATCCTCTTAAAACCCGGACAATACACAGATGTTACAAGACTCAACAGGCATTTTAATCCGGGAATAACTATTCGCTCGGAGATACCTTACCAGGCAAGGCTGAGGGCAAATGAAACGGTTATTAAAAGCTTCGGCGGCTCCGGGTTCAGTATCGAAGGATTTGATATATCGCACGGAAGTACCAACCCCTCAGCACTTATCATCCAGATTGGAGATAGTAACGCTTTCGATATTCATTTTAGGAACAACATTCTTCACAACAGTTTTAACAACGACATCTTAAAAATAAATAACGGCTCACATGATATAACGGTAATTGGAAATATATTCTACAACCAGCAGGGCTCTGACGAGCACATAGACATAAACAGCGTACGAAACGTAGAAGTGTACGACAATGTTTTCTTTAATGATTTTGAGGGAAGCGGCAGGACAAACAACAATGACACCAGCAGTTTTATTGTAATAAAGGACAGTAACGGCAACTCTGACGGAGTGCTTGGAAGTGAAAATATTACTGTTGCAAGGAACGTGTTTCTAAATTACCAGGGATCAACTGCCACGGGTTTTATATTTGTGGGTGAAGACGGTACTTCAAACTTTGAAGCAATTAATGTTTTAATTGAAAACAATTTGATGATCGGCAATTCCACTAACAGAATGAAAACCCCTTTAGGTGTGCATGGTTCAAAGGACGTAACATTCAGGAACAACACCGTAACCGGCAACCTTGTCGCACAAACATTTGCAATCAGGGTCCTTCAGCTTGGCTCCAACATGCCTTCTGACAATGTCTTTCTTTACAACAATATCTGGTCTGACCCCACGGGTACTATGGGAATCAGCGGCCCTGGAGACAATACGCAGGACTTTTCCGATACACCTCCCGGAGAACTCGATTTCTTTGAAATAGATAACAACCTTTACTGGAACGGCGGACAATCAATTCCAGTGGACCAGAATGAAACTGTGAACTTTACGGACGATGCAAACAGCTTTACAGGTGATCCTCTTCTTGGATCTCAAGGCGGTATTATTCTCCCAATCTGGAACCAGGGTGCAGGAAATTTTGCAGACGGATCTGAAACAATACGTGATGTTTTTGAGAACCTTATCAATCTTTATGGTATACCAGGCCAGGGAAGCCCTGCGATAAATAATGCTGACTCTTCAAATAGCCCGGGAGAAGATATTTTCGGGAATCTTCGCATGGGTAACTCACCTGATATTGGTGCGGTTGAGATTAACGGCCAGTTGGAAGAGCCTGAGAATGAAGACGAGGAAATGCATGATGGTTCGGGTAATGATGACGACGATAGTGAAACTCCTGAAAGCCCGGTTAACAATCCTGAAGAAGAGACGGCCGAAGAAACTCCCACTCCGGAAGAAGATGATGAAGGCAGTGAAAACCCTGCACAAAATCCAGGGCCAAATACTGAAGATAAAAGTGAGGGCTGCACAATAGCAGCATCCGGCAATAGCAATACAAATTTACCGGTATTTCTACTGCTTGTTTTCTTTATATATTTTAGAAATTTACAAAGAAAAAGTAAGAATTCTATTTAAGCAGAATTTTATGGACAGTCTCGGCGGCAGTTTTTGACCAGTTATCACTATCAGGTGATGATTCAAGGAGTTGTGAAAGCACACTTGGCCTTGTGAAATTTCCAAGTTTCCCTAGTACGTATGCTGAATAAAACCCCGGCCATAGCTGGTCACGTATTCCGCTTAACGTGACCATTTCATATTCATGATGTGCTGAACCAGCCTCTGACAAGGCTTTTTCCAGTTCTTTAATAGTTGGTAGGTCAGCCACAAAACTACCTGTACATTGGGTTTGGATGGTCAAACCTACAGCCCGCATCCCATTCAGACCTCTGGTTTCCATGCGCGGGTATACCTCCCGCATCTTTTATCATCCTCGCCATATGCATAAGGTTCCAGGTCATAAAAGTGGTATTCCTGTTGGTAAAATCGTTTTCAGGCCCCCCCGATCCTTCATCAAGGTAAGATGGTCCCGGACCTGCTTCACCGAGCCACCCGGAGTCTGCCTGTGGAGGTATTACATAGCCAAGATGCTGAAGCGAATAAAGGATATTCATCGAACAGTGTTTTGCTCCGTCTTCATTGCCTGTAATAAGGCATCCGCCTACCCTGCCGTAATATGCATACTGGCCGGCCTCATTTAAATCCCCCGAGGTAGAATAAAGCCTTTCTATTATCTGTGTGCACACTGAGGATTTTTCACCCAGCCAAATAGGTGAAGTAATTACCAGAATTTCTGAATCCTGGACTTTTTTATATATCTCGGGCCAGTCGTCCTTGTCCCACCCGTGCTCAGTCATATCTCCCCATACTCCAAAGGCTATATGATGGTCAATTGGCCTTATAACTTCCACGCTGATCCCTTTTTTTTCCATAATAGCTTTTGATATATCTATAAGCCCCTGAGTATGTGATTTTTCGGGAGATTTTTTAAGTGTACAGTTTAGGAATAATGCATTTAAATCAGAAAAATCCGTCTTACTTTCCTCACACATTTTCACCTGTTTATCATTTAATTCTACCATAACCATCCTCCTGAAGAATGAATTTAAAGTAACTTAGATTGATTATAACAATATTAAGAAAATGTTTAAAGTGAAATTAAGGATAGTGATACTTTAGGGTTTCAAATTAGGGGGGACGCCGTTTGGATATATTTTATCGATTGCGTCCTGTATCCTCTGTATACGGTTTTCCGGATTTGGATGAGTACTGAAAAACTCAGGCTGCCTGTTTCCCGATGAAGCTTCAGCAAGAATTTCCATAACACCTTTCATTGAACGGGGATCATAACCTGCCTCAGACATCAAAATTACTCCTATCTCATCTGACTGGAGTTCGTCTTCCCGGCCATATTTCATATTTACTATCTGTCCGACCATAGCAGCCATTTGCCCGGAACCAGCCGTACCCGATGCAGCAACCACCGCACCTGTAAGTCCTTCTGTCAGCTGTGATTTTGCAATTCTCTGCGCAGAATGCCTCGCAACTACATGGCCTACTTCGTGGCCAAGTACACCGGCAAGCTGTCCTTCCGTTTTTAATTTTGAAAACATTGCTGTTGTTATGAAAATCTGCCCACCCGGAAGTGCGAATGCATTTATTGTCCTGGGGTCTGCAAGCAGGTGAAATTCAAATTGCCAGGGGGTATCCTGTATCTGCTTATTAAGCAATAACCTATTACCAACTGCATCCACATAGTCCTGAAGCCCCTGGTCCTGGTAAAGTCCTCCAAACTGTTTAATCATCTGCGGAGTTGACTGAAGGCCTAGCGCTATTTCCTGCTTGGGAGTAATACTAATGTACTGGTCTTCACCTGTTACGGGATTAAATTCCTTAGAGGAACAATAAGAAAGTAAAGCAAAGGCCGCAATTACCACACCTATCAGGAGTCTGGCCTTACCACCACTTCGGGACCTCATCCTGTTTGGTCTGTAATTTAAGGGCATTCTTCTTCTGCGTCTCATAATACTAGTTAATTCTCCTGAAGTTCATATTCTTCAACTTCAAAAGTCTCATATAGTCCGCCCGCAAGTATTCCGAAGATAATATGTGTTACCATCATCACCGGGCTGCTTAATGCATAAAGCCAGGGAACAATAAGTGTAAGGGTATTAAAATTAATAAAATAAAGAGCTAGCCCAAACAATGCTCCGCCGGCAATGCCAAGTATCAGGCCGCCCCTGTGAAGTACATATGACACTATCACGGTAAAAAAGATTGCAAGTACAAGAGTGCATATTATAGAAACTATTAACGACTGAATATTAAATATGGCAGGTGGCGGAAGAATCGATTCACCCAGGACTGGTGATGCGAGGTACCTGATTATAGTCCAGCTGTTTCCACCATTTACGAACGGAACAAGAAATATATTTAAAAGGTAAAAGACCGTACCTGAAATTACACCCGCCCATAACGCAGCAGACCAGTCAACAACGGCTCTCATCCCATACGTCTCTTTCTCCATGCTTATTTATAACAAGCAATGAATTTTATTTCAAGGATTTTAGTTTATGTTTCTTATTTAATTTTTTGATTGATAGAATATCATGAATATATTATTAATATTTAAAGAACATGGAGAGAAATATTGCCCGAATCATATCTTGCAATTTTAATTGGTATAGGACTTAGTGCTGCCTGCGGTTTTAGAATATTTATTCCGCTTTTGGTTATGAGCCTGGCTTCCGCAACCGGACACATTGAACTCTCAGAAAGCATGCAGTGGGTGTCTTCTTACCCTGCTATTATTGCACTTTCGGTAGCATCAATAATTGAAGTGACTGCTTATCTTATACCATTTATTGATAATCTTTTGGACATTGCAGCAGGGCCTGCAGCTGTAGTTGCGGGTACTATTGCAACTGCATCATTTATTACGGACATGAGCCCTTTTATGAAGTGGGGGCTCGCTATTATTGCAGGCGGAGGCGTAGCAGCGTCAGTACAGACTGTAACCACTATGGCAAGGGCTTCATCCAGTACCATGACAGCTGGGTTTGGGAATTCCATAATATCAGTTGGTGAAGCAGTAGGCGCCACATTTTTATCTGTTTTATCAATACTTTTTCCTGTAATTGCATTTTTCAGCGTAGCAGCACTTGTAATCTATTTCTTAACAAAAATTATAAAAAGACGTTCGGCTAAAGAAGTAAAGACAGAATAATTGAAAAAATTCCTTCACCCGTCCCCGGGGGAAGGTAAGGTTGGGGGACATATTTATTTCTCGATTTCTTTGTTTCAAGACAAAGAACATTAAGAAAATAACTAAAATTTTTGTATTGTCATCGCGAGTCGGAGGCGTGGCGATCTCTAATATTACAAGGGGATTGCTTCACATACGTTCGCAATGACAAAATACTGTATTCCCAAATAAAATCTTTGGGTAAATCCTTTTTTATTAATATGTAAAAGGAATTACTGAAATTAGAAAGGAAACTGACTTCAATAAACTTTGACAACTGAATATCTGAATCTAAAATTCATAATTATATTTTTTTATTTCATAATCATATAGCTCAGAAACATTGTCAATTAACACCTGTGAATCATAGTACTGTTTATAATTTTTTCTTGATTTGGAATGGTTATTAAGAGTAATGGAATTTTTATCGATATTAATTCCTATTTCAGATAAAAAAAGCGGTAATTCGAAGTCAATATTTTCATATGACAATACATTATCTACTAATATTGTACCGTCATAATCTGTAATATACTCAGTAATTGGCGCATGAAGTCTGTTTTTTTCGTTTAATCTTAAGACAAAGTCTTCAAATTTCAATTTGGGCTTAATAAATGATTTGATATAATTTTTTAAGTTGAACTTTAATGACATCTCTTTATCACCGCCTGTTGTAATTCGCAGTGTTAAATAGTAAAGTGAAACAACTCTGTCAAATGGGTTTCTTACTAAACAGAACTTTTTATATTCATCCCATTTCCACCCCTTCTCACCAAATATCTTTTTTACTTCTTTTGCAGTGATATGGTGATAAAAAGAAAAAGAATCATTGGTTTTTGTAATATGAATACTTGTTATATCCGAATATTGATCGAGTACTTGTCGGCAAGTTGTGCTTGCAGTCCGTGGAACAGATATAAATACAAACTTATATTTATGTGAAATTCTCATCTATTTGTTTTATGTATCAAGGAACCAGAGTGAATTTTCTTTAAAATTTTTCTTCTTGTCTTCTGCTTTCTTGTCACTTATTGGATGAATAACAAAAGGGTCAAAAGTTGAAGAAATTGTTCGTGGAAACTTATTATATGGTAATACAGAAATATTTAGATCAGCACAGGTACCTCTTATTATAGATTCACTACTTACTATTTTAGTTTTGATAAAAGAATTCAACAACCCATTTTTCATACCCGTAACATATATAATCTTCCGTGATTTAAACTCCCATTTTATATTCATTCTATAAATAACATTATTTAGAGAAGTCTGGTCATCGTTGGTAATAAAAAAGTCCTTTAATACCTCTTTAAACAAATTCTTCGTAGATGTAGTACTCTTAATATAAAATAGTCCCGCACACAAAACAAAACCCCATTCTTTAAATATATGCTTAGGATGTATTGTCCCGGCAGAAAAAACAACATCATCAGCTAATTTTTCTGAGAAATAATCTTTAATAGGATTTTTTAACCAGACTGCATCAACATCTGAATAAATAAAATTTATACCATTATTAGTCAGTTGAGATAACACATCAAGTTTCACTTTCCATATGTTTGTATGATTATTTTCAATTTCTATTAATACATTCTTAATACCAATATTATCCAGATGTTCATGTAATTTTTTATCTAAAGATACTATTAAATAGCTGTTAATATTTAATTTTTTGAGCGCAGCTATCCAATTAAGTGTTATCTCTACATAATCCCAATTAGAAATTGAAATAATAATAGGACTGTATTTTTCACTTAACGCAGAATCTATTAAATCACCATACATTTATAGAAAAGTATCTTATGAATTGTATAAATAGAATAGATAGGAAGTAAAAATAGTCTTTGACAACTGAATATAATGCCGAGCTTTCAAACGAACACCATTAGTTCGAGAACTTTTAAGCCTCGCAGTAAGCCTCACGGTCAGTTAGTACCAATCAGCTCAACACATCGCTGTGCTTACACCTTTGGCCTATCAACCTCGTAGTCTTCGAGGGACCTTTAGGAAGCTTTAGCTTCGGGAGAATTAATCTTGGGGTGGGTTTCCCGCTTAGATGCTTTCAGCGGTTATCCCTTCCGAGCATAACTACCCAGCGCTGCCGCTGGCGCGACAACTGGTACACTAGAGGCTCGTCCACTCCGGTCCTCTCGTACTAGGAGCAGATCCCCTCAATTCTCCTTCGCCCGCTACAGATAGGGACCGAACTGTCTCACGACGTTCTAAACCCAGCTCGCGTACCGCTTTAATTGGCGAACAGCCAAACCCTTGGGACCTTCTTCAGCCCCAGGATGCGATGAGCCGACATCGAGGTATCAAACCTCCCCGTCGATGTGGACTCTTGGGGGAGATTAATCTGTTATCCCCGGAGTACCTTTTATCCGTTGATCGATGGCCATTCCACACAGCACCACCGGGTCACTAAGACCAGCTTTCGCTCCTGCTCGACCTGTCGGTCTTACAGTCAAGCTCCCTTATGCCTTTGCACTCTACGCCTGATTTCCAAACAGGCTGAGGGAACCTTTGCACGCCTCCGTTACTCTTTAGGAGGCGACCGCCCCAGTCAAACTACCCACCAGACATTGTCCTTGATCCGGATAACGGATCTAAGTTAGAATTCTAAAACTACTAGGGTGGTATTTCACCAACGCCTCCACTCTACCCTGAAGTAAAGTTTCACAGGCTCCCACCTATCCTACGCAAGGAGTGCCAAAATCCAGTGCCAAGTTGTAGTAAAGGTTCACGGGGTCTTTCCGTCCCGTAGCGGGTATCCGGCGTCTTCACCGGAACCACAATTTCGCTGAGTCTCTGGTTGAGACAGTGGGGCAATCGTTACACCTTTCATGCAGGTCGGAACTTACCCGACAAGGAATTTCGCTACCTTAGGACCGTTATAGTTACGGCCGCCGTTTACCGGGGCTTCGATTCCGAGCTTCTCCGAAGATAACAAGTCCTCTTAACCGTCCGGCACCGGGCAGGTGTCAGACCCTATACATCCACTTACGTGTTAGCAGAGCCCTGTGTTTTTAGTAAACAGTCGCCACCCCCTCTTTATTGCAACCCATTTCTGCTCCGGCCGCGAAGGCCTTCACATACATATGGGCACCCCTTATTCCGAAGTTACGGGGCTAATTTGCCGAGTTCCTTAACCAGAGTTCTCTCACGCGCCTTAGTATTCTCAACTCACCCACGTGTGTCCGTTTACGGTACGGGCACTCTATTATCAACGTTTAGAGGCTTTTCTTGGAAGCATGGGATCAATCACTTTATGAGACTAACGTCTCTCGTACTCGCTTCTCGGAGTTAAGAAGAAACGGATTTGCCTATTTCTTCCTCCTACAAGCTTAAACCAGGATATCCATCACCCGGCTGACCTGCCCTTCTCCGTCACCCCATCACTCAAATAGAGTGGTACGGGAATATTAACCCGTTTTCCATCGACTACGCCTTTCGGCCTCGCCTTAGGTCCCGACTCACCCTGGGAGGACGAGCCTTGCCCAGGAAACCTTGGGTTTTCGGCGAAGTGGATTCTCACCACTTTTATCGC
>JAJCZQ010000020.1 GCA_029262335.1 Deltaproteobacteria bacterium
ATATAATTACTCCAAATTTTTAACAATTTAGAATTATTAAGTTTGGTAACTTCTTGAACTGTTTTACCTTTGGAGCGTTTATAAACCATATTTTTAAATTCCTCTAAATGGTCTGAAGTTGTTTCTTTTAATTTTTTAAGGTTTGTACTACCGCTTTTATCTCTTAACATTGCCTTTGTTATTTCTATTAAAAGGTTATGGGAATCGGTGTCTGTTTCTGACGTTTCCATTATCTCTAAAATTTCATAACTAAATGCGGGAAAACATGTGTAATCCAGTTCTATTAATCTTGGAATATAATCTAAACGTCTGTTGTTCCTTATTTCTTGAGAAAGTCTGAAATATTCATTGCCAGAATCTTCAGTGCCGGTAGGAGGGATCCACAATATTACTTCTAAATTATTCGTATCTACAATTGACCAGTTTTCCCAATAATTAAATCTGTTTATATTTCGTCTTATATTTTTTGATTTTTTACCCATATCTGTGATTGTACTGTGTTTGTTCTCAGGAAAAAAGGGGTAATTTAGGGGAAAGAGGAGAAAGATAGAGAAAGAGTTTTGCTTTTTTATTAACAAAGCTAAAACCCCTATAAACAAAGGATAATGTAATGATTTAAGCGTGTTATATTTCATGGCGACGGGTGGATTTGAACCACCGACAAATGCCTTATGAGAGCACTGCTCTGCCCCTGAGCTACGCCGCCGAAGAAGATGGAATTATAGCATTAAGTTACTGTCTTTCAAGAACTTTAACATCATTTTTAATTTTGAAAAAATTTATAGCCAATTGATTTATAAGCAAGCTTAGCGGCTAGTACATCGGGCCCGTGAAGTCCTTTGACAGGGGCAAGTTCTACAATGTCCATCCCTATGACATCTCTTTCAATAAAAAGCTGCTTTAAAAGTGAGAGTACCTGGTACCAGCCCAGTCCTCCCGGTTCAGGAGTCCCTGTTGCCGGAATAATAGACGGGTCAAGTCCATCAACATCTATTGAAAGATAGACTTTATCTTTAAGGTTCGAGATTGCCTGGTTTATCCAGTCCCCGTTTTCCTGTATTTCGTTTGCATGGATCACTACTACATCTTCAGAGTTGATTATGAACTGGGACTCTTCCTTTGAGTAACTCCTGATACCTACCTCTACAACCGGAATGCCAAGTTCTACAACTCTTCTCATGACCGTTGCGTGACAGACTTTTTTGTCTTCATAAGTGTCCCTAAGGTCACAGTGCGCATCGATTGATAAAACTGAAAAATCTTCATAAAAAGATTTAAAACCAAGCACTGAGCCAAAAGTTACGGTATGTTCTCCCCCGAGGTTTATAATAAATTTATCATTTTCAAGAAGTGACTCGTTTGCTGACTTTATAAGGTTAATGGTCCGTTCGGGTTCAAAATTATTATGGATTTCCTTTAATGTATGAATACCAATATCGGCTGGTTCGCAGTGGAGCTCATCATCATAAAGTTCAATTGAAGTCGAAGCTTTAATTATTGCCGTGGGCCCTTTTGCAGTTCCTTTTCCAAAGGATACGGTTTTTTCATATGGGATCGGGACTATTACAACCCCGGAATTTTCATAGGCTGAAAACTCATTATCAAGGTCCATAAAGTTTGATGGTAATTCGGACATATATATAAGGTAAAGAATTAGCCGGTTTTTTCTATCTCTTCTTTAATTAAACCGAGTCGGATTAATTCCCTGTATGCACGTGTGTGCCTACCGAGTGTTCTAAGCTGTTCTATATCAGCCGGCTCGTCAATATCGAGTGCAATGTTGGGTACTTCGTAACTTTCGTGGGGAATGTTCTTTTCATCGGCCTGGGCTTTGTGTTTTCTAAAGCTGTCGTGGCCGAACATTGAGGTTATAACTTCGGGCGGTTTTCTGAGAATTGCATTAGTACCGAGCTTGTCAGCAGCGGGGACCATAATTACATGGGGATAGTCTTTGACCTTACTAATTACAAAGTCTATGTCTTCGGCAGTTATTAGCGGCGCGTCACCAGGGATTACAAGAACGGACTCCGCTCCCATTTCCCCGCATACTTTCAGCGCATAATCTACAGAAGAGCTTTCACTTTCCTGCTGCTCTTCATCTATAACTGCAAAACCAAGTTCAACTGCCATCTGCATTGCTTTCTTATCAAGCGTAACAACGGCAATTTTATCTGGTAATTTTGCCTTTGAAGCTGCTTCAAATACATCTTTCAGCATCTCGTAGGCAAGAGCTGTTCGGTCTTCCTGGCTAAGCACGGAAGACAGCCTTTCATTTGCAAAACTAAGGTTTTTAACCGGTATTAAAAGAAAATTCACACAACAACTGTACAGTAGTAAAAAAATTTTTCTATAGATAAATTTTGGTTGATATATTGCGATTAAAGCATTAATTATATAATCATATGCAAAACAACAAAGATAATACCGGGCACAGGAAAAGATTAAGGGCCAAGTTTATAAACTCCGGCCTTGACGGGCTTCTTGATTATGAACAGGTCGAACTGCTTCTCACATATGCAGTGCCGGTAAAAGATGTTAAGCAAACAGGTAAGGCTTTAATAAAAAAGTTTAAAAGTATTTCAGCTCTTCTTGATGCAGGAAGCGACGAACTAAAGGAAATTAAAGGGCTTGGTGAATCATCGGTTGTATTGATAAAGTTAATACGTTCCCTTCTTACTAAATACTCAGAGGAGGAGATGTTATCAGTGGATGTATTAAGTTCACCTGAAAAAGTTTATGAATTTGCAAAGTTAAGAATCGGGGCACATAAAAATGAATCATTGATGACAATATTTCTGAACACAAAAAATATTGTCATCAGCTATGAAATAATTTCTGAGGGTTCTATAGATAGTGTGGCTGTTTACCCGAGAAAGATAATTGAGCTTGCTTTAAATAATAATGCTGCAGGAATTATTATTGTGCACAACCACCCGAGCGGGGACACTTCGCCATCAACAAGTGACAACGAACTTACAAAAGAGCTTAAAAAAATAACTGAATCAATGGATATAAAGCTGCTGGATCATATAATTGTATCAAAAAATTCAAATTATAGTTTTAGTAAAGAAGGTAAGCTGGAATAAAATGAGGAGAGCTTTAGCGGCTCTCCTCATTTATTGGAATATTACTTTTAAGTTAAAAACCCGAATTGGTTAAAAATGTTGATGTAAATGAGTCCATTGATCCCCTGCCGTTTCCGTTATTTAAACCTATAAAAAGTGGAAATGCTTCACCGCTAAAACCTTCGTTGTCAGGGGCAGCGATGCCTTGTAACCTTAGTCTTACAACACCTTCACCTATAGTATTTCCGGGACATAGAAGCTCGCCACCTTTACTGTTGGGAATTGTATTGTTAATCCCGTATTCGAAACTGGCAACCGAAGCTCCGTTAACACCCTCGAATCTTGTATTCATATCTGTCTCGGCAAATAAATCATCAACTATTGGGTCATTCGGCTTAACGCAGGCAAAGATTACGTCCCTGCAGGATAAAAGCACCTCGTTATTGTTTATTATATCCACATCAAGAACTGCAAAAGAGTTAATAACGTTACTTGCGTTCCACTCATCGTTACTGTCTATCGTAATAAAAGTACCTACAATATCAGAAAGAATAACGCCGCTTTCCTGGTTGAAATTGAAATTGTATAAACCGGTGGTCGCAACGTCTTGTTCCTGAGAAAGTATACCTATCATATTTGTACGGTATTCGTATCCCAGATCGTCAAGAACCCTGAAATTCCCGACTATTGATCCATCATCAAGAGAATTATCGTCAAAGGGGTCAACAGTAGTTATTGCAACTATGCCGTAAGAGCCCTCCGGAAGGACAACACCTGAATCGTTTCCGTCGTTTGTAAGGATGTCCCTCATGTTATAAACATGGGTATCGTTGCCTGTGTAATCATCGAAAAAATTATTTTCATTACAAAGGTTACCGGCGTCAAATATCTGGAAATGAATTCTTGCAGGTAGATCCACTGTATTTGTTATCTGCAGGAATGACTCCCTGTCCCTGAGATCATAAAATGCAAAAAGTGTAAAGTTTTGGTCAGTATCTGTTGAAGGGATCTCATTAGCTGGCCCTCCTGAAAAACCTTTTACTGTACCTAGTATTAAAAATGAAATAAATAAAAGAAAAATCCTCTTTTTTAACATATCAATCCTCCGTAAAAAATTGTCTAAATAAGACTATACTTTATTTTATATAAATTATAAATTTAACTTACAACTACTTTTTTCATCTAACAAATTTATTTATCATCCGGATTAAGGGATAAAAATGTGATCCCAGCTAATGCTCCGCCAAGGAAGTTTGCAACTAAAAATATCCATATGTTTGCAAAAGCAGAAAGGCCCATTACTGAAATTCCAAGTGCAACAGCCGGATTAAAAGCCCCACCTGAGACTGCACCAACTGAATAAGCACCGACCAAAACCGTAAAACCTATTGCGAGACCATAATAAGAATTCCCGGAGGTGTTTTTTGAAGTTGCAACATTCAGGACTACGTAGCATAAGGCAAATGTAAATAATGTCTCAGCAATAATTGCTTTTAAAACTTCGGGGTTAGCAGCTTCAACAGGCGGGTTACCTTTTAAAAACAGTACAAGCAGTCCTGCTGCTAATCCTGCTAAGAACTGGGCAATAAAATAGCCCGGAATATCCGAAGTTGGGCATTTACCCCTTAACCAGACTGCCAGAGTTACAGCTGGGTTATAATGCGCCCCGGAAATATGGCCGCCGGCATAGATCATCACCATCAGTGCTGAACCGATAGCTATCGGGGCAAAAGCGTCAGCGCCCGGTTTAATTACAACTAATCCTATAGTAAAAACTAAAAAGAACGTACCTATAAACTCAGCAATATATTTGTTCATAACTCCTCCCTTAACTCTTTGAATAGTTATTCAATAAAAATACCATGTGTTTGTTAATACACTATTAAAAATGTAAGTGAGATAATTATAAGAGTTTATGAAAGGTGTAGTTATCTTAAATTGGGTATTAAATATAAAAAAAGGGACAAGAAAAATCTCATCCCTTTTTTATATTAGATTTTATGATTAGCAGTACTTATTCAAACATACCGTTATATGTTCTTTGAATCCTGTTAATAATTGTAAGCGGTTCAAGCCCGGTATAAGGCCTGTCCCTTCCGTCAACTTCAGTAAGGCCTGTGGCCTGGCTCCATGAAGGAAGTGATTTAAATGCAAAAACCATGTCATAATCAAGCGGTATAAGCCCTGCTTCCTGAGGTTCGTCGCCGGGCCTGCTCTGGAACCACCTGTTCCAATCGTCAGAGCCGGGAGTAAAAAGCACAAGGTTTCCATCACTGTCTACTGTCGGCATATCCGTGCCTTCCGGGTCTGAAGGACTTGGAAGTAAAAATGATTCGAGTTCATATTCTGCAACCCCGTGACAGCTCATGCATGATGAGGCAGGTACGTTTTGTATTGTTTCCCCGTCAACGACTGCAGGTGACGCAACCGCACCGTCATTCGGGCCGGAAAGCCTTCCGCCCCAGCCAAGAGTAGCTGTTGAATACGGTGGAGCATCCGGGTTAATCCAGTTTTCCTGTAGGGGTGAATCATCTACTGCGGAATTAATGTCAGGGTCATTTCCCCACATTGCCCCAAGAGGTACCATCTTGTCCCATGCATCTCCCTCTGCGTCCTGATCATAGACGAGTGTTGTAAACACCCAGGTAGTATCGGGTGAAGCAATAGAGTCTTTTACTATTATATCAAGCTGGAAAAGCCAGGTATCAGTCACTGTTGAAAGACCAGTATCGTTAGGGTCAAGAAACAGCGGTACTGAAGCTGCTCCTTCGATTACGGGCCACTGCTCTGGTGATGCAGTCTGAAAGGCAAGCTTTATAATAACAGCTCCTTCCTTAAACTGAGCCTGCCCTTCTTCAAGGTCAGGATTAAGTGCATCTACTCCCCATACGTTTCCAACCGTAAACGCTGAAAGCTCATCGTAAAAGGTTAAAACATGGGTTGTCATATCCACGGTTAAACCGGATGCTTCAAATGTGTCAGCAGGAAATTCGGAACCCTCATATGTACCATAGATGGCTTCTCTTATATCGGCCAGCCATGGCTGGTTGTACCATCCCCTCTGTTCAGCATTCCAGTTTGCATAATCAAATATAAGGACACGCATATCTTCCTCGATTAAATCTTTAAGAGCCAGGACAAAATCATGAGCATTCTCTACAGTTATTTCTCCGCCGCCTATTGCCTGCTGCCATGGAGGGTTAACCGGTGTTGGAGGCATAATACGGGGGTAATTAAAACTTAGCTCAAAAAGAGGGCCGTCATAATCTTCCATTAACGGAATCCGGTCGTTGTTGTTGGCAAATGGTTCCAGGGGGTCACCATTATTGTTGTTATCACAAGCGGTAATTGCAAATGCAAATAGTAAAACAAAAAATAAGTTAAATTTATTCATCTTCTTCATTCTCTTTCTCCTTGGCTTGCTCTTCCTCAATCTGTTTTACATTTGGGAAACCATTTGATGTACCTGCCGCAGTAATATTTGGAGCTTCAGGTTCCATTACCCTTCCATCAAGAAGGATAAAACTGTAATCCGAACCGAATCCCTGTGCATTACCGTGGCAACCCATACAGCCGCCCATATTGTAAGTTCTTACCAGTTCATCACCATCAAAGTTTAGTACATTTTGATAAGTTGTACTCTGGTTAAAATTTTCAAAATTAGCCGGAAGATCACTTGGCGGGCCGGCACTTGTAAGCCTGCCGCTGAAAACCTGCAGGGTGTAGTCTGTTTCGACCATTATGTTGTTTGTATAAAAAGTAGCCCGGTTTGTATTGCTTGTATCATCTGCACTTATATCAGAAATATCAAACGGGACCGGCTGTACATTGATTAGTTTGTAATACATCCAAGGGGAATCCTCAAGCCCGTTGTCTTCATTGTAGTCCGCAATCGCTGCATGTGCCTCTGCATTCACATTAATTATCGGCGGGGGAATAGAATCATTTCTCTGGTTGGTGCAGATATTGCCTCCCGAAGGTAGGCCGGTATTGGCAGGTATCTCGGTATAATAAATCCTAAGTTCTTCTTCGTTACAAAAGCTTTCACCAACGATTTCAAGTGTGGGCGGCTCACCGTCCATATAAAAAAGGTTAGGTGTAGTCGGGTCAGGTGCAGACGGAGGGTTAATAATATTCCCGTCTTCATCCTCTACCCTTGTACCGTCAGGCAAAAGAATATTGTCGGCCTGCTCAAATGTTGCATAGATATAATCGGGTGCAGTCGGGGTTTTGTGTTCAATGTGAAGTGATAAAAGTCCCCATTCATCTTCCCTGTAACATGCAGCATCATCAGTCTCATTTGCTTCATAGTATCTTACTGTGGTTGTATAAAACCTTCCGCTGTTTTTTTCATCATCTGTCAAAGGCCTCCAGGCTGTTTTAAGCTGTATGGTTCCGGTATCAAAATCTATTACGAAACCGGGAAGCGTGGTTACATCGCCGTTACCCTGTGAGACAGCTGTAAAATTATTAATTGCGGCGCAGTATGTGATGCCTGGAGTAGAGGCGCAGTCTTCGGGGTGGCTAAAGAGCGGGTCGCCATCAGGTTCGAGTGCATTTTTATCTACAACGTATTTGTAATATTCCTTATTTCCTTTTGCAAGAAACCTTACAAGCTGTGGTACTGAGTTTACATCCGAGAGTTCGGGTGTAACACCAGCGAACATGGATGCAAGCCCTATCTGTGATATTTCATCGAGGTTTATAAAAGCCGGTGATTCTACGGGAGTCTGTCCGGGACATGCTTGTACTAATCCTGTACCGTCACCAAACTGGGTCCCATACCTGTAAACAGGAGGTACAGACTGGTAGCCAAAGTCCTGGGCTTCATCATCTACAAATCCGGGCGGGTTGTCCTGGCCGGGATAAATTTCTACCTTGTGCCTGAATGTGTGCCATACCAGAGGCCCGGTAAATGACGTGTCGCCAAACAGCTGGCTGTTGTCGGGAACTTCTCTAGTTCCCTGCTCGGCAGGCCAGTTAAGTGCGATGAACTCCTGCCATGCAAACCTTGCTGCTTCTGTGAGTGATGCATTTGGTGCACCGCCGGGAATATCTGAGGGTAACACAGAACTAACGGTGATTGGGCTGTCTTCGCCCCCTCCACCTGAATTACTTTCATTATCACATCCTGTAACAAACAGCGCGAAACAGGAAAATAAAACAAAAAAATACATGGAACAGATTAAATTCATCCTTACAACCTCCGAAATACTTATATTAAAAATTATTCATCAAAAAAGTATTATGCAATTATCATACCAAACAACATAATAGTATATTTATGATAATATTTAAGGCTATAATTACATAATTTATAACTATTTTATATAAACTTGGTAAAATCCCCTGTTGTTACATAAATAATTGATTGACATAATTATTGAATGGTTATAGAATTCGTTGGACGAGGATGGAATTATTATAATGAATTTTAAGAGTGGGTATTTACTACTTATATTATTGGCTTTTTGCCTGATTTTTGCAGGTAATTTGTACGCTGAGACCTTCTACCATAAGAATGAAGGCGGCGTAAAGACCTACACCAATGTAAAGCCTAAAGGGAATGACTATAGTAAAGTCTACAGCAACTGGGGCAGAAGGAAATCTTCAACAAAGAGCCTAAGGGACCACGGAAAGTATGAATACTCTACTGAGTATGATCACATAATCCGGCAGGCCGCAGCAAAATATGACCTTGACCCAAACCTTATTAAAGCAATGATTAAAGTCGAGTCCAATTTTTATGCGGAGGCAGTTTCTCCCAAAGGTGCTCAGGGACTTATGCAGCTTATGCCGCCAACAGCTGACCGCATGGGTGTGATTAATGCTTTTGATTCACGTGATAATATTATGGGCGGCTCCAAGTATTTCAGATTTCTCCTCGATCTTTTTGATGAAAATAAAACTCTTGCAATTGCCGGATACAATGCCGGTGAAAACGCGGTGATAAAATATGGATATGAAATACCTCCATACCGTGAGACCGAAGGGTATGTGGATAAAGTGTTTGCACATTATAAGAACATAAAGAAACAGGATTCAAAGATTTCAGTAAAACCGGCAAACAGTGTTAAGACAAATTTAGAAAAAGAAAAGAAAAAAGAAAGAAGTAAGCCTTCTATTGTATACCGCGAGACCCTCGAAGATGTAGAAGTTATACCGCAGAAAAAATCTACAGTGATTGTAAAATCCGTGGACTACTACGATACTGCAGGGGCCAAACAAAATACCAATACAGTTAAATCATCACCGGGCGGTGAGTACACTGTCCAGATTGCTTCATTCCCTACAATGGATAATGCAAAGGAAATGGAACAGTCACTTAAATCAAAGACATATCCAGCATATATAAAAGCCGCGAACCTTCCCAATAAAGGTACATGGTACAGGGTCAGAGTCGGTGAATTTACAACCAAGCAGGATGCCCTGCTCTACATGGAAAGCCTTAAGAGGGAACAGCCAAATATTTCTTCCCCAATAGTAACGTCTATAAACTAATTTAATAAACCCGGCAATTTCTTACCGGGCTTTTAAAATATTAAATATTTCCTAATCTACGGTTATTACCCATGCCTTCTGGCTGCCGGTTACTTTTCCCTGCACATTCACACCTTTTCTGCTTGAAGTCTTTTCAAGCCGTGTGATCGCTTCATCAGTACCTTCTACAGCGTATACCTGGCCAACTTCTCCCCTTGTATCCACAATTACGTGTGCATGTGATGGTTTACCGTCACATGGTGAAGTTGCAATCACGGGGGTTACACTTCCTGAATCAACGTCCGGAAAAAGACAGATAATGTTTCCCTGGACAATGTCATCCTTATGTGCGTCCTTTTCGGCCTGTACGGCAGATACGGACAATAAAGCAAACAACATTACTACTAATGAAGTCTTTAAGAAATTTTGCATAACTAAATGCCTCCTGGTTTAGATATTGACTACAACATAAAATACGTTTTACACATTGATAAAGATTTAATTTATGTATTACGTTTATGTTATATATTAGTTATTATAGTAAACCAAAAGATTCAACAATTTCAGATGCTTACGAAAAATTCACTAGGTAACATAAAGGATAGTAGTAATGGCTAAAGGTAATGATTTATGTAGTACCTCACTTTCCGTACCCGAGGAAATCACACTTTCCATAGTATGCGGTAAATGGAAGTTCAGAATCCTCTACAGGCTTGTTGAAGGGCCAAAAAGATTTAATGAGCTTCAAAGATCGTTAACAAATATTGCCCCAAGAACACTTACAAACCAGTTAAGGGACCTTGAAAGCTATAATATAATAAAGAGGAAAGAGTATCCGCAAATACCACCCAAGGTTGAATATTCCCTTACAGCTTTAGGAAAAACCCTGATTCCAATACTTGATATGCTTAGTAAATGGGGAAGTAAATACTGCGCCAGCATATGAAGAAGAAATAAATAATAAATAGAAAAATATTCACAATATATTTATAAAACTGGTTTATACTAAAACAGATTATGAGCAATGTATTAATAACCGGCGCTTCTTCAGGCATAGGACTTGAACTTGCAAAATTATTTGCCGCTGACGGAAATAATCTTGTTCTGGTTGCAAGGCGTGAAGAACTGCTTAATAAAATAGCGGGTGAACTCAGCAGTGAGTTTGGTGTTGAAGTAGATGTTATTGCAAAAGATTTAACACTTGAAAAATCATCCCAAGATATATTTGATCAGCTCAAAAATAAGGAAATAGATATTGTTGTAAACAACGCGGGATTTGGAGCGGTAGGCCCTTTTTATGAGCTGGATTATGACAGGCAGGCTGATATGGTAAAGCTGAATATTACTGCACTTACCTCACTAAGCCGGCTTTTTATTACCCGTATGGTCGAACGCAACAGCGGCGGAATTTTAAATGTCGGTTCACTTGCAGGTTTTCAGCCTGGCCCGTATGCAACAATATATTATGCTACTAAAGCTTTTGTACTTTCATTTACGGAAGGGCTGAAGGAAGAACTTAAAAACACAAATATAAAAATTACATGCCTTGCCCCTGGCCCCACGAATACAGAGTTTGGTGAAGTGTCCGGCCTCGACAGATCATTTTTGTTTAAATTCGGCACTATGGGTGCAAAGGAAGTTGCGATGCAGGGATATAATGGTTTTCTAAAAGGCGAGACGGTGGTTATACCCGGATTTTCAAACAAGCTGCTTCCTTTACTTGTCAGGCTTAGCCCGAGGTTTTTGGTAAGTAGAATTACAGCAAAATTAAACAGGTCTGCAAATAATGATTAAAACAAATATTTACTAATGAGTAATAGATTGTAGATTTAATTACTATGAGAAGAGACTTTATAATAACCCTAATTGTTGTACTGGCAATAATATTCGGTGTTGGGCATTACTATCCTTTTGTATTATGGTCACTTGTATTAGTAGTACCATTATCGTTGATAGGACTGTATGATTTTTTCCAGACCAAACATGCCATACGAAGAAACTTTCCACTTATTGGGAACCTGAGATACTTTTTTGAACTTATCAGGCCCGAGATAAACCAGTACTTTGTAGAATCTAATACTGACGGAGCACCATTTAGCAGGGAAGAAAGGTCGATAGTCTACCAGAGGGCCAAAAAATCAATGGACACCCTGCCGTTTGGTACACAGAAAAATGTATATGACGTAGGTTATGAGTGGGTAAACCATTCTCTTCATCCAAAACATGTAGATCCCAAAAGCCTTAGAGTCACATTTGGCGGCCCCCAGTGCAGTAAACCTTATTCTGCCAGCATTTTAAATATATCCGCAATGAGTTTTGGAGCACTTAGTAAAAATGCAGTTATGGCACTAAATAAAGGTGCCGCTATGGGCAACTTTGCCCACAATACAGGAGAAGGCGGACTCACAAAATATCACCAGCAGGGCGGTGATGTTGTATGGCAGATCGGTACCGGCTATTTCGGATGCAGAACACTTGAAGGCACATTTTGCCCGGACCAGTTTAAGGAAAAAGCAGCTTATGAACATGTAAAAATGATTGAAATCAAACTTTCCCAGGGGGCCAAACCCGGACACGGCGGCATACTGCCCGCTGCCAAGATTACACCCGAGATTGCCGAAATCAGGAATGTACCAATGGACCAGGACGTTCTCTCTCCTCCTGCGCATAGTGCATTCTCAACCCCGAAGGGACTGCTTGAATTTGTAAAGCAGCTTAGAGAGTTAAGCGAGGGCAAACCAGTTGGTTTTAAACTCTGCATAGGTAAGAGAAGGGAGTTTATTGCAATATGTAAGGCAATAGTATCTACAGGGATTTACCCCGATTTCATCACAGTTGACGGCGGTGAAGGCGGTACGGGAGCTGCGCCCCTTGAGTATTCAAACCACATTGGTACACCACTTGTACCAGCACTTGTCTTTGTCCACAACGTTCTTATGGGTTTTGGTATCAGGGACAAAATCAAAATAATCTCGAGCGGCAAGATTGCGTCAGCTTTTGGAATTATCAAACAGCTTTGCCTGGGAGCTGATGCCTGTAATTCTGCAAGGGCCATGATGATGGCACTTGGCTGCATACAGGCGTTAAGATGCAATAACAACACATGCCCTGTGGGCGTAACTACTCAGAACCCCATCCTTGTAGCGGGACTTGTTGTTTCTGATAAAAAAGTAAGAGTTGCAAACTATCATGAAGAGACAATTGACAGCGTAGCTGACATGATTGGGACAATGGGTATTGAAAAAACCGAAGACCTGAGACAGTGGCATGTAATGAGAAGAATCGGGCCCAATGAAGTGAAACACTACGGTGAAATTTACGAATACATTCATGAAGGTGATTTATTAAAAGACGAAAACCTTCCCGCTACATTTGAAAGGGCATTTAAAGCGGCAGTAGCAGATTCATTTTCTCACCTTGAGGACATATCAGGCAGGCATTAACAGTTAATTAAGGTTGGAGTTTTCTTTTAAACTGTACTTGCCGTTTTTAAATTCGGAAAATATAAATTCAACCAGTGGATGGTCTACCGGGCTATGAAAACTGTCAGGCTCAAGGTGCCTTTCTGCTACATAGGTCTGATCGGAACTTCCTTCCACTATTACGTGATACCAGGGCCTGTCTTTTGGCGGCCTTGATTTGGCAACTTCATCGTACCACTCATCACTTCCGCTGAAAACAGGGTCAACGTCGATGATAACACCCCGGTAATCAAATTTTTTGTGATGTATTATATGGCCGATGGCAAATTTAGCAGATAGTTCGTTATCCATAGTGAAAAACTACCATATTAAAATTAAGATTAATACCCCGTTAAATAAAAACATTTGCCCGAATAACGGAAATCTTTTAATAAAGACTTTAACAACTTTTTCCAAGTCGATATAATCATATTGTATGAGTTCCGAAACACCCATGATTAAGCAGTACAACAAGATAAAAAAAGAGTATCCCGATGCGATCCTTTTTTTCAGGCTTGGGGATTTCTACGAGATGTTTTTTGAAGATGCGAAGACAGCATCGGCAGTCCTGGGTATTACTCTTACCTCACGCAATAAATCCAGTAAGGACCCTGTTCCTCTTTGCGGAGTGCCTTATCACAGCGTCGAACCTTATTTGGCAAAGCTCCTTAAAAGCGGAAGGAAAATTGCAATCTGTGAACAGGTCGAAGACCCTAAAAATGCAGTTGGAGTTGTAGAAAGAAAGGTGGTAAAAGTACTTACCCCCGGGGTAATACTTGATTCTGAGAACCTGGATTCCAAATCAAACAACTATGTTGCTTCAATTTATTTTAATTCTTTACTGCCTTCAATGTCTTACTGTGATGTTTCAACGGGCGAATTTAAAGTTACTTCGTTTCAAAATGACAGTGAACTATTAAGTGAACTTTCACGGCTTGAACCCAAAGAGCTTTTGCTTAACGAAAACCAGTTTGAAAAGAAAAAGGAACTTGCCTCACACATAAAAAACTCTCACAATCCGCTTATTACTTATATCGAAGAATGGAACTGGGACCAGCAGCATTCAACCGATGTGCTTAAAGACCATCTAGGGGTTTCCACTCTTTCGGCATACGGTTTTAACGGAAATGCGGGCCCGGTGGTTGCAAGCGGTGTTTTGCTGAACTATCTAAAAGAAACCCAGATGGATTTTATGCCGGTACTGCATGAGCCGGTTTATTACAAAACAACCGACTATATGGAAATTGATGAGTCCACCAGAAGAAACCTGGAAATATTTAACCCCCTGAGCGGTGACCCTGCAGGGCCTTCACTTATAAATACAATAGATAAAACCATTACCGGGATGGGGGGAAGGCTTATAAAGCAGTACCTTAACTATCCTCTTATGGATACGGATTTTGTAAACGAAAGACTTGATGCGGTTGAAGAACTTAAAAACAGTTCAGATCTAAGGACAGATTTAAGAAATGAGTTAAAAAAAATAAATGATATAGAAAGGCTGATTGGAAGAATTACAACACTTGCAGCAAGGCCGAGAGACCTGGGGGCCTTAAGAGACAGCTCAGTTTCTATTGCAGAGCTCAAATCACTTATGAAGCCTGTTGGCTGTAATTTGCTAAAAACTGTATTGGCTGACCTGGATGATTTTTCTGATATCAGGGAAAAACTCTCTGCCGCACTTGTAGACGAGCCCCCACTTTCATCAAAGGAAGGGGGAATTATACAAAAGGGATTCAGCTTAGAACTAGATGAATTAAAATCAATCCAGACAGAGGGAAAAAAATGGATTTCTGACCTTGAAGCTACCGAAAAGGAAAAAACCGGGATTAATTCCCTAAAGATCGGGTATAACAGGGTGTTTGGTTATTACATAGAAGTTACAAAAGCAAACCAGGGATTAACCCCTGATTATTATATAAGGAAGCAGACCCTTACAAATGCAGAAAGATATATAACCCCGGAGCTTAAAGATTTTGAAGAAAAAGTACTCGGGGCGCAGGAAAAAATAGTTGAACTGGAAAAGAAACTCTTTGAATCATTAAGGCTTGAAGTTTCTAATGAATCTGCAAGAGTAAGGAAGAGTTCAGCCCTTATTGCCATGCTTGATGTATTTTGCTCCCTTTCTGAGACAGCATCTGGATTTGGGTATGTAAGGCCAGAGATTGATAACTCCGGCTCAATTGAACTCAGGCAGAGCAGGCACCCTGTGGTTGAAAGGCTTGAGCTTGAAAACGGGTTTGTGCCAAATGACATTCTGCTTGATTCCGAACAGCAGTTTCTTTTAATTACCGGGCCAAATATGGCCGGTAAATCAACACTTATCAGGCAGGCGGCACACATTGTAATACTTGCCCAGATGGGAAGTTTTGTACCGGCAGAATATGCAAGGATTGGTATTGTAGATAAGGTCTTTACAAGAGTCGGCGCTTCTGACAACCTTGCAAAAGGACTTTCAACTTTTATGGTCGAGATGGTTGAAACGGCCTTTATCTTAAGAAACTCAACTGATAAAAGCCTTGTTATACTTGACGAGATAGGCAGGGGTACAAGCACTTTCGACGGCATGAGTATTGCGTGGGCCGTAGCTGAATACCTCCATGACCTTGGTGCAAAAACTCTTTTTGCCACCCATTATCATGAACTTGCCCAGCTGACACTCTCAAAGCCGAGGGTAAAAAACTTTAACGTGCTTGTTAAAGAGCAAAAAGACAAAATTATTTTTTTAAGAAAGCTTGAATCCGGATCTTCAAGTCACAGCTATGGTATCCAGGTGGCAAAGCTTGCCGGTGTACCCGGGAAAGTAATCAATTCTGCAAGGAAGACCCTCTCAACCCTGGAAAAAGTCCAGGAAAAATTATACGAACTTATGGCAGGAGAGCAGATACTTCTTTTTGAACCATCTGAAGAGGATACGGTTATGGATATACATAATGAACTGGCAGAAGAAATTAAAAGCCTTGACCCTATGAATATGACCCCCCTTGAGGCGCTAAATAAACTGATCGAATTAAAAGATAAGTTTAGATAGATACGCATTTATAATCCCCGAATACTTGCATAATCCCGGATTAAAATGAATATTTCTTTTATGAATATATTTAAATATATAAATAAGATATTTAATACCAAAACAGCCGGCATGCAAAAGACGCCGGATGAAGGTGAGACAATGGCCTGCAGGTTTTTGAAGAATAGCGGCTATAAGATAGTAGAAAAAAATTTCAGATGCAGATACGGTGAAATGGATATTGTTGCCCTTGAGAAAGATGTTCTTTGTTTTATAGAGGTGAAATCCAGAAAAAGCACCGAATATGGCCAGCCGGAAGAGTATGTGGATAAACGTAAACAGCAAAAACTTATAAAAACCTCATTAATTTATAGTATTAGTAATAAATCCGAAATTCCTGACAAACGCTTTGATGTGGTTTCTGTTGATCTGAATAATGGGGTATGCAGAGTGATAAAGAATGCTTTTGAAGTACAAATATGACATAAATACCTATAAATTTTTGTTTTTTTAAAGAAACTCCCTTGACACAACCCAATTGATGAATATTTTATTGGCACTTTAATAGTTGAAGTGCTAATTTACAGATTTTTAGGAGGTAGTAAAATGAAGGTCAGACCATTAGGTAGTAAGGTGTTGGTAAGGAGAGATGATGCTCCTGAGAAAACAGAGGGTGGAATCATTATTCCCGATAATGCAAATGAAAAACCCCTTGAAGGAGTGGTAGTTGCAGTTGGAGACGGTGCCATTTTACAGAACGGTAAAAAAGTGGCAATGACGGTAAAGAAGGGAGATGTAGTATTTTTTGGCCCGTATTCGGGAACAGAGATTGCCCTTGAAGGAAACGACCATGTAATTATTGATGAAAATGAAATAATTGCGATTATAGAGAAGTAAAACTCAGGAGGAATTACAATGGCAAAAGAAATAAAATTTGACACAGTAGCAAGGGACTCCCTGTTAAGAGGAGTAAGTCAGCTTGCAAGAGCAGTAAAAGCAACCCTAGGGCCAAGAGGAAGAAACGTTCTGATGGAAAAAACATTTGGCGCA
>JAJCZQ010000021.1 GCA_029262335.1 Deltaproteobacteria bacterium
TATTGATACTACTACAACGGATGAAGACGGTAATTTTACCGTTGCTGGTGCAGGGGATGTAACTCTCCAGTTTATTACACCCGGCGGAACTACCGTAGAGTTAGGAATTAATATCCCTGTCGGCACTGTAACCACATTAAACGTATCTATTAATGAAGATACGGAATCTGCTACTGTAAATGAGTTTCAAAATGGATTGAGATGTCAGACCGGGGACGTAATTATCAATGATGACGAAGTTACAATTGACGGCAACGGAACAGACGACTGTATAAGGACAGAAGGAAACTGCCTTGTAGATATAAATGCAAACATTGTGAATCTTGAAAACTGCGAAAGATGTATTGATTCTAACGGAACATCTGAGATTTCCATCAATGCCGATGAAATTAACTGTGACGGCTTTGAGGAAGGAATAAGAAGCAGGGGAAATTCCTCTGTTAGCCTTAATGCAGGAGAATGTGTGATAAACGGGGGCACTGATGAACAGGGAGCTTCCACAATTGACCTGGCTGACTGTGATATAGTCATTGAAGATGGTACAGAAGACGGTACTGATGATGGCTCAGAAGACGGATCAGAAGACGGTAGTGAGGATGGTTCCGAAGATGGCTCAGAAGACGGGTCCGAAGATGGAAGCGAAGATGGTTCCGAGGACGGCAGTGAAGACGGTTCAGAAGATGGTTCTGAAGACGGTACTGATCTTCCCGTATAATTAATAATAACAATTTTAATAAACAGAAGGGATAAAAGCTTAAACTGGCTTTTATCCCTTTTTTCTTTTAATCTATAAAAATGTTTTTAGAGAAAAATTTTTATTTAGATCTTTCTTCCGGATTTATTGAAATTACCGCAGCTTTTATTCTCGTAACAATTTTTGTTTTTTTCATTTCTCACTACATATCAAAGTTTGTGGAAAATCGAAAAATTTCTTTTCCACAATTAAAATCAATTTTTAAAAGCAGGAAATTCTTTTATTTTCTTCTCCTTCTTCTCTTTGTCTTAAATCTCGGCCTTAGGTTAGATGACCTGGGACATCCAAAAAGGTATTTCTTTGATGAAAATTTCTTTGCCTTTACAGCACAGGAGATGGCAAAGGGTAATCCCCAGGGCTGGCAAAAAGGAAAGCGTGCCCCGGGCAAGGCCGAATTTGAATGGACACACCCTCCGCTTGGAAAAGAGATTACAGCAGTCGGAATATTAATTTTTGGAGATAAACCATCGTCCTGGAGGATCATGCAGGCGCTTTTTGGAGCATTTGGGGCAATCTTTATTTTCCTTCTTGCTAAAAACCTGTTCAATAGTTTTACAGCCGGAATCTTTGCATCATTTTTATACAGTTTTGAGGCAATGCTCTTTGCCTTCAGCCGGATAGCCTTAGTCGATATTTACCTGTTTAATTTTATCTTACTTGCGTCACTGTTTTTTGTTAAATTCACTAAATATCGGCATTACCGATACCTTTTTTTAACAGCTTTATTTTCAGGGGCAGCAATGTCTGTAAAATGGACGGGATCTCTGGTCGTGGTATTTCTTTTTTCATTGTCGATCCTGGTTGTTTTTTATAAAGATTATTATGAAAAGAAAAATTCAAAGTTGCCCTGGAAAAGTTTTATAATCATCGGGGCAGTTTTTTCTTTAATACCGTTTTTGGTTTATCTGGCTTCTTACATTCCTTATTTTTTAAACGGGAACTCCTTTGGTGATTTTGTTAAATTCCAGGAAACAATGTATGAATACCATAAAAATGTTTCCAAACTCCATGTCTACAGGTCGCCGTGGTGGACCTGGCCTCTTCTTCTAAGGCCCCTGTGTCTGTATATAGAAAAGATTGGAAAATACAGAGAATATATCTATGCAATGGGTAACCCGGTAATCTGGTGGGCCGGTATCGCAGCACTTATTTATTCTGTTTATTACAGCATAAAAAACAAATACTATCCTCTTATATTTGTTGTACTAAGTTTCATGGCCTACATAGTGCCATGGGCAATATCCCCAAGAAAAATTACCTATATCTATCATTATATTCCGTCGCTTTTATTTGTGATTCTTGCACTGTCTTTTTGTCTAAATAAGCTGTGGGCGGTTTCGATAAAATATAAAATCATCGTTACTTACTTTTTAATATGTGTAGTTGCTGCATTTATTTTCTTTCATCCGGTACTAAGCGGAGAAAGGATGCCTAAATATGAGTTAAAGAGTTACAGGTGGATGAAAAGCTGGATTTGATTTAAAAATTAAAATTACCTTTGTTATAAAGGGAAGGGCTTTGTAGCCACCTGAGTTCGCCTTCCCCGTGGTTAAGCAATTCCCAATTTTCAATTTCGAAATCAATTCTTGCCATAGTTGCGGTCTTAAAGGTAATGTCCCCGCCTCCTATCAGGATTGAAGTCAGAGCTGAACATTTTGGTTCATGGCCTATAAGCATTACCGATGAATATTTTTCAGGAAGATTTTTAACCAGCTGGAATATCTCCACGGTAGATTCATGGTAAAGAATTTTATTTTCTAATAGTTCACAATTCCAGTTTCCTTCTTTCATTGATATGTCGAGAGTTTGTTTTGCCCGGATTGCAGTTGAGGTAATAACCAGGTCGGGGACCTGTCCGGAAAGGCCCAGCATTTTGCCCATGGTTTTAGCACTCTTAATCCCCCTTGGTGCAAGGGGCCGGTCATGGTCAGATCCGTATGCAGCTGACCAGTCTGATTTGGCATGGCGGTATATGAATATCTTTTTACTCATATTAAACTATATCTTAATTTTAATTTTCGTTATATTACCCTGAGACAAATGTACAGATTAATTCTAATAATATTAATTTTAACAATCACCGTAAATTATAATTTTACATTAAGAGCTGAAAATCTTAATGCAAATAAATTTAAACACGGTGAATACTTCAATTCCGGCTCGGTAAGCGGCGGTGAAATTGCCGATGGGCTTGATGTTAAAAATATCAGGTGGGCCAAAAGAGGAAATTTTGAAAGGCTTGTTTTTGATATATATAAATGGGGAGGGCCTACTAATCCTGAAGGTATTTTGCCAAATATAAATTCCGGGACTTTTAAATTTACATTTAAAAGTGATACACAAGTTGATGCAACATTTGAGGGGTACAGGGCCTTTAGTGCAAAGTTCCCGGTGTTTACAAAAAGTGAGCTGGTGAGAGAAATAAAGATTGACCAGGATGAAGAAAATGCCGGTGACAGTGAGTATAAGATAATAATTTATTTTAAACAACCGGTAAAAATAGAAGTTTTTGAACTTTATTCTCCGGCAAGAATCGTTGTTGATATTATTGAAAATAAAACAGAATAATTTTTCCTTTACCAATAATTCCGAAAAAAATAATTGCACCAGGAAATTTTTATTACGAAAAATTCTTTAAATATTTTTCGATAAAATAATTTACAAAAACTGAAATTAACTTGGATAATGCACTGGTTTTTTTTTTAATCTTTTGTATAATGATTGCTTTCAATTATCCAGGTGAGGTGAGCACATAATGAGTATACAAATTAGAGATGGTTTAAAGGACCAGTACACAGATGTTTATACGCCAGAAGCGCTTGCTGCTTTAGAAGCACTTTCAGGATTTAATAAAAAACAAAAAGAGCTGATGTCTAAAAGATATCAGAGAAGAAATGACCGCTACAATAATAAAAATAGAATCACTTTCCTAAACCCCGAAGAATTAATTCAGGGAACAAATATAAAAGTACAGGATGCAAGAGAGGGAAAATTTGAAGGAGGGAAAATCCCTCATGACCTTCAGCGCCAGTGGATCCAGGGGACCGGGCCTGCTGCAAAACCTGACTCACCACTTGAATCAAGTATAAGGAATGTTGCATATGCACTTCTTTCCGGAGCGGACGGCTGGATGTTTGACGGTGAAGACGCGCTTGGGCAAATCTCCAGTATGTCTCTTGATAATATCCGAAACCTTAAATTAGCAATCCATAAAGACCCGGTGTTTTTAAAAGTGTCAGAAAAAATAGCAGCCTCAATGAACAAGTGGGCAAATGAATTTTTTGGAAATGATACAATCACCGACTGGGAAAAGCAGCTTGATTTTACAACCATTATTTTTCGTGCCAGGGGACTACACCTTGACGACAGGCATATCCGTGATGAAGATGGGGTAGCTCTGTCAGCCTCAATTGTCGACATGGTTTTATATATTGTTAACAACTACAAAGAACTTCAAAAGAACAACAGGTCAATTGTTTTATATCTGCCTAAAATTCAGACTGCAGAAGAAGCAGCACTTTGGAATGAAATGATGACAGCGCTGGAAAATCATCTGTCACTACCTGTTGGCACAATAAAGGTTTATGTTCTTATAGAACAGCTTGAAGAAACTTACCAGTTAATGGAAATACGTGCTGCTCTTGGAAAACACTTCGTTGGTTACAACACAGGAAGATGGGACTACATTAACAGCGTAGCAGATGCAATGGGATGGGACCCTGAATTCATAAATCCTAATATCGAATCAATAACGATGACTTACGGATACATGAAAAATTATGAAGACCGTGTACGCCGCGCAGTAAATACCCCTGACGTTAACGGCAACTTTGCTTTATGGCAGGGTGGTATGGAGCCTAACATTCCTGTAGGTTCTGAAGAAGGAGTAGCAAGCAGTATGGAAAAAGCAGTAGCAGGTGCTGAACGCGAGCAGCGTGAAGGTGCGAGTGGTAAATGGGTAGCCCACTGGAAGATGGTCCACATTGTAAGGCCGGTTTGGGAAAAAGTCGGTGAAGCTAATCAGCTTGGCAGAGATTTCCCTCCTCTTACTTATGGTGAAGATGATGACAAGGGGCTTACACACCTTGAACCTGCACCCAGGACTATTCGCGGAGCAAGAAACCTCCTAAGTGTTGGCCTCCAGTATGGAAATGCTTTTGGACAGGGTTTTCAGGCTGCAGCACTTAAGCCCGCAGATTTTTTTGATGATGACAATATTCTATACCTTATGGAAGATGCAGCAACCGGTGAGATTCGTCTCAGTATTCTATGGGAATGGATACATAAAGGTGCAAAGCTGAATGATGATGATGCTGAAACCGGTATTAAGTCCGGAGATGTATTCACAGTGGAAATATTTGAAAGATTACTGGAAGAAGAATACCAGAAACTACTTGCTGCCAAGGATAAAGATGTATTTGATATATCCAAGGACACAACACTCCCGATTTCTAAAGAGATTGTAAGGACATATGTGCTGGATCAGGTGAAAACTCCATGGTACATTGACCTTCTCAACATTAATTTAAACAACCATGATCTTGAAACAGCAAAAGAAAGAATAAGAATGTACATGGATGCATTTAGAAAAGACGGGTCCAGGATTACGGAGAACCTGGATTTTAAAATATAAAAAACAAAAGTTTTAATTTAACAAACATTTTATAGGAGAGTGTGATCAGATGCCTTTATTTGATAAGGAAATTAAACAGACGCAGGATTATTTTAATAGTCCTAGATTTAAGGGGATTATCCGCCTTTACTCCGCAAGACAGGTTGTTGAGCAAAGAGGGACAATCCGCAGGGAATATTCCATTGCCAAACATATGGCAAAGGAGTTCTATGACCTATTAAGGGATTTATATAAAAAAGGTCAGCAGATTACAAGCTTTGGCCCTTATTCACCAGGCCAGGCAATCATGATGAAAAGAAAAGGTATTAAAGGTATATACCTTGGAGGCTGGGCTACTTCAGCTAAAGGTTCCATTAATGAAGACCAGGGTGCAGACCTTGCGAGTTATCCTTTAAGCCAGGTACCAGACGAAGCTGCTCCATTAGTAAGGGCACTTCTCTCCGCTGATAAAAACCAGAGATACACAAGGTCCAGGATGACCCCTAAAGAAAGGGCTGCAACACCTGAAATAGATTTCAGGCCATTTATTGTCGCAGACGCTGATACAGGACATGGCGGTGATGCCCATGTAAGAAACCTGATCAGAAGGTTTGTAGAAGTTGGGGTAACTGGTTATCACATTGAAGACCAAAGGCCGGGAACTAAAAAATGCGGACACCAGGGCGGTAAAGTTTTGGTATCTGTAGATGAACAGATCAAGAGGCTAAACGCAGCCAGGTTTCAGCTCGATATAATGGAAGTACCCGGAATCATTGTTGCAAGGACTGATGCCGAAGCGGCAAACCTTCTGGAAAACAAAAGTGATGAAAGAGACCACCCGTTTATACTCGGTGCAACTAATCTTGATGTGCCAAGTTATAAGAACGGTTATCTGGCAATCCTGAAAAGAATAAACCAAAAAGGCATTAAAGAAATTAACGGACACCTTCTTTATAAGGTATCTGATGCAACTTACAGGAAAACAAATCAGTGGCTTAAAGACCACGGCGTTTTTGATTTAATTGATGAAAACCTTAAAGGTTTAAAATCAAAAGAAACAGCTGAATTTGAAAGCACATTTGATAAAATTGTTACCCAGTTTGTAGAGATCTGGGAAGCTGATTCCGGACTGACAACAATAGGTGAAGCAGTTGCAGATATTATGGAATTTAATATGCAGCAGGGTGCCAAATTTGATATGTCACCGGCTCAGTGGAAAGAATTTGCAACAACAGCTTCAATTGAAGAAGCAAAATCAAGAGCAAAAGAACTTGGAATAAACCTTGTATGGGACTGCGAAATTTCAAGTACCCCTGAGGGTTACTACCAGGTAAGAGGCGGCATTGAATATGCTATTGCAAAATCACTAGCCGTATCACCTTTCTGTGATGTGCTCTGGATGGAAACAAAGACTGCAACAGTTGAAGATGCAAAAGAATTTGCAGAGGCTATTCATAAGGTATATCCGGACAAAATGCTTGCATACAACTTATCACCTTCATTTAACTGGGATACTACCGGAATGACTGACAAGGAAATGAGAAACTTTCCAAAAGAGATCGGAAAACTTGGATTTGTTTTCGACTTTATTACTTACGGTGGACACCAGATCGACGGCCTTGCAGCTGAAGAATTTTCACAGGCACTGCAGGAAGACGGTATGCTTGCACTAGCCCGTGTACAGAGAAGACTAAGACTTATCAATTCACCATATATGACCCCGCAGACTCATGTTGGCGGCCCACGACTTGATGGAGCACTGGTTGCAACATCAGGAAGAACTGCTACCACAAAAGCTATGGGTAAGGGATCAACACAGTTTCAGCACCTTGTACAGACTGAAGTACCGCCAAAACTTCTTGAAGACTGGCTGGAACTCTGGGCCAAGCATTACAATATCAAGAAGAGCCTCCGCGTGGAATTAAAACCTCACACGGTTGGTATGCATGTACTTGAGATGAATTTACTGGACAGGTCAAATACAAAAATGGCAGATGTCATCTTTGAAACACTTCAGGACAGGGAAGAAAATACTATTCTTTCAGTAAGGGACCAGAATACTTTTAATCTTGATTTTCGTCAGAAAAGATTAATGACCCTTATAAGCCTGTTCCTCATTCACCGCTATAACGCAGTATCTGTTCATTATGTCAGCCCTACAAATGACAATATGAAACAAACACAGGGAATGAGAAAAATTAATATCTATAACGATGTTAATACAGAGGTTGGGCACATAATTGTTTGTAGTGTTAACCAGCCAAGGGTAAAAGAACTCCTGGAAACAGACCAGAAGTCTCTGAAAGACCTTATTGCTAAAAGAAACAGCAAAGGTTTAGCCAAGAAAGCCTCGGCTAAAAAAGCCGTAGCTAAAAAGGCACCTGCAAAGAAAAAAGCCGCCGCAAAAAGACCTGCTGCTAAAAAGAAGACTGTTATAAAGAAATAGAAAAACCAGTTGTTAAATATCAAAGGCTGCGGAGATTATATTTTCGCAGCCTTTTTTTATTTTCAATCTTCATTAATACACTCAATCATATTTTCTCAATTCCATTGGTTATAATCTCTTAAGGACACAAACGGGATATGGGCAAATATGTTTCATAGTCAACTGTTTCATAATAAAGATTTTGACCTGGGGCGCCTTGTCCCGCTCTATATGCTAATTATCATTGCTTATCTTGGCTACGCGATGATGGTGACCCTTTTCCCTCCAATGCTGCTTCTAGATAATGGATTCGTTGATCCTGATACTTCTAAATCAACCAGGACTATACTTATCGGACTGCTGCTGGCACTTTATCCACTTGGCCAGTTTCTTGGTTCACCGGTGATTGGGGCATTGTCTGACCGTTTTGGAAGAAAACGTGTTTTGCTAATCACTTTAGTATTTTCTATCACTTTTTACTGCCTGATAGCAGTTGCTCTTCTTATGAAGTCTCTTCATTTCCTGATGATAGTATGCTTTTTTGCGGGCCTTAGTGAGTCGCATGTTTCAATAGTGCAGAGTGTAATTGCTGATTCCAGCAAACCTGAGGACAGGGGAAGGCTTTTTGCCTATATGTACGCATGCATGAGTATGGGCTATATACTTGGCCCGCTTATTGGCGGCCCGATGGCAATACATTTTGGCTATAATTCACCATTTTGGTTTGTATTAGTACTATTAATTATTGCTGCGATATGGCTCAGGAACTCACTTGGTGAAACCCATCCTTCCGAACAAAAAGTAGTAGATTATTTTAAAACATTTAAAAACTTTACAACCGTATTCACCGATAAGCCTGTAAGAAGGATCTACTTTGTGAATTTTCTTCTGTTTCTTTCCATACTTGGATTTTTCAGGGTCATTCAGACATACGTTGTTGATACCTGGAACATGGATGTGGACAAGGAATCATTTTTTTATGCGTACCTTGGATTTATGTGCATGATTGGAAACACGGTAATTATCGGAATGCTTACAAAGAGATTCAGTAACTGGCTTATTTCTATTGTATGTTCTGTTATTGGCGGATTATTAATGATTAGTGTTGTATTATTTAAACCCGAGTTTTCGGTATTTATTACGGCCGGGACATCCGGTGTATTCCAGGCAATAGCAGTAGGGACATGCTGTGCTTTACTGTCGACAAGGGTTAGTGCCGAGCGGCAGGGAAGTGTAATGGGCAATAACCAGGCCCTTTTCGTTGGAGGTGAAGCAATAGGTGCATTTACCGGCGGTCTACTGGCATCACTATACATACCACTTCCACTTGTTGTTTTTGGTGCAGTGTCCATATTTGCCGGACTTCTTTTATTAACAGTAAATAAAGATTAATTATTAATTTTTCTGGTAAAACTATTCAAAATATTTTAATATCTAATACTTATGGAAGATTTATTAGCAGCCAGGATGCAAATGGCCATTACACTTATGTTCCACATCATATTCGGTGTTGTAGGTGTGGGACTTCCCCTCTTGATGGTTATTGCCGAAATCAGGTGGTTAAGAACTAAAAGTGATGTTTATTTACAGGTAGCAAAACACTGGGCCCACGGTGCGGCAATTATGTTTGCCATTGGTGCAGTGTCCGGGACAGTGGTATCATTTGAACTTGGGCTTTTGTGGCCGACTTTCATGGAGTTTGCAGGCCCTGTAATAGGAATGCCTTTCTCTTTAGAGGGGATTGCATTTTTTACTGAGGCGATCTTCCTTGCAATTTACCTTTACGGTTGGCACCGCATACCACATACCGCCCATCTGTTCAGCGGTATTATGGTTGTCATAAGCGGAGCATGTTCCGCCCTGATAGTGTTAACTGCCAATTCATGGATGAACACCCCTGCAGGGTTTGATATTGTTGATGGAAATATTGTTAATGTCAGTATGATAGGGGCTATTTTTAACCCCATGGCCGTTCCGCAGGCAATACATATGGTGGTTGCAGCTTATGTTACAGTTGCATTTGCCGCCGCGGGTATTCACGCATATTATCTTAGAAAAAATCCCAGGAACCTATTCCACAGAAAAGCCCTTAAGATTGCACTTGTTGTAGGTGCCGTTTTTGCAATCATTCAGCCTATGAGCGGCGATTTCGTAGCCAGGGGCCTTGTAAAGTTTCAGCCGTTAAAGCTTGCTGCACTTGAAGCCAGGTTTGAGACCGGCCCTAATGCACCACTTACAATTGGGGGTATACCTGATAAAGAAACACGAACTGTTAAACACGGTATTGAAATACCATATCTCCTGAGCATCCTGGCAAAAAGAGACCCTCACGGGGTCGTAATTGGCCTTGACTCATTTCCGGAAGAACACTGGCCTCCTCTAGTAATTACTCATCTTTCCTATAATTTAATGATTGGTATCGGCAGCTTTATGATTCTTATCGGTATATTAAACCTTTACTATGTAATAAAAAGACGGCCGATCCATAAATACCGAAATTACCTGTTGTTGCTGGTATTTTGCGGCCCGCTCGGATTTATAGCCGTTGAAGCAGGCTGGATTTGTGCCGAGGTCGGAAGGCAGCCCTGGATTATATATAACATAATGAAGACTGCCGACGCAGTTACACCGATGAAGGGGATTCATGTGACATTCATAACATTTACCTTAATCTCCATTATGCTTGGGTTTATTACAGTACTGTTTTTAATCAGGCAGTTTAGAAAAGCACCGGAAATATTGAGTGATAGTGATGACGATTAAAGGGTAACGTTTATGCCAGCAGAACTTATTGTAGCCATTGTGCTTTTAATAGCACTTGTTATTTACGCCATATTTGGCGGGACTGACTACGGTATAGGTGTATGGGTTCTTTTTTCTCATGGCAAAAGGGGCATGCTTCAAAGAGATGTGATATCTCGCACAATAAGCCCAATCTGGGAAGCAAACCACGTATGGCTGATCTTAATTAATGTTGTTCTGTTTACAGCTTACCCTCTTGCCTACGGAACAATTGTAAAAGCACTGTTTATTCCCCTTAGCCTTGTTTTGATTGGTATTGTAATGAGAGGTGCGGCCTATACATTCAGGAACTACAACGACAATAAGAAAGAAGCCCGTGAATGGGCCGAGCTGTTTGGTATTGCAAGCCTTCTAACGCCAATACTTCTGGGGGTAAATATAGGTGCTATATCTTCCGGCAGCATAATAGTAGAAAATAACATAATTGTTCACGGGTTTATCCATTCATGGCTTTCCCCGTTTTCAGTAGCAGTTGGTGTGTTTGCCCTTGTGCTTTTTTCATACCTCGGGGCCGTCAGCCTGATTCTTGAATCACACCACAGTAAAGATTTACAGGATGATTTCAGAAGAAGGGCAATGATCTCCCTTGTGTTGCTGGCCGTAGCAGCAACAGTAGTTTATATTACATCCAAAAGTGGGGCCCCAACGGCACATTTTAATTCATTTAAGGGATGGGCCCTGATTTTACACCTTGTATTGAGTATAGCTTCCGTTGCTACTTTTATTGCTCTTTATAAAAGGAGATATCACCTTGCAAAACACCTTGCATATACACAGGCAACCCTTATGATACTCGGCTGGGCGTTTACGCAGTACCCTTATCTTGTAAGGGAACAGGTCACTATTTATAACGCAGGTGCACCAAAATCAACACTTCATTTTGTTATAATAGCACTGATTATTGCTGCATTCTTTCTTATTCCATCGTTTTATTTTATGTACAAGGTATTCAAGAAGATTTAGTGATATAATTATTGAATATTAATAATATTTTTTCAATTCTTTGGAGGATTAATCTATGAATATATGGACAAATAGAATGTTGGCGTCAATAATGGTGTTAATGTTGTCAGCAGCGTTTTCCTTTGCCGGCGACGGATCACCTGACCCATTCTTTGAAACGGATGCTTTGGGAAACGGTGTATTAACCGGTTTTTTTGATTTAAGGGACAGAGAAAGTTTTATACAGGTTACAAATGCCGGGTCCGAGGGGTTAAACCTTCATGTCCAGTTATTTAATGTAAATAATGACTGTAATGAGAATAATTTCTTTGATCTGTATACACCAAATGATACCCATGTTTACAACTTAAGAGACATAGTAACAAATGATACCAACCCCGCAGGTGTTGTGTTACCCGCTGATGCATATGGAATTATTGTTGTTTCTACTCTTGGAGTCGATAATCCTGACACTATTATTGGAAATTTAAGAATTCTTGACATTGCTGGTTATGAATACAGAACTAATCTACAGGGAGCTGGCAGATTAATCCCATTTGAAGGATTACCTGATATGTCTGTGAATTATAACACTCAGGGCGGAACATCTGTCTCTGATGTAGTTGGTATTATACTGAGTAACAATGACTTTGAATTTATGGCAGCAGATGTAACAGGCAACAATATCATTCTTGATGTTGATATATTTGACTTAAATGAGACACCTTTTTCCTGCAGAGATATTGTCTTTGCCTGCGTAAATGAAAATAATCCAAGGCTTGAAGAACTCTTAGAGTTTACCGGTGTAAGTGTTGCAAGTTTTGAATATGGTATAAATGATGTAATTCCCAACAGTAAAGGTGGGGAACTGCTTTGTCCGGGAAATAATATAACCGAAGGATTTATTAAGTTTACCGTTGAAGAATTTAAGGGTAATTTCTTCAGGGGATTTATTGGACTGACAGATGCAAATGGGAGAGGGACTATTGATTCATTCTGGTTTGAAAACCCATTAGATTTTAATGTTCCTGGGTAAAATAATTTAACTATAAAAAATTGATCTAATTAGTTTGGGCTATATTTGATTATTCATTTATAGTCCAGATTCCAGCGTTACTTTCCTTGGCAAGTTTTTCATACTCATTAAATTCATAGATATATTTATATTCATAGTTTGAAAGTGCCATTGCCATACCCTGCCTTAGAAGCAGAGCATTCAGCATGGTTGTATCGTTGATAAATACGTATGCAAGCAGGTTGTTATTGATATCTGTTTTGTTACTATCAAATTTTAGTAAAACATTTTTTCCAAGTATTTCTGAATCAAGAAAATCAGCAGTAGAATCGGGGGTTTCAATCCCTATAAGTTTTACGGCTCTAAGCCCGCTTCCAAAAGAACAGACAAAACTGTTTCCGGATAAGATTTCATTTACTTTGCATACCTCGTATTTATTTTGAGATTGAAGTTCATCAATCTGGATATCAAGTGCTGTTATCTGGCCCCTTATGTTGTCCAGGCTGTTTGAAATTAGGTCAAGTTCATTTAACAGCCTTTGCTGTTTTAATTCAAGTCCGCTGCAAAAAAGCACCAGGTAATCATAGACCGGGTTTATATAACACCTGTCCAGGGTCACCGTATTGGCGTTGAGTTCAAACTGCGCCTCTTCAAGCTGGCGTTCATAATTGGCAAACAGCTGCCCAAGATCATATCTGTTGGTTTTAAGTTTGGTTAATAGTTCTGTTTCAGTGTTTTTATCGTTAAAAAGATTTTCTAACTGGTAGTTAATTTTTTCACTTTCGCTACGGGAATTGATATTTTTAGAACTGATAGTTTCTACTACTTCGTATTCCTTTTGTTTATTCCCAATATTGCTGTATGAGATATTACCACTCTTATCCTTATACTTGGTAATTTCTTCTGATGTAACAGTAGAAACCGGGAAAGAAATAAGTAGAAAGAACAAAATGAATTGAGCTGTTTTTGAGTTATACATTTTATACTCACCGAAATACTGAAATATATATTATAACAGACATAAAAAATATACGGTTGAAAATAAATTATGGGGTTATAATTCGTAAGTTGAATTTCACGTTGGAGGACGAGGAATGTACTGGTTAACCCCACAGACTATAATCGGTATTACTTTAGCGAGTTATTTAATAGGGACAGTAGTTGGTGTCTATCTGGCATCGGTCTCGGTCCTTGGAACAATTGTCTGGCTGGTGGTTGGCGCAATTGTGGGTTTTGGAAGTATGTTTTTTGCCGGGAAGGACTGGGGCAAAAGAAAGCAAAATCAAAAATAAGTTATTCATTCCGGGTTGGAGTTGCCCGTTAGCCAAAAAGGCTGACGGGCTTTTTTATTATATATTTATATTCACTTTTACAGGTACAGGGTTTTGTACAATATCAAATACAGGTGAATGGTTTTTAGCAAACTCTACAAGTTCTTTTGTTTCTTCTTCTGAGCAATTTGCCTTAACATCTATATTGACTCTAATCTCTTCGTATCCTTTTCTTATATTTTTATCCATCGACAGAAAACCTCTAAGGTCAATATCACCTTCAAAACTTGTTTCAACTTCTTCTATTTCTATTCCCCTTGCAGCTGCATGGAATACAAGAGTTGTTGTGATACAGCCGGCCATACCATGAAGTATAAATTCAACCGGGTTAGGTGCTTTGTCGTTACTTAATAGTACAGGTGGTTCGTCATTATAAAGTTCAAATTCTCTGTCACCAAACTCCTGCTTTGCACCATAAAATCCGCCTATAGTTGAGCAGTTTAGGCCACCGTCAATCCATTTGTTTTTGTTGCGGAACTTAAACTTTGCAATTTCTGCATCTTCCTTTATAAGGCCTACTGTTTCGAAAAGCTGTTCGGTGTTAACACCGTTTACTCCATTTTGATTCATTGCTGTTAGTTCTGACATTTTTACTACCTCCTTTTATTTTTTTGTTGTCTGAACACACTTATTAATAATGCAGGAGGTGTGCCAAGTGGTTTAAAATTGACAAAATACAATAATAACAAGGAGTTGTGTGATTGTGGAAG
>JAJCZQ010000022.1 GCA_029262335.1 Deltaproteobacteria bacterium
ACACCACATTATATTTCTTAGTAACTTTTAAGTAAAGTTTTGGAAATTTGATATAATCTTTATCTGTTAATTATGAGCATAAATACAAACTTATTAATAATAGGTGCAGGGCCATTCGGGCTTTCCATGAGTGCCTTTTGCTTACAAAATAGTATAAAACACTTAATTGTAGGAAAATCCATGGATTTCTGGAAGAACAATATGCCTGAAGGAATGAAACTGAGATCAGCATATGACTGGCACCTTGACCCGGCAGGTATTGATACGTTTGAACGTTTTATGCAGGTTAAGGAATTAAATCCGGATGACTACAGGCCCGTACCCATTGAGCTTTACCTTGAATATGCGGGGTGGTTTCAAAAACAAAAAAACATTATTCCCGTTGAGAGCATGGTAACGAGGCTTGATTTTAATGAAGACAGGTCTGAATTTATTGCAGAGATGGATAACGGCGAGAAGATTGTATCAAAAAATGTTTTACTGGCACTCGGATTTAAATACTTTAAAAATATTCCAACGGAGTTTTCAGAACAGTTACCAGCAGAAAAATACTCCCATGCCTGTGATATAAGTAGTTTTTCAAAATTTAATAATAAAAAATGCCTTGTTATGGGCGGAAGGATGAGCGCCTTTGAGTCGGCCGCACTTTTGTATGAGTCGGGTGCATCCGAAGTGTATATGTCTTACAGGCATGACACACCTGAATTTACAGAATCGGACTGGGACTGGGTAACACCACTGCTTAATAAGATGGCCGAAACTCCTGAGTGGTACCGTGACCTTGATGAATCGGAGAAAGATAAGATAGGTAAAAGATTTTTTGGTGAGGGCAGGTTAAAAATGGAGCCCTGGTTAAAACCAAGACTTGATAAAGAGTCTATTAATATATTCCCGAATACAGAGATTACAGAAATTATTGAGTCAGGTGATAAACTGAAAGTTAATTTTAATTACGGTGAACATATAACAGTAGACCATGTTATTCTGGCTACAGGATACAAGGTGGACATTAACAATGTTCCATTTTTAAAGAGCGGGAATATACTGGAAAAATTAAAAATAATTAACGGCTACCCGGAGCTTAGTGCACATCTTCAAACCAGTGTGCAGGGATTATATGTAACCAGTATGCTTGCGATGAGAGACATGGGAATGTTTTTTGGATTTACAGTAAGCGTAAATGCCTCATCAAAAATAGTTGGTAATTATTTAATAAAGAAATAGTGAGAGCCGTAATTATAAATTAAATTATTTTATGTCACCTGTTATTAAAGTCTGCGGAATTCAAAATGTTGACGAAGCTTTAGGAGCTGTTGAGGCCGGGACAAATACAATTGGTATGCTTCTCGGTGTCCCTGATTATGTACAAGACAAAATTTCACCTGAAACTGCAAAACAGATAGTTTCCTCGATACCCCGGGGAATCAGGACAGTAATGGTAACGCACCTGCTCGAAGTAAATGATATTGTGGAAATAGCCGGATATACCGGGGTAAGCACAGTACAGATCCACAATGAATTAATTACAAATAAGATGGATCAACTCCGAAGAAATCTCCCGGATTTAGGATTGATAAAGGCAATACATGTATTAGATAATACAGCCATTAAACAGGCAAAAGAGTACGAACCATTTTCAGACATGATTTTGCTCGATACGAAGACAAAAGGCAGAATTGGAGGGACGGGGAAAATTCATGACTGGAATATAAGTAAAAAAATTGTAGATAAAATGAAAAGACCCGTAATATTAGCTGGCGGCCTGAACCCTGATAACATTGAAGATGCAATTAAAAAAGTCCGGCCCTTCGGTATAGATGCTAACTCTGGACTCGAACATGAAGACGGTACAAAAGATTTTAAAAAAATAAGGATATTTTCACTTGCCGGCTTATTGCTATCCTAACTGGCCCGTTTTTTCAAAGCCTTCCAGTTGTTTCAGGTAAAAATCAACATCCAGTTTTTCTTTTTTTATCCATTGCGGATTATAATAAGAGTTTAAATATCTTTCTCCCGAATCACAGATCAGGGTTACTACACTTGATGGTTTATCATCGCCAAGTTCGGCCATAATTTTTAGAGCACCGTACACATTTGTTCCTGTAGACCCGCCGCATTTTCTGCCAAGCAGTTTTTCAAGCCACCATATAGTAGCAATGGACGCACCATCGGGAATTCTCATCATCCTGTCTATTACTTCTATGCGAAATGACGGTTCCACGCGAGGCCTGCCTATACCTTCAATGCGGGAGCTTTTTGTAGAAGTAATTTTTTTATTACCCGATTTGTAATAGTCATAAAAAACAGAATTTTCAGGGTCAACCACGCAGAGTTTTGTTTTCTGGAACAGTTCAGGACAAAACCTAATATATCTCCCGATTGTGGCAGAGGTACCCCCGGTTCCGGCACTTAGTACGACCCAGTCCGGAATGGGGCTTCTTTCCTCATCCATCTGCGAAAAAAGGCTTGCGGCAATGTTGTTATTTCCCCGCCAGTCTGTTGCCCGTTCTGCGAAAGTAAACTGGTCCATATAATGGCCGTTTAATTTTTTAGCAAGTTTTTCGGCTTCAGAGTAAATGTTTTTTGGTTCAACCTTTTTACACTCCCCGCCGTAAAATTCTATTTTGGCCACTTTTTCACTGGCAGTTTTTTTAGGGATTACAGCAACAAAAGGAAGCCCTATAAGCCTTGCAAAATAGGCTTCGGAAATAGCAGTACTTCCGGAAGAAGCTTCGACTATTGTAGTATTTTTATTTATTTGTCCATTACATATGCAATATAAAAACAGTGACCTTGCAAGCCTGTGTTTCAGGCTCCCGGTAGGATGAGTAGATTCATCTTTTAGATAGAGAGAAGAATTTTTAAAACAGGGCAGATCTAACTTGATAAGATGGGTATCAGAAGAGCGGTTAAAGTCTGCATGGATTTTATTTATTGCTTCGCAGCACCATTCCCGGTCTTCTTCTGTAATATCTGAATTTTCAACAATCTTATATAATTCCTGGTCCATATATAAAGCTTAATTCATTATTAGCCCTGAATAAAGAGTTTATTACCCACTGCCTTTCATTTTCCCCGCGGGGTCGAGGAAAAACCATGCAACTGCAGTTACAAATGCCACAAATATACCGATGGTAAGAAATACGGCTTTGAAATCATGAAATTCCAAAAGAATTGCACTTAGTACAGCAAGACCAATTGCGGCCCCAAGTATCTGAGAAGTAAGAACGATCCCGCTTGCCTGTCCCTGTTTTTCTTCCGGAACAGAGTTCATTACAGCAACAAGAGCGGGCGCAAAAATAAACGGCATTGAAAAACCCCAAAGAAATAGAATCGGAATCAGTATGTAATAACTCTTTACTCCAACTGAAAGCCCTAGCAATATAAGAAAAATACTTCCTAAAAATAATCCTAAAAGTGAAGGTTTCCTGGGGCCTATTTTGTCGGTAGCGCGTCCGGCAATAATGGCTGCTATTGCAACAGGTATCATTGCGGGCATAAGAGCAAGACCTGCTTTAAGGGGGTCCATTTTAAGCACTTCCTGGAAATATAATGCACCGAAGACAATTACGGCGGTTTTTGTAAACTGGCCCGTAAAAATTAATAGATTAGCACTGCTGAATGTGCCGTTGCTAAACAAATCCAGCTCGATTAATGGCTGTCTTACTTTTAGCTCTGTTATTGAAAAGGTTATTAAAAAAGCTGCAGCAGAAGCAAAGAGCATAATTATTACAGGTGATTTCCATCCCCATTCCGGGCCCTGCATAATTGCCAGTACAAGTGAACCTGTGCCAAGAATAAGGGTGATTAGTCCACGAATATCGATTTTTGGCCTGACTGTATTGAAGACAGGTTCTTTCCATGAAGATAAAAACAGCGTAAGAACTATTACAGCAACAGGAACATTTACCCAGAATATCCATCTCCATGAAATTAGGTCAGTCAGGTATCCCCCGATTATGGGGCCACTGCCAAGCATGATTGAACCGACAGCACCGTATATTCCCATTGCAAAACCCCTTTGGGATGGTGGAAAGGTAAGGGCAAGAATTGCCATTGATGCGGGAAAAATAATTGCCCCGCCAATCCCCTGTACTGCCCTCGTAGCCAGCAGCATAAAAGTATTTTCTGCAAAACCGGCAAGTAGTGAGGATATGGCAAATATTAATACACCAACCGTAAATAATATTCTGTAACCAACAATATCACCC
>JAJCZQ010000023.1 GCA_029262335.1 Deltaproteobacteria bacterium
TCGTGTATTGAGTTGTCTTTTAAGTAAGTATCTGAAGGTGTTTTTCTGGCAAGACGGAAATTGACCGGGTAGCGCCCCAGCCTTCCACCCTGGCCCATCTGGTAAAATTCTACGCCCTGGACTTGTATTTTTTCGAATCCCTGACGAAATATTGTATGTCCGCCGTAGTAATCACTTGCGTCTAAAGGTGAATTCAGATCATTTCCTTCTGAAACAATTCGTATACTTCTTGATAATAGTGCCACTGCTGCACGTGTTTCGGCTTTATCGAATTTCAGACCAAGTCTGTCAATACCATCAGTAATCCTGTCAGCTGTTTTAATGGGGTATTTTTCACCGTTATGAATATGTTCAATTTCTTCAACTACTGTTATTGTTTTTCCATCAGGACTTATATTATCGATCGTGAATTGTTCAGAATTCCCAGGCAGGTAGTCTGTTGTGGTTACGACTATCTGATCTCCTTCTTTCCAGTCAACCGCACGGTCCAGGGTCAGTGTTTTGCCACTGTTTTTACTTATTGTTGCATCAAGTCTTGCCCAGCTTGTACCTGAATCAGAAGGGTCAAGATCTCCAAGAGAACTTCCTTTAACACCATTAAGTATTAAGGTACCTCCGTATGATACAGCCAGCACCTTGTGCCCAAAAAATCCCTGGTTGTTCGGAGTGTTTACACCATTTACATAGTAAGGGAGGTTGTCATAAGCATAAAAGTAATCCTCCGGAGAGCCTGTCCCAGGCAGTTTAATCTGTGCACCAGGTGTTGAGGTCCAGTTATTAGGATCAACTCCACACGTATCATCAGTTTTACATGTAATTGGTGGAGTATCAGGGGAATTCACATCTGATCCGTACAGATGTATTGTCAGTAATCCATTATTTCCTATACTATCTGCAATTAGAGCACTGTCTTTTTCAATTAAAATTGATTCTGCCCAAAAATTTATAACCGCATCATCAAAAATCAGCTCTCCGCCGTTATAAATATTTACATAGCCGTAATTATAAGTACCTGCACCAACCATACATGTAGTAATAATTTCAAGGTCTTCTCCGTTACCCGGTTGAAGACTTCCACTATCGCAGGTTGCGACAGACTGTGAATAAACAGGTGATATAAATGAGGTAAAAACAAAAGTTAAGAATAGTATAGATGTAAGTGTTAGATAATATTTAAAGTTTCTCATCCTTAAGAAATCTCCTTTCCCTCTATATCTTAATAATTTTAATAATTAATATTAATTATTGAACTTATTTTATTCATATTTTGTTTCATGAACAATCACTCAAAATTTACAATACTCTGGTCAAGCATCAAATTATCGGACTGGGGCCCGGGGTTATCTACCGGCACAGTTTCTAGTGGTATTCCGGTCGCCTCGGCAAGATCAAAAGCCTCCGTTGAAGCGCTCATTTCTATAAGTTCATAACTATCATAAATATAAGGAAGCCCATTTGATCCAAGTGACGCAGGGCTGTCCATAACATGAAAATGGAGGTGTGGGGCTAAGGTATTTCCAGTATTACCTACTTTTCCAAGTACCTGGCCCGATACAACCTGCTCGCCAACTTCTACTGTTATACTGTCTTTAATCAGGTGGGCATAAAATGCAAAACGTCCGCCGCCAAGGTCAAGTACTACATGATTTCCGTCAACTTCGGCAAGGGAAATACCCTGTGGAAGTTGCCCGGGGACCTGGTCTTCAAATTCGTTAACAACAGTTACAACCGTAGCATCTGAAACGGCCAATACGTCTTCACCATAACAGAAATAGCTGTTTACATCCTGTGGGTCACCCACGAAAATTCTTTTTTCATCATTCAGTTTTTCCCAGTCTATTGCGAACCTCTGGGCAAAAAATATTTTTCCGTTAACCGCGTTATATCCCCTTACATGCCTCACGGCTGTGCAGCATCCATCAGCTGCAACCCAGCCATCCCCGTTGAGTGGAGGGCTAAGTAAAATTGCATCAGGGGGGTTTACACCCGTTTGCCCTGTAAACTGGGCATATTGTTCAGCATCAGGCGGTATTCCCGCAAAATTTGCAAAACCTGCCGGTATTCCACCGGGAACTGTAATGTTAAACCTGTGAGTAAGGTTTGCCGGTATGTCTTCAGCCGATTCCACTGAAAAGGTCAAAAAAACAATTCCGGACTGTTCCCCATCAAGGGTGTTTATGGGCTGCCTTGTACCAATTGTCTGAATAATATCTGTTACTTCTTCACCGTTGAATGCTTCGTATACTTCGTTAGAATTTGCATCGAGTATATCAATGGAATTTATTGTCCATGTGAGAGTTGTAATATTGCTTATCTGCAGCTCATATACCATGTGGTATCTACCATCGGAGCCAAGCACAGGGTCTGGCGGCGCAACTATAAAAGATGTAATTGGGGTAAACATATTCTCACCCTCAGAAGGTGGGACGTTTGCCATTTCTCCGTCGGAATCATTACATCCGGGAAAAACAAACAAAATAGTCAAAAACAGTATCGAAAGTACAAGATTTTTATTATTAAAAAACATTTTAATATCTCCTATTAATCCAACGTTCAATTTAACTTGAATATTTTTGTACCTATTTCACCTAAATCATCGTTTGATTCTATAATATCGTTTATATCTTCAATCGGGACATTGTTAACAAATAAGGCGAATGCCAGTCGTTTTCCACTCACAGCATCTATATATCCGCCAAGTGTGTTGGCCACAAGTGTAAACTGCATCGTCTCAGGATTAAATTCTAATGTAGTACCGGTTTTGCCCCTTAAATTACCTGTTGCAGGGCTACCTTCGTCTGTAAATCTAAGTGAACCCGGGCCTCCCAATACGGGGAATGAATCAAAAAAAGGACCGAATATTTCTTTCTCACGAATATTTGTAAGGAAATCTACTACAGCCCTCGGTGATGCCTGGCTGTCCGGGCTGCCGCTCCCGTTTGTCGGAAAGTTAAAACCGTTACCATTGAGGCCAAAATCCTCAACAAGCGTCATCCTTTCCACATCCAGTGATTCCTGAACAGTCCTTACACCGTTTGCAACTCCAAGTAATATTAGGCTAAGATTTGCACCATAATTGTGACTGACTTTTAATATTAGATTTGCATATTCTGAATATGGAAGTGATACAAGTTCGGCTAATTTAGTATTTTCAGAATACGAATTTTCAGGTGGAAGTAATTCAGATGGATTTGGTCCGATCAGATCGGCTGTTACAACTACCCCGGCCCTTTCCAGTGCCTCAATAAAAGCTGTCCTGGCAAACATTGAAGGGTCATCAATTTGAAAGTTTTGTACAAGTGTATCAACTCCCGGGAAAATATCGGGATCAAAATTTACCGCAATCTGCCCATCTACCACACCAGTGTTTGCAACATCCTGACTTAGTTCCACATCAGTATCTTCTCCTTCAGGAACTGTTTCTACCTGGTTTACAACATGAAATGCTTCACTTACAGGCCTGACTTCAATAACAGCATCCTCCCCGGCTTCTTCAGGCAGAACAGTTACATCAACCAGGTTATCATTGACAACAATTGGGGTAATCAGCCTGTTGCCGTTCGGTACATTAAATTTATCAAACAGCCGGTCATCAATGATTATTTCACCTTCTATTTTTGTTATTCCGGAGTCTGCAACCTGCTCAGCAAGATCATCAAGCCCTGCAAGAACATCAGGCTCGGTTAAAATTGCACTACCAATCGCGTTTGCATCTATGTGGTCTAAATTAGTGAATGCAATAGTGTCTTCAGGGGTGCGGCGTCCGCCCAAAGTGAGGTCACCGTCTGCTACGAGTATCAGGTCGCCTTCAAGAACTCCTGTTTCATCAATTTCTCCCTGCCTGTGAACAGGTGTTATGAACCTATGGTCAGCACCAACCTTGTTTAATAATGTGCCGGAGGAGAATATCTTCCTAAGTGATCCTGTAAATAATAAGTTGTCCGGATTCAGATTGTAAATTACTTCTCCGCTTTCCACATCTTTAACCCTGAGACTCCAGACAGCATCCGAATATCTTTCCTGGTTCATAATCTCGAGAATTTCTTCAGGGATAACGTCCGTACCGTCATTATTCTTATCACATGCGGAAAAAATCAATACTCCCAATAATAAAAATACGATACAAAAAGTTGCGTTGTTTCTAATATTCACCCATACACTCCTTAAATGTAATAGCAGTTATAGTTTTAATTATCTTTCCAGATTATTGCAGTAATAGTCCCCTGGTCCTGGAAAGTTTCGAGTACAGGGTCAAGGCTGTCAATAATTCCCACATCGTTAACTACAAGTGAAAATAACAACCTCTTGCCGCTTTTAGTATCAATATAACCCGCAAGTGCCTGTGACCTGAAATCAGGACCGTTATTTGTGCCTTCGATAAAAGTCCCGGTTTTTGCCCTTACATTCCCAGCAGCACCTGCTAAAGTTGGATCAGATTCAAAGTCAGTTACAAATGCCAGGGATCCGTCTACGGCAAGTATGGGTAATGCGTCGAAATACTCTGGGAATACAGATTTCCCCGTCATATCATCCAGGAGTTTTACTGTTGCCTTATTTGTAGAGGTTGTAAATCCGCCGCCGCTTCCGTCAACAAAGTCAAAATCACTGCCGTTTATACCGAAATCTTCTGTTAATGTCTTTCTTTCCACATCAAGAGAGCTGTTTATATTATTTACTCCCTGGGTAAGCCCGTAAAGTACAAGTGTTGTATCAGCCCCGATATTGTAGCTTACTTTTAATATTAATTTTGCGTATTCGGAATAAGACAGTGAAATAAGCTCTGCCAACTTTGTATCTTCTGTGTATGTATTTTGAGGAGGCAAATTACCTATAGGATTTATACCAACTGCACCAACATTTACTGTAACACCTGCTTTTATTAATTCTTCAATAAACACTGTCCTTGCATAGTTAGAAGGCTCTGTAATCCTGAATGTTTGTATTAACGGAAATGTATCTGTAAGAGGCGGTATGAAATCAAAAGGCAGTTCCCCTGTAACAGAACCTGTACAGTCTGCTTCACCTATACACTCAGGTTCTTCGGGAGAAATTAGAACATCTTCTTCCTCTCCAGCCCCGGCAGTTTGTAATCCTGATTCAATATTGAAAGCAGCAGATAATGGTCTGTGTTCCACAGATGCAGCTTCACCGGGCTCTGTAGGATTGATGATGACGTCAACAACATCATCATTTACAAATATCGGCCTTACATCAAATTCATCCCTGAAATCAAAAGGCTCAAACAGTCTGTCGTCTATTATAATTTCACCTGTTATTTCAGTAACACCCGAATCAAACACCTGCTTTGCAAGTGATTCATAACCCCAAAGAGGATTGGGTTCTGTAAGCTCTGCATTTCCGAGAGAATTTGCTTCGTTATGATCAAAGTCTGTTATTGCCATTGTACCATCGGGATTTCTTCTGCCACCCATAGTCATGTCACCTTCGGCTACCAGAATTAAGTCGCCGTTAAGGACACCCTCTTCATCAACTTCACCCTGCCTGTGGACGGGAGTAACAAATACATGGTCCGAGCCGACTTCATTAAGATACACACCTACGGAGTATAGTTTCCTTACTGATCCGATTAAAAAATCCCTGTTCGATTCGAGATCATATATAAGCTCCCCTGTTTCAGCATCTTCGACTCTCAAACCCCACACTGCCTGGGAATAAAGAGGTTTTTCAAATATTTGTAATATTTCTTCGGGAATGTCATCTGTTCCGTCGTTGTTCTTATCACATCCGGAAAATAAAACACCAAATCCAAGTAAAAAAATAATGTAGAATTTTATTGAACTTTTTTTCAACTGTCTTCACTCCTTATTTAATTAAAATATAAAAATTTATCTGAATATTAAGCTTATAAATATATATGCAATAACTGTACCATTACTATTAACAACAATAAAAATATAACAATTGTTACAGTTTCTTTGAGTACGTATTAAATAATATATTTTATTTTATCGGGGAGGATTATTCTTAATAAACTCCACTGCAGTATCAACAGAGTCTGTAATTGTGATCATTTTTTCATAATCACGGCCTTTTGATACTCTTAACAGAAGGTCATATGCAGGTAAGTTCTCGGACCAGAACTTTTTCCCCAGGAATACCATGGGGCTTATAACACCGGAAGTACGGTAATGATTTTGGGCACCGTCCTGGAATATTTCCTGTACCGTTCCTGCACTGCCCGGTGTAAATACAACGCCGTGATGGGCGATTGCAAGGAGTCCGTCTTCACGGACGCTGTTTGCAAAATACTTGGCAATATGGGTTGCAAAGATAGTTGGTGGTTCATGCCCGTAAACCCATGTAGGTATTCCCAGGCTTTCGGGTAGTTTCCCATCTGTTGGCAATAAGGGATATTTTTCCTTAATTTCCATAGCTGAGATGATCCATTCATATTTTTCTTTATAATCAGGATGCTTTGATACTATATCAAGGCCATTACTTAATTCAGCATTGTTCCTTCCACTGAACCATGCTCCAAAATGTGTGGCCTCCATAGCACCCGGCCCGCCGCCGCTTGCAAGTATATATCCATGTTCGGTAAGGATTTTTGAAAGATTTACTACATCCTCAAACTCTTTCTTATTTCTCTTAATTGCATGCCCGCCCATTATAGCTACTACATTTTTCCCAACAAGGAATTCATCAAGAGTGTCCGTTATGGAATGGTCATGGAGTCTTCGAGAAAAAGATTCCCTGATACCGGGAGGATTGGACCTTCCTGTAGCAACAAAATGGTCAAAAACCTTTGTATCAAACATACTGCTTACACTTTCGGGATTATTCTTATCAAAACCGTCTGTAAGGTCTTCAGGACTATAGAGAGAATTTTTAAATGCTTTATAAGGAAGGCCTTCTATAGGTGGAAAAACAAGGGCACCTTTATAAATTATTTCATCAACTATACCCGGGTCGATTTTACACCCGAGGAAGATACAGTTTTCAAGTGGTTCAGATAGAAGGGTTAAAGTAAAATCACTAAGGTCCATTGACTGGAAAACAATATTGTTAAGTTTTTCGCCGGACTCAAGATGTGCTTCTAACCGTTCTTTTGTTTCAAACTCTGTAAGTTTCATATTAAATTAGTGTATATTCCTGCCCCAGTTCCGGGATTTCTATATTCTTAAACTCATTCTGCTCAAGCGCTTCCTTAAAAGCTTCCTGGCTGTTCAGTTCACCGTGTACAAGAAAAATGTTTTTTAATTTCTGTCTGTCCAGGTTTGAAAGAAATTCAATCATCTCCTGCTGGTCTCCGTGCCCGCTGTATGAATCCATAACCTCAACACTGGCATTTACATTAAGCTTCTGGCCAAAGACCCTGATCTTCTTTTCACCGTTTCTTATTTTTGCCCCGGTTGTATGAGGGGCGCAAAAACCAACTATCAGCAGGGTATTTCGCTGGTCTTCAATATGATTAATAAGGTGATGCATTATCCTGCCACCTGTCATCATCCCTGAGGCACTGATTATTATTGCTGGGCCTTCCATATCATTTAGCGCTTTGGATTGACTTACTTTCCTTGTATAGGTCAGGTTGTTAAACCCAAAAGGATTGGGATCATCAATCATATATTCAAGTATTTCGGAATCAAAACATTCGGGATGAATTCTGAAAATATCCGTAGCATTAACAGCAAGCGGACTGTCTACAAAGACAGGTATGGACGGTAGAAGCCCGGAGTTTTCGAGCTTGTCCAGCATGAAGACTATTTCCTGGGTCCGGCCAAGGCTAAATGCGGGAATTATAAGTTTTCCCTTTCTGTTTACACATGTGTCATAAATTACATTCAAAAGTGCATCTTCATCATGCGGAAGGTCATGGTGCAGCCTGCCTCCGTATGTTGATTCACAAATCAGGTAGTCAAGATTCTCCATCTGCACGGGGTCTTTAAGAATGGGCCTGTTTGATCTTCCTATATCACCACTAAATCCCAAATGTATTTCTTTGCCATTTTCCTGAATTTTTAATGTTACATTTGAACTGCCGAATATATGTCCGCAGTCTCTAAGGTATACAGATACATCTTCGTTTATTTTGTGCCACTTTTCATAACCAATACCTACAAACTTTTTAAAACAGTTAAAAGCATCTTCTGTTGTGTATAGGGGTTTTGCAGTTTCGGGAAGGCCTTTCTTACTGTTTCGCCTGTTTAAATACTCTGCATCCTTTTCCTGAATCTTGGCACTGTCCATAAGCATTATGGCACAAAGATCCCGAGTGGCACTTGTGCAGATAATTTTTCCCCTGAATCCGTCTTTTACGAGTTTTGGAATTCTTCCGCAGTGGTCTATGTGTGCATGGGAAAGTACAAGGCAATCAAGTTTGGAAGGATCAAACTGCCAGTTAGCATTAAAATCCTCAAACTCTTCATCCCGCCCCTGATAAAGTCCGCAGTCAAGCAGGATTGTATAGCCGCTGTCCAGTGTAACAAGATGCGCACTTCCGGTAACGGTCTGAGCGGCGCCGCAAAATTTAATTTTCATTTATATTTATACAATTGGCTTTTATTTCTTTTTTACAACCCTATAAAGTGCAAGTAAGACTATTGCACCAATTATAGCAGTAATAAAACTACCTATATTAAAACCTGATACAGGCCCAAATAGCCCGGTTGCCTGGCCGATGTAACCACCGATAAATGAACCTACAACACCTATAATTATTGTTACAAAAAAACCGCCCGGATCTTTGCCAGGCATAATAACTTTTGCAAGCCAGCCTGCTATTAGTCCAAAAATTAACCAAAAAATTATATTGCCCATATTCACTCCTCCTTTTTTTGATGAAGATAAAAGATTATAATGTATAAACTATATTAATTGAAAATTATAATCTAACAAATGGCTAAAAAATCAATCCATACAGATTCCAGAGAAGAGAAATTAATTTCCTTATTTGAAGCAACTGCAAAGGAAACGGGCAAGAAATTTTTTGAGGCTCTTATACTCAACCTGGCAAAAGCCTTAAATACATATGGAGCCTGGGCAAATGTCTATAATGAAGACCAGAGTAAGGCCAAATCCCTCGCGTTCCTGATTGCCGGGGAAATCCTGCCGGATTTTGAATACGAGATAAAAGGCACTCCATGTGAAACTGTAATTAATAATGATACACTGCACCATGTACCGGACAACTTAATCGAAATTTATCCGGATGATCCTGAAATCAAGGAAGGATTAAAAAAACCTCTCAGTTACCTCGGGGTACCTATAAAAGACAGCTCAGGAAAGATAATCGGCAATTTAGGGGTTCTTGACTGTGAGCCAATGCCTGCAGATCCAAGAAGCCTGGAGATCTTTAGCCTTTTTGCCTCACGCGCCACAGCAGAACTTCAAAGGCTAAAATCCGATATTGAGAATAAAGACTGGGAAGAAAAAATGGAACGTCTCCTGGACAGTACAATGGAAGCAATAATAGAACTCGACCAGGATATGAAGGTAAATATGGTAAATGCTTCAGCAGAGAGAATGTTTTTGTGCCCTTCTAATCACTTTATTGGAAAAAACTTTTCAGATTTTCTTTCAAATGAAAGTTCAGAAAAACTACTTTCACTAAAATCTGAACTTGATACTTTGCCCGTAGGTAAAAGGCATATAACTATTAATAACGGCCTTAATTTAAAAAAAATTGACCAGACTGATATGAAGGCAGAAGCAACACTTTCAGAATTTTATTTGGGTAGCTGTATTTATTACACACTTATACTCAAAGACTCGCAGGATACCGGAGAAAATCTTAAATTCTTTGATCAATGCAAATACGAAGCAGCTTTATTTAACGACAACATACGTGATACCGCTATTAACCATGATATAACCGGCAGTAGTATGCTGATGCTAAAACTGTTTGAAGATATCAAAAAAGTGGCCCCTACCGGCAGTACTGTACTAATTACCGGCGAAACAGGGACGGGAAAAGAACTTGTTGCAAGGGCAATTCATAATCAAAGCAATAACAGTAAAGCCCCTTTAATCAAAGTGAACTGTGCTGCAATACCTGCGGCTTTGATTGAAAGTGAATTTTTTGGCCACGAAAAGGGTGCTTTTACCGGCGCTACCTCTAAAAGAGATGGCAGATTTTTTCTTGCTGATGGCGGGACAATCTTTCTGGATGAAATTGGAGAACTGCCTCTTGAGCTTCAGTCAAAACTTTTAAGAGTACTCCAGGAAGGGGAGTTTGAACCGGTTGGCGGCTCAAAAACCGTAAAAGTTGATGTAAGGGTTGTTGCTGCTACAAACAGGAACCTTTTGGAAGAAGTAAAAACTGGTAATTTCAGGGAAGACCTCTATTACAGGCTTAATGTATTTCCAATTTCCGTACCCCCACTCAAAGACAGGGGTAATGACATTATTGAACTTGCTGAAAAATTTGCACAAAACTTTTCAGAGAAATCGGGAATCCCGGTTACAAAGATTAATGATATAAACATAAATAAATTGACGTCCCACAGCTGGCCCGGCAATGTACGTGAACT
>JAJCZQ010000024.1 GCA_029262335.1 Deltaproteobacteria bacterium
AGAAACCCCGATTTTCTCTTGTAGATTGTGAATATGGTCCCTACAGACACGTTTACATCTATATTCGAAGAACCGTCAAGCGGGTCCATTGAAATTACATATTTTGAGTTTATAGAATTTTCATCTTCAAAAGCAATAAATGTTTCATTTTCCTCGGAACAGATGCCGGCACATTCCCCGCCAAACTTTAGCGCTTCTATAAAACGTGAATTTGCATATTCATCTAGTTTCTGGACTTCTTCGCCCTGTACATTTTTATGTCCCGTCTTACCAAGTATTTCAACAAGGCCGGCCTTATTGACCTCTCTGTGTACAACCTTTCCTGCAAAACCAATGTCCCTTAAAATTCTTGAAAATTCGCCCGTAGAATAGTTAAATTCGGTCTGCCTCTGTATGATAAATTCATCTAGTGTTAATATTCCATTCATCTTTACTATTTTACCGAATATGCCTCTTTTATTCTATTTTTTCCCTGATTTTGTATCGGTTTTGTCACTTTCTTTAATATTTGAAATGGCCTTTTCACCCTCTACCCTTATTTTTTTCTTTGTCGCTTCGTAGCCTTTACTCAGGTCACCCGGGATATTGGCAATAATAATCCCGTAGCCTTCCTCCACTACCGGGGCCATTACCGAGTCTTCTTTAGCAGAAGAGTCTTTTATTACGTATAGATTGAGCCAGGAAAGGAGAAAGAAAGTCACTATTATGCCGATAATTATTCCCACAAAACCGCCTGCGAGTCTGTTTAGCCAGCTGAGTTTCAGTTTCCCGATAATCCGGGCGGTAAACCATCCTAGTATCTGGATGATTATAAAGACCACTATAACTACGAGCATAAATCCAAGCAGGAGTGATGTGGACTGGGACTGCACGAGGTCATACTGGACCAGGAGGCCTCCGGCGACATCATAAAGAATGATCCCTGCAATAAATCCTCCTATTATGGCGGCAAAAGAGAAAATCTGGCTTATAAGCCCGCGGCTTATTCCTATGAGGCAGAAAAACAGAATTACAGTAATTATTAAGATATCTAACCAGTGCATATAAGTAGTAATATATTAACCAATTTATCCGGAATTAATTAATAAATGCTTTGACTATTCTTTTGGTTCAGATAATTTAAATCGGGCTTATGGACTACAACGACATATTTAAACTAATTGCTTCCGACCTCGAAGAAGTCGAAAATGTGATAGAAGAAAACATCCAGTCCGAGGTCCCGCTTGTCTACGAGATATCCAGATATCTTCTTGGCAGCGGGGGTAAAAGACTGAGGCCCTCTGTGCTTCTTCTTGCAAGTGGTTCATGCGGCCTTCTCGAAGGAAAGGAACGCATAAAAGCTGCCGCTGCTCTTGAACTTATCCATACCGCCACCCTCCTTCATGATGACGTTGTGGACGATGCAGAAGTAAGGCGCGGAAAAACCTCATCAAATTTGGAGTTTGGCAATAAACCCACCGTTCTTGTAGGCGACTTTATGCTCGCAAAAGCGCTGGCTTTAATACAACAGTGCGGAAACCTCGAACTTATAAAGGCCGTTACCGATGCTTCGGCAAAACTTGCCGAGGGCCAGGTGCTTGAAGTCATGAGCGGAAAAAACATGGTTGAGATCACGGAAGAAATCTGCTTTGCGATTATGGAGTTTAAAACAGCATCTCTTATAGAAAGCTGCGGTAAAATCGGCGGCATTCTTGCAAGCTCAGAAAACGGCAACGTTAAAGGCCTTTCAGATTATGGCCTTCATATAGGACTCGCGTTCCAGCTCATAGATGATGCCCTGGATTATTCGTCCACCGAAGACGTGTTTGGAAAACAGGTAGGCCAGGATATTTTGGAAGGTAAAATGACACTGCCTCTTTTTTATTCCATAGATAAAGCCACAGGTGATGAAAAAGAAGAGATAAAAATAATCTTGGGCAAGGAAGTACCCGAAGATAACGAAGTAGACCATCTAAGAAACATTGTTGAGAAATATAACGGCGTAGAAATCACTAAAGATGTCGCAAGGAAATACGTAGCCTCGGCAAAAGACTCAATAAGCCACATCCCTTCTAACCAGTACAAAGACTCCCTTGGACATCTCGCCGATTTTGTAGTTGACCGGATTAACTAAACTACCTGTCATTGCGAGCGTAGCGCGGCAATCCCTATGTTAAACAGGAGATTCTCACGGTCATTTCATTCCCTCAGAATGACTACATATTTGTCATTGCGAGACTAACTGTAGCATTCAAATACTAATGCATCCGATGTTTGATCAAAATTATTTTTAGGAGATATCACCCATTAACCTCGGTTCTGATTTCGAAGCAATCTCAATCCATATATCATCTCTAAAGAATTGAGAGATCTTTCCTTTAAAACCCTATTGAATTTTTAACTATTTAATGTTCTAATGAATATACAAGGACAGAATAATGAAAAAATTCCTAATAATAATTTCTTTAATATTTTTTTATGGGTGCAGTGATAGTGAAGAAGAAAACTGCTTAACCGCCCTCCAACTTGTTGACTTAGATTGTCCGACACAAGATATACAACAAAGTTGTGAACCTTATGCTTGTAATATTTTTTTCCCAACTTCAGTTTTTAGCCCTTCTCTTGAATTAGATTTTATTGAAATACCAGTTGAAGATGAAAATTGTAGTATAGATAGTTGTTTTGAAATAAGTTGTGAAAATGGTGATTCCTGGGGTTTTGCACAAATAAATCCCTTAGGAGAATTACAGGGGAATTTTAGTTCTGGGATCAGAAATGGTGTAGGAGATTTAACCTGCGAACCAACTAATCCGGATTTAATTGTTCAGCTACCAGAATTAGATCCTACTCCCCCTCTTCCTGACGACTGCACAATAATTCCCGAGGTTTCAACAAATTGTCCGGCTGAAGGGCTAACAATGCTATGCCCTTTTCAAACTGATCCACCTACTAACGTAACTAGACAATGCGAATACATAAATCAGATAACTGAAGAAGTTGCCTCCGGATTCGTTGAATATTCTGAATGTGAAGTGATTGACTGTTTTACACTAAACTGTGAACTTAAATCATTCAATATAACAAAAACAATTGAATTTTCATCAGATGCAACTTTCTTCATCGAAGATTTTCTCTTATTTTCAGAAGCTGATTTTGCTGGCACTGCTATTATAGACGGAGAAAGCGGTTTTGAAGGAGCATGTGGAATTGGATTTTAAAATAGTGTGCGTCCTCTTTATTCCTACGGAAGAATGTCAAAACACGTAAATTAGCGTTCCACATCACTGCCAATAAAAGAGGCAACTCTAATAAATAAATCACTATCTTGAGGTCCCCGCAGTTGATCTATTGTCAATACTGCATCCCCAATTACTGGTGCACCAATTATTGATTCTCTTATTGTACACGTCATTGTGAAGCAGTCGTTCATTTCACATTCCCCGGCTTCAATAAAATTAAGTGAGTCTTCATCTATGCTAATATCGCATGCAAGATTACTGCACAAATTAGCCGTTGCTTCTGTTGGGCAGTCTTGAAAATCCTCAGGTGTTTGAAATATTAAAGCAACATTTACACAATCTGGAGGCATAAAGACATCATCTTCAGACGATTCATTACATCCTAATAAAATAAGAAATGAACTTAAGACAATTAATCTTAATTGCAGTTTCATATTGAATATTATATAATGTATTTTATAATTATTATAGCGTTAATATAACAATAAGTGGTGAAAACAATTTGTTGGGAGCTTTGATATTGAATCTAAAAAGATGTACGTCCTCCTTTTTTTTACAATATGAATAAATATATAAATATCAAAACAATTTTAGCTTTCATATTTGGTACAATTATTGGAACTACTTTGGATATTGCAGATTTTTATTATAGTCATTTTCATAATCCAAATGAACTTATAGCTGTACCTTACGATTTCAATATTCAGCATTTAAATGAAAGTGATAAAATATTAATTTCTTCAGGAATAAATATAATAAATTCTGGAAAGCAAAATAATAATATTAGAGAAATACAATTATTTATTCGAAATAATGATGGAAAAATAAACAATTTTCTGGAACACAAAAGAAAATTGAAATAACTCCAGATAAGATTGAAACTATTATCCTTGAAGGATTATTTGATGAAGATGTATATTATGATTATTTGAACGATACTTTTACCACTAAAGTTGGAATTAGAACTGAAGTTTTAACACAAAAAGGATTAATAATTAATTCAGAAAATGATATAGCTGATTCGTACTTAGGTAAAAAAATCAAGAGTATGCTTTATCGTCCAAAATTTAGAGCACTTGATCAACAAGTTATTAATTTGTTAAAAAAAGGAAAATTCTTAAATCCTCCTAGCGCTGAATTTATAGAAGAGCCAGAAATTATAATGAAATAATGGGAACCTTACCCTTCAGCTAGATTGCAAATTAATTTAAGATTGGCAAGAAATATAGATTTCTCCCTTCGCTCGAAATGACAAAGGAAATTATTGAAAATTGATGATTTGTACACAAAAAGAGAGATCCTGAATCATGTTCAGGATGACAGTTACTTTATTTCTGATTATTTGCTTTGCCAGAGTTCTGACTTACTCTCAATATCCAGCATCATCACAAGTGCATCTTCATTTGTTTCTTTGTAATAGTTCTTCCTTATTCGGATGCCTTCAAACCCCAGTTTTTCGTAGAATCCTGAAGTAAACTAGTTTTATTTTAAGATCGGCAATTATATCGGCATTATTATAGGCGTAGCATATATAATAGTTGATATATCATATTGTCATTATTATATTATTATCATTATATAAGCGGCATGAATATAGGCAATGAATAACGAATCTTTGAGATTGATGGAGCCAATGCTTCCAACTGAAAGTCATAACGAACTGGATGACCTGGTTGTCGAACTTGTACAAAAATCGGCCAGGCTCGCCGGAATGATAAATCCCATAGTACAAAAATCTGTGGGTAATCTTGTTCGATCTATCAACTGTTACTATTCAAATCTGATCGAAGGACATGACACACATCCCTGGGATATAAATCGTGCACTTGCTCAGGATTACTCAAAAGAACCCGAAAAAAGAAACCTACAGCTTGAAGCAGTTGCACACATTGAAGTTCAGAAAATGATAGATGAAGGAAGTGCTCCGGATGTAAGCCCTCTATCGCTTGAATACATCCTGTGGCTTCATAAAGAATTCTGCTCAAGACTACCAGATGAACTGCTGTTGGTAGAAAACCCTGACACCGGTGAGAAGATAAAAGTTACTCCCGGACAATTACGAGAAAGATCAGTCCGAGTCGGCAAACATATTCCGCCCCTCCCGGAAAATATAACGTCATTTATTTTACGTTTTGAACAAGCATACGATCCGTCTATTCTTACCAGAATAAAACAAATTATTGCTGTAGCAGCTTCGCACCACAGGCTTTTATGGATTCATCCGTTCCTGGATGGAAACGGGCGTGTCACAAGAATGATGTCTTATGCAGCACTTCTTCGTGAAAATATTGGAAGCTACCTCTGGTCTGTTTCAAGGGGACTTGCCAGGAATGAAACAGAATATAAAAAGCTGTTAATGGATGCCGATAATCCGAGAGAAAATGATTTGGATGAACGTGGATCTTTATCCGAAAAAGCACTTTTAAATTTTTGTACGTTTTTCCTGAATATATGCATTGATCAAATTAATTATATGGAATCAATATTAGAACCAACAGAATTGGAAAGACGTATGAAATTATATGTCGAAGATGAAATGAGTGCGGGAAGGCTGCCAAAAGGAAGTTTTCTTTTGCTAAGGGAAGCATTATATGCCGGAGAATTCGAAAGAGGCAAAGCTCCTGAATTAACAGGTTACAAAGAGCGAATGGCAAGAACAACAGTATCTAAACTTGTGAAAAAAGGCCTTCTTGTTTCTGATACCCCTAAGGGGAAATTAAAGCTGGGATTCCCGCTTGACGCAGTTGATCGCTGGTTTCCTCGCTTATATCCAGCTCTTTGATACAAGAAATCTTTTAGAGAAATTTAAAGTAACAGTAATTAGTTTATTTGCTTTGCCAGAGTTCTGACTTACTCTCAATATCCAGCATCATAACAAGTGCATCTTCATTGGTTTCCTTATAGTAGTTCTTCCTGATACGGATGCCTTCAAACCCCAGTTTTTCGTATAGGCCAATAGCACTGTGGTTATCAAGCCTGACTTCGAGGATGGCGTGGTTTGCACCTTTTGCAATAAAATAATCAAGGGTGTCTTCGATCATGCTCCTGCCGAGGCCCTGGTTCTGACTGTCGTCATGGACGGCAACTTTAAGGATATGTATCTCGTCATAAATCAGCCATGAAAGGCAATACCCAACAAGCCTTCCGGTATTATCAACGCAGACGATGTTGTAAGCCCTTTTGTTTTGAAACTCCATTTCAAAAACTTCTTTGGGCCAGGGTGATTTAAACGCAACTTTCTCAATCTCGAGTATTGCGTCGATATCTTCCGGTACCAGTTCAACAATCGTGTATTTTGATGCTAGCTGTGCCATTTTTTACTATGAGTCCTTTAAACTGCTTTTATATAATTTTAGTAACATTGTTCCAGCATTAAAAGTGTTTATTTTTCCTGCTGTAACTTCTTTTTCAATACGCTTTATTTCATCCCCAATTCCCTCTGTACTATAAAAACTTTCTTCAAGCATATTTGTGATGGTTTCATAAAGCCAGGATTTGGACTGCTGGTTTCTGTTAAGATCAAAAAAACCGTTTTCCAGAACGTGCCCAATATACTCTTCTATCATAGACCAGATATCTTCGATACCTGTATTTTTAATTGCCGAGCAGGTCATTACCCTTGTCTGCCAGCCTGATTCTGACTGGTGAAAAAGATGCACAGCATTTTCTATTTCCCTTTTTGCGAGCTCCGCTTTTTTTATGTTATCGCCGTCGCATTTATTTACGGCAATTGCATCAGCTATCTCGATTATTCCTCTTTTTATTCCCTGTAGTTCATCGCCCGTACCCGAAAGATGAAGCAGGAGAAAAAAGTCCACCATCGACCTTACGGTAATTTCCGACTGGCCGACGCCAACTGTCTCAATAATAATCACATCAAACCCCGCCGCTTCGCAAAGTATTATAGACTCGCGTGTACTTCTTGTTACCCCGCCAAGTGATCCTGAACTTGGAGACGGCCTAATGTAGGCGTTCTCGTCATTCGAGAGTTTTTCCATCCTGACCTTATCGCCAAGAATACTGCCTTTTGAAATCTGGCTTGATGGATCTACTGTAAGGACGGCCACTTTTTTGCCAAACTCTTTAGTTAGAAGTGATCCGAATACATCTATAAAACTGCTCTTTCCGGCGCCAGGAATACCCGATACGGCAATACGTATGGAATTTCCAGAATGTGGGAGGCACTGTTCGATAATCTCCTGTGCAAACTCCAGGTCTGACTTAAGTTTACTTTCTACAAGAGTTATGGCTTTGCTAAGGACAGTGATGTTTCTTGCAAGAATACCCTTAACGTAACTATCTGTTGATAAACTGTTTTTTGGTTTTGCCATAGCAATAATTAATTTTGGATAATAACTAATTAAACCGGATAAAACTAGCTGTGCTTTTCTATAAGGATATTAAGTATTTTTTCAGCTGCTGTGGGGATAACAGTACCGGGGCCAAACACCTCGGAAACACCTGCTTCGTAAAGAAAATCATAGTCCTGTTTTGGAATTACTCCGCCGGCAATAACTACTATGTCTTCCCTGCCGTGTTTTTTAAGTTCTGAAATAAGCTTTGGAACAAGGGTCTTATGGCCCGCTGCAAGGCTCGAAATACCAAGTATATGTACGTCACTCTCAACTGCCTGCTTTGCAGCTTCCTCGGGGGTCTGAAAGAGTGATCCAATGTCCACATCAAAGCCAAGATCCGCAAAACTTGTTGCAATGACCTTTGCTCCCCTGTCGTGGCCGTCCTGGCCCATTTTGGCAACAAGGATTCTCGGCCTTCTGCCCACAAGCTCCGCAAATTTATCGGAAACAACCCTTGTCTCTTTAAAAATATCATTGTCTGACATTTCAGAAGAGTATACACCCGAAATTGATCTTATCACTGCTTCGTACCTTCCGCACACCTTCTCACAAGCATAGGAAATCTCACCGAGTGTTGCCCTCTTTCTGGCTGCATCCACCGCAAGATCGAGCAGGTTGTCCTCGCCTGACTCTGCGCATTCCGTAATTTTATTAAGTGCCGCTTCTACTTCGGCACTGTCTCTTTCTTCTTTAAGTTTATTAAGCCTTTCTATCTGGGACTCTCTTACAGCGGTGTTGTCTATCTCGAGTATCTCGATATCACTGTCTTTGCCCGATACGTATTCATTTACGCCTACGATTATGTCTTTTTTTGAATCTATACGGGCCTGCTTCCGGGCTGCGGCTTCCTCAATCCTCATCTTTGGAATTCCCGTCTCGATAGCCTTTGCCATTCCGCCGAGCTCTTCAACTTCCTCTATCAGCTCCCATGCCTTCCTTGCAATCTGGTCAGTAAGGTATTCGATATAATAGGAACCTGCCCACGGATCAACCGACCTGCATATATCTGTTTCTTTTTGTAAATATAGCTGCGTGTCCCTTGCGATCTTTGCCGAAAAATCTGTCGGCAGTGCTATTGCCTCATCAAGTGCATTTGTATGAAGTGACTGCGTACCGCCTAAGGCTGCGGCAAGCGCTTCGACGCATGTACGGACTACATTGTTGTAAGGGTCCTGTTCGGTAAGGCTCCACCCTGATGTCTGGCAGTGAGTCCTGAGTGCAAGCGATTTTGGGTTTTCCGGCTTAAACTGGTTTACAATCTTTGCCCACAGAAGCCTTCCGGCCCTCATCTTGGCAATCTCCATAAAGTGGTTCATACCGATACCCCAGAAAAATGAGATACGGGGAGCAAAATCGTCCACTTTCATACCTGCTTTGATACCCGTCCTAATATAATCAAGTCCGTCAGCAAGTGTGTATGCAAGCTCTATATCGGCAGTACCCCCGGCTTCCTGGATGTGATATCCGCTAACACTTATGGAGTTAAACTTCGGCATGTTCTGCGAAGTGTATTCAAAAATATCCGCAATAATTTTCATTGAGAATTCAGGCGGGTAGATATAGGTATTTCTCACCATGAACTCTTTTAATATGTCGTTTTGAATTGTCCCGCTCAGCTTTACAGGCTCTACGCCCTGCTCTTCGGCGGCGACAATATAAAAAGCCATAACCGGGAGCACTGCCCCGTTCATGGTCATTGATACCGACATCTCGTCGAGTGGTATCTGGTCAAAAAGGACCTTCATGTCTTCAACAGAATCAATTGCAACGCCCGCCTTACCAATATCTCCAACAACCCTTGGATGGTCGGAGTCGTATCCCCTGTGCGTAGGAAGGTCAAAAGCTATGGAAAGCCCCTTTTGCCCCGCGGCAAGGTTTCGCCTGTAAAAAGCGTTTGATTCCTCGGCAGTTGAAAACCCTGCATACTGCCTCACTGTCCACGGCCTTATCACATACATAGTGGAATAAGGGCCTCTAAGAAACGGGGGTATACCGGCAACAAAATTAAGCTGTTCTAAATTTTCTGTATCTTCTTTTGAGTAACTGCTTTTTAATTCGATTTTCTCAGGTGTGTGCCATAAATCACCGCTCCCGTTTTCGGAAGGTAAAGATGGTGTAATTCCCTGTAGATCAATCTCCCCTAAATCCGTTGCTGCTTTCTCATTAAAAAGTGCAAGTGCTCTTTCGGCTAATTCTGCTGTTAGTTTTTCAATGTAGTATGATCCCGATGAAGGGTCTATAATCTTATCAAGGTAGCTTTCTTCCCTCAGCATAAGCTGTGTGTTTTTAGCAAGCCTGTTTGATTCAAGCACCCCTGATTCACTGTTCGTATCAAAAGGAAGAATACAGAGCTCATCACATCCCCCGATTATTGCCGACATTGCCTCAGTGGTTGCCATCAGCATATTCTGGTTTGGGTCTTCCGGGGACTTATTGGAAGAAGAAGTCCTGGAATGGATCTTCATCACGCAGTTTTCTTCAGACTTTACGCCGGACTTTTTAACTATCTCTGCCCATAGAAGTCTTGCAGCACGAAGTTTGGCAATCTCCATGAAGTAGTTGGATCCGACTGTAAATTCAAAAAATATCTTACCGGCAATAAAATCTGGATCAGCCCCTTCGTTTATCAGTCCGTTTAAAAGTTCTGCGCCTTTGGCAAGTGAATCGGCAACTTCATTTGTGATGTTCTTTTCATCAGCATCAATACTTACAGGAAGACTCCTGTACTTAGGTGCAATAGAATGGGCATGGGTAATAATTTTTAATATATCTTCGTTACTAAAATCTGGACTATTGAAGTACAGGCATCCACTTATGTCACCTGCATCTCCTGTTTCATTTATAAAGTTGGTAAAAGTTTCTACTGGATCAGGCCCGGCTTTAATATTTATTTTAATTTCATTTAAAGGCAGTCTGCCAACAAGCCATGATAAATCCCGGGAAGTAAAATCCAGTGTAACTGAATCAGCCCCGTCTAAGAGCGTATTTAATATTTCGGGAGAGGTGTCTTTACGTAACCCTCCAGTCTCAATATTTATGTTCCATGAGTTGCTTAGTTCTTTGCCGCTCCTGGCAAAAGGAAATTTGCCCGGGGCCTGCGATGTAAGCCATGAAAGCCCTTCAAGGTCTTCGCCGGTAAAATACGGCTCCACCGAAAAACCTTCATCCGTATTCCATAAAAGTTTTTCGTCGTAGTCCGCCCCTCTCAGGTCTTTTACGATCTGCTTTTTCCATTCCTCTGAAGTTACAGAAGGAAACTCATCAAATAATCTGTCTTTACTCATATTGAAACCACCCGGAAAACGGGAAAAAGATAAACCAAAACATATCTGTTGTAAATAACCGGGGTTGTTGTGAAATATCTCTGTTATATAAATATAGTCTTTTAATTACTATTATCTAATCAATATATTGGTAGTATATTCTCTATTGTTGACAAAGCAGGTCTATAATGGTAATTTCAACATTCTCAACAAGTGGTGAGGAATCCAAACAGCCAGTATTATTACAATAATTTGAAAATGATTTCAAAAAAAGCCCCTTTTTTAACGATAATTTTCTTCTCTATTTTAATGGCCGCGGGTGCTAATGCCGGAACAGATGAATTAAGGCTTTACTCGCTAATTGATTACATAGGGGGAGACTACCAGTTTGCAATCAAAGACGGGAAAATAATTAACCAGGACGAATTCGTCGAAATGACAGAATTCGCAGATACCTCCAATACCATTTACGATGACACCGGCCATCAGGACCCCGCACTTAAAAACAGCCTTGAAAAACTAAGAACTAAGATCAATAACAAGGCACCGGTTGATGAGGTTATCGCACTTACTGTAAAAGTAAAAAATGAAATAATAGAATCATTTAATTTAGAGACATTTCCGCTGACAATACCCGACATATCAAACGGGAAGGCACTGTTTGCAGGCAACTGTACTTCCTGCCACGGGGAAAGGGGAAAGGGCGACGGTATACTCGCAGGTAATCTGAATCCCGCTCCAACTAATTTTAAGGACCCCGAAGTATTTCCAAACCTTTCGCCGATTAAGGCTTACAACACCATGAACTTCGGTATTGAAGGCACTGCAATGCCGGCGTTTAATACACTATCTGACAAGGATAAGTGGGATGTTGCTTTCTACCTGCTTTCAATTGGTTTCCCGGATGAGATTAATCCTGGGGGAGGAAACGGAGGCAGCAGCAATTTGCCGCCGGGGCTTGATGACTATAAAAAACTTTCTTCCCTTTCAAACAGGGAGATACTTGAAAACCTGGGAAGCAGTAACTATGCATCGGTAAAAACTGTCAGAAATGCACTTGCTGAAAACACCGGGTCCAAACTAAAACATATTGAATATACAATAGCAGGAATTGGCTCAGCGATTGATCTTTATAAACAGGGCGAACAGAAAAAGGCACTCGACAAATCAATAGAAGCATATCTTGACGGTTACGAGATGGTTGAGTCTGACCTTGCAATTGCAAATAACAAGCTGAATATCCAGATTGAATCAGGACTTGCCAAATTCAGGTCTGAAATCAAGGGGAATGCCCCTGTATCATCACTTGTGTCCCTTGGGGGATCAATTACAAATGATCTAAATAAAGCATCACTTCTACTTGAAGATAAAAACACTTTTACTTCAGCTGTACTGTTTACCAATTCATTTGGGATTATTCTTCGTGAAGCACTCGAAGCAATTCTGATAATTGCGGCAATAATTGCTTTCCTTATAAATACAGGATCCAGAAAGACAATACGCTACATTCACTTTGGGTGGATTGCTGCGATCGCTGCAGGGCTGGTTACCTGGTATCTCGCCCGTACGATGATTTCAATCTCCGGCGCAAGCAGGGAGCTTATCGAGGGTATAACTTCAATTCTCGCGGCAGCAGTCCTGTTTTATGTCAGTTACTGGCTCATCTCGAAAATAGAAGTTGGTAAGTGGAAAGAGTATATAAAATCAAAAGTTGAAACAGCACTTAACAAAAAAAGCGTAATAGCACTTGTGTCCGTATCTTTTCTGGCTGTTTACAGGGAAGCCTTTGAAACAGTACTTTTTTACCAGGCCCTAAGCTACCAGGCAGAAGGCAATATCGCACCAATCGTCTGGGGTTTCCTTGCCGGGCTCGCAGTAACAGGAATACTGGGATTTCTTATATTTAAACTGGCCATCAGGATTCCGCTTAAATACTTTTTCTCTGCCACAAGCCTGCTGCTTTATTTCCTATGTTTTATACTGATCGGAAAGGGAATTCATGAACTCCAGGGAGCGGGTGTAATTGGCATTTCGTTTGTTGACTACGTACCAAGGATTGAGACCCTCGGCATTTACCCGACCCTCGAAACTTTGATACCACAGGCAGTCATTGTGGCTGCATTTATATTTGCAAGCTTCTGGATTGCTTATGTGTCGAGAGAAAAAGAAAGAGAGGAAATTGCTGTAAATATTTCCCGCATTTCTAATGAACTAAACACTATGTACGACTCATTTGACCATATTAAAGGGCATATACTCGAGTGGAGAAGGTGCGAAGGGATTGATATGGAAGCAGAAGACCTTGACCGCCAGATCCATGACGTAATAGACCACGTAAACCAGCTCCAGACAAAACTTGGTGATTTTCACCGGAACGTCTCAGGGCCTGAAAATCCGGAACAAAAGCATTAGTAAATCTATAAACAATAATTTTTATAATTCTGAATTTTACGCAACTTTGGAGGGCCTGATATTATCCAGATCTTCTCCGATCTTCTCCATCGCTATCTCAATATCATAAGACTTTTGAATATTAAGCCAGAATTCTGCACTTACATCTAAATACCTCTCCAGTCTAACAGCCATATCAGCAGTTAATGATCTTTTCTCGTTGCAGATTTCATTGATTGTTGGAAACGAGACATTTAAATCCCTTGATACCTGACTTTGAGAAATCTCCCTACATTCCAGTTCTTCTTTTAAAATTGCTCCCGGATGTACTGCCTTTAATCGTCCTTCACTAGTTCCAGTATTATAATTAACCCTGACTTCCTTTATCCTTACACCCTTGCCTTTTTTATCAGATAATCTCCGATTCGATGTCATAGGATTGCACCTCCTTAAATGGTTGTTACTATTTACACATATTAATGAATATCCGCTATCCCCAAATCATAGGCGTCTCCATCTTTCCATCTAAAAACTATCGACCATTGTAAATTAATTTTAACTCTCCATAACTTCTGACTCTTATCATACCCTTTGACCTTCTGTTTCACTTCCTGAAACTTTAAAGATTTTAAATTGCGAAAGTCATTAAAATCTGCAGCTGAATGTATAGTCAATAACCTTCTTCTTGTTGTATCTATTGACCCATATGGCCAACCTTTTACATGTTGTCCTTTAAATATCAGCTCTAGTTCCTCATTTTTAAAACTAATTATAGACATCCTCTAAAAACTCCTTTAAGAAAAATCTATTTAGACAGGAATATCTAATATCTTGTACACAACAAATAGCATAATGCACCTCATTATAATATCAATAATTATAATGTAATCAATTATAAATATAATCTTTTATTATTTCTTATGAGGTTGTATCCATAAGTAAAATATCTATATTATTCCCATGAACAGTTGTGTAATAATATTCTCAGGTGGTTTGGACAGCACAGTGCTATGTTACAAAGCTGCTGCAGACAACTTTGATGTACATGCTATATCAATACTATATGGCCAGAGGCATTCCCGCGAAATCGAAGGTGCGAAAAAAACAGCTGAACTTCTTGGTATTAACCACAAAGTAATAGACCTAAGCAGTATCAACGAACTTTTACAGGGCTCAGCGCTCACGGACAGCAGTGTGGATGTACCGGAAGTGCCTGAGACCACTGAACATTTTGAAACATTAAAATCCACAATTGTTCCAAACCGAAATGCAATATTTCTTTCAGTAGCTATCGGCTTCTCTGAGAGTATTAATGCAAACCACATCTTTTTTGGTGCTCATCACTCCGACAGGGGTGTTTACCCGGACTGCCGGAAAGAGTTTGTAGAGGCTTTTGAGACAGCTGAAAGGCTTGCGACTGATAATCAAAAACTAACCATAAGTGCCCCGTTCGTCGGAATGGACAAGGCAGAGATTGTTGCTCTTGGTGACAAACTGGGCGTCCCTTTTGAAAACACATGGACCTGTTATGTGGGCGGAGAAATTCACTGCGGGGTATGCAGTGCATGTAATGAAAGAAAAAGGGCATTTAGGGAATCAGGGGTAAAAGATCCTACAGAATACGAGGCTTAGGTATAGTGTAGGAAAAGTGCAATATGGGAATACTTAAGGTCAACGAAATTTTCTATTCTATCCAGGGTGAAGGCACGGCAATGGGTGTGCCGACTGTATTCTTACGGCTTTTTGCATGTGACCTTCGGTGCAGCTGGTGCGATACCATGTACGCAGTGGAGGGTACAGAATTTACAGATATGTCTCACGAACAGGTTATAAGTGAAATCAGTAAATTTGGATGTAAAAACGTATGTATCACCGGAGGAGAACCCTTAATACAGCGAAAAGAGCTTGTCCCGCTTGCCAAAGAGCTGATTAATAAGGGTTTTTTCATTGTACTTGAGACCAGCGGCCATAAAAAACCACCTGAAATTTTTAACGGCAGTTCATGCCTTATCAGTATGGACTGTAAATGCCCCAGCTCCGGTATGGAAAAAAGGATGGATTTCACACTATTTGAAGAGCTCGGGACTAAAGACCAGCTTAAATTTGTTATTAAAGATGAGGCAGACTATAACTATGCAAAGCATATACTAAATACATACAAAATCAGCAGTTCTTTAATATTTCAGCCTGTATTTGGGGAAGATATTTCGTGGCTAGGTGAAAGCATTTTAAAGGACCGGCTCCACAATGTCAGGGTGTTGCCCCAGCTGCATAAACTCATGTGGGGGGAAAAGAAGGGAGTATAAAATCACACCTATTAATATTGCGTAAAATGTATTAAAATCTATATGTGAGATTTAGCTTTTAAACAACGGCAAATAGTGTATAGTTATTTGCTTTTTTAGAACAAGTGGTTTTAGGGAGAGGTTACAGAAATGCCAGAAGAAAAAGAGAATTATAATTACGAGCCCTTCGCGGATACCGAAGATTACAAAAAGGTAAACGGCGATATCATAACGAGCTGGGTTCAGATATTAATAGACAGGGGTACTGAAGAGATAGATAAGCTTTTAGACATAGCTACCGGAGCCGGTACTATGGTGCAGCTTTTTGTTTCTCATTTACCAGCGAAGTGGAAACAGTCACTTGTAATGTGCCTGGACCAGTCATCAGAAGCTTTAAAACTTGCACAGGTAAAACTTGAAACTAACATAGATAAACTAAAATTTATCAATTCACCTATCGAAGATCTTGACCTGCCGGACAACAGTATTGATGTGGCAATCTGGGGTAACGGCATACATTACCTGAACGAAGAATCTCAGATAAACAGCCTGAAGAGGATTAAGAAAGCCCTTAAACCGGGTGGACTATTTTTCTTTAACACGGCTTTTTATGAAGAAGCCCGTCCTACAGAGACACTTCCTTTCTACCGTACACAGGTAAAGAACGCAGTTCAGTTCCTGAGGGAAAAAGGAATTAAACGTGAAAAGGTCGAGAAAAAAGCAGAAGCTGCCAGCTTCCATCCAAAATCTTATTATGAAGATCTTGTGGGAAAATCAGGTTTTAAACTGGTTGAAGCACAGGTTTTTGCCGCTCATCTTACTCAGGAAGCATGGGAACATATAAGTGCTTTCCAGCAGTATGCAGCAGGCGCACTTCATGGATATCCTATTGAATTTGCCTCAGATGCAATGAAAAATGCAGTTGGGCCTTCAATTCTTATCCACGGTGATAAAGACAAAGACGGCAACCTGTTTGTTATTAGAAACTGGCTGGCTATAAGCGCCCAGGCTTAATAATATTTATCTGCTTTCCTGAAAAATTTTAAAACTTCTTTAAAATTTATTCGTATAATATCATTATAGAAAATGATTACAGGAGAGTACCATGTATAAATACAGATTAATTATCTTCCTACTGTTCGCACTGCTGCTGAGTTCACAGGCTATCACCTTTGCGCAGGACAATAACTCGAGGAGCCTAAACGTAAACGGCAGGGGTGAAGTAAAAGCCAAACCCGACGTTGCTTATATAAATATATCAGTGATTTCCAAGGCAAAAACTGCACAGGCAGCCCTTCAGGACAATGCTAATAAAACCACAAACGTATTAAACAAGATTAAATCGCTTATCGGCAAGCAGGACACTGTAAAGACCTCAGGCTTTAACCTTTCCCCGGTTTATGATTACAATCAGACTACAAAAAAATCAGATCTTACCGGCTACAGCGTATCAAATGACCTGGTTGTAAAGACCGTCGATCTTGAAAATCTCGGCAATCTTATTGACGCAACCACAGGCGTAGGTGCCAACAGGATAAACGGCCCGAGGTTTGATATACTTGATAAAAGTAAATTAAGAAAAGAAGCATTAAGGCTTGCTGTAAAAGACGCTAAAGATACTGCCACAGTTACGGCCGAAGCCGCGGGTGTAAGCATAGTACAGGTAATGCAGCTTAACCCAAACTACAACAACCCCCAGCCCTTATACGCCAGGAGTTATGACAGCGTGAGAGCAGCTTCACCAGAGTCTTCCACACCAATTGAATCAGGGGATATAACCGTCTCGGCAAGTGTTAACATAACTTACCAGATCCAGTAATCAGGAGCTGCTGCATTCTTCGCAGGTGCAGTTCTCCCGCAGATAATCAAAAGTATAGATGCCGGTATCGTGTTTGTCGTTCCAAAAGAACTTGACTGCATAATTCCCAACGTACTCTATCTTATCTGGTTTTACCGGCTGGCCTCCGGGATTAAGCGGAATTAACTTTTTAAAACGCGGCTTTTCCCCATGCCCCGTGCATTTTGCGCAGGGACACGCACTTCTTAAATCTTTGTAAAGATAGAGACTTTCGTGTCCGTCTTCCCAGGAAATTGCAAGTGTCGTATCGCTAAACTCTATAATATCTTTGATCTTGTAATTCATATTAAAATTTATTACTCCGGAGCTAATATTAACCAAAGTCACAATATATTGATAAGTAAAATTTCTGACAGTATAATCAAATTTACATGGAAAAAGAAAAAGATGCCTTAACTTCGATCATCGAATGGCTGGAAGAATCAAGGGAAATAGTTTTTCTTACAGGCCCTGAGCTTATATTTGAATCAGGAATACCCGATGCTTCTGATCCGAGTTTTAACCCGGATGTCAGGCAGTTTAAAAACAACATCGAGACAAGGGAAGTTTACTGGGATAAGATCAGGGGATTTTACCCGGGTATTGCATCTGCTTCTCCCACTCCGGGCCACGAGGCTATCTACGAAATAAGCCTTCTTTCAAACGTAACATGTATTATGACCCAGAACGTAGACGGGCTTCACCAAAAAGCAGGCAATGAAAATGTACTTGAACTATACGCCTCCATTCACTGGGTCACATGCCCCGATTGTGGTAAAGACCACACTATGAATGAGACCCTGGCCCAGCTCGAAAAAGGGAAAAAAATACCTGTATGCAGCGTATGCAGCGGCGATATGATGAAACCGCCCATCTCCTTTCCCGATCAGCCCCTTCCCCACTGGGAAATAAGGGAATCGTGGATGATGCTCCAGCGCTGCGACATGCTTGTAATAGTTGGCGCCAATCTGGATAATGAGCCGATCGCATCATTTCCTTTCCAGGTTATGAACAGGGAAGGCAAAGTAGCAATAATAAGCGAAGGCGAAAGCCCTGCCGATGAGTACGTAAACGCGGTTTTATATGGAAAAGCGAACCAGGTAATGCCCTATATTTCGGAGCAGCTGAAAAAACTTACCCCCATTTCTTAAACTGATATTTTTTTGTTCCTTTATATCATTTATAATATTTGGAAAACCTTGTTTAAGACGCACTTCTAACGAGACTAAATTCAGGGGTTAATATGTCTGATACCGAACAGCTTTCATCAAATGACTTAGAAAAATATGTTTCAAATACCGAAAGGGACATCTACACGGTTAGCAACATTCCGGAAGAAGTAATTGCGGTAATCTTTGCCTATGTGAGCAGAAGCCCAAAAAGCTTCCGTGACAATATTGGTGTTGTTATAGACGAAGAACAGCTGGGCCAGGAAAGGGCAAGTAAATTCCATGAAAAATGGGTCCTTAACTACGGCCATGCGTCTGTTGCAGAACATGCAGCGGTTCACATGGGGATTGAAAATGTATCACGCCTTTTTTCATCCGTACTCGAACTATCGAATGAATACCTTTCCTTTACTGAATACTCCCAGAGATACCAAAAACCTGTAAAAGGTGATTTTTATATCCCGGCCGAGTTAAACGGACATCCGGAACTAAAAGCAGAATTCGAGGATATATGTAATAAGCAATACGATATATATACACAGTTAAATGATAAATTATTCGAATTTTTGAAAGAAACCGTTCCAACGCCGGATGGCATGGAAGAACGTATTCATCACAGGGCCCTTGAAAAAGTGGCATTCGAAGATGCAAGATATGCACTAAACCTCGCAACAACAACAAATCTTGGCATGACGGGCAATGCAAGAGCAATTGAAGACAGTCTCTCTGTAATGCTTTCAAGCAGGTATGCCGAGGTAAGGAACAGGGCCGGCGAAATCAAGGAAGAGGTTAAGTTTTCGGTACCTACTTTAATAAAATACGCTAATGAAAATGATTTTATTGTAAGCGCCAGAAAAGCTAATGAAGAGCTTGGTAAAAAATATTCAAACAATATGAACAAAGAGATCGAAGGCTGCGAGGTAAATATTATTAAGGGGCCTGAAGTAAGTGAAGACCAGGCACTTAGAAATATTTTATCTTCAATCCTGTTTGAACACTCTGACCTCTCTTACAATGAAGCAGCATGGGAAATTAACGGGAAATCGTTAGAAGAACTTCTTCCGTTATTTAAAAATACGGTTGAAAACATACGAAAATATGACAATCCCTTAAATGTTTTTAAACTGGTTAAATATGAAGCCGAGTTTGTAATCAGCGAAGCATGCTGGCACCAGCTCCTTCGCCACAGAAAAGTTGAATGGTTATACAAGGAGCCTTCCATAACAAACGGTATAACAGTACCCCCGAACATTACTGACTCAGGTACTGCCGGACTCTTATCACAGGTCATAAAACTGAGTGAAGATTATTACAATGAACTTATTGAACAGGGCCTTGAAACACCCGCAAGCTATATCGTTACCAATGCACACAACAGGAGATTAATTGGCAAATTTGACCTTTGGGAACTCTATCATCTCATTAACCTCAGAATGTCTGAGGGGGCGCAGTGGGACATAAAAAACGTAACAACAATACTTGCAGATATGATTTCGGCATTTCATCCCAACCTTGTCAGGCCGGGGCTGGAAAGAATAAAATAGTAAGAATATATTTTTTACAGGGTTTAATATGAACCTCACAAAATGTGAAGAATGCGGATATGAAATTACGGTAAAATCTAATACCTGCATCAACTGCGGGGAAAAGATTGGAAAACTGAAACCCGGTAAAATAAAGATCTTTTTAAGGGGTATCATTTATCTTTTAATTGCAGCATATGTTCTTATGACAGCTTTCAAAATTATAAAATAGGTACTACATTATGGCTAATTCTGAGCACGTAAAAAAAATTAAGGAAGGACTTGAAAGCTGGAACAGCTGGAGGGAGTCTGATACGAAGGCCGATCCCGACCTCGGCTGGGCAAGCCTTAACGGTTCGGAACTGGAGACAGTTAATCTCGAAAATGCCAATCTTAAACTCGCATTTTTAAAAGACTCAAGGCTTAAAAATGCAAACTTCCAGGGTGCTTCACTTTACGGTACAAACCTTCAAAACTCCGATCTTGAAAGTGCTAACATGGAAAACGCAAACCTTGAAGGGGCACATCTTATTAACGCAAACCTCACAAATGCAAATCTAAAAAACACAAATCTTAAACTTGCCAACTTTGATAAGGCAAACCTGGACGGTGCTAATTTTTCAAACGCCCGAAAACTAAGGGTACACCAGCTGCTTAGGGTAAAATCAATAAAAAATACAAAGCTTGACCCGTCTCTTCTGGATGAGCTTAAGACTTCGGCACCACACCTTTTTGAAGACTAATTAAATGGAAAACTTTCCTTCCTTCAAAGACCTCATAAGCGGAAACATCTACAAAGTTAGTCAGCTCAATGCCAAAATAAAGGGCATTATCGAAAGCGAACTGGGAAGTGACTATATCTGGCTCGAGGGAGAAGTTTCAAACTTCAGGGGCAACTACTCAAGCGGCCACTGGTATTTCACAATTAAAGACGAAAACAGCCAGGTATCTGCCGTCTGCTTTAAATGGGCAAATCAGCACATTAAATTTATCCCCGAAGATGGAAAAGAATTGGTATGCTGCGGCCAGGTTAATGTTTATGAGAAACAGGGCACATACCAGTTAAACATCAGGTATATCGAACCAAAGGGCAAAGGGGCGCAGGCTGTAGCACTTGAGCAGTTAAAAGAAAAGCTCCAGAAAGAGGGACTATTCGCAATAGAAAAAAAACGGCCCCTTCCATTTCTTGCAGGAAAGATAGGAATTGCAACATCACCAACCGGGGCTGCCGTTAAAGACATAATAAAAGTAATTGGTAGAAGATTTGATAATACTGAAATAATAATTTCTCCCACAAGGGTACAGGGAGATGAAGCACCCAAAGAAATTGTACGGGCACTTGACCGTCTTTACAGTATTTCAGACCTTGATCTGATAATACTTGCTCGTGGGGGCGGATCTGCTGAGGACCTGTGGGTATTTAACGAAGAAATCCTTGCAAGAAAAATAAGTGAATCGCCTGTTCCGTTAATTTCAGCAGTAGGCCATGAAATAGATGTTACGATCTCTGACCTTGTGGCTGACGTCAGGGCAGCTACGCCCTCAATGGCAGCAGAGATTGCAGTCCGTGAGAAAGAAGAACTGGTATCACAGTTAAATACTCTTGCCCAAAGGGTCAACAACTCTTTGTTAAACAGATTTTCACTTCTACAAAGTGAGCTTGACAGACTACAGGACAGGATTGTATGGTCACTTCGCTCAACACTTGAAAAAGGCTCATCTGAGCTTTCAATCCTTGCCGGGAAACTGGACAGCCTTAGCCCCCTTAAAGTACTTAGCAGGGGATACAGCATCGTGTATGACAAGAACGGAAAAAAAGTGATAAAGAGTGCTGACAAACTAAAAAAGGGTAGCAATATACAGGTTAGGTTTGAAAGAGGCCGCGCTATATGTACTGTCGATGAAACAGATGTTTAGGAACTGAGTGAAGCAAGTTCCGGCAGTTCAATAACGGATATACCTGAACCGACAAAAGCATTCTTTACATTATTGGCAGGCTCGGAATCTGTAATCACATATTTAAGTCTTCCTCCGAAGGACTTCTTTAAAGCGTGCGTGCCGTTTGTCTTTGACAGATGATCTACCGATCTTTCCATGCCATCACTTGTAAGAAACATCACCGTTGGCATTACTTCCAGCACATCACTGAAAAAATCCTTCTTGTTTTCTGCTATTGCAGCAATACTGCCAATAAAAATTGTGAAATAGTTTACAAGTTTTGAAAATGAGTTGGAAGAAGTCAGATAGGAATATGACTGGTCATCAGCAGTAACAAACCTCATCTTCTTATATGCATGCTGCAGAAGATCAAGAAACACTTCCTGGGTAAGGACTTTGTTCTTTGGTTTTTCCCCGCTAAAATCATAAAAACTGATAGCTGCAGTATCCGGCTCAACACTTTCGTTAAATTCTTTCAGTTCATCTTTTAATTTCTTGGCTTTCATGAATCCAAACTTTACAAGGCTCTTATAATTTACAATCTTGTCTTCAATCTTGGATTTGTAATCAGAAAGAACAAATATTTTTTTAATGCCTCTTTTGGATACCAGCTTTTTTTCAGTCTTTGCCAGTACTTCTTCATCCTCTATGAATACATACTTGATTTTTTCCTTCTTTAGAATGTATTCAAGGTCACTCATTTCAAATTCAGTGGAGAGAGGCACAGTACATCCACCGAGCAAATAAACTGACAGCTCCACGTTCAGGCATTCAAGGCTGTTTGAAGATATAACCAGTACCCTGTCCCCTTTTTCAAAACCAAAATCCATAAGAAAAGAAGATATACTTCTGACCTCTGTCTGAAAATCGAGCCAGGTTATCTGTTTCCAGCTCCATCCGTCTCTTTTTTGAAAGAGCAGTTTGGACTTGTTCTCTTTAATTTGTTTTTCAAATAGGTCATAAAACCTTGTTTCAGGCATAATTACTCCACGTAATAGGTTATAAATTTTTTCAGAATCATTTAATATACTACAACATTATTGTTTTAATAGATCAAAATGAACAGAAAACTGGATAAATTTGAGGGCAGTAATTTTAATGCTGCAGTCTCTATAATAAAAACCCTCCGGGATAGCGGCCACAAAGCCTTTCTCGTAGGAGGCTGCGTAAGGGATGCCCTGCTTGGTTTAGAGCCAAAAGAATACGATATAACTACAAGTGCCCTCCCGGACGACGTACAGCGCTTATTTAAAAGAAATGTGCCTATAGGTGAAAGCTTTGGCGTAATCCTGGTACTTATAGATGATATGCAGTTTGAAGTAGCGACGTTCAGGCAGGAAAGTGATTATTCAGACGGCAGGCACCCCGGGGACGTAAACTATACTAACAGTGAAGTGGAAGATGTAATTAGAAGGGACTTCACAATAAACGGCATGCTATATGACCCGATTGAAGGACAGCTCCTTGACCATGTAACCGGTCAGGATGATCTTGCAAACGGAATCGTAAAGACCATAGGCAACGCCGCCGAGAGGTTTAACGAAGACAAACTGAGGATGATAAGGGCAGTAAGATTTACCTCGAGGTTTGGATTTAAAATGGATGTTGAGACATTTAACGCTATAAGTGAAAACTGTGCTTTAATCGAAAGTGTAAGTAAGGAAAGAATAAGGGACGAGATTGTAAAAATTATTACCCAGAATAACCCGGGTAACGGAATTAAACTGCTCAGTGAAACAGGACTGCTAAAAGTGGTACTTCCCGATGTACATACCATGATAGGTGTTGAACAGCCGCCGCAGTTTCATCCCGAGGGCGACGTATTTGTTCATACTTGCCTTGTGCTTGATAAACTGCATGAGAATACCGGAGGCATATACTCCCCGGAGCTTGCAATGGGAGCACTGCTGCATGATGTCGGCAAACCGCCAACATTTGAGGTCTCTGACAGAATACGTTTTAACGGCCATGACAGGGTTGGGGCCGGTATGGCTAAAGGGATATGCAGGAATTTAAAATTTTCAAAAAAGCAGATTGAAAGAATCGTTTCACTTATCAGGGAACATTTAAAATTTAAAGATGTAAGGAATATGAGACAGAGTACTCTTAAGAGATTTCTTGCCACACCTTATATTGAAGAGCATCTTGAAATGCACCTTGCTGACTGCCAGGCAAGCCACGGGATGACAGAAATCTATGAGTACCTGAAAGACAAGCTCGAAAATATGGAAGAAACTGAAATAAAACCCCGGCCGCTTGTCACGGGTATTGACCTGATCGGCCTTGGGTATAAACCGGGACCTTTATTTAAAACAATACTGGATAAAATAGAAGAGCAGCAGCTTGAAGGGATTGTATCAAACAGGGAAGATGCGCTGGATTTTATAAAAAGGAATTTCAGTCATTAAAGATTTCAGAATTAAAATCAGACTTCATCAGCCAGGTTTTACCCGGTTTGATCCATGTATCAGTGATTACAGCGGTTTTCTCTGCAACTGAAGGAAACTTGTAGTAGGTAACAACTACCCTGACGGTAGTTGGCATTTCCTCGTCTTCCGGGTCAATTATCACAAGTTCCTTTAATTCATAACTTGTAATATTCAAATCGTCTTCTACCCTGAAAGCGACCTCGTCAAACTTTGGAATATCGGTTGGGTACACAAGGGTTGCTGCTTTGTCATAATATTTCCACTGAAGAAATTTATAAAACCTGTCTGCTGAATATAACGGGTTGTCCTGATCGTCATTACCCACAAGGTCTTTGGCAATACAACCGCTGAACAGGACCGTAAAGGTCAATAAAATAAGTAGTGGTATATTAAGTTTTTTACGCATAAAAAGAAATATAACTAAAAGGAGGGAGTTTTACACTCCCTCCGGGTTTAGTTAGATCTTTCCTTGTAGTAAAAACGCAATTAAAAGGGCATAGATAACAAGAGATTCTATAAGAGCAAGACCAATAATCATCGGTGTTTGAATCGTTGAAGCTGCTCCTGGGTTTCTAGCGATACCGGTAAGTGCTGCTGCTGTAGCACGTCCCTGACCTAACCCTGCAACTCCCGCTGCAATACCAATACCAAGTCCTGCACCAAGCCCTATTCCAAGCTTAGCAAGATCTCCTGTACCTTCACCAGCTGCAAATGCATCAGGAACAAATGCTCCTATTGTTGCTGCAACCACTAATGCGAATAGTGAAAATAACCTCTTCATTGAAGGCCTCCTTAGATCTGAGTGTTTATTCTTAATGTGAATGTGCTTCTGCAAGCGCAATATATATAGCCGATAGCACGGTAAAAATAAATGCCTGTAAAAAAGAAACAAAAATTCCAAGCCCTACAAAAATTGCTGGCAATATTATGTGAAGAAGATTCGTAAATACGCCAAGTACCATATGGTCACCGGTAATATTCATAAACAGCCTGAGAGATAGTGATAATGGTCTTACAAGGTGACTTATGACTTCAATAATAATCATAAGCGGAGCCAGAAATAATACAGGCCCTGCAAAATGTTTTAAATATCCAATTCCATGTTCTTTAAAACCGTAGTAGTTATATGCGACAAAAATTATTATTCCGAATGCCAGTGTTGTGTTTAAACTACCTGTGGGGGGAAGAAACCCCGGGACAATACCAAGCAGGTTTAAAAACAGTATAAAAAAGAATGAACCTGCAAGTAGCGGGAAATATTTTATTGCCTTTTCCCTTGACCCGAAAATATTTTCGAATATATCAAATAGAAAATCCAGACCTATAATCTGGAAAAAATTATTAAATGATACATTTGAATCCGGAACAACAGCACCATCGCTTGCAAACTTGCCGCGAAGTACCAAACCTAATGCCGTAAGCATCATCAGTACAAGTACTGCTCCCAGCATATGATCATGTTCAAGCATGTTTATTAATGTAAACCAACTAAAATGATCCATCGTTATTTCCTTTTAATCCGCTCCCTACAATTACGAATACTATCGCTGTTAGGGCTAATATAAAACCATAAATATTCAATTTTGCAAATATTAATAATGACATCAATATGACAAGAAGAATTAGCAGTTTTACAATGAATAAAAATATGTTGAATTGAGTGGTATATCTCTTGGTCAGCATTGAGTTTACGAGGAACTTTATAACAATAAAATCAATTAAAAACAGCAGTCCTCCTGCAACAACGCCGATGGCTATTTCCTTTTGATTAATGAGATAGTTGCCGATAAAAAGCAGTGCGATGACTATTAACGATACCTTTTCCGTACCGCCAAAAATTTTAAATTTTGTAAAACTATTTTTTTCCATTTTTCATGTTCAGTAATCTTATTAATAAAACTATGCCTGAAGTCACCCCTGCAAGAAGTCCCAGTACTGTAAAGTATGGGGTTTCATAACCAAATTTTGCATCAATATACCTGCCGGCTAATAATCCCGCAGCTACAGATACTCCAAAGTTGCTTCCGACAACTAAAAAATACATCCACCTGTGATTTTTTTTGGGCATCTTTTTACAAGGCTTTAAAACCCTTTTCAACCACATCCAGGGTTTTCTCAATATCACTGTTGGTGTGTGCCGATGAAATAAATACCGACTCAAACTGAGAGGGTGGGAATATTACACCATTTTTCAGAAGTATTGAAAAAAATCTGGAAAATTTTTCTGTATCGGATTTTAATGCCGACTTGTAATCCGTTACTTTCTCCTTATTAAAGAAGATGGTAAACATAGAACCTATGGAAGTCACATTTGCTTCAAGCCCGTATTTATCAATCAGGCTGTTTATCTCACCCACCATAAGATCCGTGCGCTTTGCTAATTTATTATAAAAATCTTTTTTCATTATTTTTTTGAGGTTTGCAATCCCTGCTGCCATAGCAATTGGGTTTCCGGAAAGAGTCCCGGCCTGGTACATTGGGCCCTCCGGGGAAACAATACTCATAATTTTACTGCTGGCCCCATATGCTCCTACTGGTAATCCGCCGCCTATAATTTTTCCAAGGCATGTGATATCCGGCCTGACTCTGAAAAGGCCCTGTGCTCCGCTGAGTCCGAGTCTGAAACCCGTCATAACCTCATCAAAAATAAGAAGTGACCCATACTGCCTTGTTATGGCCCTAAGGCCCCTTAGAAAAGCTTTATCTGGCAATACAACACCCATGTTTCCTGCTACTGGCTCAATAATTACTCCTGCTATTTTTTCACCGTATTTTTTAAACAGTTTTTCAACTGATTCAGTATCATTGTATTTTGCAACAAGGGTTTTAGATGTAAATGAAGCTGGTACTCCAGGACTGCTTGGATTGCCAAAAGTAGTTGCCCCGGAACCTGCCTTTACAAGAAGGTAGTCAGCATGTCCATGATAGCATCCTTCAAACTTTATAATATAGTCCCTTCCTGTGTATGCCCTTGCGACCCTTATCGCACTCATTGTGGCTTCAGTGCCTGAATTAGTCATCCTTATTTTATCAATAGATGGCAGGCAGCTTACGACCATTTTGGCAAGTGTAATTTCATCTTTACAGGGTGCGCCGTAGCTTGTCCCCGATGAAGATGCTTTTTGGACAGCTTTAACCACGTCCTTATCGGTGTGGCCAAGTATAAGCGGTCCCCATGAACCTATATAATCTATATACTTATTTCCGTCAGCATCAATAAGCTTTGAACCCTTTGCTTTTGAAATAAACACAGGACTGCCTTCAACAGCGCTAAATGACCTTACTGGGCTGTTAACACCGCCGACCATATACTTTTTTGCTTCGTTAAAGAGTTTTTCGGATTTTGGGGTTTTATGGGACATGATTTGATTATAAATTTAGCAAATAAAAAGGGGAAAAGCATTATAACTTTTCCCCTTTTGTTAAATCTTTTTATAGTTTAAAAATCTAAACTATTTTTTTACAATTGTAATTCTTGCACCAACGGATGACATACCAACAGTTGGAACAAAGTGTGCCCTTCTGTTTAACTGGTAAGCATCTTCAGTAGTACCTGCAGCAAACTGCTGAGTTGCACCACCACTTGTAGTGGTAACACGTCCAGGATCTACACCCATGTTTACAAGAAATGCTTTTGTTGAATCAGCTCTGTTCTGAGCTAATCTTAGGTTGTATGCAGCTGAACCTCTGATATCTGCATAACCTTCAATAACTACATGTACATCTGGATTCTGTGCTAACACTTCAGCATTTTCCTGAAGTACTGCAGCAGCATCTGGTCTGACGTTGTATCTGTCAAAGTCAAAGAAAATATCTCTAAGCTCAAGCTCAGCAATAATTTCTTCTACAGTTGCACATTTAACCTTAGCTTCCTCAGCTTTTGCTCTTGCATCGATAAGCATTCTTCTAGCTTCTAATTCACTACAGAATTCTGAAGCCCATGCTTTACCTTTTGCTAAAGCTGCTTCGGCAGCAGCTAATTCTTCAGGAGCACATTCTGCAGCTCCCATATCTCTAGCTTCCTGTACTGCAGTTTCCGCGTCTGCCAACTCCTGTGTTGGCGGTGGAACTGCACAACTCGCTAAGTATACTACACTAAATAATACGAGGACTAATCCTAAAAACCTTTTTGACTGCCCACTCATTCTTCTATACCTCCTTTAAGAGTATTCTATAATTTTTTATATTATATCTGATATTGTAATACTTTTAACTATTTTGTTCAAGCTCTGATATTTTTTTTCTTGCTTCGTCTGCTTCAGGCGAACCAGGGTATTTATCTATCAAAGTCTGAAAAAACAGTTTTGCTTCCTCATCTTTATTAAGCTTCATAAGCCCCATGCCCTGTTTTAAATAGGCAAGCGGCACTCTTGGGTCACGCGGATATACATCAATTAACCTCTGGTACTCAAGTATTGATTCTTCATATAGGCCTTCTTTATAATATGAATCAGCAATCCAGAAAGTTGCATCCGGTGCCTCTTTTGCTTTTGGGTCCTCACGTAAGAATGCCCTGAAATTCTGTCTTGCCTGGGCATAATTACCATCATTAAAGTTTTTATAACCAATATCAAAAAGAGTTGGCTCTTTAATTACCGGGACTTCAGGCTCCAAAATTGCGACAGATTCAGATTCTACCTGGCCAGGAGTTGGCCTTGGCGGAGGCTGAATAGGCTGCCTTGGTACCGGCCTTGACTGCAGGGAACTTACCTCAACACGCTCAAGGTTTCCTTCAAGTAACTGAATCTGGCTTTCCATCCTTGCTATCTGTTGTTCAAGATCAAAAACCTTGGACTCAAGCTGAAACAGCTGATTACTTACCTCACGGTTGTCGGTTTGTTCACTGTAACCTTTTCCTGCTGTCACTTTTACCTCTTTCGATAATCTGTCTACTTTGGCCTCAAGCCTGTTTTGCCTTGCATAAAGACCACCTACGTCATCCTGCGTTGCAACACAACTTGCAAGAAATACAGGCAGGACAATAACTGCTGCTATCAAATATATTACTTTCATTTTTTAATTTATATAAACCTTTATTTACCAACCGTTACAAAGTGTGCTCTTCTGTTCTGCTGATAAGCATACTCTGTTGCTCCCGGTGCCCACTGTTCTGTCTCACCCTTACTTACTGCCTGGATAATAGCAGGGGATACTCCCACACCTACTAGATAGGATTTTACTGATTCCGCCCTTCTCTGGCCAAGTGCAAGATTGTACTCTTCAGTTCCCCTTATATCACAGTATCCTTCAACTGCTACAAGTTTCATTGAAGAAGCATTATTTATAATATATCCGGCGTTAGAGTCAAGAGTGCCTCTCGTATCGGCCCTTACATCTGCACTGTCATAATTAAAAAAGACGTCCTGGAGTCCCGAGGCCGTTTGTAGGAGCGGCTTTTGCGTGGCGAGGTAATCTGACTGTACCTCTATTTCCGTATCTGACATGGTTGCCATATACTGGCCGCTTATTGCCTGGCCTTTTGCTTCAATAGCTTTAAACCTTGCTTCTTCAAGCAGGCTTCTTGCTTCGTTTTGTTTACCAGCAGCCATAAGTTCTTTGGCTCTTGCAATCAGTTCTTCTGCTTCCTGATACTGTGGAGTATTCTCAGCTCCTGCTTCCTGCGCTGCCAATAATGCATCTTCAGCGTCTGTTAATTCTTTATCAGCTTTAGGGCCGCAGCTTACAACATACATTCCTAAAACAAGAATCATAACAAAAAATAGTATTCCTTTCCCTTTGATCATAGTAGTTCTCCTTAACCTAACAATTTAATGGAATAACAGTATAGTTTACAAAGATTTTATGCATTTACAATATATAAATGATTAAATTTAACTAAATTAAATATTAGCATAAACGTAAAAACTTTTTTATAATTAAGTTTACTATGAGCACCTCTGAAGGTTCTGCAATTGCAGGTATTTTCTGGTCATATTCACCAGTAGTTGTAATTACGAGTAAACTTGATGGCCAAATTAACGGACAGGTAGCAGTCACCGTAGTTACTTCATCCATTGTCGGCTCGATACCCAGACTGATAGTAGGTATATGGAAAGGCAACTATACTCACAGCTTTATATATAAAAGTAAAAAACTAAATATTCATCTCCTGAAAAAAGACCAGTTCGACCTTGTAAAAAATTTCGGTTTTTATACGGGCCGGGATAAGGACAAGTTTAAAGATATTTCTTACAAACGCGGTAATAACAACTGCCCGGTTATTGAGGGCGTCCATTCATATATGGAATGTGACGTGCTAAATGCAATGGACGGCGGGGATATGACGCCTTTTCTTGTAAAAGTCAGTGACGGTAAACTTTACTCCAGCGGCGACTGGATGACTCTCAGTGATTTTTACAACTATGCACCGCCCGAATGGATTGCAGAATATGACCAGAAGCTTTCAAAATCCATACAGTATTCCATGCCTATAATTCACAACATCAGTCATGAACCTTTTAAGCCTTAATTAAAAAACTTAATTAAAATCGAAAAAAATGAGTATTCCCACTTTTTAAGGTACTGTTTTGTTATATTTGTGTTACCACATGTAGTTGTATATGTTCAAAAAAAGCACTATTGGTAGTGCTTTTTAGCCTAATAAAAAAAATTAAGTGATTAAATTAATTTTTCCTTGACTTTTAATGTAATTAGATTAAATTATATATCAAACAGCTCAAATATCATCCTCCATCCTCCTTTAAGAGGTCGGGAGTGCTTCTAAGCACCAATTTAGAGGTACTCCCGTTTTTTTTATTCAATTGTTATTGTTGTTCTGTAGTTAGCCATTCTTTCAAAATGAGACCTTACAAATCCCTTTATTAAGTTCCTCGTTAAAGGTATTAATAAAACAAATCCGCATATATCAGTAAGAAACCCCGGGGTAAGAAGTACTACGCCTCCGACAAGTACTAAAAGCCCGTCAATAAGTTCCCTTGCCGGGACTCTGCCCGAACCTACATCTGACCTGATCTTATTGATAATTATAAATCCCTGGTATCGTGCAAGTGATGCGCCGACTATTCCGGTAAGTACTACAATAAGGATCGTGGGCCAAAGCCCGATATATGAACCCACTTTTATAAGTATGACGAGTTCTATTAGTGGAATAATTATAAATACAGCTAATAATCTTATAAACATAGTTTTATTATAGTAATTATTTTTCCACTTTAAATACAGATTATTAAGTATAAAGTAATCCCTATGACATTTCGTAAAAAAATCGCACTCTCATTGCTGGCAATAATAATCCTTTCTACCGTGACCGGATGTGTTTATCTCAGGTTTTTAAAATTAAAAAACCAGATGTCCGATTTTAATAAAAATTTTGAAATAACTGAGGAAAATGGCCTCTCCCTTGTCTTTTTGAATCCCGTACTTAAAAAAAGCGATATGGTCTGGCTGATGGGCACTGAGCCTACAATCATGGAAGCGGGCGGCAACCCGGACAACTGGATTTATGAACTTAAAAAGAGATACAGGGGTAAAAAGAACGAAGAAGGGGACTTTGACATACCTCTTGATCTTACTTTTGCTAAAAACAAACTGACTGTTTTTACAATGCCGGAGAGGTTTACAAAATATTTTTCTAAGTCACTTTTTGAAAAATTTCTTTCAACACTCGGACAGGCTGAAATAGACAAAGGCGACAAAGAGGCAATCTCAACATACGAGGGTGCAAGCAAGACTGAAATTCCTACAACAAAGGAAATCAGGGCAGTACTCGGCAACCCCTATTCGCAGGGAGTAACAAAGGAGACCAAGACCTTTATATACAGGTACAAAATTCTTTCTCCTAATCCGGAAAAAAATCTTGGTGTAAGAATTACGTACAATTTCAACAAAGAGACGGACTACCTTGAAAGCGTAGTGGCAAATATAAAGGGATTAAAAGTACGGATAAGTTTTTCCGACCTTCAATAATGGACTCGATAACACTAATCTCACCGGCAAAGGTAAACCTTACCTTTGAAATACTTGGCAAAAGGGAGGACGGCTACCATGAGATTAAATCAATCATGCAGCCGATAAACCTCTTTGATCATGTCACGGTAAAAGTTTCTGATGGAAACGGAATAGAAATAATATCAAAAGGGGTCAAAGTCCCAGAAGATGAAACTAACCTCGCATACAAAGCCGCCGCGGCTTACCTGGAAAAATGCGGCCTGAATAAACTTGTGGAAATAACTCTCGATAAATCTGTCCCTGTGGGAAGCGGGCTTGGCGGCGGAAGCTCAAACGCTGCTGCTGTGCTTATTGCTATGGACAGAATCATTCAGGCACTTGAGGAAAAAGACCTGTTTGAAATAGCCCCGCAACTTGGCGCTGATGTGTCATTTTTTATCCGCTGCATTTCTTCTTATGTAGGCGGGATTGGAGAAAAAGTAATACCACTGCCGGAGTTTCCTCTTTTTCACTACGTAGTGATTTACCCTAAGTTTGAAGTTTCAACAAAGGAAGTATATGAAAAATGGGACAGGATAAATGATGGTCAGTCAAAAGAAATTTCTGATAATGAGCTCGAGGGAATTAACGAAGTTTTTTTAAATCATGAAGAACTGCCACCTATATTCAGCGACCTTGAAGAGCCTGCTTTTGAGATGTATCCGGTTTTAAGAAAATACAAACAGCTAATGCTTTCCCTTGAAGCAAAACCCGTGATAATCTCGGGCAGCGGTTCATCCATATTTGCTATTTTCAGGGAAGATAGCGACGCAAAGGAACTCTACAAATACCTTTTAACCAATGACGAGTTTAATACATACCTTCTAAAGGGCATCCACGGCTGGCACCGAATAGCCGACTAAAGCTAGGGCACAATGTAAATACTGTTAAACAATTATAATTACTGCAATAATAAATGTCATTGCGAGCAAAGCGTAGCAATCCCTCTATCAATTTAAACTTATTACATTTTATATTTCTTTGTCTTGATACAAAGAAACAAAAATCAAGGCTGGCAATTCATACACTAAAAATTCAATTTAAAATCTAAAACGTAAAATCCCGCCACAACCCCTTTACGTTTCTTAACGATTTAAAATCAAATTTTCTTAACGTTATTCATTGCAGGCCGTTTGATCTTATTATTTCCCGTCAGTTATAAAACCATCATTGCCTATAATAAAAATTCTCGGTAAATTAATCATCTCTTAATTGGGCCGTCGTCTAATGGTAGGACACCGGGTTTTGGTCTCGTAAGTGAGGGTTCGAATCCTTCCGGCCCAGCCAAAAATTAATAAATGAAATTACTTTCAACTTGGCTAAAATAAAGCCATGCCTTTTGATGGGAAACTAAATAAAGAACAAAATGAAGCGGTCACACACCCGGACGGCCCGCTACTTATCCTCGCGGGTGCTGGCTCCGGAAAGACCCGTACTATCACTCACCGCATTGCCTACCTGCTTGATGAAAAGAAGGTATCACCCTACAGCATTCTTGCCGTGACTTTTACAAATAAAGCTTCAAACGAGATGAAAACAAGGATTAATAAACTTGTAAAATCAGGCATAAAAGGCCTCTGGATGGGCACTTTTCATTCTGTTTGCCTGAGGATTCTTAAGCGTGATATTGAACACCTTGAAGGATTTAAATCAAATTTTACTATATTTGATGACCAGGACCAGATACGCCTTATAAAGGACTGTTTAAAGTTGCTCGATCTAAACGAGAGAGTGTACGAACCACGCGCCATGAGAGGCAAGATCGATGGTTTTAAAAACAGGGGTTCCCAGCTTAAAGACATAAATATTGAAACCCATGATGAAAAGATAAGGGACATTTACGAACTATACGAAGAAGAGTTAAGGAGGCATAACGGCCTCGATTTCAGCGACCTGCTGAGCCTTACAGCAAAACTCTTTAAGGAACACCCAAAAGTACTGGAATTCTACCAGGACAGGTTTAAACACATTCTTGTCGATGAGTACCAGGACACTAACAACCTCCAGTACCAGATCGTGAAATCCCTTGCAGAAAAAAATCAGAACATATTTGTAGTGGGCGATGACAACCAGTCCATATACAGCTGGCGTGGGGCCGATATTCAAAATATTCTGAGCTTTGAAAGTGACTTCTCGAAAACAAAGGTAATAAAACTCGAAAAAAACTACCGTTCTACAAAAAACATTTTAAATATTTCAAACGAACTTATTAAAAACAACCTCGAAAGAAAAGAAAAAAACCTCTACACGGACAATGAACATGGTGAGCTGATTAACTACTACGAGGCAATGGATGAGCAGGACGAGGCAAAGTATTTAATAAGGACAATAGAATCCCGGAAAAAAGAAAAAGGGCTAAAGTTTAACGATATTGCAATTTTTTACAGGACCAACAACCAGTCCAAAGCACTTGAAGATGAGCTTATACTCAGCGGTATCCCTTATACGATTATTGGTGGCGTGGGCTTTTACCAGCGTATGGAAGTAAAGGACGTAATTGCTTACCTTAGGCTTATAAAAAACCCTGATGATGACCTCAGCCTAAAACGAATAATAAACGTACCTATGAAAGGTATCGGCAAAGTGACTGTTAACAATCTTGAACTTCTTGCACGTGAGAATAACACCGCGATCTTTAATGCCATTGAGATTGCAGTTGAGAAAAAAACCTTTTCTCCTGCTACAACCCAAAAACTTAAAAACTTTCATGAAATGATTACCAACCTTATTTCTCTTTCGACTGATCTTAATGCATCGGAACTTATAGAAAAGGTGCTTGAAGACACATCCTATCTCGACTTTATCGAGGACGAGGAAGAAAGGGTCAACAACGTAAGCGACCTTGTAAACCTGGCCGGTGAGTTCGACATGGAAGACGAGGAAAAGACTCTTGATAATTTTCTGGACTGGACCGCACTTGCAAGTGATATGGATAAGTACGATGAAAAGAGTGACAAACTGACGCTTATGACCCTTCACACGGCGAAAGGCCTGGAATTCCCGTATGTCTTTATTACTGGGCTTGAAGAAGGCCTGCTTCCTCATTTCAGGTCAATAGGTGAGTTCAAACAGCTCGAAGAAGAAAGAAGGCTTTTGTATGTTGGAATTACAAGGGCTATGGAGAGGCTTTACCTTTCGAGCGCTTCGCAGCGAAGATATTTCGGTAAGACCCAGGGTTCTATCCCTTCGAGGTTTCTTGCCGAGCTTCCGGATGATTTACTTAGCAGGTCAGGTTACGAAGAAACATACGGAAGAAGGTATTCAAGAGAAGAATTAAAATATGCTGCTACCAATAATGATATTGACCTTAACATTATTCATGAATTACCGGGTGACAGCACAGATGGAATTAAAAAAGGCCAGGGAGTATCTCATAAGACTTTTGGTAAAGGCGTAGTATTAAAAGTTGAAGGCTCGGGGGAAAAAGCAAAGATCACCGTACTGTTTAAAGGGCTCGGCCGTAAAACAGTCCTTGCCAGTTTTCTGGAATAAAAAAAGGAGCAAATAAAATTTGCTCCCGTGGTTTTAATCTAATTCAGATTTAATAAATAAATATATTAATATCAGTTTGAGGGAATTGTCCCGTTTTCTAACCAGTACGAATCCATTGTTCCGCGGCCATTTCCGTTATTAAGGCCTATATACATAATAAACCTCTGTAAATTTTCTTCTAAAAAATTAAGGTTTACAAACCCTTCGCCAACTATATTGTTAGGGCAAAGGAGTTCACTGCCCCTGCTGTGCGGAAGGACTTCGTTTATTCCGTACTCAAAGCTTGCAACGCTTGCGTCACCCACTTCAGACAGAAGCTCTTCAAGGCGGGGATTGTCCTGGTCCATACAGGCAAATATTACGTTCCTGCATGAAAAGGGGACTTCGTTGTTGTTGTAAATATCCACATCAGCTAACCAGTAATCACCTACGGAGTCGACCCTTGCTTCACCGCCAGTTATAACAGTGGCAACAGTAATACCAACAATGTCTGAAAGATTAACTCCGGCTTCCATATTGTAATTAAATGTTATTGTTGCATCAGAAATACCCGGGTCTTCAGCATTTCCCCGGATTGCAACGAGGTTGGTCCTGTATTCATAACCGGCTTCATCTAGAATTCTCAGGTTTCCCATTGTACGGGCACCTGCCTGATAATTTCCCCCTTCGGATACAACCGCGGAAATTACTATAATTCCATACGCGTCTTCGGGAAGTACTACACCTGATGGGTCACCGTCATTGGTCAGGATATCTCTCAAATTGTAGATATGTGTATCATTGGGTGTAAAGTCATCAAAAAAGTTGTTCTCGTTGCAGTCCTGGCCAACGTTAAATATTTGTACGTGGTATATCCTTGCCACTCTTTCAACATTGGTAACCTGAATAAATGTTTCCCTTTCGCGCAGGTCAAAATAACCGAACAGCGTTCTTCTCGGGTTGTCTGTATCAATATTTTGCTCCTGGTTTTGCGCAATAAGGTCTGCAGAAAAAAATATTGAAAATAGTAATAAAAAAGAAAATGTAAGTCCTGTAATTTTATTCATCATAGATATCCTCATTTAAATTTTTAGTTATTTTATTCAATATATTACGACAATCAAGAAAATGGCTGTAAAAATATATATTTATTACTAATTGTTTTCTTTAAAGTTGGGATGCAATGAATAACGTAAAGAAAATTAAAATTAAAATCGTTAAAAAACATATAGGGGTTGTGGAAGGATTATATGTTTTAGATTTTAAATTGAATTTTTAGTTAATGAATTGCCAGCCTTGATTTTTGTTTCTTTGTATCAAGACAAAGAAAAAAGAAAATTAAGTTAGATATTATTTCGATTTCAAAATATTTCTTATCTTCTTTTTTAATATTCCTAAAACTTCTTCCTCAAACCACGGGTTTCTTTTTAGCCAGATATTATTTCTGGGGCTTGGATGCGGGAGCGGTAAAACTCCGTTTGGAAGGTATTCCTTATGTGCCCTTACGGTCTCGGTAAGAGTTTTCTTTTTAGTACCCTTTAAGTGCCAGTCAATTGCATACATCCCTATCGCAAGAGTGATCTCAAGCTCAGGCAGATATGAAATAAGGTCGGACCTCCATGTCTCAGCACATTCCTTCCTCGGCGGAAGGTCTCCTCTTTCACCGGTCCCCGGATAACAAAAAGCCATGGGGATGATGGCTACTTTTTCCTCATCATAAAAAAAATCTTCACCAATTCCCATCCACTCCCTGAGCCTTACCCCGCTGGGGTCATTAAATGGAATGCCGGTTTTATGGACTCGTATGCCTGGTGCCTGTCCGGCTATGAGAATCTTTGCCTTTGGATTAATACGGAATACAGGATTAGGCCCCATCGGAAGATGAGGCATACATATGGAACAGCCCCTTACTTCTTTGATCAGTTTTTTATATTTCTTAGGATTCATTTAATTTATGATGAACAGCTAAGGGCCTTTACTTCTGCCCCTTCTGGTGGTTTAAAGGAATATTGCTCATGTTCCTGCTGTTCATCAAACGGTCTCATTAAAATTTTTCTTACTTTTTCAATCTCTGAATAGTCCTGGTTATCTATCGCCTGCCTTATCGCATTTTCTGCAATATAGGTCCTTAAAACATATTTAGGGTTAACTAAATCCATGGATTTTTTCCGCTTTTTTTCATCACTGTTATCACTTTTAATTCTTTCAATATATTTATCGATCCAGTTTTTACCGATCTTTTTAACTTCCGTGCCTTCAACACTGGCATCAAAAGTAACACCTGACAGTTCTCTGAAAAAAATTGGGAAATCTATTCCTTTCTCTTCAAGAAGCTCCAGCGTATCATCAATAAACTTTTTGTCCCCGTCTTTAAACCAATCAAAACCAAATTTCTTTGCCATTAGCCCAAGATAGCTTTCGGCATATGCTTCCCTGTATTCCCCCAGTGCTTCCTGAATTTCATCTGCAGACAGTAAACTGCTTAAACACTGAAGCAGTTTATTAAGGTTCCAGTATCCAATAGAAGGCTGGCTCTTGTAGCTGTAACGTCCAAAATGGTCCGAGTGGTTTGGCGTGAAATCACTCTTATATGTTTCCATAAATGCATAGGGGCCGTAATCAATCGTATCACCAAGTATCGACATATTATCGGTATTCATTACACCATGTGTAAAACCAAATACCTGCCACTTTGCAATAAGCCCGCCTGTTCTCTTCGCAATTTCATTTACCATCAGCCTGTAGCCGTTGGGATTATCAGCATACTGTGGGTAAAGGTTTGCAAGAACATAATCAGCCAGGATCCGTATATTTTTAGTCTGCCCCCTGAAAAAAAATCCTTCAAATGACCCAAATCTCACATGTGATTTTGCCATTCTTATCAGCATTGCCCCTGTTTCAGTTGTTTCCCTTTCAACTTTTTCATCACTGCCGACAATACTTAATGCCCTGGTAGTCGGGATGCCAAGATAATGCATTGCCTCACTGCAAAGATATTCCCTTATTGTAGATCTAAGCACCGCCCTTCCGTCAAAACCCCTGGAGTAATTTGTAGGCCCGGCGCCTTTAAGGTGAAGGTCCCATTTCTTATTTTTTGAATTTACGACTTCACCAAGCAGGATTGCCCTGCCGTCTCCAATATGCGGATTATAAACCCCGAACTGGTGGCCTGTATAATAAAGTGCAATTGGTTTGGAACCCGGAATAAGTTTTTTTCCCGAAAGGTATTCTGCAAGTTCTTCCTCATCAATACCGGCTGCATCCAGATCAATCTCTGATGCCATCTGGGGGTTAAGAGAAATTAAAAATGGATTTTCAAAGGGTTTGGGGTTAACAATATGATAGAATTCTTCAGGAAGCTTTCTGTATGTGTTGTTAAATGTGAGTTCGGTTATCTTTTTCATTTGGACTATTACTTTACAGTATCATGAAACATAGAAAAAATAAGATTAAACACCAGCACGGAATTATAAAGGACCTTAGAAAATTTCTTGAAAAAGAAGTTACAAGCAAGGATTTCGTCACAGGGGTTATACCGGGAAGAATAACCGTAGGAAATGCCACGGGTGAAAAACTTAAAATACGTTACCAGTACAATACTAAAAGCGGTGCAAAACTCATAGCATTGAGCGGCTCTTCTGTGCATGAAATTTTTGTTATTACAGGTGAACCGGAAAAACTAAAGGAACTTATTGGACGGTTTACTTCAAAGTCTTAGGTAAGATTTACTACATTTTCCCCAAGCAGGTTTTCAACACTCTTAATAAACTTATCACCAAGGTCAACAGTACAGTTCCCAACTTCTACCTCCGCTATCTCACCATTACTTCTTATATGAAGAACTATCTTTGAAGGCCCCGGATATTCTTCAAAAATATTTTTTAGCTTATTCATATTGTCAGGAGTAGAATTTTCTTCATCTATACTTATATGGACCGATGAGTTAATCCTCAGCTGTCCAAGTGAATAAATTTCCTGGGCACGGATCTTGGCCCTTTCCTCTGTGGGATCAATAAATCCTTCTACTATTATTGGCTCAACCTTATCTTCAAGTATGTCCATGGATTTACGGAGGGTATCATTGAATATTATTACATCAACCGACCCTTTGAGGTCTTCGAGTACCATGTTGCCGTAAATGTTGGTACCATTTTTTGTGTGTTTTATTTCAAGTGACCTTACAACCCCTGCCATTTTTATTTTCTTCTTGTTTTTAATTTCCAGTATTTTTTCCGAGTCACAGTTTGAACTGTACATCTCGAGTTCTGATGAGTATTTGAGCATAGGATGGCTGGTTACATAAAAACCAAGGACATCCATCTCGTTTTGAAGCATTACCTTTTCATCCCAATCCTCGGTGTCTTCAAGCTTTGGCTGCGGAATTGTTGCATCAATATCAAATAATGCGTGTTGTCCTTCTATACCGCTGTTCTGTTTTAGAGCCGTATAACTGATAAGGCTTTCAAGTGCATTCATCAGCTTTGCCCTGTTTGGTTCAAGAGAGGTAAATGCACCGCTCTTTACAAGGCTTTCAAATGTTCTTCTGTTTAACTTCGAACTTTCTACCCTTGTACAGAAATCAAATATTGATTCAAATGGCCCTTCTTCGTTCCTTGTATCTATTATTGCTTTTACAGTTGTATCCCCGACGTTTTTAATAGCAGAAAGTCCGAACCTTATTTTCTCGTCTACAGGTGTAAAACCTGAGATACTTTCATTAACATCCGGGGCCAGCACCTCGATATTCATTTTATTGCACTCTGTAATACTCGAAATAATCTTGTCAGTATTATGTGATTCAATTGTCATAAGGGCCGCCATAAACTCTGCGGGGTAATGTGTTTTTAGATACGCAGTCTGGTAAGTAATAAGGGCGTAAGCGGTACTGTGACTTTTGTTAAAGGAGTATTCAGCGAACTTTTCCATTGTATCGAAAAGTTCTGTGGCCTTTTTCTTTGGAATACCATTATCATGGGCACCTGTTAAAAACCTTTCCCTCTGCGCCTTCATTTCGGCAGGTTTTTTCTTACCCATTGCACGCCTTAGCAAATCTGCTTCTCCAAGTGTGTAGTTTGCAATCTCACTTGCCGTCTGCATGATCTGCTCCTGGTAAACAAAAAGGCCGTAAGTATCTTTTAAAATTTCTTTTAGTGACGGGTGGGGAAAATGGACTTTCTTCTTGCCATTTTTGCACTTAACAAACTCATCTACCATGCCGCTGTCCAGAGGGCCCGGACGGTAAAGAGCAAGTACGGCAATTATATCATCAAATGTTGTTGCCCTAAGCCTCGAAAGAAGCTCCTTCATCCCTGTGGATTCAATCTGGAAAACACCCCTTGTATTTGAAGTTCCTAATAATTTATATACCTCGGGATCATCCAGCGGAATCTTGTTTATATTAAATTCTTTAGTTGAATCTTTATTACCTGCTTTTAAATATGATACTGCCTTATCAATTACAGTGAGTGTTTTAAGTCCGAGGAAATCAAATTTTACATACCCAAGTTTTTCAATGCAGTTCATATCAAACTGGGTCACAGTTTCATCCCTGCTGCCTTTATATAATGGTATATAATCGGATATAGGCTCGTTTGATATCACAACACCTGCGGCATGTGTTGAAGCGTGGCGCACCATGTTCTCAAGCGGCTTTGCAAGTTCTATAAGCTCCTGCAGCTGCTCTGATTCTTCTATCATCTCTTTAATCTGGGGGACTTTATCAAGGGCTTCCTGGATACTGAAAACCTTGCCCCTGAAAGACGGAATCATCTTGGAGAGTTTGTCCACTTCACCGTACTGTATTCCAAGCACTCTTCCCACGTCTTTTATCACAGCCTTAGAGGACATTGTCCCAAAAGTACCAATCTGCGCAACCTTGTCCTTACCGTACCTTTCTGTAACATACGCAATAACCTGGTCTCTTCCCTCAGTGCAAAAATCCACATCAATATCGGGCATGCTTACTCTTTCAGGGTTTAAGAACCTTTCAAAAATGAGGTTATAAGGAATGGGGTCTACATCTGTTATACCGAGTGCAAATGCAACAAGGCTACCTGCTGCACTTCCCCTTCCCGGGCCAACCGGTATACCGTTAGTTTTTGCGTAATTAATAAAATCGGCAACCACCAGGAAATAAGCCGGGAAACCCATCTGGCAAATAATCTCCAGCTCATAATCAAGGCGTTCCTGGTAAGTTTTGGTTTCTTCTTCTGAAAAACTGTTTTCGGCAAAAATATCCCGGAGTTTCTCATTTGCCTCTTTTTTTATAAATTCTTCAAGCGTTGTTCCTTCAGGTATTTCAAATTCGGGAAACTTATATCCTTCCGTTTTAAATTCAAAACTACATCTCCTGGACAGTTCTACAGTTTTATCTATTGCATCCTGGAAACCGGACATTGTAGCTTCCATCTGCTCACGGCTTTTAAGAAAGAACTGGTCACCGGAAAATCTCATCCTCTTTTCATCATTTAAATTGGAGCCGGTCTGTACACATAACAACGCGTCATGCGGCCGTGCATCTTCCTGCTTCAGAAAATGGCAGTCATTGGTGGCAATTAATGGAATACCGAGCTCTTTGCTTATTTTTTTTACTTCTTTATTTACAAAATTCTGCTCGGGAAGCCCCGTGGCCTGCACCTCGAGGTAATAACGGTCTCCAAATATATCTCTGTACATTGAAGCAAGATTTATTGCTTTTTTATGGTCTTTACTGAAAATCGCCCTCGAAATTTCACTGCTCATACATCCGCTAAGGACTATCAAACCCTCGTTGTGTTTATCAAGCAGGTCATGGTCTACGCGGGGCCTTCTGTAAAATCCTTCGAGGTAGCCCTTTGATACGAGGTTGGAAAGGTTACTGTATCCTTTTTCATTCATACATAGCACAGTAAGGTGAAAGTTCTTGCCATCAGATGGTTTATCAAGATTAAGTGTGGGTGTGACATACAGCTCACAGCCGATGATTGGTTTAACACCGGCTTTTGTGGCTTTATCAAAAAAGTCATATGCTCCGAAAAGGTTCCCATGATCAGTTATGGCAACTGCCTCCATGCCAAATTCCTTTGCACGATCAACTAACTCTTCAAATTTTATCGCCCCGTCGAGGAGAGAATACTGAGAGTGTAAATGGAGGTGTACGAAGTTATCACTCATATAGAAGTTCTATTATATACCACTAGAAACTTTCTATAAATACTTTTAGTTTTATAAAGTAAAATTAATTATGAATTGCCCGGGATGTAATAAGAAAATAGGATTCTTAGAAAGCCTTACAATAATAAACCCGCTTCATTTTAAGTGTAAAAAATGCAGTAATTACATTACTTTAAGCAGGTCTTCTGTTAAATCATACATTTTAATGCTGGCAATAATATTTATAATATCTTTTCTGGGGTTTTATCAGCTGGAATCAGAAAAAATTCTAAGTAAGTCGTTTCTGTTACTTATTGTCCCCTCAATCTTAATAGCAGTGACAATAATCCACTACTTTTTCTGGAACAATGCCTCCGCTGAGTTAAAGACGCAGGATAAAGATAATACTTCCGGTCTTAGCTGCTGATATTAAGGACTAAAAATCACCTTAATTGCATTTTCAACTCTTTCATCCATCAGCTGGTAACCCTTTGGAACATCATCAAGAGATACGCGGTGGCTTATGACTTTTGTGGGGTCAAGCTTGCCTGATTCTATGTGCGGCAGTAATGTAGGAATATAGGAGAATGACGGGGCAACACCGCCTGTAAGTTTTAAATTTCTTAAAAAGAAATCAGTAATATTTAACGGGAACGTTTCCCAGAACAGGCCTACTATTGATACAGTACCGCCGGGCCTTATCATATCGTAGCACTGCTGAAGGCATTCAGTAGTACCGACGCATTCTATTGCCTTGTGGGCCCCCAGACCATTTGTCAGGTCCTTAATCATGCTCACTTCATCGACATTTTTAGAATTAAGTGTCAATGTGGCACCGTACTGCTTTGCAATTTCAAGCCTGTAATCATGGTGTCCTATTGTTATTACTTTTTCAGGATTAAAAAGTGTGGCGCAGAAAGTTGCAAAAAGGCCAACTGCTCCGTCTCCGAGTACTACTACAGTGTCACCCGGATTGATTCCGGCACATAATGCTCCATGATAGCCGGTTGAAATATTGTCTCCGAGAAACAGGGTCTTTTCATCGTTCTTATCTTCGGCAAGGCTTTCCGGCACTTTCACAAGAGTTCCTTCCCCGTAACTTACCTTTACGTACTCTGCCTGGCATCCCGGATGGTCTCCGAGTAATCCGCCGAACCCGAAACATCCGCCGTTAAGGCATGATGTTGTAAGCCCCTCATCACAGTAATGACAACTTCCGCAGCTTACCCAAAAGGGGCCAATCACCTTGTCGCCCTTCTTAAAGTTCTTAACATCTTTGCCTACCTCTTCCACCCTTCCTACAAATTCATGGCCAACACCTGATCCTTCAGGAAGTGGAAAATGCCCCCTGTAAATATGAAGGTCTGACCCGCATATTCCCCCCGCAGTAACTTTTACAATTACATCATTGGGTGAAGTTATCTTTGGGTCATCTACCCTGTCAATTCTTACATCATTGGGGCCGTAGGCAAGTGCTGCTTTCATTATTCAAATCTCCTGTAGTATCTATTTTTTAGTTGTAGTTTTTTTTCTGGCAGTACTGGTTTTTTTTGTTGTTGCTCGTCCAGTGGTTTTTTTAGTTGTCGCCGTTTTCTTTTTTGCAGCCGTTGCAGGACTAGTTTTCTTTGCTGCTGTCTTTCTTTTTGCTGCAGGTTTTTTGGCAGCAGGTTTCCTGGCAGAGGCCTTATTTTCCTTTTCCATCGCCTTCTTTCCGCCGTCAATGGCACCGTGTAAGACCTTGGAGGCCTTATCGAGAAGTACGGATGAACTTTTAATTATCTCTGAAGCCGTTTCACCTACAGTCTTTGAAGCTTCATATGAAAGCTTGGAAAGTTCGGTCCTGTTTGTCTTGCTGATCTTGGTAGTGAGTTCTTTCAGGTCCTTCTTAACATTGTCTAAATGTTTCTGAAGCTCACTGGTTGGAGTAGGTCTTTTTGTACCTTTTTTTGGTGGCATAGCACACCCCCTTAAACATATTTTTTTAATAAAAAAAAGGTGAGCTGTTTCCAGCTCACCCCGTTTTTTTAATCTTAATGTTTTTCAGTAGGATTAATTTCTGCCTCTGTTTCCGAGCCGATTAAAGTCGGCGGCACCACGAAGTTTTTAAGAATCGGCTCATCTGATATAATAGCCGCTTCGAGTACCTCATCCATATGATTTACAAGTTTGATATCGACATCCTTTTTAATCTTATCAGGAATATCTTTCAAATCTTTCTCGTTTTCTTTAGGTATAAGCACATGTTTTACCCTGCCTCTGTGGGCAGCAAGTGTTTTTTCCTTTAATCCGCCGATTGGAAGCACCCTGCCTCTAAGGGTTATTTCCCCTGTCATGGCAATGTCTTTTCTGATCGGTTTCTTCAGGAAGGCACTTACAATTGCAGTCGCTATCGCAATACCGGCAGAAGGCCCGTCTTTTGGAGTTGCTCCTTCCGGGACATGGATATGTGTATCTACCTTCTGGTAAAAGAACCTTTCAAGGCCAAGCTGTTCGGCGCGGCTTCTTACATAACTCATTGCTGCCTGGGCTGATTCCTGCATCACTTCACCGAGTTTTCCGGTAACCGTGAAATTTCCCTTCCCGGGTACAATTGAAACTTCTATTGTAAGCAGTTCACCGCCAACTTCTGTCCAGGCAAGGCCTGTTGCGGCCCCTATTGAATCTGTTTCATCAATTTCTCCGAATTTAAATTTAGGTATTCCGAGATATTTCTGAACGTTTTTACCTGTAATTTTAACCTTGTGTTCTTTTCCTTTTTCTACGACTTCTCTTGCAACCTTTCTGCAAAGTGAAGCGATCTCTCTTTCAAGTGTACGAACTCCGGATTCCTTGGTAAATTTTCTAATTACTTCCATCATACCTGTATCATTAATTTCAATATTAGCATCCGTTAGACCGTGAGCTTCAAGCTGTCTGTCCATGAGGAAGTTTTTGGAGATCTGGAGTTTCTCATCTTCTGTATATCCGGGAACTCTGATAATTTCCATTCTGTCCTGAAGTGCCCA
>JAJCZQ010000025.1 GCA_029262335.1 Deltaproteobacteria bacterium
GGAAACGGGCAAAGTCGATTACGACAAGTGGTTTCTGGAATAACTTTTTAAACCATACTGATTAGTTTATAATCATCTCTTAATGATTTCTAAAATCCAACTTCTTAAAGCTGCAGACAGAATTTTTGGCAGTCTTGCAATTTCCGTTTCAAAATCTTTTATCCATCCAAAAGAAGATATTTCAAAAGATATATCAAATATCTTAATAATAAGGCCCGGTGGTATTGGCGATGCTGTACTCTTGATTCCGGCATTAAAAATACTAAGAAAACATTATCCTGACTTGCAGATTGATATTCTTGTAGAGAAACGTAATGCCGGAATTTTCAAGAATAGTTCTATTATAAACAACCTTTTTTTATATGATGATTTAAGAAATAATGGCTTATTAGATATCTTCAAAAATAATTACGATGCCGTTATAGACACCGAGCAATGGCATAAGCTGACTTCAGTAGTTGCTTATTTTACAAAAGCACCAATTAGAATTGGTTATTCAACCAATGGCCGTGCTGACCTCTATTCAAAGTCAGCAGAATATAAGCAGTCTGACTATGAAGCCATAAGCTTTATTAATCTTGCTTCAGCTCTTACAGGCAAGAAACACAGATTTAATACAAATGGTGGTTTTCTTAAGAAAAATAAAAGCAAGAATAAAGAATTCTCAAAATACAGGAAGCAATATAAATCAGTAGTAGGATTATTTCCCGGAGCTACAATCAGGGAAAGAAGGTGGGGTGTTCAGAATTTTGCTTCAGTTGCAGAGAGTTTAATTCAAAAAAATATCGGGGTTATATTTCTGGGCGGAAAAAATGATATTCCCGAAGTTGAAAAAATAATCAGAATCCTGGGTACGAAGGAATATTTAAATCTGACCGGGAAAACATCGTTAAATGAAACAACAGAAATTATATCAGAAATGGATTTGTTAATAAGTTCTGACAGCGGTCTTATGCATATTGCATATGGAGTTGGTACCAGTACTTTATCATTATTCGGAGCGGGTATTGAGGATAAGTGGGCCCCTAAAGGAACCAACAACCATGTTATAAATAAGTACCTTGCATGCAGTCCATGTACCAAATATGGCTACACGCCAAAGTGTCCGATAAATGTTAAGTGCCTGACTGAAATAAGTGCTAAAGAGGTATATCTTAAAGCCCATGATTTAGTCAGCAATTAAAAATTAATACTCAGGAAATCTTCACCCAGAATGACTTTACAGTCTGTTTCGTTATCCACTTGTTCATAAATGTTTTCACTGTCACAAATTGGGTACATATGTGTAAGAGCCAGTATTTTTGGTTTCACTGAAGATGCAATTTTTATTACATCCGCTGGAGTTAAATGCCCTTTTCTTTTTAACCTGTCGGGAAGAGAACATTCAATAATTAAAACATCACAGTCCCGGGCAAAATCAATAAATTCATCAAAATAGTCAGTATCACCTGAATACACAACGGATTTACCTTTTGATTCAAGTCTGAAAGCAAGGCTGTTTTCAGTATGACCAGTTCTTATTGCAGAAAAATTAAACTCATCAAAACTATAGTCATGATTTTCAAGTTCTGATATTTTTGTATTATCGGGATTGAGCCAGTTGCCGTAAATATTCTGCATTGATTTGATAAAGTCCTTAAATCCCGGAGGTCCCCATAAGTTTAATTCCTTTGTTCTCGGCTTTTCTGCCGGATACTTTGTAGCAAATAAAAAGGGAATTAAATCAGCATTATGGTCAGGGTGCATATGTGTTATAAAGATATGGTCAATATCCAGATAGTTAATACCTGACTTCTCCAGTTTCCATGTGACACCGTTGCCGCAATCAAACAGGATTTTTGTTGACTCAAGTATGATTAGATAACCGGACGACCCTCTTCTGTCCGATGGTACACATGTCCCGCTGCCTAAAATTTGTATTTCCATAAATTTAGATAAAAGTTAAAATTTAAATTAATTTTATGAAACAAATTATAACCTTAATTACAGATTTTGGCCTACAAGACAGCTTCGTTGGTGTTATGAAAGGTGTAATCTATTCCATAAACCCGGTAGTAAAAATTGTGGATATTAATCATAATATTCTGCGTCACAACATTCAGGAATGTGCAATTAATATTAAAAATTCATACTCTTATTTTCCTGAGGGAACTGTACACCTTGCGGTTGTTGATCCGGGTGTTGGCACAGTAAGACATCCCCTGATAGTAAAAACCAAACATCACTTTTTTGTCGGCCCGGATAACGGAATATTTAGTTATATATATGAAAATGAGGATTGTAGTGTATATAAAATCACAAGTGATGATTATTTCCTGGATGCTGTAAGCAGTACCTTTCACGGCCGTGATATTTTCTCACCAGTAGCGGCCAACTTATCAATAAATCATAAACCTGAAAAATTTGGAAATGTAATAAGTGAATATGTTAGTATAGAATTAAAAAGACCCAAAAGGGATAATAACAACATTTTCGGTGAAATAATTTATGTAGATACTTTTGGCAATATGATGACAAATATTGAAAATAAAGAAGTTAATCATTGTGATGAGATATTTGTAAATGAAATTTCCATAGGGACATTATCTGCTTCTTATGCTGATGGTGAGCCAGACAAGCTTATTGCAATACACGGTAGTAACGGAACAGTAGAGATTGCTATAAATCAGGCGAATGCGGCTGACAGGTTTAAAGTATTTCCATGTGTTAAAATACTAAAAAAAGTCCCAGACAATAAGGTCTCAAATGAATGAACAAAATTTAGATTTTAAAAAGCTAATATCCGATCTGCCCGAGAGTCTTTTTGAATTTGTTAACCCCGAGAACCCTGTAGATAAAAGGTTAATGGTAGCAGAGGGTGCAATACCATTAACGCCGAAGGACCTTGTGCAGGTCCTGTTCTGTCTGATTCATGATAACGTAGAAAGTATTCAGATTGTGGCAAGAACTTCTCTTGCTGATATTCCTGTACAGACAATGTCAGATTTACTGGCTGATAATAGCACTTCACCTGAATTTCTGGACTATATGTCGAGGGACCAGGAAAATGAAGATTATATTCAGGCAATACTTTTAAATTCCTCAACAACTGACTCTACTTATGCACACCTTGCACAAAATGAACGTTCCCAGGTAAATCTTGAAATAATTGCCCAGAATAAACAAAGAATATTGAGATCACTTGAGATTGTCGAGGGATTAAGCCAGAATCCGTCAATCAGCCGTTCGACCCTGGACAGTGTTTTATCATTTATAAGCCTCTACCTGGAAAAAGATGAAAAAATAAAAAAATTCTTTGATAAAGAAGAAGATCAGCCCGAAGAAGTTGAAAGCACACAGGAACAGGAAGATGAATTAGAAGAGGTAGAAGAATCATTTTTTGATGACGTTGATATTCCGGAAGAACTGTTAAAGGACTATAATGAAGAAGAAGTAACGGATGCGATTCGTGATAACTTACTAAATAAAATAAGGACCCTTACTATTGCTGAAAAAATTAAACTATCTATTCAGGGTAATATGGAAACCAGAAGGATTCTTGTAAGGGACAGTAACAGGCTGATATCAGGTGCTGTTTTAAAAAATCCAAGGCTAACCGACATGGAAATAATTATGATCTCACAATCAAAAGTCGTAGATGAAGATATATTAAGGCAGATTTCAGATACGCGCAAATGGACCAGGCATTATCAGGTAAAGTCCGCACTTGTGCATAATCCCAAGACCCCTACGCACATTTCTCTAAATTTTTTAAGACATCTAAGGCATATTGAATTAAAACAGATCATGTCGGACAGAAACCTCCCGGGTGTAATAAACCAGGCAGCAAAAAAAATAATAATGGAAAAGAGATAGCATAACTTTAATAATGTCCGAAAAAATAGTTATTTCTCCAGATTATGCAGGAAAAAGAGCAGACATAATATTTTCGGAACTCTTTAAAAGTTTCAGCCGTTCACAAATACGAAAATTTATTAAGCAGGGTGATATCCTGATCAACCAGGAGCAGTTTAAACCTTCAAGGTTGTTAACCGGGGGTGAGATTGCAACTTTTCAAATTCCCGAGCCCGAACCTATTGAAGCAGAACCTGAAAACATTCCATTAGATATAATATTTCAGAATTCGGATTTTATTGTTATTAACAAACCTCACGGTATGGTCGTGCATGCAGGCGCCGGTGTAAGCAGCGGAACACTTGTAAATGCACTTCTTTATCATTGCCGGGATTTATCCGGAATTGGCGGAATGATAAGGCCCGGGATAGTACACCGGCTAGACAAAGACACTTCCGGAGTAATTGTTGCGGCAAAAAATGATTTTAGCCATTCCCATCTTGCCGGGCAGTTTAAGGAAAGAACTGTCTCCAAGGAGTACCTTGCAATTGTAAGAGGGGTTATAAAAAGTGATTCCGGCACTTTCAGTTCAATAATTGGCCGTCACAAAAACAACAGAATAAAAATGTCGAGTAATACAAATGCAGGGAGAGAGTCCGAGACAGATTGGAAAGTTTTAAAAAGGTACGCGAAAACAACTCTTGTGCAGGTTAATCCGAAAACCGGACGTACACACCAGATAAGGGTACATTTCTCTGAAAACGGGTACCCGCTTTTATGTGATTCCCTTTATGGAAACAAAAAAAGTGATAACGAAATCGTAAAGAATATTGACAGTACTCTTAAAAGACATGCTCTTCATGCATACAAACTGGGGTTTCATGATCCGAGAGACGGGAAGTTTGTGGAATTTAAAGCCGGGATCCCGGATGATTTTAACAATACTTTAAAAAGACTGGAAGAACTTTCTAAATAAGAAATGAACTATATTAAGACCGATATTTTATCAGCTAATTCATTTGTAAAACATGGATTTGCTTACCTTGAAGGCCACATGAATATTAATGAAATTTCTGATTCTCTGGGTTTAAAAAAAATCAAAACAGTTAAACAGGTCCATAGTAATAAATTTGTTTACCTAAATGATGTTAATAAATTTGAAACGAACTTTGAAGCCGATGCAATAATTTCAGACCTTAGAGGATATGGGGTCGGCGTATATACGGCTGACTGTGTACCTATAATTTTTATTGATACAGTTAATAAAAAATGGGGTGTAATTCATGCAGGGTGGAAGGGCACACTGGCGGGTATAACTGAGAAAGTGTCAGATTATCTGTTAGGTGAACTGGGCTGTAAAAGTGAAAATATTAAAGTTGCAATCGGGCCTTGTATAGAAGGCAGCTGTTATGAGATAGGTGAAGAGGTAGCTGTCCGGTTTAAGTCAGGCTTTGATAACCCGGATTTATTTCTAAAAAAAGAAGAAGGAAAAAAATATAGTCTGGACCTTAAAACAGCAAATACTTTGCAGTTAAGGAATAAAGGTATCACAGAGATAGAATTAGTAGATATATGTACCAAATGTGATTTAAATTATCCCTCGTTCCGAAGAGACGGCAAAAATGCCGGAAGAATGTTAAGTTTTGTCGGCTTTGTTTAGATTTGATAAATTAATGTTATTATAATCCCTTTGTATTTTTAGTCAGGAGGCGAATATGGTACAGATTTTATGTTGGTTAGATACTGAAGATTACTGGTATATACACAATATGCATGAAAATAATCAGACCCTTGATTATTATGCTTACAGGTTTAGTGTGGACGATAATTCAGAAGCACCGGATCCTGTGCCTGTGAATCTACTGGTTGTTGAACTCATAAGTGCCAAAATGGCAGTTGGATTTGTGCTTCCGCCTAAATATGAGATGGATAAGGATTTTACGTTGGGATTTATATGTCAGGAACGGCCTGATAAAGATGTCCCCCTTGAGTGCAAACTTTCCGACGAAGTAAAAACGGCGCAGTATCCCGGAACAGATATTGACAGGATAGAGTACATAGGATTCACACTGGAAAAATTTTACGAACAAAAGGAAGCCAAGTTTTATTTGCATGACCTAAGGCCCCCAAAGCAGTAGTCTGAATTAAGTATCAGGAAATTAATATGAGTAAAAAAAATAAGATTGTTTTGGCCTATTCAGGAGGCCTTGATACCTCAATTATCCTGAAATGGCTGGCAAAAGAATACGATGCAGAGATAATTGCATATGTTGCTGATTTAGGCCAGGGTGAAGACCTTCAGGAAGTATATGACAAAGCCTTAAAAACAGGTGCCAGTAAAGTATACGTTGAAGACCTGAGGGAAGAATTTGTTAAAGATTTTGTTTTTCCAGCCGTAAAATCCAATGCTATTTACGAAGGGGTTTATCTGCTTGGAACTTCACTTGCAAGGCCCCTCATAGCTAAAAGGCATATTGAAATTGCTGAGGAAGAAGGAGCTTTTGCCGTATCACATGGAGCAACAGGAAAAGGAAATGACCAGGTAAGGTTTGAACTTACTTTTTATGCATTAAATCCCGAGATCCAGATAATAGCCCCCTGGAGGGAATGGGATTTTAAGTCCAGAAATGACCTGCTTAAGTTTGCTGAAGAAAACGGGATTGATACCGGCATAACTGCAGATAAACCATATAGCTGTGACAGGAATCTGCTTCATATCAGTTACGAGGGTGGTATTCTTGAAGACCCCTGGTCAGAACCTCCTGAAAATATGTTTGAAATGACCGTGTCCCCCGAAAAGGCACCGGACAAACCTACTTATATTGAGATAGAGTTTTCAAAGGGCGAGCCTGTTGCCATAGACGGAAAAAAAATGTCACCGGTAGAAATTCTTTCAAGCCTGAACACTGTTGCAGGTGAAAATGCTGTCGGCAGGGTTGACCTGGTTGAAAACAGGTTTGTTGGTATGAAATCACGCGGTGTTTATGAAACTCCCGGAGGCACTGTCCTTCATGTTGCTCACCGAGCATTAGAATCTCTCACAATTGACCGTGAGGTAATGCACCTTAAAGATTCACTTGTACCTAAAATTGCCGAGCTTATATATTATGGACTCTGGTATACTCCCGAGATGGAGATGCTGATGGCAGCAGTAGAAGATTCACAGAAAAATGTAGATGGAATAGCCAGGCTTAAGATTTATAAAGGCAATACCATAGTTGTCGGAAGAAAATCTGACAAATCTCTTTACTCTGAAGACCTTGCCACTTTTGAAGAAGACGATGTTTACAACCAGGCAGATGCCACAGGTTTTATTAAGCTTAATGCGCTCAGGCTAAAGATGAGAAATATTTTACAAAAATAGTTCATGAAAGCCGAGGACTTTGATTACAACCTGCCCCCAAATTTAATAGCTTCTTATCCTAAAGATAAAAGGGACGATTCCAGGCTTTTGGTTCTAAATAAAGAAGAAAAGTCTGTTGTACACAAAAATTTTTTTAACCTGTCCGATTACCTTGTCCCGGGTGATCTGCTTATATTAAACAACACTAAAGTTATTCCTGCCAGGCTTTTAGGCACAAGAGACGAGGATAATACAGAACTTCTCCTGACAAGCCGCATTAGTGGTAATGAATGGAAAGTACTTGTAACTAAACCAAAAGTAGATTCTGAAATCAGATTTGAAGAAGGACTGTCCGGAAAGTTAACAAAAAATGAACTTAATGAATGGATAGTAATATTTAACCGGGATGCAGATGAATATATTCAGCAATACGGAAAAATGCCTTTACCCCCTTACATAGAACGTGAATCAGAAGAAAAAGACAAAGAGACCTATCAGACTATTTACGCAAAAAAAGACGGCGCCATTGCTGCTCCTACCGCCGGACTTCATTTTACAAAAGAGCTTATGGAAGAGATCAGAAACCAGTGTGTAGATATAAAATTTGTCACCCTTCATGTTGGTATCGGTACTTTCAGGCCTGTCAAAACAGAAAAAATTGAAGACCACATAATGCACGGGGAATATGTCGAGATATCTGAAGACACAGCAAGTGCTGTTAATTTTGCAAAAAAAAGTTCGAGAAGAGTTATAGCTGTCGGTACAACAGCTGTCAGGGCACTTGAATCGGCGGCTGATAACCCGGGAGAAGTTAGTGCATTTTCAGACTTTACCGATCTGTTTATTTACCCACCATATGATTATAAAATTGTGGATGCAATGATTACAAATTTTCATCTTCCAAAGTCAACACTGCTTATGCTTGTTTCCGCCTTTTGCGGAAGGGAACTGCTTTTTGAATCTTATAATACGGCTATTAAGGAAAGTTACCGCTTTTTAAGTTATGGTGATGCAATGTTTATTTACTAAACCGGAGATATGTATTGGAAATAACAATTGATAAATTAAGTTACGGCGGTGCCGGAGTAGGAAGGGTTGACGGCAAAGTTGTGTTTGTTGACGGCGGAGTCCCGGGTGACAAATTAAAAATAAAAATAGTAGAAGAAAAAGAAAGATACAGCAGGGCGGAGATTGAGGATTTTATTGAAAAATCAAAAGAAAGAACTGAGCCGGAGTGCAAATTCTTTGAAGACTGCGGGGGATGTAACTGGCAGGACGTAAAATACAAAACTCAGCTTGCCGAGAAACAGCAGATTGTGTCCGATTCGCTCCAGCGTATTGGTAAGATAGCAGAATACAAGCTGGATGATATTGCAGCTTCACCTAAAGAGTATGGATATAGAAACAGGGTTTTACTTACAGTATTTAAAGAAAATGAAGAATACAGAATAGGTTATTTTGAAGAAGGTTCCAATCAGAATGTCTCAATAGACAGATGTGTAATAGCCTCTGAAGAAATCAACCACGTTATTGCTGTCCTGATTAAATATTTTGAGGAAAATAAAACATTCATTATTCCATTTGATAAAATATATTTACTAAGCAGTGAAAACAAGATCTCAATCTCATTCCTCCAATCTGAAAAGAGCCATAAATCCGAGTCACAGGAAATAGTCCAGAATGTTGTTGAATACATTGAGAATAAACTGCCGGATATCTTAATTGACCATAAACTGGAGTTTGATTTTATGGGTTATCAGTTCACTTCAAGTTCGTATCTTTTTAACCAGGCAAATTATGAAATTCATAAAGATATAGTTGAAACTATATCAGCCTGGATCGAGCCTCTTGAAATAAACACCCTGCTTGACCTCTACTGCGGAATTGGAAATTTTTCAATAACACTGTCTCAATATTTTAAAAAGATTACAGGTGTAGATGCAAGCAGTGAATCAATAAAGCTGGCCAAAAGAAATAGTGATTTAAATGATCTAGTGAATATTAATTTTATTAATGATAAATGCCGCAAACATATTGAAAGATTAAATGAAGCACCGGATGTTCTTTTAGCTGATCCGCCCCGAAACGGGATGAAAGATCTTCTGGTCCATATAAATAGAATTAAACCCTGGAACATAATTTATATTTCCTGCAATCCTACGACATTAGCCAGGGATCTGAAGGCCCTTACAGAAAAAAACTATAAGATAAACAGGATTAAACCATTTGATATGTTCCCACAGACTTATCACGTTGAACTTGCCGTCTGGTTAGAGTTAATATAAAAAAATAGTAGTGCAGATTATTTGTCAGGATTTTTTTTGATTAATCCAACTTCTTTTGTAATAAGAGAATCTAAATATTTATCCGGCAACAACCTTGGTAATAACCACTCGCTAATATATTTATTGGTTATTACGTACCTTGATTTTGGTTTGTCAGTTTCTAAGGCTTTTTTTACAACAACAGAAACAGTTTCGGGTTCCAGTCCATCTTTTCCCATTTTTACAAATTCAGTTTTAAACTCATCTAAATTTTCGAAATAGTCCGTATCTTTATATTGAGAAATATCTGCTTCATCTGCTTTATCCCAAATGTTGGTTTTTATAATTCCGGGCTCAATTAATACTACTTTAATTCCATAGATGTTTAGTTCATATCTTAGCGCGTCGGATATAGCTTCAAGTGCAAACTTGGTTGCAGAATATGCTCCAACATAGGGAAATGCAATTTTTCCATTAGTGGAGCTCATATTTATAATTCTACCGGGCGATTCCCTTGGAGGCATCGAAGCTCCTAATAACGGAAGAAGTTCCTGGGTTATTGTAATTAGTCCAAATAGATTTACTTCAAACTGGTGTTTAATTTCATCAATAGACTGGTGCATTAAAGGCCCGCCGACCGCAATACCAGAGTTGTTAATTAACCCGGATAAGATGTTGCCGCCCAGGCAGGTTTTAATTTCAGTACATGCATTTTTTATACTGTCTTTCTGAGTTAATTCACATTCTATATGTTTAAAGCTGTCAGGATATTTTTGATAAAACTTATCAGAATCAGATTTTTTACGAACCGTACCGATTACAAAATATCCACTATTTAGCAGATCCAGTGCAATGGATTCTCCTATTCCGCTTGATACACCTGTTATCACAATATATTTCATTTTTTTATTTACCTTCTCCAGTATAAAATTAATAACTAAAGACTTGTAACATATATTGTTGAATTAATAAATATAAACATTAGTATTTAGGTTATATTTTTATGCTTTTGGGAGTAAATTATGTCAACCATCGTAACCGGCGCAACAGGATTTATAGGTTCTCACATTGCAAGAAAACTTGTTGGCAGGGGTGAGGACGTAAAGGTCCTTGTCAGAAAGACAAGCAACACTAAAAACATTGATGACTTAAAGATTGAGAAAGTTTACGGAGATGTTCTTAACAGGGAATCTTTGATTTCAGCTTTTAAGGGTTGCAAAACTCTTTATCATTCAGCCGGCCTTGTTTCATTTAAAAGATCAGATTACAAGAAGATGGTGGATGTTAATGTGACAGGGGCTGAAAATGTATTGTCTGCTGCCATGGAAGCCGGTGTTAAGAAAGTGCTTTTTACAAGCAGTGTCGCAGCCATAGGTCCCGAAACTGAAAATAGCCTGATAAATGAGAATACAAATTTTAGTATTTACGATAAAGATATCGGATATATAAACGACAAGTATGATGCGGAGCAGGTTGCAAGAGACTATATTGAAAAAGGACTTCCCGTAACTATTCTTAATCCATCAGTGGTCCTGGGGCCGGGGGATGTTAATTTATCCAGTTCTGCTTCAGTTTTATGGTACTGCAAGAAAAAATTCCCCGGATATATGGACGGGACATTAAATATTGTGGATGTTGAGGATGTTGCTGAAGGGCATATACTTGCAGCTGAAAAGGGTAAATCGGGAGAACGTTATATTCTTGCAAATGCCAACCTAACCGTATTTGAATATTTTAAACTGCTGGAAAAAGTGTCAGGTGTTAAGGCGCCCGGATTTAAAGTCCCATTCGTAATGGCTTATGCAACTGCATTCCTTATGGAGAGGGTTATCGGCAAATCGTTTCCCAACTACACTACTATGGACCTTGATTCAGTTAAGCTTTCGAAATTCAACTGGCACGTGGACAACAGTAAAGCTGTGAGTGAACTTGGTTTTAATCCCACACCTGTCGAAAAAACACTCGAAAAAACAATCAACTGGTTTAAAGAAAACGGATTATTGGATTAACATTCTGGTAAAATTAATTTTTTCATTTAATATTTTTCATGCCTGGAAATAGTTTCGGAAGATTATTTAGAATTTCTACCTGGGGAGAATCCCACGGGAAAGCTGTAGGAGTTGTACTGGACGGCTGCCCTCCGGGTGTAAAAATTTCTGAAGATGATATTCAGTTTGAACTTGACCGCAGAAGGCCAGGACAAAGCAAAATAACAACCCAGCGAAATGAACCTGATAGTGTAGAAATACTTTCCGGCGTATTTGGCGGTAAAACTACCGGCACTCCAATTTCAATGATTGTATGGAATACCGATGCAATATCAAAATCATACGAAGACATAAAAGATACCTACAGGCCAGGCCATGCAGATTATACTTATGACCAGAAATATGGTTTCCGTGATTACAGGGGCGGGGGCAGGTCTTCAAACAGAGAAACAATCGGAAGAGTAGCTGCTGCTGCCATTGCCAAAAAGATATTAAACAAAAAAGGGATTTATACTACCGGCTATGTGAAACAGATTGGAGATATCGTAGCAGAAAAAATAGATTTCAAACAGATTGAAAAAAATGCTGTCCGCTGTCCGGACAGGATTAAAGCAAAGCAGATGTATGACCTTATAGATCAGGTGAGAAGAGAGGGAGACTCTATAGGCGGCGTTGTCGAGATTGTGACAAAAGGTATGCCAAAGGGTCTTGGCGACCCTGTCTTTAACAAACTTGATGCGGATCTGGCATCAGCTCTTATGGGCCTTGGCGGCATAAGAGGATTTGAAGCAGGACTTGGATTTGCCGTAGCTGAAAAAAGAGGTTCTGAGGCCAATGATCTTATGTACAAAACGAAAGACGGCTCGCTCGGATTTAAGACCAACAATGCCGGCGGCATGCTGGGTGGTATCTCAAACGGCGAGGACCTGATTGTAAGAATTGCGATAAAACCAACATCTTCTATTTCTAAAAAGCAGATTACCGTAGATAAAAAGGGAAAGAGAAAAGAACTTGTTGTAAAGGGAAGGCATGACCCATGCCTCTGTCCAAGGGCTGTACCAATAGCTGAAGCAATGGTTAATCTGGTGCTTATAGATAACCTTTTAATTTCTAAGGCTTCAAAAATATAAATCTGATTTATACCTTTGTTTTAATAATCAAAAACAATTAAAAAATACAACAAATTCAGGAAACTAGGTTTATAATTATAAAGTTAATTCTAATCTTTGGAGGATGAGAATGCTTAATAGTTATATGAAAGGAATAATAATATTCCTTATCCTGATATTTCCTCTCACAGTGAGTGCGCAGGAAGGTCAATCTGATGTTGATGCTTTAAAAAGGCAGATTGAAGAGATGCAGAAGCAGAATGAGGAAATGATAAAAAAGATTCAGGAACAGAATGCAAAGCAGATATACCAGCTGCAGAAACAGATAAACGAACTTGAACAAAACAACTTAAAGCCGGACAAATCAAATCAGCCTGTAATTGTTGTTGATGAAGAAAGCCTTGATAAAAAAATTGAAAAAAGTGTAAATCAAAACTTACTTTTAAAAACCAAGAACTGGCTAAAAGTTTCATACAGCCCGGATTTCCCGACATATTACAGAACAAGGGTCAGGTTTATAGACAATGGTACTTTTGCAAGTGCTACCGGTGGAAAAGATGAAGTATTTTTTATCGATTCCAGGTTTTTACTTTCACCTCAAATTGAAGTAGATAAATATTTATCCATAAGAGCGCAGTTTGATATTGCCAAGAACGTAATCTGGGGGGGCCTTGGAGACGAGATTATTGCTGATAAACTTTATTCTTCACCAAGCCCTGGTGATTCATTTAGAGGTGCCGTACTTAGAGACGTGGTAAATACACAGTTTGGAAATACTGTAAATGCAACTGACGAAGTTGACCTGGTTGATGTTAGGTCTTTATATTTCTTTGCCCTCACGGATTATGGTGCAATTTGGGCAGGAAGGCAGCCTTTTGACTGGGGACTTGGCCTGCTTAATAATGCGGGGTCAATGCCTGATCAGGACCTCGGAAGCGTTGTAGACAGAATTAACTTTGATACTTTACCTTTAAGCTTTTTAGATGATAAAAAGTGGGACAATCTTTTATTCAGTTTTATTTTTGACCGCCTGAGTGAAGGCAACTCAATATCAAACTTTGATGAAGGAGACGGCTGGGATGTAGGACTTGCTGTAATATACGATAACAAAGATGACCTTCAGTTAGGTGCTTATATGTTTAATATTAATCAAAACAATTTTGCACTTGCCGAAGGAGTGACTGCAGATCTCGATAATGCAATACAGTCTTCAGTTTTCGGTAGCTACATCTACAACAATACAAGAACGTCTTTTGAATTTCAGAACATATTTGGCAAAATTAACGACATAAGTGACGGTCTTAGCGGACTACTTGGAACTGACAGTATTGATCTTTCAGCCAAGAATATTTCAGCACTCGCAAGGTTTGAATACCATCCGCCAATAAGCCAGGTAAAAAGTATGAATTTAGAGTTTGGCTGGTCAAGAGGAGACGATACAAGGACCCCTGATACAATAGAAGGTAATACAGTATTTTTTAATAATGCATATGTAATAGACAGCTTAATGTACAAACATATAATTCCAACAATCTATGCAGTTGAAGGTAGCGTGGTAAATTCCTTTTACTTCAGGGGATGGAGTACACTCAGGCTTACTGATGACCTTTATCTTACTCCGCAGGCAATTCTTGGTTTTGTTGACCAGAAAAATGCATTAGCTGCGAATATATTTGAACCATTCCCGGCGGTAGACAGGTATTTAGGTACAGAGGTTGAAGCTACATTAACATGGAAAATAAGAGAGCATATATGGTTTGACCTGATCGGTAGCCTTATCTTTGCCGGTGACGGCCTGAAAGATCTACAGTCACAAAGGGCATTAATAGAAGGTGCGGTAGATTCTCTTGATGACACCTCATCAGCCAGTCATCCATATGCAATAACTGGAAGATTTATTATTACTTTGGACAGTTTAATAGACAAGTGGTACGGATCGAGCACAGTATTACAAAGGGCCTGGTTTACTGATGACAATATTTAATATATCAATAGTTCAGTATTTAAGTTGTTTAATAAAAAACTACTATTGTTCAATTGAATATTTTAGTTAATCTAAAGTGCCTTTAAAAAAAAGAAATTATAATTATACGGAAGGTTTGTTTTGCCAGATAATGGTACTGAAAGAAGAAAAAATTTAAGAATTCCATTTCAGATTGATGTTTCAACAAGTAATTCCAGAAGTGGATATCTGCAGACTTACGATATAAGTTCGTACGGAATGTTTGTTAAGACAGATGCTCCCCTTCCCCTGGATTCTAAAGTGTTCGTAAGTTTCAAAGTTCCAGATAATCCGATACCAATAAAATGTTATGCCCGAGTTGCATGGGTAAATAATGCTTCTACTGATAAAAATAAACCCGGAGGTATGGGTGTTCAGTTCTTAAGTCTTTCGGAGTTTGATGAAAAGAGACTGGATAAATTCCTCGATACATTATACAAAGAGTCCGGCCGCCAGGGGTCTGATGAATTAATAGAAATAGATTCAGAAGAATTTACCCTTTTTGATTTTTCACCGATAATTAAAGAAAGCCTTGATGAAAGGTCTAAGAAACTGCTTGGATACATTAACGATATGAAATCCAAGGGGTCACATACCTACAGGAGGCAATTAATTTCTTCTTCTGGTAGCCGTGTGACCATATTTGACGAAACAATCGGAAAGGAACGTGAGATGATAATGATGGGTAGTAACAACTACCTTGGACTTTCAGCTCACCCAAGAGTTGTAAAAGCAGCAGAAGATGCAATTGCACAGTACGGCGTCGGTGCCGGTTCCGTATCCCTGCTTGCAGGTACTTTTGACCTTCATAAAAGACTGGAAAAGAAGCTTGCCGAACTAAAAGGCACTGAAGATGCCATAATTTTTCCATCAGGTTATTCAACTAATGTTGGATGCCTTTCTGCCATTCTAAGAGACAGGGACCTTGTGGCTCTTGACAGGCTTGCCCATGCAAGCATTATTGACGGGTCAATGCTAAGTAATTCTAAACTTCGTACTTTTAAACATTCTGATATGAAATCCCTTAATGATGTTATGGAAAGGAACAAGGACATTGAGGGGACAAAATTAATAGCGGTTGACGGTGTGTACAGTATGGACGGGGACATTGCCCCGCTCCCCGAAATTGTAAAAATTGCAAAGGAACACAATGCAATGGTTATGGTTGATGATGCCCATGCAACTGGTGTTATCGGAAAGATGGGTAAGGGTACAACAAGTCATTATGACCTTGAGGGTGAAGTTGATATTATTGTTGGGACTTTAAGTAAGGCTATTGGCCAGCTTGGTGGGTTCGTAGCATCCTCAAAAGAGATAGTTAACTACATGAGATATTTTGCCAGGTCTTATTTCTTTTCAACAAGTCTTCCCCCGGTTGTTGTAGCAAGTGTATTAGAATCAATTGCAGTTATGGAAACAGAGCCTCATCTTCATAAGCAGCTTTGGGAAAATATTGAATATTTTAAAGGAATCCTAGTTTCACTTGGTTTTGAAATAGTTGAAAACACGCAGTCTGCCATTATTCCCGTGATAGTCGGTGAAGAAACAATGCTCAAAAAAATGAGTGCCAGGCTTCATGAAGAAGGTATTTATGTAAATCCCGTACCATATCCGGCAGTACCCAGGGATAAAACAAGGTTCAGAATAAGTGTTATGGCAACTCACACCAGGGAAGACCTTGATACAACATTAGAAGTATTTGAAAAAGTTGGCAGGGAATTTGGAATAATAGGATCTAAAAAATCAATTATAAATCAACAGTAAGTTATTAATACCGCTTATTAATTTCCTATAAAAAATATATAATTCTATAGTCTTACAGTTGTTGAATAAAAACAAGATTACAAAAAATATTCTTATTTCGTTTAATTATGTCTAAACAGAACTTTAATCATAATAGTTTAGAAAGCAGCAATAAGGCGATTAGTTATATTTTCAATACCCTGATTGTTCTTTCTTTGGTAATAGTCGTAATTTCCACTATTTATGCCCTGCAGTGGAAAGACAAGACTTTTCCTGGTTTCCTGGTTTATAATCCTGTAATTGTCAGCGATGTTGCATTACCTCATTGGGCCCAGCATCAGGGTTATGGAATACAGTCTTATGATAAGATTCTTCGGGTTGATGGTTTTAAAATACCTAACTCACTAGAGTTATATGATTATGTGTCCAGCAAACCTGCAGGGACATACTTTAACTATGAAATATTAAGGAATGGTAAAATTACAGATATATCTGTTCCTTCGCTAAAATTTACTTCTCAGGACTTACTAAATATTTTCGGGGTCGTATTTTTTGTAGGCCTGGTTTTTCTTATAATAGGTACAATTGTTTATAAGCTAAAACCGTTATTACTAACTAGTAAAGTATTTTATGCAATTTGCTTTTGTCTTGGGATTTGGTTTGTTGTAGATTTTGAATATCAAACCGGATTTAATTTTCTTTATTATATTAACTGGCAATTCCTTGCACAGCTTTTTACACCCGCATTCCTTATACTTTTTGCTTTTGTATTTCCTTCTCCAAACAAACTGTATTTAAATAAACGATATATACTTTTAATACCTTTTGTTTTATCAGGACTATTTTTTGCAGTCCAATTATATATTCTAAAAAATAATATTAATGGGTACTGGTCAGCAATATATCTTGCCTCTTATGTTTATGTATTTATAGGAACCCTTTTTGTACTGTTTTCACTTGTGTTCAGGTACTACAAACCGCAAACAATTTTAGATAAGCAAAGAGCAAAAGTAGTATTAATTGGTGCAATATTTGGCTTCCTTGTACCGGCATTTCTTTCAATTTTTATTGTTGTTTTTCAACTAAGTAATTTACATTTTCTTGTTATACCAATTCTAATTTTTCCATTATCCATTGCCTATGCGATAGTAAAACATAAATTGTTTGATATCCAGGAATTGGTACAAAAAGCGATGGTATATGGCCTTTCAAGTGGTGCTGTTGCGGCACTTTTTATTCTTCCACTCTTTTTGTTAAATCTTTATTATTCAACGGAAAACCTTTGGAAAAACCCGATATATCTGCTGATACTCAGCGTTGTGGTTATTTTGATTGTAAATCCGCTTAAGAATTTAGTACAAAAATTTGTGGATAACATCTTTTTCAGAAAAAAATACGATTACCCCTCAACTATCTCCGAATTCAGTGACACCTTATCATCATTATTAAGTATTAACGAAATATCCAATGAGTTGATGAGTATGATTGGAAAAACTCTTTTTGTTGATAAGGGTTATTTATTTGTAAAAAATAATGACACTGGTGCTTTTAATTTATCTTCTTCCATTCCAGAGGATTTTATTCAGAATGAGACTTCGGGCCTGGATAAACTGGGACCCGACCATGCTTTAATTGAATTTTTATATAAAAATTTAAAAGAGATATTTGTTGAAGATGTAATAACTGAAAGCCAGTATGCACAAAAGAGAATAGATCTCTTAAAAACTTTTGCTGATTATAATGTTTCGCTTATTACCCCATTATTCTTTAAATCCGATCTTTTAGGGATACTACTTCTCTCAAATAAAAAATCGGGACAGTTTTTTACAACAGAAGATATAAATTTTATCAGGACGATAAGTAACCAGGTTGCGATTTCGATTGAGAACTCATTTTCATTCGAGCTTGTACAGGATTATGCAAATGAAGTGGAAGAGAAGAACAAACAGCTCAAAAATGTACAGGCACAGTTGATACAGGCAGAAAAAATGTCTGCGATCGGACACCTTGCATCCGGTATCGCCCACGAAATAAGAAACCCTCTTAATATAATTGAAGGGGCAAGGTATTATCTTTCTTCACTGTTTACTAACGGGAGTGAGAACGGGGTTGCACAGGAATATCTCGAATACATTCAAAATGAAGTTATTCGTACAAACAGGTTAATTGACTCGCTTCTGGATTTTTCAAAGTTTCAGGAATCCAATATTGAAAATATTAATATTAACAACGTAATAGAAAATGTATTAATATTATCTAGGAAGCAGTTAAGTGACAGTAAAATAAAAATTAAAAAGAATTTAGATGATAAGATACCAACACTTAAAGGGGATTCTAATCAGTTATGGCAGGTAGTGATAAACCTGCTAATGAATTCCGTACAGGCTATAAATTCTATTCCTGACAAGAATGGAGAAGGAGAAATAGTTGTAGAGTCAGGAATATATTCAAAGTCTGAGGGAAACTACCTGGATCATCTTTATTTAAAGGTAATGGACAACGGTTGCGGTATTAAGGAAAAGGATCTCTCAAGCATCTTCGATCCGTTTTATACAAATAAGCCTGATGGTACTGGACTTGGACTTTCAGTTAGTTATAAAATTGTAGAAGCCCATAGCGGCAGTATGCTTGTCACGAGTGAGGTTGGCATTGGTACAAGCTTTATGGTTGAACTACCCGTAGTCAACCAGTTTAGTGGAGAAGTGGTTAATGGACAAAAAGAAAATCTTAATAGTTGATGATGAGCTTTTAATACTCAGGATTATCAGTGATATACTGAGCAAAGAAGGCTACGAAGTTAAAACGGCAATAAACTATTTTAATGCATCCCAGCTATTAGAATCTGAGAAATTTGATGTAGTGATCACCGATATCCGTATGCCTGAGAAAAGCGGTATCGACCTGCTTACACACGTAAGGGAAATTAATTCTGATATCCCCGTGATACTTATGACAGGATTTGCTTCCCTGGAGACTGCAGTCGAAGCTGTAAAACAGGGGGCATTTGATTACCTTACAAAACCGCTCGATTTTAATAAATTAAAAAGAATTGTTTCACAGTCCATTGAAAGGTTCGGCCTGCTCTCCTCTAATAAGAAACTTGTAAGAGAACTTCAGGAAGTAAATTCGAACCTCGAGATAAAGGTCAGCGAAAGGACCAGGGAACTTCTGAATATACTTCACAGTGCAAATGAGAGTATCGTTACAACTGATAATGAATTAATAATAAAAACCGTAAACCCTAAAACAATTGAGATATATGGAAAAGACTGTGTTGGTCAAAAGCTTGATGAACTAATTGGTGGTATTAATTTTGAAACTATTATTCCCAAAATATTAAATAACTCTTCATACATAACAAAGCACGAAGTTAAATACGGAGAAAAACACCTGGAAATAAGTTTATCCCAGCTAGTTGATTTTGATACGAAGGAATCATTTGGTGTGATTGTAATTACTGATGATATTACGGACAAGAAGAAACTTGAAATACAGCTTCTTCAGTCAGCAAAGATGTCTGCAGTTGGACAGCTGGCAGCCGGTGTTGCACATGAATTTAATAATGTGCTGTCAGGAATTGTTGGTTACACGAGCCTTGCGATGTCAAGGAACGATGTTGAGAAAATCCGCGAAGACCTGAATGTTGTGGACAAAGCATCAAACAGGGCAATCGAGGTTGTAAGGAAACTGCTTGCTTTCTCAAGACAAAAAGATGAAAAGTACACACTTAGTAATATTGATGAAGTGATAGATGATTCACTTTCACTTGTCAGCAATACCCTTAGCAAGGAAGGCGTAAAAATAATCAAACACTTTGGCAAGACACCTCCTGTAAAAGTAAATCAAAATGAAATACAGCAGGTTGTTCTCAACATGGTAATTAATGCTAAACACGCAATAGATGAAAATGCCGAGCTGTCATATGAAGATAAAGTTATTGGTGTTACAACCGAAGCAGTTGACGGTTTTGTGAAAATGGATATTTCAGACACAGGTGTTGGCATTCCACGTGAGAACATACCAAAAATATTTGAGCCGTTTTTTACTACAAAAGACAGAAACAGCAAAGAGCCTGGTACGGGTCTTGGACTACCCATTACTTATGCCATTATTGAAAGACATGGCGGCAGTATTGATGTGGATAGTGAAATGGGAAAAGGGACTACCTTTACTATTTGGATTCCTTTTGACCAGCCATTTACCAATGGCAATGTTCCTCAGATCATAGATATGGATCAAAAAGAACAGATTGAGTCTGCCAGAAAGGCAAATATTCTTGTTGTTGATGATGAGCTTTATATTGGTGACCTGATAAGGGATTCCCTTAAGGACCAGGGCCACAATGTTACTGTTTTAAGCAACGGTGAAGAGGCTATAGACAAATTTAAGGAACACCATTTTGATATAGCTTTTATTGACTACATGCTCCCCGGATGCACCGGCCTTGAAGTAATTAAACAGATTAGGGGACATAACCCCCATACTTCACTGGTATTGATTACAGGTAGTGTAAATTCTGCAGTCGCCGAGGCAGCTGTTGCTGAAGGTGCAACTTCATTCTTACAAAAACCATTTACATTTGACCAGATCCGAAATGTTGTTTCAACTGCGATTGGCCAATACAACTAATTATTTTTTATGAGTAAAACTTTCAACATTTATGCAGATAGCGACAAGGTCTATTCCGGAAGTTTCAGTGAGATTCCCGCGGAACATAAAGAAAAAATCACGGAAGCTCTCACTGAGTGGGGCGATATTCTTAGTAAGGGCGGCCTTAATGAGACAATATACTCACTTCTATTCTGGTATAATAAAACTGAACTTGTTTGCCTGAGTTGCAAAGAAAATTTTAAAGAAGGCACCAACTGCAGTTTCTGCGGTAAAGAATTAGAAGAAAATTTTATTCACAAGCGAAATGAAAAAATCGACAACCTTCTAAACTATATAGGTATGTTAACACGCCTGGAGATTGTATAAATTATGAAGTTAATTGTTAAAGGTCAGGTATTTCCCAAGGTATGGGAAATTGCCAACAGTATAAAAAAACTGAGGGACGAAAGAAAACAGGTAAACCTTGGCGCATCATCAGTTGGTTTTTCGGTGTATGAAGTGGAACTTCCGGATACATCTGTAAAGTCCGGGAACTTTATTGATACCCCTCAGGGTGTAAGGCTTTACTTTTGTGAAGGCAATCAGTACGGGATCGATTACCTTATATCTGAAATAGATAACGACCCCATTACCTCAAAACATTTTAACTAAAACTTTATTTGCCCAGCAGTTCTGTTGCTTTTGTAACTCCGGCCCCAAAATCAAAGTCATGACCCAGAGTTTTTAATGTTGATTCGATTGCTGAGATAATTGCAATTGTATCAGTAGCTTCAATATCACCAATATGTGAAAATCTGAATATCTTGCCCTTGGCCTGGTCCTGCCCGCCGGCAATAGTCATTCCAAAATTTTCTTTAAGTCCTTTTACTATAGGCCCGGCCCCTATACTTTCAGGTGCAACTCCAACAGTAAGGGCAGTACTGTGTGAATCCTTTGCAAAAAGCTCCATATTCATTGCCTTTAGTGCTTCCCTTGATGCATGGGAAAGGTTGGCATGCCTGCCGTGCAGATTGTCTATTCCCTCAGCCCTGAATCTTCTAAGTACTTCATTCAGTCCGATTATAAGTGTTACCGCCGGAGTCCAGGGAGTAGTATTTTTTTCTGCACTCTTTAATGCAGCTTTGAGATCAAAATAAAAATTTGGAAGATCTGATGTCTCACTGAATTTCCATGCCTTTTGACTAAGTGCTATAAAGGCAAGTCCCGGCGGAAGCATAAAAGCTTTTTGCGAGCCGCCGACAAGCACGTCTATACCAAGTTCATCAAAGTTCAGAGGAAAAACGCCAACTCCTGTGATTCCATCAACAATCAGGATTACGTTGTCTCTTTGGTTTGTAATTTTAGCTATTTCGTCTGTAGGGTGTTTAACACCGGTTGAAGTTTCACTTGCCTGTAGAAGTACTGCTTTTATTGAAGGGTCATTGTCGAGTGCTTCTTTAACTGCATCCGGGTCTACTGCTGTTCCCCATTCAACGACTATTTCTTCTACTTCAAGTCCATAAGCTCTTGCAATTTTTCCCCATCTTTCTCCAAATTTACCGCCGTTTATAACAAGAACCTTATCGCCTTTTGAGAGTGTATTAACAATAGCGGCTTCCATTGCGCCAGTCCCGGAGGAAGCGAGTACAAATACTTCTTCCTTTGTCTGGTAAATATATTTTAATCCATCTCTTACCTCTTCAAATATGCTTTCAAATTCAGCAGTCCTGTGATGGATAATTGGTTTTGCCATTTCTATTAATACTTCACTTGGCACGGGAACCGGCCCTGGTGTAAATACATATTTTTTCACGATAAATTTCTCCCTAATCAGAGTTGTTAAAATTCAAGAAGCGACTAATCTACCTTACACCGGGTGGAAATCAAACTTTGATTGCTATACCAACTGTGGATATTATATATTTTATTTTTTGAGGAATAATTTAATGAGCGAAGAAGCAAGATACGACATAAAAGAGCTTAAAATCAGAATAAAATCCATTGGAGACTCTCTTTGACCTTCCTGGCAAAAAATTCAGAATAAATGAAATTGAGTCAATGTCAGGTGAGACCGATTTTTGGGATGACCGTAACAAGGCGCAGGCTATATTAAAGGAACAGGCCTCACTTAAAGAGTCGGTGGAAAACTGGCAGCAGATGAATGATGACCTAGATGATGTGGAAGTCCTTCAGGAACTTTCTAAAGAAGAAAATGATGAAGAACTGAGGTCTGAGGCCATTCAGAAATATCATGAAATTCTTGCGGCTGTAGAAAAATTTGAATTTAAAAAAGTACTTGGAGATGTAGATGACCCGAGAAATGCTATTGTCTCCATAAATTCAGGCGCCGGGGGTACGGAAGCCCAGGACTGGGCAGATATGCTTTTTAGAATGTACCTGAGGTATGCAGAGAGTAATGGTTATAAAACCCAGATACTCGACCTCCAGGACGGCGATGAAGCAGGCATAAAAAGCGCTACAATTATTGTTGAGGGTGAGTATGCATATGGCTATCTGAAAGGAGAAAGCGGTGTTCACAGGCTTGTAAGAATTTCCCCTTTCGATTCAAATAAACGAAGGCATACATCCTTTGCCTCCGTTTATGTTACACCAGAAGTGGATGATTCCATTGAAGTAAATATAAATGACAAGGATTTAAGAGTGGATACATTCCGGGCAAGCGGAAAGGGCGGCCAGCATATAAATAAGACCGATTCCGCAATCAGGATAACTCATTTGCCGACGGGTATTGTGTCCAGTTGCCAGAATGAAAGGTCCCAGCACCAAAACAGGGCAAATGCCATGAAGATTTTAAAGGCCAAGCTTTATGAACTTGAACGTGAAAAACAAAGAGCGCTACTTGATGAAAAAAATTCGGCCAAAATGGAGATCAGCTGGGGAAGCCAGATAAGATCATATGTACTTCATCCCTACAGGATGGTAAAAGACCACAGGACAAATTTTGAAGACAGTAATGCTGATGCCGTACTTGACGGGGAGCTTGAAAAGCTGATAAAAAGTTATCTGCTGTTTAATTCTACGGAGAATCAAGTTTAATTATATTTGGAGTAAAAATTGAAAGTAGGAATAATTGGAAAAAGAAATAATACCGAAGTTTACGGGATAGTTTCAGACCTTGTAAAATGGCTTGATGAAAAGGGTGTTGATTATCTGCTTGATAGTGAACTTGGGAAAAACCTTAAACTAAAAAAATCCGTTAAACAGGCTGATATACCCAAACATGTAGAGCTTGTAATAGTGTTCGGTGGTGATGGTACATTTCTCAGTGTTTCAAAGCAGGTAAATGAATTTGATATTCCCATACTTGGAATTAACTCCGGGGGGCTCGGGTTTTTGACTGAGTTTACAGTGAATGAGTTATATCCCATTATGGAAAAAATTGTTAAAGAAGATTACGAGATAGAAGAAAGGGGAATGCTGTCTGCTTCAGTTTATAAAAAAGACAAGAAATTTGGCAGTTACACAGTTTTAAATGACCTCGTGATTAATAATGGTAAGGTCTCAAGGATTATTGACCTCGCTATTTATGCCGAGGGTAACCATATTACTACTTTTAAAGCTGATGGTATAATCTTTTCCACTCCGACCGGTTCAACTGCATATTCATTATCTGCCGGCGGGCCAATTGCACACCCGACACTTCCTGTAACATTAATTACCCCGATCTGCCCACATATTCTTACAAACAGGCCCCTTGTTGTTTCAAACGAGATGGAGATTACTGTAAAAGTATTAACTGAGGGCAGTTCTTATCTTACACTTGACGGTCAGGAAACGGTAAAGGTCGGGTTAAATGACGAGATCAAATTAAAAAGGTCCGAATCGACAGTAAAATTAATTAAATCACCTTTCAGGGACTATTTCTCAATCCTGAAAACAAAACTAATGTGGGGAGAAAGATATGGCCGACTCAACGGATAGTAAATTCCTTCATGACTGGGTCATAAGGTCGATCTCTGAAAAATATTCAAGGCTGTATACCGAAATAAAAATTAATCCCGGTGAAGAACAGAATTTTGAGTTTAACGGGACATATCCCGATGCAGTATTTATTAATTACGAGCAGGTTATCCAGATTGTTGAAGTAGAAACAGCTGAGGATGTGAATAAAGACCGGGTCGATCACTGGAAGAAGATGTCAGACCTTGGTGCTCAGCTTCTGATCCTGGTCCCTAAAAGCTCTGAAAAAGAGATGAGAAATCTCTCTTTTGACAGTGGCCTCGCTGCGAGGGTAAAGATTGGTACTTTTGATGTTGATATAAAGATTTAGGTTAACTACCAATTATATTTTTTTCTAACATAGGTGTTCCCCTAAGAAAATCAGAAACATTTAATCTTTTCCCGCCTTCAATCTGAAGTTCTTCAATACTAAGGGATTTATTTCCTGTTCCGATAACAAGCCTTCCATTATTAGAATTAAGTATTTCACCTGGATTTCCTTCCATGTCGTCAACAACTGCTTTAAATATTTTGAGGTTCTTATCCTGGTAAGAAGTAAAAGCTCCGGGCCAGGGCTGGGTGCCCCTGATAAGGTTTCTTATTTCTATTGCAGACCTGCTCCAGTCGATTTTACCAACATCTTTTTTTATAATAGGAGCAGATGTTGCTTCATCATCATTTTGCTTTATGGGTTTGATTTCATCATTTTGGCCTTTCTTAATCGTTTCAATTAAAAGGGCCGCACCTATATTGGAAAGTTTTTCGCCAAGTTCAATTGATGTATCATTTTCACCAATCTCAATCTCTTTCTTTAACAAAATGTCCCCGGTGTCCATACCCTCATCCATAAGCATTGTTGTTATGCCGGTATTTTTTTCACCATTTATAATTGCCCAGTTAATAGGGGCCGCGCCTCTGTATTTTGGCAGGAGGGATGCATGAACATTTAAGCAGCCGTATTTGGGAAGCTCAAGAATATTTTTCGGAATGATCCTGCCATAAGCTGTTACGCAGATAAGGTCGGGTTTAAATTCTTTAAGTGTTTCATAAAATTCGTCGGTCCTTACCTTTTCAGGCTGAAGTACCGGGATTGAATTAGCTTCTGCTAAAATCTTAACGGGCGGTGAGGTGAGCTTTCTACCCCTGCCGCTAGGCCTGTCGGGTTGGCAAACAACAGCAACTACGTTGTATTCTGAATCAATAAGTGCCTGGAGTGAAGGTACTGCAAATTCGGGAGTACCCATAAATATAATGTTCATAATGTTTAAATTACTGTTCCGTTTAGATCATAGATATCACAGCCGGTAATTTTTATATCTACAATTCTTCCGACAAGTGACTCGTCATTTGTATCAAGATAGGTGATACCATCTACTTCGGGAGCCTGAGAGGAAAGCCTTGCAACAAGTTTTCCGTCTTCGATGTTATCAATGATAGCACTTTGTTTAGTCCCAACAAGATCCAGATTTTTCTGATATGAAATATCAGACTGCAGCTCCATAAGATTTTCAAGCCTTTGTTCCTTTACCTCTTCATCTACCTGACCGCCTAAAAGTGCCGCCGGCGTGCCTTCCTCCTGCGAGTATTTAAATGCCCCGGCACGGTCAAACTTATACTCCTCTATAAATTCAAGCAGTTCTTCAAATTCAGTGTCTGTTTCCCCCGGGAATCCAACAATGAAAGTTGATCTTAGTGTCAGGTCGGGAATTGTCCTTAATCTTTCTATAATATCGATTGTTTTTTGCCTGTTTGTCTTCCTGTCCATAAGTTTTAGCATTCTGTCATTTATATGCTGCAAGGGCATATCTATATAAGGAAGGATCTTATTGTCTCCGGACATTAGTTCAATCAATGAATCAGTCACGCCCCAGGGATATAGGTAATGAAGCCTGAGCCAGTCAATATTCTCAATATCTGAAAGTTCCATCAGCATTTTTTCAAGAGTAGTCCCAATATCCCTGCCGAAGCAGGTCATATCCTGTGCAATAAGGTTGATTTCCCTTACCCCTTTATCACCAAGCTGTTCTATCTCGTTTTTTATAGAGTTGATGGGCCTGCTTTTCATAAGCCCCCTCATTTTCGGGATAATACAAAATGTACAAGTTCTCGAGCAGCCCTCCGACACCTTTACATATGCACTATGTGAAGATGTCAGCAGTTCCCTCGGTGAATCGGGATCGTAAAGGGTCCCCTGCGGATTGTTCTTAAAGTCAATCTCGGGAGTATCGAGAAGTTCATCAATTTTATGCAGGCTGCCGGTACCCCAAAATCCATCTATCTCGGGCATTTCCTGCTTTAACTGCTCCGAATATCTTTCAACAAGGCATCCTGAAAGAATAAACTGCTTACATTTACCGCTTTTTTTATATTCAAGAAGTTCCAGTGCGGTACTTATGGATTCTTTTTTTGCATCTCCAATAAAACCGCAGGTGTTGAGAATTATTACATCTGCTTCATCTTCCGGGACTACGGAATAACCTTTTTTCTTTAAATTCCCGGAGATCAGTTCGCTGTCTACAAGATTTTTGGAACATCCAAGAGTCACTATTGATACTTTATTATTTTTTATCATTTCACCGGTTCCATGCAGTTTACCATAAAAGAATGCCTATCAACGATTCTTTCCATGCTTAATAAATGTGCAGATTATTTAAAAAAATTAAACTCAAAAATTATTTCAATAAAAAAAATATTTTGATATCAAGAGCTTATGTAATTTTTTCCAAAAATCAAAGCTATGTGGCATTCCGGTTGCTCTTTAAAGATATAAATAAATAAAAATTGCGGTGGAGGATCAAAAGAGATGAACAAATTTATGAGTAATTTATTAGGCAGTCCGTATCTTAGGCTGCTTTGTATCCCGTTAATTACATATGCGTTTCTTCTTGGTGTAAAAGCATACGCACAGGAAGGGCCAACAGCAGAACATGCTGTGTTTGTAGCAAACAATGTATGGATGCTGGTTGCAACTTTCCTTGTGTTTATTATGCACCTGGGATTCGCAACACTGGAAGCTGGTCTTACAAGATCAAAAAATACAATAAATATCCTTTTTAAGAACACTTTTATAATAGCAATGGGGATTCTTACCTATGCTATTGTCGGGTTTAACCTTATGTATCCCGGAGACTTCTCAATAGGACAATTTTTTGGTTTTGCAGGTCCATGGATTTCTGCCCCTGAAGGTGCAGAAGGGCTTATCGCATATGCAGACGGCGGATATACGTACTGGACAGATTTTATCTTCCAGGCAATGTTTGCCGCGACAGCTGCAACTATTGTTTCCGGTGCTGTTGCTGAAAGGGTAAAACTCAGCAGTTTTTTAATATTTGCAACAATCTTTGTAGCTTTTGTATACCCAATTGCCGGTTCCTGGAAATGGGGCGGCGGCTGGCTGGACCAGATGGGATTTTATGATTTTGCAGGATCTACTCTCGTACATAGTGTAGGAGGATGGGGAGCTTTAGTATGTGCTTATATACTCGGGCCAAGAATTGGAAAATACACTTCATCAGGAATAAGGCCAATTGTAGGACATGCACTGCCTTTACCTGCGATCGGGGTATTTCTTTTATGGCTCGGATGGTACGGATTTAACGGTGGTTCTGTGCTCTCAGCAGACCCCGAGCTTGTTTCACTTGTATTCGTAACTACAACACTTGCGGCATGTGCCGGTGTGTTAGCAGCAATGGTTGTTTCATGGATAGTAAACAGAAAGCCTGACCTTTCACTTACTCTTAACGGTGCACTTGCAGGACTTGTTGGTATAACTGCCGGGGCCGATGTTATGACACCCGGGAGCGCCGTACTTATAGGGCTCGTTGCAGGTGTGATAGTCGTATTTGCAGTAATTTTCTTTGACAAAATAAGAATAGATGACCCTGTTGGTGCAATATCTGTTCACCTTGTATGCGGCATCTGGGGAACACTTGCTGTTGGTATATTCAGCACTAACCCCGACCACAGCTTTGTAACGCAGCTGATCGGAGTGGTTGCCTACGGTGTGTTTACCGTAATCTGCGCATTCGTGATCTTCATGCTGATCAAAGTAGCAATGGGAGTCAGGGTGTCAGAAGAAGAAGAGGTACGAGGGCTGGATATCTCGGAACATGGTATGGAAGCATATCCGGACTTTCAGCAGATATCTGAATTCTAAAATATAAAATCAAAATAGGAGAGATGTTCTAAACATTTCAAAGGAGGAAAACATGATTAGGAACCTAGTAGTATGTATGATGTTAACAGTATTAACCCTGACAGTTTCACCGGTGCTCAGCAGCGCAGAGAGCATGGTAGATGAGGAACAGGGCAAGGTTTACGAAGCTGAAGCGAGAGTAAGCCAGTCGGACATAGAAGACCTGAACGCAATTACAACGTTCTTTAAGTCAATTGACTTCAGTTTCTATGTAGACACAACATATCAGTACGTGTTCAGTAAACCGGACGGCACTGACATAACAGACGGATCAAGGCCACTTTACCAGGACAACAACTCTTTCGCGCTAAACGCTTTTACAACGTCTATAGCGAAAGTACCTACAACTGAAGGCGGATTGGTTGACCTGTTTGGATTCCGTGCTGATATACTAATTGGTTCGCAGGCCGAACTTATCAAATCAGCAGGATTTGGCGGAGATGATACAGAGATTGACCTTTACCAGGGATATCTGAATCTTCTAATTCCAATTGGCGAAACAGCAATAGACTTCTATGCAGGTAAATTTGTTACACTTGCAGGTTTTGAGGTAATTGAAGCAAAGGGTAACCCAAACGTAACAAGATCATGGCTCTTCGGTAATGCAATACCGTTTACACATACCGGTATCCGTGCCGGTGTACCAATAGGGCCGGTAAGTCTTACTCTTGGTCTAAATAATGGCTGGGATGTAACAGAAGATAATAACGAAGCAAAAACAATTGAAGCACAGATTGCATATAGCTACGCAGGCGACACAATTACAGATTTCTGGTTTGGAACTACAGGATATTTCGGTAAAGAAGACGATGCTGATGATAGTTACAGAAGCCTTCTGACCTTTGTAGGATCCATGACCCTGAAAGACATGCTTTCCTTTATAGTAGATGTTAACTATGCATGGGAAAACGATGTTCTTGATCTTGCTGGTGATGATGCAACATGGTGGGGTATTGCAGGATATATAGTAGCCGATGTTCACCCTGCAATTAACCTGGCCCTAAGGGCTGAAATGTTTGATGATCAGGATGGTGTAAGGATAGGGACCCCGGGTACAGGAATCAAAGTATACGAGGTAACACCTACAATTAGTATTATGCCATTTAAAGGTCTGATAGCCGGCGTCAGGTATCTCGACAACATGGAATGGAGATTTGAGTTCAGATGGGACCATGCTGACGAACCATTTTTTGTTGAAGATGACGGCAGTTTAAGCCAGGACCAGTACGGTGTAATGGCACAGCTTTTATACTGGATCGAAATATAAAAAATAAAATAAATGTTTTTGTGGCGAAAACATAACCTGCACGCAGTTTAAGAAGATGTTACTCATCTCTCCATACCTCTATTGCGTGTGGGTACAGCGGGTCTTGCTCCTAGCGGGGTTTAAGGCCCGTTTTTTATTTCAGAATTTTAATGTTTGCAACAGTTTTAGTTTTTGGTAATATAATGATCCTTTATTTATGCAATTCTATATTGCCCGGATAGCTCAGTCGGTAGAGCAGAGGACTGAAAATCCTCGTGTCGGCGGTTCAATTCCGTCTCCGGGCATATGAATTACCAGTTAGATCCGAAGATCAGCCTATTACCTGTTGTTCCGAACACTTAACTAAAACTGTTTAAATACATAAATTATTTAAATATAAAGCTTGATATAAGCAGCATGTATAGTATAAAATTCTATATATAGCTTTAACTAACCATAGCCGGAGGGCTTTCATGAGATTTGGTGAATACCTAAAGAGTAAAAGGAAACAAAAAAGCGTAACCCAGGAAGACCTGGCCCGCTGCCTTAATGTTTCAAGTGTATTTATACATCAACTGGAGACAGGAAAAGTTGATGCGCCTTCATACGAAAGATGTGAACAACTGTCCACAATACTAAATGTAGGTATTGAGGAGTTATGGAATGTCGCAAGAAGGGAAAGACTTAAAAGGTTTATGCAGAAAGAAGAGATCATCGATGAGAATCTCGAAGTTCTCGGAAAAGAGGAAAAACTTCTAATCAAATTATTCAGAAGCCTTGATGATGATATGAGAAAAGATTTTAGTGGAATGGTATTTATGCTTCTACGTCATTCACAAAGTGAGGAACTCCAGAAAGTACTCGATGAGTTTATGAAATGTGGCTAAGAGAAAATTTTTCGACAATTGGAAAAATAGTTGCAATCGAGTTAAGCATACTTTTGCTTATAGGCGTGGTGTTCTATTTTCAGTACAGTAGTTCAAAAGAGGAATTTGTAGATAAAACAAGGGCAATTGCAGAGACAATAGGTGAGCAGGCAAGTACTTATTTTTCTGATATTGGAAAGCAGCCCACCAGCGATGAATTCTACCTTTTCCTTGATGAAAGGCTTGGAAGAAAAAAGTTGTTTAATACTTTTGAGATTGCTCCAAAGTTTTTCAGTGTTGTTTTTAAAGAAGACGTGGTAAAAGGCTCGGTAAATGGATATTTTTTGAAAGACTTTTATCCACAGGAAGGATTTTCCGTAAATAAGAATAAAGGAAATATTTCTGTTACCGTACCATTTGTTGCACGTGATGCTGCAGAACCATTTGGAATAGTAAAAATCGGTTCTGACAATATGACGCTTCTTAAAAAAGTATTTGCAGATAACTTTCTTTTATATCTTGCAATGCTTGTAGTGTTTAATAACCAGGCATTTATTGTTTACCTGTTTACAAAGAAGAAGAAGGAAGAAGAGTTTGTTGATAAAGGATATCTTAAGGAACATTCAATCGGGGCATTAAAAATAATGCACAAGGTACTTGGAGATATTATTGAGGATCATCATACAGGAGAAGAAAAACCACCTGACCAGGCAAAACCAAATGATCCTACAAAGAATGTAATATCTATTACGAAGTTAATGACAAAGAAAGAAAAATGAGAAAATTTCTTCCAGTATTTATATTATCGTTAATGTTGTCAGCTTTCCTCTTGGGGTGTGATAGTGGAGGTGATAACGGGGGTGCGGTTGGTTTAGACGGGCCAATACTGGAAACTGTATCAAGAACTGGAGAATATGAATTTAACGGGGCTGTTATTAATATCTCAGATGAGCCTGTTTCATCTGTTTTTGTTCTTATTCACCTTATAGATGAGAATGGAGTTACCATAGAATCCAACTCTGTTAATGTACTTGGAGAGTCTGAAGATATCCTTCTTATGCCCTCTGAAAGTGCATTCTTTTCTATTATATTTGAAACTGATCCAAGCACCACTTTTACCAAAGAAGTAGAGATATTCTATGATGAATACCTCCTTCCTGAATAGTACTCACGCTTCATAAAACCCCTATTATTACTAAATATCTGAAATTCCCATAAAACTATTAATCATAAGTAGTTATATCAACTAGTTAATTATCATTATTAATTATCTAAAAATTAAATAGTTGTTGCCAAAAAATAAAATAAACCTATAATTACAATATAATAGGTTGAGGTACTTAAAGGGTTTTTTTAAATTACTTAAATATCGCTTGATAAAAAAAAGTAATGATGTTTAAATTAGGTATTCGTCGAGGAGGATGAAGTGTTTTTTGGGAATAAAGGTATTATCGGACTTGATATAGGATCAGCCAGTTTAAAGCTTGCAGAAATTAAAAGCAGCAGAAGTGGCTACCAGCTAAAAAATATCGGCGAAGCTGTCCTTCCGCCCGACTCAATAGTTAAAAAAGTCATTACAAACAGAGATGCCGTAGCCGGAACTCTTTCAAATCTTGTTAGGGATTTGGGAGTTAAGAATAAAAATGTAGTAATCTCAATATCCGGCCATTCCGTGATAATAAAGAAAGTAACACTTCCTTCAATGTCCAAAAATGAATTAGCAGAATCAATACCATGGGAACTTGAGCAGTATCTTCCCCAGAGTGTTGAAGATGTAAATTTTGATTATCAGGTACTTCCCGAGGTTTCACCAGAAGGGAATATGGATGTTCTGATTGTTGCAGCTAAAAAAGATATTACAAATGATTATGTATCACTGGTACGAAGTGTAGGACTAAACCCTATGATTGTTGACGTCGATGTATTTGCTTTAGAGAATATGTACGAGGTTAACTACACAGATATGGGCGGGGTAATTGCACTTGTGAATATGGGTGCTTCTGTTTCAAATATAAATATTTTAAAAGACGGCGTATCAATATTCACCAGAGACATAACTACAGGCGGTAACCAGTTCACTGAATGGATAATGAAAGAGCAAAATGTTGGTTTTGAAGAAGCTGAACAGTCAAAACAAAGTCTCGGACATGGTGAAATCCCTTTTGAACTTGAAAGAATTACCAATGATTATATTGACCTTATTACGGGTGAAGTTAAAAGGACACTTGACTTCTTTTCTTCTAATTTTTCCCAGGACAGGATCTCTAAAATTATTCTAAGCGGGGGTTCTTCCAAAGTTCCGAATATAGTTGAAACCCTTCAGGATATTACAGATATAGATGTGGAGCTTGCCAACCCTTTTAACAATATAGCAATAAGTGATACAGAGTTTGACCCTAATTATATTTCTGATATTTCTCCCAAAATGGGTGTAGTAGTAGGACTTGCACTCAGGAGAATCGGAGACAATTAATGATTAGAATTAATTTACTACCCAAAGTCGAAATTAAAAAACCCAGAAAAGGTGTGGGGGAGATATTTATAGGTACTCTTGCACTACTTGTTGTACTGGGCGTTATTCTTGCCACTCATTTCAACCAGGCAGGAAAAATCAAGAATACAAGAAATGAAATTAGAAATACTGATAAGAAGATAACTGCATTAAAGGATGTTGAAGAACAGGTTAATGAGTTTAAAGAGAAGAACAAGGAACTTGAAAGAAGAATTCAGATAATTGCAGACCTTGAAAAGAAAAGGTCCGGCCCTCTTTATGTAATGGACTCTTTGTCCAGCTCGATTCCCGCAAGATCATGGGTAAATGAAATAAAGTCAAAAGGCAGTTCAACTACAATTTCAGGCATTGCCTGGAATGAATTTACAGTTGCAGAATTCATGAAAAATCTACAGAATTCCAATTATTTTAAAAATGTTAAATTGAAAGTTATTAAACAGGAAGATGTTAGCAGTCTTCAACTCAGAAAATTTGAAATAACTTCCAGCATGGATTTTATTGGGAAACAAAATAGTCCAAAGAAAAAAAATACAGAAGAAGTTTCTAAGGATAATAAGGGAAAAGAGATTTAAACAGAGGCAAAAATGTTAGATAATTTAACAGATTGGCTAAATGAACAGTCACTAATTACCAAACTTGGAATTTTTGTAGGGTTGATCGTAATTATTTCAGGTGTTTACTGGTATTTCTTCTGGTCACCAAATAATCAGCAGTTAACTAACCTTAATAGCTCCCTTCAGACTAAGAGGAAAAAACTTACTGAACTTGAAAATATTAAAAAAGATCTTCCAAAATTTATTGCTGAAAATGAAAGGTTAGAAAAAGAATTTACAATTGCATCATTAAAACTACCTAAGGAAGAAGAAATTCCTGCACTGATAAACAGTGTCTATGCGGATATTTCCGCTTCCGGTTTAGAACCGGTGGTTTTTGCCCCAAAAGCCCAGGCCAACAAAGATATTTATGCTGAAATACCCATTGAGATGAAAGTAAAAGGCAACTATTTTGAACTCGCAAATTTCTTTGACCGAATTTCAAGATTACCCAGGATTGTAAATGTAAGGGATTTAAATTTAAAAAGAAGTAAGGATTCAGATGCTAAGAATATTATTCTGGATGCAGATTTTAGTACAGTGACATTCAGGCTTTTACCTCCTAGACCTGTTTCCGAGGAAAGTAAATTAAAGAATCGAAAAGGTAGAAATAACAAAGAGAAATAATATTGTTTAACGGTATGCAAGATATGAAAATATTTAAACTACTTAAAATTTTATTCATCATAAATACCTTGTTCTTGTTGAGCATTGGTTTTACTTTTGCCCAGGATAGTGAAAAGGTCAAGGATAGTACTGATACAACTTTAGCTGATGGTGTAAGACAGATACAAAAGTCAAAACAAGATGCCGAGGGCAGTCTTGATGAAATGGATAAGAATAACGATGTAGAAGTAGTTGAAAAGGGACCAGATGGAACTATAGACGTTGATTTGGAAGATAGTACTGCTGAGCAAGACGAAATAATTGTTGATTCAGAAAAACCCGAACCAAGGATTACTCTCGAGGAGTCTTTAACGAGGCCATTATATCAGCCATTTGGTAAAAGAGATCCATTTAAACCATTTATAAAAGAGCCAAAAGAAAGAGAAGCAACGATTTCGGAAACCACACCGCCAATAAAACGTTTTCCACTTGATGAGTACAGAATTGTGGGGATTGTGTGGGTTGAGAATGAACCAAAGGCAATGGTTGTTGACCCTGAAAAAAATACTTACTTTTTGGGCCCTACGGATGAGATAGGCAACAGGAACGGGGTTATACTCGAGGTTTCAGAAAACGGATTACTTGTTAATGAAAAAAGATTTTTTGAAGATGTTTTCGGAGAACAAAAAGTAGAAGTAAAAAAATCAGTTTTAGCATTTGCTGATGAAGAGGATGGAAACTAAATATTTGTAATAATTACAAGGAGGTAGAGCAAGGGATGGTATATCTAAAATATAAAAATATAAGAAACTTCAATATTTGTATTGCTGTTTTGTTATTTATGCTGCTTATTCCGAATTCCGGTATAGCCCAGGGTATAAATGATAACCCTTACTCCAATATTAATACTGATCAATTGAATGTAATTGAAGCAATTGGTTTTGAAGCAAAAGAAGGTAAAGCCATTGTAACAATAGAATCAGATAATCTTGTAGTATATGAAACTACACCGAATGAAAGCGGTAGATTAACTCTTAAACTTAAAGACGTTATACTTGCTCAAAAATTCCAGGTTGCACGTGATGTAACGGAATATGATAGCCCCTTAAGTTTTATTTCATCTTTCAGGGACCCGGTAAAAGAAGATGATGTACTTATAGTAATTGAGTACAAAGCCGAGGGTGAGGTTGAATACGACCTGAAACAGAACCCTGATAAAATTACAATTAATTTTCAAAAGGTAGACCTTGATAGCAACGAACAGATTATTGCCCAAAGTGAATCAGACCAGTGGGCATTTGATATCAGTGTTGTTTCAACTCCCGGTGCTATAAAAACTTACAGAGGTGAATTAGTATCTTTTGATTTTAAGGATGCAGATGTAAGAGATGTATTAAGGATCCTTTCCGACATAAGCGGCTTCAATATGGTTGTTGCAAAAAATGTTGAAGGTTCCGTTACATTAAAATTAAATAATATACCGTGGGACCAGGCACTTGATATAGTGCTTGAAGATGCCGGCCTTGGAGCTGTGGTAGAGGGTAACGTATTAAAGATCGCTCCATTAAGTACTTTACAGGCCAGGCAACAGGCCCTTCAAAAGGCTTCACAGTCAAATGAGCAGTTTGAGCCATTAATTACAAAACAGATTTTTATTAATTATGCCAGGGCCGAGGAATTGCAGCCTTTGGCAGACCCTATATTAAGTAATCGCGGTGATATGAGAATCGATACAAGAACAAACAGTGTATTGATTACTGATACACCTGCCAGGGTAGCCCAGATTTCTGAACTATTACAAGACCTTGATACAAGGACACCACAGGTCTTGATAGAATCAAGAATAGTTCAGGCAACTCTTGATTTCACAAGGGAACTCGGTGTTCAGTGGGGATTTAATTACAGGGCTTCAGCTGAAACCGGCAATCCCACCGGAGCGACATTTCCATCTAGTGTAGCCGCAGGTGGTACAAGCGTTGGTTCACCATTTGGAACAAACGGAGACTCCTTTATAGTTGATCTCCCGGCAGCAGCAGGAACAGGTGCCGGTGGTGTTTTTGGACTTGTACTTGGAAGTGTAACAGGTGCATATGACCTTGATATCAGGCTTTCAGCCCTGGAAAACAGGGGAGACGGCAGAGTTCTTTCATCTCCAAAAGTATTAACTTTGGATAATACACCTGCAAGAATTGAACAGGGAGTTTCGATACCATTTTTAAGTGTATCCGCAGCTGGTACTCAAACCCAGTTTGTAGATGCTACCTTAAGGCTTGAAGTAACTCCACAGGTAACAAACGATGAAAGAGTTTTAATGACAATTAAAGTTACAGATAACGCACCTGATGCAACACTACAGGGTGCAAATGGCCAGCCAAGTATCAGAAGAAACGAGGCTGAAACGCAGGTACTTTCTGCTGATGGAGAAACAATTGTGATAGGGGGAATATTCACAAGGTCTATTACAGACAGTGAAAGCAGTGTTCCATGGTTTTCGAGAATTCCATTATTTGGGTTCTTATTTCAGAATACAAGCACAAGAGACCAGCGTAGAGAATTAATTGTATTTATAACACCAAGGATTGTTAGATAAGGATATAAGACGGAGGATGAAAATGGATATATTAGGAAACATTAAAAAACTGACCAAAAATAAATTAATCACCATCATTTCACTTGTGGCAATTTCTTTTGGGACAATTGGCGGATGCGGGGGAGCAAACCCGCCTC
>JAJCZQ010000026.1 GCA_029262335.1 Deltaproteobacteria bacterium
GATGAGATTCCTCCGCAAAAACCGGGACAGTATCGGAAGCAAAATGTTTTTGCGGCTCTTCAAAATTTCCCTCATAATTCATGACCGGATTATATGGCTCCTTTTTATCATAACTTTTGGGATTAAAACTCTCCGAAGATCCACGGGGATTACTGTAGTCCTGCCTTTGTTCGTAAAAGGAACTGTCTCTTTTTTCTCCATAACCAAGCATCCATGGTGCAGTAGAGAGCATATTACCTATAGCCTGCTTAATAATACTACCAACATGTGACTGGTTACGGAACCTGATTTCGTGTTTGGTCGGGTGGACATTAACATCCACATCCACGCTATTAATCTCAACAAATAATGCGCCCTGGGGGAACTTTCCTGACGGAAGCATTTTGCCATATGAGTCCATAATTATCCTTGTAAGAAACCTGTCTTTTACGGGCCTTGAATTTACATAAGTATAAAGTTTTTGTGTATTTGTCCTGTTCGAAAGCGGACTGCTCAGGAAACCGTGAACTTTTATGCCTTCGGAAGTAAAATCAATTTCATATATCTCTTTGGAATTAACAATATCCTTTAAACGTTCAAATATATTAGGTTTAGGTTCAAATTTAAAAACAATTCTTTCATCATTTAGCACTTCAAACCCAACATTTGGATTCGATATTGCTTCCCGCTGAATAATCTCAATAGTCCTGATTAACTCTGTCTCGTTTTTCTTAAGGAATCTCAGCCGGGGGGGCGTATTAAAAAACAGATTTTTAACTTCAATGGTAGTACCGTAAGGGCATCCTGCATCATCTACCTTTCTTATCTTTCCGCCGTCAATAATAATTGAAGTCCCTGAATTATCATCTCTTTGCCTGGTAAGGAGTCTGAATCTGGATACACTTGCAATACTTGGAAGGGCCTCACCTCTGAAACCGAGTGTTCCGAGTGAGAAAAGATCGTCTATGGATTTAATCTTGCTTGTAGCATGTCTTTCAAGACTCATCAGTGAATCATCTCTGGACATACCATGCCCGTCATCAGATACAGAGATATATCTCTTACCACCTGCCCTTAGCTCGACCTTAATAAAATTAGCACCAGCGTCCAGGGAGTTTTCCACCAGCTCTTTTACTACCGAAGCAGGTCTTTCTACTACTTCTCCGGCAGCAATTTTTGATACGAGTATATCGGGAAGGATTCTAATTTTGGCCATGAAATTATAAGCTCATTAATAAAAGTAAGCATCCTGCCTGAAGAAAAAAAGATTGATAATCATAATATTAGTATTTACTCAACTTTTTTCTTCTCAATTTTACCGTTCTTAAACAACTCGATTAAAGAATCTACCGGGATTGCAGGCAGAGTAATAATATCTACTGTCCCCCTTGCACAAAGATCTATTGAGACTTCACCTATCGTCTCATTGTCCGGGGCATCAACAATATTTACAAAGTCGTACTGTCCAAGAGTTGCAAACTGGTCTATTACCTTAACTCCCCTGCTCTCCAGTTCATTGTCCACTTCCCTTATTCTGTACGGCCTTTCCTTTAAGGTTTTACGGCCATCAGGTGTTAATTTGCTTAGAAGTATATATATTCCCATAGTGTTGTTATTATATAATTTTTATTATAAATTTTAACAGTAAAAATAGATCATTAACATAAATATTCTATTTCCACTTTTATAATGTATAATTTAACCCTTAAAAAAATCCATGCGGGGACACATATGTCAAACAAATGCAAAAATAATTTTTTATTATCCCTCCTAATTCTGATATCAATTATATTTATTCCCTCTATTTCCTACTCACAAAGAATAAAGGCAGATAAGGCAATTGTTATAGAAGACTATACATGGGGTGCCTCCACAATGGGCAGCCAGGCAACACTTAGAAACATAACTTTAAAAAATACAAGCCTGCAGGAGTTTGAGAATATAGACATAGAACTTGAACTATTTACCATTAACAGCATTCCGCAGGGATCTTTAAGAGGGACTATTCATGATGTCCTTCCCGCAGGTGCTACAAAAACTTTTGAAAAAATAAAATTTGGACTTATGCATTCTGACCTTCAAAGATCAATCGCAAGGGTTGTAAGGGCGGACTATATTCAGACCGGCACACCTGATCAGCCTTCAGACCTCATTTTGGTAACCAATTGGGAATGGCAGGGCGGACAGTACGGTACAGAGGGAATATTAAAGGAAATCACACTTGAAAACAGAAGTGACCAGAACTACAAAGACATTAAAATCAGGATTAACGACCTGGGAGTAAGGGGTTCTTCCAAGGTAGGTGTTGAAGGTTATACAAGCAACGTTGTTATCCATGACATACTGCCTGCAAAATCGAGTTCAACATATAAAAATGTAAATGTAGGGTTCAGGCACCCTGATTCTACCGATAGTCACATCTATGTCCTCGATGCAAACCAGCTGTCTAATAAAGAGCTCAGATATATCCTCAAAAAAGAGACAAAAGATGGTAAATACGAAACTGCCAAACAGATTGAAATTACTCTTGAAGACGAGCCTGAAAAAAGGCTTTCAATCGCAGAAAGATACAGGCAAAAAATTGAAGAAACTGATGTTGATTTTAATACCGGAGTTGCAGACTCCGAAATCAATGAAAATCCTGGTGTAGATATTCCTTCTGATGTTGCTACAGAGGAAGACGTTGTTTCATCAAAGGATACAGTGGCTACAAGGGCCGAACAAAAAGAGTTTGACCAGGAAGATATGCTTAAGAACAAACCGAGCGAAGAACTAAATCCAAAAGAGATAGAGCTTGGATATGTTACCGACGATGATATTGCACTGCCTAAACAGGACATTGTTGTCACTGATTTTAAATGGGGAAGCGGTGTCCCAGGATCACAGGGGATTCTTAAAGAAGTTAGGCTTAAGAACAGGAGCGGCATAGCTTACTCCAAAATTGAACTGGTGGTGGAATTCGTATCATCCACAGGGGTACCACTTGCATCCAACAAGGTAAAAATAATAGATGTACTCCCGCCTCATTCCAGTAAAACCTTTGAGAATCTGAACCTTGGATTAATAGTAGTGCTGCCGAATGAAAAGGATATGATAATAACAGTAAAGGATGCTAAGAGCAGCGTAGAATAAGCATTAAATAAAAAGGTTGTTATACTTCAGCTTCTGTACTCAGGAAGGTTGCTGCTTCATCGACAATCTCAACCAGCCTGTCTCTGAAAAGGTTTATACCATCAAGCGGAATAACAATGCAGGACCGTCCCCCGCTCAGTTCGGTAATTCTAAGATATTTCCCTTTGTGGTTCTCTTTTATATCAAAAAAAAATCTTTTAGACTCTATATCAACGTGTTTACTTGCCAGTTCTTTCTCAGATTTATCCATTTTCTGCCTCCGCCTCAAACCATCTCTAAATTTTATAGGGTTGGAAATAATAACCTTTCAAATCAAAAAATCAAGCAGCAGAAAAAGGGCTGAAAATTTAAATAAATTGTATTAAATCAAAAATTATATATTTTGTAGGAAGATGCCCAGAATAAGAGTAGATGAACCGAAAAACTATGTATTTTTGACAGAATTACCCGTAAGGATCAGTGATATAAATTACGGGGGACACCTTGGCCATGATGCCGTCCTGCCGTTTACTCACGAGGCAAGGGTCAGGTTTTTAAATACACTAAATTACACTGAAATGGACTTTGGGGGGCCCGGGATCGTCCTGTCAGGTGTAATGATCGAATACATTAATGAAACCTTTTACGGGGACACCATAAGGATAAAGATAGCAGTTTCCGGTTTTCATAAAAACGGACTTGATCTTGTGTATCAACTGGAAAATAAGAATAAAGATATTCCTATTGCAAGAGTCCTGACTTCAATAATATTCTTTGATTATGAAATACGTAAAGTAGTCAGAACTCCTGCAGAAGTAATTAATAAACTTGAAAATCTGCCGTCTATATAATTACTCTTCCTGTTCCTCGTCGTCTTTATCAAACCTGTAACCGATAAATAAAGAGTTAGGCCCACGCTTAACAAGGAAAAGGGCAAGTTTGCCTTCTACCACTTTCTCTATTGCACTGTTGTAGTCATCAAGACTGTTTATTTCTGTTTTATCAATGCTGGTAATAATGTCTCCGCTCCTGAAACCGGCATCATATGCTTTAGTACCTCTTTCCACGTTAAACAGAATCACACCACTTTCACGGTCAAGTTTATATGTTTTTGCAAGTTCCGGAGTAATTTCCTTAACATTGAGCCCTATTTTACTATCAACACTTTCTTCAGGGACATCAGCTGCTTTCTTAGCGTCTTTTAGTTCACCAAGCTGGACATCAAGGACCTTCTCCTTTCCGTCCCTTATTATTGTTAAACTAACATCACTGTCGGGTTTTGTAGCACCTACAAAACGGGTAAGGTCCGCAAACTCTTCAATCGGCTGATTGTTAAACTTAATTACAACATCTCCGCTCTTAAGGCCGGCCTTTTCTGCGGGACTGTCAGGGCTTACTTCTGCAACCAATGCACCATTAGTACCGTCAAGGCCAATACCCTCGGCTATTTCAGGTGTGATTTCCTGTATTATGACACCGAGCCACCCTCTTACCACTTTTCCGCTGTCCTTTAGCTGGTTTATTACATTTGAAGCTAAATTAATCGGTATTGCAAAGCCAATACCCTGGCCACGTGCAGAAATAGCCGTATTTACACCAATTACTTCACCATTCAGATTAAATAATGGCCCGCCGCTGTTACCCGGATTAAGAGGTGCATCAGTTTGTATAAAATCATCATATGCCCCAAGTCCCAAAGACCTGCCCTTGGCGCTTATTATGCCGGAGGTTACCGTATAACCAAGGCCAAAAGGATTACCTATAGCCATTACCCAGTCACCTATTCTAAGTTGATCAGAGTTCCCTACTTCTACTGCTACAAAATCATATTCAGCTTCAATCTTAAGTACAGCAAGATCAGTCTTGGCGTCTTTTCCTATCACCTCTGCTTTAAATTCAGTACCGTCTTCAAGAATAACCTTAATATCTTCGGCCCTTTCGATAACATGATTATTGGTAACAACATATCCGTCCTGGCTGATTATAAAACCTGACCCCAGGCCCTGTCTTTTAAACTCTTTTTGCTGAGGATTCTGTCCGCCAAAAAACTTTTTAAAAAAATCTTCAAACGGGTCTTTCTGCCCGCCATAAGGTGAATTTGGAGCCTGTTGGAGAAACCCTCTTCGTTTTACAACACTAGTTGTGCTTATATTTACCACAGATGGTTTTAATACTTCCACAAGGTCAGCAAATGACGGCAGGTTTCCGTTTCGTATTTGTGGTACTTTTGATGCAGAACTTTTTTTATTGGAAATTTTATCGGATTTCTTTTTTTCTTTTTTCTTTTGTTTATCTGACTGTTCTCCTGCATTGGATTGCATGGATTCAGCACTTTTATCCTGTTTTTTTTCTGTATTGGAATCGTCGGCACGCTTGCATGAAGCTGAAATTGAGACAATTAAAACTGTAATTAACAACAATGAATACAACCTGGTCATTTATAAGCCTCCTGACTTAAAAAGTTTAAATAAATATAGTCATGTAAATACTATAGGCAAGGATATCCACGCCTTTGGTCTTTTCTATTTTTTTTTGACTAATAATTGCCAATATGTTCTCGGTTAATTAAATAATATTTCTATTATTTTTTCAGAAATCATTTGAGGCGTCAGTCCATCAGTCTCTACAACGTAATCAGCACTTTCATATAAGTCCTTTCTGCTTTCAAGCAGATCACGCGCAGTTTCAAACGGGTTATCTACATCCAAAAGGGGCCTTCCCCTCTCTTCTTTGATACGTTCCCATATGGTATCAATACCGGCTTTTAGATAAATACCGGTCCCAGAGGATTCTATTATGTTTAAATTAACCTGGTTTACTACAATGCCTCCGCCTGTAGAAACGACAAGATTATTGTTGTCCTTTGATACACTGGTTAAACAGTCTGTTTCCAGTTTCCTGAACTGTTCTTCCCCCATTTGTGAAAATATATCTGTTATTTTTTTGTTTGATGTCTTTTCAATTAAATCATCAAGATCTATGAATTTATAACCGGTAGAATCTGATAAGATCTTACCAACAGTTGACTTGCCGGCACCCATAAAGCCAATAAGATACAATTTACTTAGTTTATTCAATTTATTGAATTATCAGAAAAAATTTAACTATCCTGAGTATATTCAGGCCTCGCAAGTTTCTCAACATATTTTCCGATTATATCACATTCTATATTTACTATAGAAGATATTTCTAAATCACCTATTACAGTTTCAACTTGCGTATGCGGGATAATGTTTACAGAAAATATATTTTCTTTGATATCATTAACGGTAAGACTGATGCCGTCAATGGCAACTGAGCCCTTTGTAATTATATATTTGGCAAGATTGTTATCCACTGAGAAACTGTATTCAATAGATTTTCCAACATGAACGATTTCCGTAACTTCACCGACTCCGTCAATATGGCCCGTCACAATATGCCCGCCGAATCTACCGTCCGCTTTAAGTGCTCTTTCAAGGTTTACCCTTACTCCGGGCTTTAATCCCGAAAGGTTTGTTTTTGCAAGTGTTTCATGAGAGGCATCAAAGGTAAACCGGCTTTCTGATAAAGATACAACCGTAAGGCATACTCCATTTACGGAAATACTTTCGCCTATAACCAGTTCTTCTGAATTTATTTTATTAAATTCAATTATATACCTGTTCTCTTTCTCCCCTTTTTCAATCTCTTGAACAGTCCCAATATCTTCTATTAATCCGGTAAACATAACATTCACTCTTTTTTGAAAAGCCCGGTTGCTATTACAAGTATAGCACCTATGGTAATACAACTGTCGGCAATATTAAACGGAGGCCAGTTTAATGAGGGGTTACCAAACCAGTGAAAATTAAGAAAATCCGTTACATATCCCAGCCTGAACCTGTCTATTGAGTTTCCTATAGCACCGGAAAGAATAAGTGATAAACCAATTATCATTGATCTGTTTTTCTCTTCTGTATTTTTTATTATCATAATTAAGACAGAAAGTGCTATAGCAAATACAGCTATATAAAAAGGCAGTTTGAACTGCTGGGGCATGTTCTGCAGCATTCCAAATGCTACTCCGCTGTTCCTTAGGTGAGTAAGATTAAAGAACGAAAAAACATCAATTGAGGAATATAGAGGAATATCGAGCCGCACCAGATATTTTGTTAACTGGTCAAGTGTAACAGCAACAACAGTGATAATAAGAGTGATTGTGTATTTATTCATTTTCTCAAAGTTTAATTACCAAGCTCCCAGTTTGCCCTTTGTATAAAGTTATCAGCGTATGATTTAAACTCTCCGCCGTCTTCATCCATCCTGGCTAATTTATTAAATGTCTTAATTGCACCATAATAATCACCTGCTGAATACTGCGCAACCCCTAGTGACTTTAAATTTTCCATACGAAGGTTTTTTCCGGGGAGTCTTCTTATTTCTGAAATCTCTAAATTTTCTATTGCCCTTTTAAAATTCCCCTGCCTTAAATATATCCTTCCCAGGAGATAATAAGCAGGCACATAAGAGCGGTATCTTTGCTTAAGGTCTTCAAGAATGGCAATTTTTTCCACAGTATCATCCGTAAGCAGGAATTCCTTATATGCGCTCTTTATATTTTTATTAAACCTTTTTAAATCTATTTTCAGATCTATTGATCTCTTTATATCATTTGGCAGGCTGCTGTCCCTTAACTTAAGAAAATGTGGGTATGCGTATTCATATCCTTTTTTGTCCCAAAGAACATTAGTTTTTAAATTGTTAATGATATTTACATCAATCTTTGTTAGTCCGTCGGCATTTAGATTTAATAGCTTATCGTAGTCTTTATTGTAGTAATATGAGTAAGCCAGAGCCGTTTTGATATTTGGATTTTGAGGGCTTAATTTAAATGCTTTTTCAAAATCATCGGTTGAACCGTAAAAGTTATCAGAGGCGTAATCTTTATATCCTTCAGAAATATAAAAATCTGTTTTTCTTGGGCAGCTGTCCTCAAATATACTTTTATCCGAAAACTTATACTCGGAAAACTTACCCGCATCATCCGGAAGCTCTATCTCTTCATTCAGGTATTTGACCCACAATGCAATCAGTTCATCTTCTGATTTATTATATTCATCGGTATTTCCTGTCCTGTAATACTCCTTAAATTTCTCAACTCCAAAGTTATCTATCAGGTATCTCGAATATGAACCCATCAGTGTATAACTTATGGAAGGAGGATAATACCAGAATCCGTAACCAAGAAAATCGTCCAGATTGTTATTCAAATTGCCTTTATTTATCAGAGTTTTGGAAAGCTGGTGTTTGTCCATAACATTCACAGGCCAGTCTACAGCTACTGCTATTCCCTCAATTAATCCTTTTTTAGGGCTGATTTTCAAAGTCCTGGAGCCAAATTCCGAAGAGATTATATGAACAAGTTCATGTTTTAGTTCGCCAATCGGATAGCTGTTAAAAACCTGGTGAATTTCACCGTGTATGGGGTTTGCAACAGTTGCGTGCAGGGAGCCAAAATATTTTTTCCTGACTTTTGTGTCAGGGTAAATATAAGAATTTATTTTATCGCTAATATCTACGTCTAAATATTCGCTGACCTCATTGTATCTCCATTCATGGTCTTTTGCTATTAACTCTATGTTCTTGGCTGCTTTTGATTCCGGGTCATAATGTATAAGAAAATGTTCTGTCTCATATGTATTTGTAAGCACATTATTCTGTATATAGTCCCTTGAGTACCTGATCCCAAGATTTTCCTCTTTTTGATAGGAAAAAATCAACAGCATCAGCAAAATAAACAGCAGTATAAATGAACCAAGTCCCGGGGAACCTTTTTTATAGTTCTGAAGAATATTTATTAAAGTAAAAATAAATAATGCCCAGGCAAGAATTATGAATCTGTATATAATCAGTGTCGAACTGACCGGAATAAATTTGTCATAAACTGAACCCGGGAAATAACCAATAATGGGATTAAAGAAAAAGATATGGGATTGATAATAAAGCTCATACAAAGAGAATAATATTGTAAGTATCAGGATTAATGCCCCGATAAGAAATCCACGTCTCCTGAAAATCATACCGGCAAATGATCCTATTGCAGTGGAGTAGACAACAGAAATCAGCGGAATTAACAAATAAAAATATATTCCTGATTCAAGGCTGCAGTCTTTGTTTAATATGGAACTTACTAAACCCACAGCAAAATTTATCGCCACAAGCACAAGGTTTAAAAGAAAAAGTTTTGAAAGAAAATCAGTTGTGTTAAAACCTGAATATGATGATTGCAGACTGTCATTTATTGATTCGGCAGAGATAAATACCGTAATAAAGGAAAGAAATATTGAAGAAAAAACGGAATATTCAAAACCCAGGACACCAATTAACGGAAAAAGGCTAAGAATTACCGAGAAAATTAATACTAATATTACACATACTAAATATTTTTTGGTCAGGAACATAAATAGTTAACTGGATCGAAAATATATTATAAAGACTGAAGCATGGTCTAATGTATTAAATCAAAAAAATTATGTATCGTTTAACCTGAACAGGATTGGAACCTTAACCCAGCTGGGTACAAACTTACCGTTGAATTTTTCGGGGACAAACTTCCATTTTTTTAAAGCGCTTTGGGCTGAATTATCAAGTACCGTATAGCCTGATGTTTTAACCAGCCTCATATCACCCACATTCCCGTCATCAAGTACCTGTACATTAAATACAACCTCTCCTTCATAACCCCTGCGTCTTGCTACCATTGGATATTCCGGTTTTATGTTAGAGCCATATTCAGGTTTGGCACTGTATTTTAATGTTTTTTCTGCTTCGTTCTTTTCGTTTCCACCTTTTTTAATTTCTTTATTTAAATTATTGCCGATTTCCTGCTGAAATAATTTATTTTCTTTTTTTTGCTCTAAAGAAATTTTACTGCTGTTTTTGGTGATTTTATATCTATTTTTAGTTTTTGAAATTTCAGGCTCTGCTGTTTTTGTTAAAGGCTTTATTTTTTCTGCCTTAGCCGGTGAATTTTTTTGAGGATTTTCAGAATATTTAGGGCTGTCCGTTTTTACAGAATTATTATAGACACTTACATGTGTGAGGCCGCTTTGACTTTTACCGTTAAATACCAGAAGTCCAAGTTCCAGCAGGGATAAAAGAAAAGCTGAAATCAGGACTAAATGAATAAAAACCGAATAAAACAAATATTTTTTAATACCTTTTTTCATACTTATTTACTTTTATTTCCAGTTTGTCTTAATTTATATCGACAACAATAAATTCCCTGATTCCCCCTGGTGTTCTTACCTGCACATCATCATCAATTTCCTTTCCTATCAATGCTCTTCCGATAGGAGAAGATATTGAAATTATACCATTATCAGGATCGGATTCATCATCTCCGACAATCTGATATTTTAGTTCATCACCACTTTCAACATCTTCAAGCGTGGCGGTCAGGCCAAACACCACACGGTCCTTATTACTAATTTTACCGGGATCAATAACTTCGGCTCTGCTGGTTTTTGCTTCAAGTTCCTGTATTCTTCCCTCAATAAATGACTGTTTGTTTTTTGCTGTTTCATATTCAGCATTTTCTGAAAGGTCACCCAGAGACCTGGCAAAAGAAATCGCTTTAATTACTTCCTGCCTTTCTACGGTTTTTAATCTATGTAGTTCTTCCTTAAGTTTTTTGTAACCCCCTGGTGTCATGGGGAATCTTTCTACCGACATTGATTTCCTCCGGCCCTGTTAGTAATCCTGGATTGCCTTTACTTCCAGTCCTGTTTTTTTCATGCTATCAATAGCCCCTGTCGCTGCTTTTGCTCCGGCCAGGGTTGTAAAATAAGGGATATTATAAATAATTGTATTTCTTCTGATTGAGAATGACTGGGCAACTTCCTTCTCACCAAATGTTGTATTTATCAACAACTGCACATCATTATTTTTAAGATAATCAGTAATATCAGGCCTTCCTTCCGATACTTTATTTACCTTTTCATTAACTATACCTTTTTCCGATAGAAATTTGGAAGTCCCGCCGGTACAGATTAATTTAAAATCAAGTTCTGTTAGTTTTTTTGCAATATTTAATACTGTTTCATTTTTATCTTCATCTTTTACACTTATAAATGCAACACCCTCAAGCGGAAGGGAGTTGCCCGATGCTATCTGCGCCTTTGCAAATGCTTTATTAAGTTCAGGGTCGATACCCATAACTTCACCGGTTGATTTCATCTCAGGGCCGAGAATGGTGTCTACCCCAGTAAATTTTATAAATGGGAACACTGACTCTTTTACACAATAATGTTTAGGATGAATTTCTTCTGAAAACCCGAGTTCTTCGAGTTTTTTTCCAATCATTATTTTTGTACCCAGTTTTGCAAGAGGAACTCCTATCGCCTTACTGATAAATGGAACAGTCCTGCTCGCCCTTGGGTTTACTTCAATTAAAAATATCTCTTCATCTTTTATGGCAAACTGTATATTAGCAAGGCCCTTTACATTAAGAGCAAGAACAAGGTCTTTTGTCTGCCTTTTTATTTCGTCAATTGTTTCCTGTTTAATGGAAAACGGCGGTAGTACCATTGCGCTGTCACCTGAATGAACACCCGCTTCTTCAATGTGCTCCAGGATACCAGCTACCACGACCAGCTCTCCGTCACTTATCGCATCAACATCCACTTCCTTTGCATCTTTTAGAAACTCATCAATAAGTACAGGATGATTAGGGGATACATTTACCGCTTCATTCATATATTTTACAAGTGCCTTTTCACTGTAAACGATTTCCATTGCCCTGCCCCCAAGCACATATGAAGGCCTTACTACTACCGGGTAACCTATATCCTTTGCAATATTTAAGGCTTCATCCTCACTCCTGGCAATGCCATTACGGGGCTGCTTCAAATTTAATTTTTGTATCAGGTCCCTGAACCTCTCCCTGTCCTCTGCAAGATCAATGTTCTCAGGTGATGTCCCGAGGATTTTCACACCTCTTTGTTCAAGTGGGATTGCAAGCTTAAGGGGTGTCTGACCTCCCAGCTGCACTATAACTCCATCCGGCTTTTCCCTGCTTATAACAGCTAGTGCATCTTCAAGTGTTAATGGTTCAAAATACAGCCTGTCTGATGTATCGTAGTCCGTACTTACCGTTTCGGGGTTGCAGTTAATCATTATGGATTCATAGCCTTCTTCCTGCAGTGCAAAAGAAGCATGTACGCAGCAGTAATCAAACTCAATACCCTGCCCTATCCTGTTGGGGCCGCCCCCGAGTATAACAACTTTTTTCTTATCAGTTGGTATGGACTCATCATCGTATTCATAAGATGAATAGAGATACGGGGTATATGCCTCAAATTCTGCTGCACAGGTATCAACCATTTTATAAACCGGGCTTAATCCAATACTTTTTCTTTTTTCGGAAACCTGGTCTTCACTGCAATCAGTAAGGCCTGAAATAATTTTATCCGAGAATCCGTATTCCTTTGCTTTTTTTAGTAAATCATCAGGAATGGAATTAATATCATATTCTTTTATCTTAATTTCGAGATCTATAATCTGCTTAATATTATTTAAAAACCACGGGTCAATTTTGCAAAGCCCGAATATATCTTCAACATCCAAACCCAGGCGAAATCCATCTGCCAGGTACCAAAGCCTTTTTGAGTTTGGAATTCGTATATTTTCTTTTACTACTTCAATGTCATCTGATACAGATTCAAAACCGTATGAATCGACCTCAAGAGATCTGATTGCTTTATTAAAAGATTCCTTAAATGTCCTTCCTATGGACATAACTTCACCGACTGATTTCATCATAGTTGTTAATGTAGGGTCGGTCTGAGGAAATTTTTCGAAGGTAAATCTTGGAATTTTTACAACCACATAATCTATTGTAGGTTCAAAAGAGGCGGGTGTGTATCGTGTTATATCATTTGAAATTTCATCAAGCGTATAGCCTACTGCAAGTTTTGCTGCAATCTTTGCAATTGGAAAACCGGTGGCCTTGGAAGCAAGTGCTGAACTTCTCGATACCCTTGGGTTCATCTCAATAATTACTATTTCACCGTTTTCCGGGTTTACACCAAACTGTATATTTGAGCCGCCTGTATCAACACCTATCTCCCTTATTATCGCAACAGAAGCATCACGCAGCTGCTGGTACTCTTTGTCTGTAAGTGTCTGTGCCGGGGCAACGGTAATACTGTCACCGGTATGTACTCCCATTGGGTCAAAATTTTCTATTGAACAGATAATTACTACATTATCCATGTTGTCACGCATAACTTCATACTCGTACTCTTTCCAGCCAATTACGGACTGCTCGACAAGTATCTCGGATACCGGGCTCAGGTCGAGTCCGGTTTTTGCAAATTCACCAAACTCTTCTTTATTGTATGCAATACTTCCGCCTGTACCCCCAAGTGTAAATGAAGGCCGGATGATTATCGGATAACCGATCCGATTTGCTATTTCCCAGGCCTCGTCCATATTATGGGCAACTCCGCTCTCGGGGACTTTAAGGCCGATCTTCAGCATTGCTTCCTTAAAAAGTTCTCTGTTTTCAGCTTTCTTTATTGCTGGAAGCTTGGCACCAATTAACTCAACACCGTATTTTTCAAGGACGCCAGACTCAGCAAGCTCCACTGATATATTTAATGCAGTCTGCCCACCCAAAGTCGGAAGGAGGACATCAGGTTTTTCTTTTATAATAATCTTTTCAACGATTTCAGGAGTCAGGGGTTCTATATATGTACTGTCGGCAAGGCTGGGGTCTGTCATAATTGTTGCCGGGTTGCTGTTTACAAGGATTACCCTGTATCCCTCATCCATAAGCGCCTTACATGCCTGCGCCCCGGAGTAATCAAACTCACATGCCTGGCCAATTACAATTGGGCCCGACCCGATTATTAATACACTTTTTATGTCTTCTCTTTTAGGCATTTTTCAGTTTCAACCAGTTAAAATTTATTTCTTTATATGCAGCTACAGGTAAATACGATTTAAAGAAATCGTATTTTTATACCTAATTCTTTATTTACAGGCAATAAATACAGTTTTTAAATGAAGATTGAATTAAATAATGTCACAAATTTATTACTGATCATTGCTCACGTATATCTCATTACCGGTTTCTTTGAATTCCCGTGATTTATCTTCAAGACCCTTTTGCACGGCATCGGCATTTTCAAGCCCGTTTTCCCTCGCATAATCCCGGATATCCTGGGTTATTTTCATGGAACAGAATTTTGGGCCGCACATAGAACAAAAATGTGCAACTTTTGCCCCTTCTGCAGGAAGAGTTTCATCATGAAAGCCCTTTGCTGTATCGGGGTCCAGGGAAAGATTAAACTGGTCTTTCCACCTGAATTCAAATCTCGCCTTGCTTAGAAGGTTGTCCCTTAGCTGTGCTGTGGGATGGCCCTTTGCAAGGTCAGCAGCATGCGCTGCAATTTTATATGTTATAACACCCTGTCTCACATCTTCCCTGTTTGGAAGCCCAAGATGTTCTTTTGGTGTTACATAACAAAGCATTGCAGTACCAAACCAGCCTATCATAGCTGCTCCGATCGCCGAAGTTATATGGTCATACCCGGGGGCAATATCAGTAGTTAAAGGCCCGAGGGTATAAAAAGGTGCTTCATGGCAGTACTCAAGCTCTTTTTTCATATTTTCTTTTATCATATGCATTGGCACGTGGCCCGGGCCTTCTATCATAACCTGAACATCATGCTTCCATGCAATTTCGGTAAGCTCACCAATTGTTTTTAGTTCTGCAAACTGCGCCTCATCGTTTGCATCAGCAAGAGAGCCCGGCCTGAGTCCGTCACCAAGTGAAAACGCTATATCATACTGCTTCATTATTTCGCATATTTCTTCAAAATTAGTATATAAAAAACTTTCCCTGTGATGTGCCAGACACCACTTTGCCATTATAGACCCGCCTCTTGAAACAATCCCTGTAAGCCTATTTGCAGTGAGCGGTATATAGCTTAGTAATACTCCGGCATGAATTGTAAAGTAGTCTACTCCCTGTTCCGCCTGTTCAATGAGAGTGTCCCTGTACATTTCCCAGGTCAGCTCTTCGGGTTTTCCGTCAGCTTTTTCCAGTGCCTGGTAAATTGGTACAGTACCTACGGGCACAGGAGTATTCCTTATTATCCATTCCCGGGTTTCGTGAATATTGTCCCCCGTAGAAAGGTCCATAATAGTATCGGCGCCCCACCTGCAGGACCAGACGGCCTTTTCGACCTCTTCCTCTATACTTGAGGTAACAGCTGAATTACCAATATTGGCGTTAATTTTTACCAGGAAATTTCTCCCTATAATCATCGGTTCTGATTCAGGGTGGTTAATGTTGTTTGGAATAATTGCCCTTCCCGAAGCAACTTCGTCTCTTACAAACTCTGCAGTAATGGCCCCATCCGGCATTCCTGCACCAAAATTCTGGCCCTTATGAAAGCTGGCCATACTGCCGTAGTGGTCTTTAAGTTCATCAATTCTCTGGTTTTCCCTTATTGCGATATACTCCATCTCTTCGGTAACAATGCCTTTTCGGGCATAATGCATTTGCGATACATTAGAGTTTTTAAGGGCCCTGAGGGGTTTTCTTTGTGAATTGAATTTTATTCCGTTTATGCTTTCCGAGTTTTTCCTTGTGAATTCAGAGGTAAAGTTAAGAAGTTGTTCAACGTCTTTTCTTCCTCTTATCCATGGTTCTCTTAAGGGTTGTAGTCCGCTGTGAACATCAATATTTATATCCGGATCGGTATACGGGCCGCTTGTATCGTAGACTGTAACACCGGGAATATCTTTATCTTCAACGGTTATTTCCCTCATTCCAACAGTGATATTGTGAATTTTGCCGGGAATATAAACTTTCCTGGAATTTGGAAAAGGGTGGCGTGTTATAACTGAAGATTCGGGTGTTTTTTCTTTTTTATGGTTTGATGCCATTGATGTTCTCCGACTCGGAATTCCTAAAAATAAGGTTAACCGTCTTATTTTTAAAATGAAGTATTAGAAATAATTTTTCTGAATATATATTATTGAGTCGGGAGCAGTATTAAGTAATATATGATGCCAAATGTTTAAATATATATTAGGTATAGAATCTTCCTGCGATGAAACTTCCGCAGCCGTTGTTGAAGACGGGAAAAAGCTGCTTTCAAATATTGTTGCTTCCCAGATCTCAACCCATTCAAAATACGGCGGGGTTGTACCCGAAGTAGCATCGAGAATGCATGTTGAATCCATCATCCCTGTTATTGAGGAAGCACTGGATAAAGCCAAATTAGACTTTAATGATATCGACGGAATTGCCGTTACCCAGGGCCCCGGACTTATAGGCTCACTTCTTGTGGGACTGGCATCCGCAAAGACCCTCGCATTTTCTCTTGATAAACCACTGCTTGGAGTAAATCATCTTGAAGCGCATATATCAGCCGTGCACCTTGAAAATGAAGTTGATTTTCCTTTTATTGCACTTATCGCATCTGGCGGGCACACAAACCTGTATATGGTAAATGGATTTACGGACTTTGAACTTATAAGTAAAACGCGGGACGATGCTGCAGGTGAGGCTTTTGATAAAGCAGCAAAGGTTCTTGGGCTTGGTTACCCCGGGGGTGTGATGATAGACAAACTGTCAAAAAGCGGGGACAGGGATACTTACAAGTTTCCAATACCATTTAATACAAAAAAGTCCTATGACTTTAGTTTCAGCGGTATTAAAACTTCTCTTGTATATTTCCTGAAAAAAAACGAGATAAAAGATGATAACGATTTAAATGACATTTGTGCCGGCTACCAGGAATCAATAGTAAGGAGCCTTCTTAATAAAACTTTCAATGCTGCAAACGAACACAATATTAAAAGGGTGGTTATTTGCGGGGGCGTCGCCTGTAATTCGAGGATCAGAGAACTCGGTGCGGAATATGGAAAGGAAAATAATATTGAACTGTTTTACCCTTCACCGTCTCTTTGTACAGATAACGCCGCAATGATAGCAACTCTTGGCTGCTATAAATTCCGTGAAGGTGACCTTTCTAAACTTAATATAGGTGCATATTCAACTTTAAAAACAAAAATAGTACGCGGCCAGAAAAGTTTTACCGACTCAACTCAGCAATCATAATCCACAACTGCCCTTTCTGTTCTTACCTCTGATATATAACCCGCTACATTTAAATGCTCAGGATGTTTCTGGTAGACATCAAGGTCTTCTTTAGAATCAAACACAGAATAAAGCACCACATCAAATGCTGCTTCGGATGAATTGAAATTAATTCCAACTTCAAGCTCTTTAATTTCACTTATTTTGGAAGTCAGTCCATGAAGCATGTTCTTTACATTTTCTGTAATCTCACTTTTTGTTTCCCCGTTATGACTGTCCTTTAACTTCCACATTACAATATGTTTGATCATAAAATTCCTCCGGATTATATTTAGTAAATAAAGGGTAAGATTCTGTAAGTTCTTTGTTTATAAAGGCCGAAATCACTCACCTTTTTTGAAAGAATATTTTCATAATAAATTATTGTTAGTACAACTGTTACCATCAGGATACACCAAACAAGTACTCTTGGTATGTCTAACCTGCTGTATACCCAGGAAGTGGAAAGAATTATCAGCGCTGTATATATGGGATGGCGGATATATACAAATGGCCCTTTGGGAACAAGCCTGGATTTTTTGGTGCTTTGTTTCAGCAAAGAGAACTTATCGAACTTTATTGTCCAGAGTGTCCAGGCTATCAGGAAAAGGGCAAATACCTCAAACGAAAGGATTACTATGTTGCTTGTTACAATAGGCCCGGTAAATACTATATAGCCCATGCATAAGAACTGTAAAATAAGAAGCGGCATCAATTTCATTTTTTTCTCTTAATCTCTGCACCTGTTTTCTGATTTCGGACTAAAAATATTGCAATATCTTTTACCTTTTTACAACAGGAATCAACACCCAAATTTTTTTATCTGTGTGATAACCCCAGCTTGGTATGTAAAAAATATAGCTGCCGGATAAGTTGTCCAGTCCGTTTAATGTAAATTTTATCTTTTTTTTCTTACAATAATCAACTGTCAGCTTTCCTTCCTCACATAGTTCTAACTCTTTTTCTTTTCCTAATGTTTCAGGACTGAGTTCAAATGCAAGCCTGTTTCTTGTGTTGTCTAACTCCGGGCTGTTATAAATAATCCAGATTTTTTTTTCACCGTTTATACTCAGCACGATGAGTAATGCCGGTTTGTCCCCCGGGTAATTAAAAATTTTTATATTATCCATTTAATTTAAATAAGATATTAAGTCCCTTTAGAGTAAGATATTTATCAGCATGCTGAATCATTTCGGATTCTTCGGTAATGATTTCTGAAAACCCGCCGGTGGATACTACGGCCGGTTCAGTATCCATGGAGTTTTTTAATCTGCCGATCATTCCGTCAACTAATGATACGTATCCGTAAAAAATCCCGGCCTGCATACTTTCCACAGTATTCCTGCCAATAATATTTTCCGGCTTTTTTATACTTACTTCGGGTAATTTTGATGTATGCTGCGACAGTGCATCAGATGAAATTTTTATACCCGGGGCAATAGCACCTCCCATGTATTCACCATCTGCAGAGACGCAGTCAAAAGTTGTTGCAGTACCGAAATCAACAACAATAGTGCTGGTTTTAAAAATGTTGAAAGCTGCTACCGAGTTTACAATCCGGTCAGCCCCAACTTCTTCGGGGAAATCATAAAGGATTGGCATATCGGTTCTGGATGTATGACTTACTTCTATCGGGTCAAGTCCGGTCACATTCTTAACAGTGTCGGCAAGAACATCTTTAAGCTCAGGAACAACACTTGAGATTATTGATGCTGTAATCCGGTTGGAATCAAGACTTTTTTCACTTAATTTGTTAAATAGGTTTGAATGGAACTGTTCTATGGTTGAGTTTTTACTGGTCTTAATGTTAAAGGAAGTAATTAAAACTTCATTATCAAAAACACCGAATGTAATGCTTGTGTTTCCAACATCAATGGCTAATAACATAAGGAACTATTATTCTTAATTTTAACAATAAATAAAGAATAATAGCTCCGATGAATTTTAATGAATTTTTTTAGTTGTTTACAAAACCCCTGAGGGCAAGTCTTGTGTCACGCTTTCTTATTTTTGTTAAAGCTTTTCTTTCGATCTGCCTTATTCTTTCTCTGGTCAGGTTATACATTGAACCAATCTCATCCAATGTACATTTATCCTCATCACCTATCCCGTATCTCATGCGAATTATATTTTCTTCTCTTTCACTAAGGTCGGCAAGTGCATCTTCAAGAGCTTTGTTTAGTGAAATCTGTGCAATAAAGTCATCCGGCACAGGTTTTAGATCGGGGATTGTTTCGGCAATATTTGTTCTGCCGTTTCGTGAAGGATTTTCAGCATCAAGGTAAACAATGTTTGTGCTAGTTGCACTCATAGCGTTTTTAATTTTCTTGACACTTAACCCGGAAGTTTTAGCCAGTTCATCAACACCCGGATTATCGCTTCCGTTGTTAATTAACTGGTGTGTTAGTTTGTTAATTTTATTTGCCTGTTCCAGGACCCTGACAGGCAGTCTGATAAGTCTTGTTTGATCGAGCAATGACCTGGAGATTCTCTGGATAATCCACCAGGATGCATATGTTGAGAACCTGTAGCCTTTTGAGTAATCATACTTCTCAACAGCTTTCATCAATCCAAGGTTTCCTTCCTGGATTAAATCAGCCAGCGGCAGGCCTCTGGTTAAATAGTTCTTTGCAATACTGATAACAAGTCTGAGGTTACCCTTAATAAACTTGTTTCTGAACTCAAGAATCTTTCTTTCGTTGATGGTCCTAAGTGTCTCAAGCCTGTTTATATCTTTTGCTTTTCCAGAGGACCTTCTCTGACTAACAAGTACTATCTTTTTATTGATAGCATTGATATTCTTCTCAAATAGTTTTATCTGAATCGAGTATTCAACTTCCTGCTTCGCAGTTAAAAGATTCTCTGAACCTATTTCCTTAAAATAATTTTGAAGAGTAAAAAAATCATCTTCAGAAATAGTTTTAGACTTTGTATTCGTATTAAACTTTAAGGACTTATCCTCCGAAGAGTCCGAAAAATTTGCAGAATCATAGCTAAAGTCACTTTTTCCAGCTACATACTCTTGAACTAACTCTGACATATCATTCCTCCATCAAAACTGATATACACAAGATTAATGCAATTTATATGCCAGCAAAATTTTAACTCCACTTTAATTTTGCTTCCCACATCTTGTGTGCAAAAATTAATCAAAACACATTATTTTGTCACATAAGAAATCATGATGTGAATTATCTTGCACATAATTATACACCAATTGACAAAAAAACACACATTGATTTTTTTAAAGGATATTATAAACTATTTACCGGAACTTGTACAGATCATGAGAATTTTACAGACAGGCGGAGCAGGGTTTATTGGTTCATGGGTGGCCGAAAATTATCTTAAAGAAGGACATGAAGTTTTAATTTACGATAATTTGTCATCCGGTACTGCCCAAAATATACCACAAGATGCAGAGTTCGTTGAAGGTGATATACGTAACTATAGTATGCTTGAAGAAGTCTTTAAAAAATTCCGTCCTGAAGTAATTAACCACCATGCAGCACAGATTAATGTAAGAGTTTCAGTTGATAATCCGGTTTTTGATGCTGAAACAAATATATTAGGATCCATAAATCTCCTCGAGTTATCCGTTAAATACAAAGTTGCTAAATTTATTTTTGCATCAACAGGCGGGGCAATATACGGGGAGCCGAAGAACATCCCTGCAGATGAATTAACTGACAACCAGCCTCTATCACCTTATGGAACTTCTAAACTATGTGTTGAAAACTATTTAAATTACTACAATAAAATATACAATCTCGATTTCACCGCACTTAGGTATTCAAACGTATACGGGGAAAGGCAAAACCCTCATGGTGAAGCAGGTGTTGTCGCAATATTCTGTACAAATATACTTAACGGCAAAGACTGTAAAGTGTTTGGAGACGGAAACCAGACGAGAGACTATGTACACTGCGAAGATGTTGCCCGGGCTAATCTGCTTAGCCTTGATTCTGCAACTGGTATTTACAATATTGGCACCTCTGTAAGTACATCTGTAAATGACATTGTTACAAAGCTAAAAGATTTTTCCGGAATCGATTTTAAAGCCGAACACCTTCCCGCAGTTCCGGGGGAGGTAAATCATATTTCTCTTGATACAAAACTTGCCTCAACTGTACTTGGCTGGTCCCCTGTGATCAGTTTTGATACAGGACTTGATAGAACCTGGCACTGGTTCAAAAACAACCTGTCATAAAAACTTTATAGATACGGTTGATTATAATTTCTTTGTTGGTATCTTTACCTGACTCGGAGGAATTAACTATGTCCCAAAAAGACAAACTATATGACGTAAGAGTTGTCGATAGATATATTAAGGAAGGCATGCTGACGGAAAAGAATTACGCTGGCTATATCAAAAAACTTCCTGACGTCGCTGAAAAAGGTCAGACACTAATAATTGACGAAGAAGAAATAGCCGCTGACACAGAAGAAACAGAAGGCGAAGTTGAAACAACTGAGGATCAGCAAGGAACTGAAATTGAATAAAATCCAGACATGGGAATATAAAGTAGTTACAACTGATTCTTTAGTTCAGGAACCTCAAAATCATGACATTGCAGTTTCTCAGGAAGCAAGCAACGAAAGGAAAGAAACTTCTAAGAGCAGTATTCAAAAATCACTAAACGCTTTAGGTCACGATGGCTGGGAACTTATTTCAGTACTTGGTGAGTTCTGTATATTTAAAAAATCTAATATTTAATTCTAAAACTTATTCCCACTCAATTGTACTTGGCGGTTTGGTTGAAATATCGTAGACCACCCTGTTAACACCTTTTACTTCATTAATAATTCTAACAGATATTTTTTCCAGAAGCTCGGGAGGTATCCTTGCCCAGCTGGCGGTCATTCCATCTACACTTGTTACGGCCCTAAGGGCAATTACATTGTCATAGGTCCTCTCATCACCCATAACTCCAACTGTACGTATAGGAAGGAATACACAAAAGGCCTGCCAAATATTGTCATATTCCCCGCCCTGCTTAAGCTCCTCAATAAAAATGTGGTCGGCACGGCGAAGGATTTGAAGTGAGTCTTCTGTAATTTCACCTATTATTCTGATTGCAAGGCCTGGTCCGGGAAATGGATGCCTGTTTAAAAGTCCACCAGATACTTTTAAAGCCCTGCCTACTTCCCTTACCTCGTCTTTAAAAAGTTCCCTTAGTGGTTCAACCAGTTTTAAGTTCATTTTTTCGGGAAGCCCGCCAACATTATGATGAGATTTAATAGTTGCCGATGGCCCCTTAACACTCACACTTTCAATTACATCAGGATATAAGGTACCCTGGGCCAAAAACTCTGCATTTGAAAATTTATGTGCTTCTTCATCAAACACGTTTATAAATTCTTCACCGATAATTTTTCTTTTCTCTTCAGGGTCAGTTACACCGCTAAGTTTTGATAAGAATCTTTTCCCTGCATCAACATCAATAAGGTTAAGTTCAAGCTCTTTATAATTTTTAACAACCTCTTCAGATTCGTTTAGCCTCATAAGCCCCGTATCAACAAACACGCAGGTGAGGTTATTTCCAATTGCTTCTTTCAGTAGGACTGCAGTTACAGTTGAATCAACACCTCCGGACAGTGCACAGATTACTTTCGAATCCCCCACAGTCTCTCTTATGTTGCGAATGCAGCTTTCAACAAATGATTCCGGGTTCCATAGGCCCTTGCAGCCTGATATCCTGTAAATAAAGTTAGACAATATCTGTTTGCCAAGAAGGGTATGTGCTACTTCCGGATGAAACTGGGTTCCGTAGATTTTAAGGTCTTCACATTTTATAGCAGCTACCGGGGTATTGTCTGTAAATGCTACTGAAATAAAGTTGTCAGGGATTTCAAGCACCTTATCACTATGAGACATCCAGACATCTGTTGCTGCAGGTATTTCTGAAAAAAGGTCGTCAGTTTTGCTGGTATTTATTGTAGCTGGCCCGTACTCTCTTTTATCTGATTTTTCGACTTTACCGCCAAGAAGCTGGACAATTAACTGCATCCCGTAGCAAATTCCAAGTACCGGAATACCAAGGCCTAATACCTTGTTATCTATTGTTGGTGAATCTTCGTCCCAGACACTTGAAGGCCCACCGGATAAAATAATTGCATTTGGAGAAAGTTCTTTTATTTCATCAATGGATGTATTAAATGGTTTAATCTCTGAATATACACCAAGCTCTCTTACACGCCTTGCTATAAGCTGAGTGTACTGAGAACCAAAATCTAAGACCAGTACATTTTCTGACATTGTTTTTATGGATGGACTTTATTCTATCCTGTAGTTAGGGGCTTCGTTTGTAATAATTACATCATGTACATGACTTTCCTTAAAACCCGCATTTGTTATTCTTACAAATTTTGCATTGGATCTGAGTTTGCCAAGATTTACACATCCTGTGTAGCCCATCCCCGACTTTACTCCGCCAATAAGCTGATAGATAATACTTCCGAGAGATCCCCTGTGCGGCACTCTCCCGCCTATTCCTTCAGGCACAAATTTTGAGTCTTCATCAATATCGTCCTGGGAATACCTGTCTTTACTCCCCTTCTTCATCGCCTCAATAGAGCCCATACCCCTGTAGACTTTATAAGACCTTCCCTGGAATAACACTGTTTCCCCGGGTGCTTCGTCCGTTCCGGCAAACAGGTTGCCAATCATTACGGAATATGCTCCTGCTGCCAGGGCTTTTGTAATATCACCGGAATACTTGATACCGCCGTCTGCTATTATTGGTACATTCTTTTTGGAAGCAGCTTTTGATACTTCACTGATTGCTGTAATCTGGGGGACTCCTATCCCGGCAATTATTCGGGTAGTGCAAATTGAACCTGGCCCTACTCCTACTTTAAGTGCATCTGCTCCGGCCTTGATTAAAGCCTCTGCTCCGGCAGAAGTTGCAATATTGCCGGCAATTATTTCAATTTTTTTAAAATTTTTCTTTATATATTTAACAGTGTCTATTACCTTCTTTGAATGTGCATGCGCCGTATCAATAATAATTACATCGCAGCCTACAGACAGTAATTTTTCCACCCTTTCATCAATGTCAGTAGAAACCCCTACAGCACCGCCGCATCTGAGTCTTCCCATACTGTCTTTGGATGCGCTGGGGAATTTTTCTATTTTTTCAATATCCTTCATGGTTATAAGCCCACGAAGGCGAAAACGGGAATCAACAACCGGGAGTTTCTCGATCTTATACCTGTGAAGCAGTTCCTTCGCTTCTTCAAGTGTTGTTCCTTCCTTGGCAGTTACAAGGTCTTTCTTAGGTGTCATTACATTCTCAATCTTAAAATGAAGGTTTTTTTCAAATCTCAAATCACGGTTGGTAATTATTCCATTCAGTGTGCCGTCATTCTTAATAACCGGAAGTCCTGTTATCCCGAAATTATTCATAATATCGACAGCATCCTTTACCAGCTGATTAGGTTTTACAGTGAGCGGATTGACTATCATACCGCTTTCAAATTTTTTTACTTTTTCTACTTCAGATGCCTGAAAATCAGCAGACATGTTCTTATGAATAATGCCAATTCCGCCTTCCTGCGCCATTGTTATTGCTGTCCGGGCTTCGGTAACAGTATCCATTGCAGCACTTATAAGCGGAATATTTAATTTGATTCCGGGAGTTAACTGGGTGGATACATCGACATCAGTGGGCAAAATTTGAGAGTAAGAAGGTACAAGTAGAACATCATCAAATGTTAAGGCTTCTTCAACCTTACCTACACTCATTATTTCTTTCCTTTAGGTTTTTTAACAGCAGTTTTTTTCTCCGCTGGTTTTTTTGCTGGTGGGGCCGCCGGGGCCTTTGGAGCAGCAGACTTTGGAGCTCTTGGTTTCTTTTTTGGTTTTTCTACTGGAATCTGCTTTGCAGTACTCGGAGTTAATAATATTTCCAGGACTTTTTTCCTCATTTCGGGAAGCCCTACTCCAAGCTCAACTTCAATTGCCTGTTCTTTATCAGTCAGGTGTACAAAAACGGGCAGCACTCCTACAAATGTCTCAGAATCAACTCTTTCAAATCCAAGTGCTTTAAGAAGTTTTTTCTGGAATACCGGAAAATCAACTGTTGCTATTTCAGCAGTCTCCTGTGGTAATAACCCGTCCTGGCTTACGCTTACTTTTATCTTGGTAGCTTTCATAATATATTATTACACTCCATTTCTATTTCATTAGAATAACTGCTTTTTTTCAAAGTATTAAAAGGGTTATATTACAAGAACCGGAGTTATTTAGCAAGGAAATATCAAGGATTCTCACCAATATCTGCAGAATCATATCCAACTACTTCAACCCTGTATTTCAAACCCAGGATTTTTTCTTTCGCCGGAAAAATCGAATAAAAGGGGATTACCTCTCCCGGCTGTATATCAAAATTGAGTCCATCAAGATTGTTGGCATCATCATAGCTGATATCACCATTTTTTCTGTTCAGTTTAGCCTGGATACTGTTAAATGTACTGTTTTTGATTTCCCTGTTGGACAGGGTATTTCCCGCAAATAATTCCTGTATAAAAATATTTGTGCCCTCGGATATATAGTAGACACGGAGTTTAAGGTAATTTACCGGACTTGTTGATGTATTTACTGCTTCCCCTGAAACAACAAAAACCTGGCCGTATTTTGAACTTTGCCAGCTGCCATTATCTTCTTTTATCTTTATGTTCTTTTTTAATTCGAGTCCGGCATTTCCGCCATACAAACCTCTGGCATAGTTATCAAACCGGTTAAAATAATCATTAGGGTATATTTTAGTTTCATTTAACAAGAACATTGTGACAAGAAAAAGTGCCGCTATCAGTATTATTGCAAAAATCCAGCCTATTAATTTCTTAAAAAATCCGCTGCTTCCCTTACTCCTGCGGTATCTTCTTACGGGTGCAGTTTTTGCGGATGCTGCATAACGAGGCTCCTGTACATCAGAAGACGATGCCACCGTACCCTTTGTATATGTCTGTTCAAGTACATCCTGGTCAAGGCTAAGGTTAGGACTTTTAAATTCATCCCCGCCTTTTTCGCCTGCGGAGATCTCCGTCTTTTGTTGAGGTGGTTTAAACTCTTCAGCTGGAATATCATCTTTCTGAACACCCTGATCTTCAGCCATATCATCAAGGTGGTCAATTTCCAGGTTAAGGAAAGGATCAGGTGCTGTTTCCTGTTCTGTAGGTGCGGTATCTAAATTAACACTTTGATCGGAAGTTTCTAAATTTTCGATATTCAGATCAGCGCTTAAATCAGGTTTATCTTCAATACCAGGTGTAATTAATTCTTCATCCGATTTTTCTGGTTTATTAAAATCCAAAGTTTCGGTCGGAGTTTCAGTTAAAGGCTCATCCTGAGTTATGGGTAATTCATTTTCATCTATGGATGGAGTATCAGGTACAAGGTCTTCCTGCTGTTCCTGAGCAAAAGGATCAGGCGAAGTTTCAGGACTATGTTCATCATGGAGACTGTATTCAAAAAAGAAAACCTCCCCACACTTCGAACATCTCACCTTGATTCCGGGCGGCTTAACTTTATCATCCCCTACCCTGAACTTTGTTTTACATGCTTCACATTGAATTATCATAACTTAATAAAAATGTATCATAATCATTTATTAATAGTAATTTTAAGATCAAAATTCTATTTAACAAAAATATTTTTTATTTAGATAAAAATAATTTATCTGAAAAAAGATAATGCTTATTATAGTTTATTTTTCATTATAAATGTATCTTCTAGATTAAATCAACTTAAATACATTGCAAAGGGGATATTACTTATGTAGAATTTCCTATTACAAATTACCTTGGAGTTACCTTACATAATGGATAATGAAAACCCAATTTTAAAGTTAAAAAATGAGATGGACAAACATGTGGTTGGGCACGACCAGGTAAAGATGGCCCTGCTGCTTGGAATTATATCTAGGGAACATATATATATTGAAGGCCCCCCAGGTACAGCAAAAACAATGCTGTCCGAGATTATATCTTCTGCTGCCCAGTTAAATTTCTTTTTCTACCAGCTTCACAGGGACACAAGACTGTCCGAACTCATTGGTGACCTTGTAATATCTAAAGAAAAAAGCGATGAAGGCGAAATAATAAAGCAGAAAATTGTTAAAGGTGGTATTTTAAAATCCGAGATTTGCCTTTTGGATGACATATCCAGGGCACCCGGAGAGTCCCTGAATGTACTTCTTCGTATTCTAAATGAAAGAAAGTTTTTTAATGAACCAATCCCGCTTATGACAGCAATTGCCACGAGCAACCCTACCGCAGATGAGTATTACAATGAACCTCTTGACCCTGCAAACCTCGACAGGTTTGTACTTCAGATAAAATCTCTTGGGATTTCATACGGCAAGGGCTGGGACGATGCAAGAAAAGTAATTGAGCTTTATTCCAACAAATCATTTAACGAAGATATTCCGGTTTCTGTCAGCAAAGAAATTCTGGACGAGTCTTATAATAAATTAGACAAGATGGAAATACCTTCTGAAGTACAGGAAGGGCTTGCCAACTTTGTTACGATCTTAGTAGAAGATTACGGATTAAATGAAACAAATTCATTAATATCCGACAGAACTTTCTTTGTAAAATCCCTTAAGATAATTCGTGCTCATGCACTTATATCCGGAAGAGATACCTGCACAATGGAAGACCTCCAGGCATTAAAATACATGACTGCATTCAGGATCCCTGAAGACATTTATGACCAGCTGGACAATATTCTGCAAAACCTGGATCGTAAAAAAAAAATCCAAATGACGAGCTAAGAGACGAGGCTGAACAGCCTATGTCCGAGTTTGACCAGGATTTTCCCGACGACCAGGAACTCAAAGAAAAACCTGACGATGAATCAGAGAAACAATCGGAAGAAGAAGTGTCCGATGCCAGGAAAACTTTTTTCCAGGCCCTGAAAGAATTAAAGGAAAACATCGACCAGGAAAGTGAAATGAATCCCCCCGATGATTTAAACATTCCTTCAGACCCAACAGGTCAGCCTTTTGATGACGGCAACTCCGAAGAGAAGGATTCACAAACCGATAAAATATTTGCCAGCAAATCTGAGAACTCAGGCGAAGACGATGATCTTCTGACACCCGGGAAAAGAAACCTCGACACTGCAGACAATATCAAGATGATAATGAAAGTCCTTGACGGGAACTTCCAGAGAAACATTGCCAGAAAAGCATTCCATCCGGGCGGCGTTCCGAGGACCTGGAAAAGAATGACAACATTTGATGAAGTTGAAGATGTAGACCCAATGGACGCATTTGTATGGGCAGACAACATGTCGCCGCAGCTCCCAAGGGTCCACAGAAGGGAAAAAGAAAGGCTTGGCGGTGAAATTGCAATACTTAGAGACGTTAGTACATCTATGATGGGTGTTTACAGTGAATGGTCATCCTCGGTGGTAAAAGGGGTACTTGAGCTTGCCCGATCAAAGAGCATGAGAGTAGGTTATGTAGAGTTTAATCATAAGTCATTTAAGTATAAAAAGAACTCAAGATTTTTTACACGTGATTACGAATGGGTGCTAAACCTTTCCACCAACACAGAATGTTCAGGCAATACAAACTATGAAGACGCCCTTAGCGAGTCTCTTTCCGAATTCAGGGGCAGGGGCTTAAGGAACAAGCACATACTTTTCATTACTGATGGAATCCCAACTTCAGGGGACTGTGATGTTTTTCGCGAAAGGGTCCTTGCCAAAAAACTTGGTGTTTGCATTCACTCAATCTTTATCGGTTCTAAAAACTATCCCAAAATTCTGCAGCAGGTTTCCCAGGAAACAATCGGCACGCAGTTTGTTGCATTCAAGGGAAAAGACGGCCTTATTAAGATTGAAAGGAAAGATAAGTTTTTTACCGGCAGGGATGAAGTCAAAACCCAGGTTGACCCGTTTGATAAAGTTTTCTCAAACTAGTTTTTATTTCTGTTCCTGATGTACTTATTCACGGCGTTTACATGGCTGCGGTAATCAATAGAAAAGTAATGGCTCCCGTCACCCTTTGAAACAAAAAAAAGATATTTTACATCAGAAGGATTAAGGGCTGCATGAAGTGCCTCTTTCCCGGGATTGGCAATTGGCCCCGCGGGAAGCCCGTAGATCTGGTATGTGTTGTAGGGAGTTTTGGTACTCAGGTCTTTCTTTCTTATGTTTCCATCATAACTTTCGCCCATTCCGTATATAACAGTCGGGTCACACTCCAGCCTCATACCTATTCTCAGCCTGTTGTGAAAAACAGCCGAAATATTGTCTCTCTCCGAGTCTGTACCCGTCTCTTTTTCGATCATTGATGCGAGGATTACAACCTGGTGGTCTGTTAATTTTATATTTTTCTCATTGGTTAGATTTTCAAAAACATTGTTAAAATTACCAACCATTGTTTCAATTACTTCTTTAGTTTCAACAGACTTTGGAAAGGAATAAGTATCAGGAAAGAGATACCCTTCAAGAGAAGATATATTTTTGCCAGTCAGCTCTTTTGCATATTCGGCATCTGATACGAGTTTAAGAAACTCGTCTCTGTCAGCAAAGCCGCTCCTGTGCATAATGTCAGCAGTTTCTCTTATAGATTTACCTTCCGGGACCGTCACCTGCCTCAGGTATACATCTCCGCTTGCAAACTTTTTTATGATTGCCTCCATACTGCTTCCCGAAGGTATCTCGTACTCACCAGCCTTTAAGCTGTTTGCCTGGCCGTTTAGATAGGCGGATATTAAAAAAAGTGTTTTGTTCCTGATCAGTTTATTTTCATCAAGGATTGTGCTGATCTTTCTAAGGCTCGAGCCTTTTGGTATCTCTATAAGTGAAGTTTCCTTTGAATAACTGTCAAGGAAAATCAGGTAGTAAAAAGTTATGGATAAAACAATCAGGGTAATTACTAATAAGGATGCTGTATATAAAAATAATTTATTTTTCATTCTTTTTTGAAACCACTGCCAGGTCGTCCCTGTGTATGACCTCGTCACTGTATTTGTAACCCAGGATTTTTTCTATTTCGCTGGTCTTTTTCCCGGCAATTTTTCGTACTTCCTCGGCGCTGTAAGTTGATATGCCCCTTGCCAGTTCAGTACCGCTTTCATCAAGGCAGATAATACAATCGCCAATACCAAAGCTGCCCTGCACTTTTAGTATTCCCGAGGGAAGCAGGCTTTTCCCTTTTTTTAGAATAGCGGCTCCGGCGCCTTCATCCAGTGTTATTTTACCCGCTGCTTTTAAGTTATATGCAATCCAGTGTTTCCTTGCCTTTAATTTGTCCTGGGATGGAAGTACCAGTGTACCGAACTCTTCTCCTTTAAATATTCTGCTAATTGAATCATTTTTTTCTCCATTAGCAATTACTGAGGGCACGCCAAATAGAGACGCTTTTTTAACAGATTCAATCTTTGTTTTCATTCCGCCTGTAGTGGTTTTACCGGTTGTCCCACCGTCTATTTTCTCAATTTCATTATTAACTTCGTTTACAAGGGAAATAAACTCCGCATCCGCATTTTTCTTTGGGTCTTCACTGTAAATACCGTCTATGTTTGTCAGCAATATCATTAAATCTGCTTCTGTAAGTGAAGTTACAAGTGCTGCAAGGTTGTCATTATCTCCTATCATAATCTCTTCTATTGCAACTGTATCGTTTTCATTCACAATTGGGATAATTTCCATCTCGAGGAGTCGCTGAATTGTTTTTCTTGAGATTAAAAACCTTTTCCTGTCTGAAAAACCGTTATGAGTAAGGAGTATCTGGGCGACGTGAATATTGTATTTGGAAAACGCCTTTTCGTAACTCCATATAAGTGAACATTGGCCGCAGGCCGCAATAGCCTGCTTTGTATGAATATCAGTTGCCCATTCTTCGGCACCAAGTTTCTTCATTCCCGACGCAATGGCCCCGGACGATACAAGTATTACTTCGATATTTTTTTCTCTTAGCTTAAATATCTGCGCAGCTATCTCGCCGAATCTTGACTCAAGAAGATTCCCGTCATCATCGGTAAGAACACTGCTTCCGACTTTAATTACTACTTTTTTTATACCTGAGAAAAACTTTTTCCGGTCAAAACTTTCCATTTGAGCAATAATATTACCAAAAAAGACTGTTTTGTATCTATTGACATTAAATAAACATCAAGCTAACTTTTTCATCTACCTAAAATGCGGGAATAGCTCAGTTGGCTAGAGCGTCTGCTTGCCAAGCAGAAGGTCGCGGGTTCGAATCCCGTTTCCCGCTCCATCTTTTTAAAAAATATTCCCTGTATTACAGTTCATATAATTACTTTTATGAGATTTTTATGTATAATAAAGCCTTACTTTTCACGAGGATTTCTTTGGAACCACTTAAATTTTTGCTAATAATATGCTTTGCCCTAACGTTTCTAAGCCCTGCTACACTTTACGCAGGTGTCCTAACTTCCAACATCTCTGAGTCCGAAACAGATACCGGTGAGAATAGACTCTATACTTTTTTTGATCTGCGGGAAAGAGAAACATACCTTCAGCTCACAAATATCGAAGAAATCAGTGCATTAGTACATATACAGATTTTTAATGTGAATGACAACTGTAATGAGAACAATTTCTTTGATACATATACCGGAAACGACACTCATATTTATAATCTAAGAGACATAATTACAAACAATGGAAATCCGTCAGGTGTTGTCCTGCCTGAGAGTGCATATGGAATTGTTGCAATTTCATTGGTTGACCCCGAGGATGGTGGATTTGAATTTATTGATCAATTAATTGGGAATACCAGAATAATTGATGAGTCAGGCTACGAATACAGGACAAATACTGCCGGAAGGGGTGGCCTCAACCAGGATTCAACAGAAAATGCATTATTGCAGTATCCAAATTACACTTTTAATTTCAATAAGGAAGAGGGAGTAATCTTTTCAGATATAGTAGGATTAACAATTAACGACGATGACGATGATTGTAACCCAGATGTAGCGGAAGTATGTGTAGCAGACCCGACAAGGGCTTTTATCGCTTTTGATGTAGACATACTTAACAATAATGAAGATATATTTTCATGCCGTAATGTAATTTTTGCCTGTATTGATGAACAAAACCCACGCCAGGACGAACTGCTGGAACTTGTAGGAGTTGCAAACATTGCCAGGTTTGAATACGGAATAAATAATGCGATCCCTCACAGTAAGGGGGGAGAGCTGTTATGCCCCGGCAATATTATTGATGAAGGACTTGTTACATTACAGACAGTAAGACAACCAACAAATTTTAACAATAATGCAACGTTTCTTTACTTTGTTGGATTTGTAGGACTGAATAACGGCAATGAAAGGGGCAGTATGGATATGTTTTGGAATTTCAATTTACGTTCTATACCGCGATCATAAGTACTTTCAGGGAATTGGCACATCAAAGATTCTCAATACCTTTTAGAACGAACATAAACAATACAATCCTCTTCGGATCGGCATAAGATATTGTTGCCGGCACTACCTGTTAAATCTAAATAACTGCCGGGGCTGATCCTGTTTTCATTTTTGTCACCTGGCAACCTTTTACTAAGTTGTCCCTCTATCACTACAACCTGCAATGAAGAATTTTTATTACCAATATTCCCCTCAAATCCTGGTGGGAGTTTGAGCATTGTTCCGCTCAGCTGTCCTTTTTGTGGACTACCCCAAAGGTAAGCAGCCTCTGCCCCGCTTGATGTGGGAAGATCCGAACTGTTTAACCATACAAGATTAGATTTATCGATATTAACAGGCCTTTCACCATTATCAAAAGCATCTCCGGCAGGATGGACAAGAAAGGGCCCGTCATCAATCTCAATATAAGCAAGGCAGCCGCCCTTACAGGAGGTTATATGCACTTCCCCGGCCGGCTGTGTCCAGAATGATCCAACCGGCATCCACATATCCGCCGCCGCAGGGTCATCATTGTGAATAAGCCCCCTTATCACAACTCCCCGGTATGAGAAATTGTGAATATGTGGAGGAGATGAAAAACCGTCTGTAAATTCAACAAGAAATCCCGAAGGCCCGGGCACTAAACGCTCACCCCAAAGGTTTGCGGCTTTTGGACTTTTGTCTCCGCGTTTAGGGTTGAGCTGCTGCCATTTTACTTCTGAGACATAAACAACATTAGTATCCTGGTCTGACAACTGGTCCTGAACATAGCTGTTTTGATTGATCCCTGTACTGCTGCATGCAATGAATAGTAAGAACACGAAGGTTATTTTTGGAAAGATTCTCATAATTTATTTTTGCTATTATTATACTGGACTTTATACTCCGCAATAAGTTTTAAAATTTAGAAAAGATATTTGACTAAATTAATACAACCCTTATTTCTTATTAAAAATTCTGAATTATAATTAGGTAAATATTTAATTGTGGGTGGGGATACAACTTGTCTATTAATATTTATAAGAAAAAATTATTTATTTTTACATTTCTAATAATTACATCTTTTGCTTATTCTTTGAATACCGCAATCGCATCTCAGAATGATACGCAGGACAAACAGTTAGAAGCAGTTATAAAAAAAGAAAACAAGACAGTTAATAAGCAGGAATGTACGACATCAGAAATAGATCTTTCCCAGGGAAAGCTATGCGGGAAAACTGTAAATTTACCTGGTAAAAAAACTGCAAATACCTACCTTGGCATCCCTTTTGGTGAAACTACAGCCGGAATTAACCGCTGGCGGTCACCTATTGCAGATTCAGGATGGAACGGCACATTAAAGGCCACTGAACATGGTCCCGCATGCCCCCAGACAAACAGGTTTGACCCGACTCTGCCATATAATGAAGACTGCCTTACCGTAAATGTCTGGACCCCTTCAGGAAAATCAAAGCAGCCAAGAAGCGTGATGGTGTATATATACGGCGGCGCATTTTTATACGGCTACAGCGGTGACCCTGTATATGACGGTGCTTATACAGCCGCTAATGGAGATGTAGTTGTTGTTAGCATGAACTACCGCGTTGCTTCACTCGGTTTTTTGGCCGGTATAAAAGACAAAAATTCCGGTGAAGAGATTAACGGCAACTTTGGTATTATGGACCAGGCACTTGCACTAAAGTGGGTAAAGGACAATATATCTAATTTTGGGGGAGACCCGGATAAAATTACACTCTACGGGCAGAGCGCTGGTGCATCCAGTGTTGCACTTCATTTAACCGGCCCTTCTAACAGCCTTTTTAACAAGGCAATTATGCAAAGCAACCCCCTCGGCATTCCATATAAATCTATAAAAGATTCTAAGCCAATCGCGGAAGATTTTGCAAAAAATATTGGCTGTAATGTTGATGATCTTGAATGCTTACGCTCAAAAACGGCAGAGGAAGTTATTAAAGCAGAAATTCTTAAAGGCAGGGTTTTAGAAGCTGCACTACACGGCATTAAAGACTTCCTGGTCTGGGCACCTGTGATTGATGGGAAAATAGTCAAAGCTCACCCTTTAAAACTTATAAAAGAAACCGGGATAAGGAAACCTCTTATTATCGGCACAAACAAAAACGAAGGGCTTACATTTGTAGGGTTTGCTATGAACAAAATTGGCCTGAAAAAACTAAGTGATATTGAATACTCTCTGGCACTTGATGTTGTGTTCAGGAACAATAAACTGAAAAATAAAGTATTAAAAAAATATCCGCACCAAAACAATGACAATGAAAAAATGCTTGGAAATGTTCTTACAGATTATCTTTTTACCTGCCCTTCCCTCTTTCTCGCCGATAATTCTTCAAAAAAAACGTGGGTCTATTTATTTGACGAGGTCCCTTCATTTAACCCGTTAAAAATAATAAACCTTACAGTATGCGGAGATGCAGTATGTCATGGATTTGAACTGCCCTTTGTTTTCCATTCTGCCGGGAATATTGGTTACTCATTTACTCCTGAGGAGAAAATGCTTTCGGTTCTTATGGTTGACTACTGGACTAATTTTGCCAGGAACACCGATCCGGATGGTAAGGATGAAATATGGCCAACATATAAATCAAGAACATCTAATGTAATTTTTGTTACACCGATTAATGAAATTGAAAGTAAAAAAGACCTTAAAGCAAGATGCGATTTCTGGGACGGTATTGGCTACGATTTACATACATCATTCTGGGATATTTTTTAATATAAAAGAAGGAGACCATCTTTAGTGAAATCTCGGTTTCACCTTATCATACCTACAAGCCAAATATATATAGATATAACTGACAGTCTCCTGAGCGCGGCCCTCAACTAGTGTTTAAGCGGGGCCTTTCGCTGTTTTTTCCATTTTCGTTCGCCTGCATACCTCAGGTAACTCTTCCCGGCTACAACCGGGGCATTTTTAACCTTCTTCCATTTCCTGTTACCAAGGTATTCAAGGAAAGCTTTCTTTACAGACATTTAATTTCCCCTTTTTAATTTCCTTATAGTAAAAGTATATGATAAAAAGCGTTTAAAAACAGTCTATTTTTGGGCCATTAAATATGATATATTTATTTGATAACTGATTTTTTTGTGGAGGAGTGAGGCATGAAACTTAGACAATTCTTTTTAACTTTATTTGTACTATCTGTATTTTTAATTCCTGGCATTTCCAAAGCGGGTGTGGGACCACCTTTTATTTCATTTACACTTCCCGAAAGTGACGGAATAAATAATTTTGATGCATTTAATCTCACACTTTTTTATGTATTCGATTTAAGAGAAAGGGAAACTTTCATCCAGGTTACATACCCTGACCAGGGTGTAAATGCTTCTGTACATGTGCAGATCTTTGATGTGAGCAATAACTGCAATGAAAATAATTTCTTTGATCTTTTTACTCCAAACGACACACATGTTTATAACTTAAGAGACATTCAAACCAACAATGGAACTCCATCAGGTGTAGTACTCCCCGATAACTCTTATGGTATAGTTGCCGTGGATATTCAGGGGATATTTAATGGCATGGCTATCTCTACAGGCGGTGGGTTAGGAAATGTAAGAATTGTAGACAATAATGGCTATGAATACAGGACCAATGCTGTACAGTTTGTAGATACAAGATTAACAGATGCTATAGATGAAAATACCTTCTATTCATTTAATTTTAATTCTGAAAACGGCGTATCACTTTCAGATATCTACGGAATAACACTTCAGAGAATACCTTTAAATTTTCAAGGCTCTAACCCGTTATTATTTCAGGAATGGGCTGCTACAAATGTACAGGACGTATTTTCTCCTTTCGATATAGATATATATGACCTTAACGAAGTGCCCTTCTCATGCAGGGACATTGTATTTTCCTGTGTAAACGACACTAATCCTTTGCTTGAAGAGTTGCTCGAAATTTCCGGAAAAAGTGTTGCAAGCTTTGATTACGGTATTAATAACTCAATCCCGCACAGCAGGGGTGGTGAACTTTTATGTCCTGGCAATATTGTTAGTGATGGGATTGTTAAATTAACTCCTGAGATAAGGCCCGGTCTTGATATCGGCCTAAATGATTTTGCCTTTTTTGGTTTTGCCGGTTTAAACAATGGTAACGGTAGGGGTAGCTTTGACTCGTTCTGGTTATTTAATTACCCCAGTATTGGTTTAGAATTTAATAATTTATAATGGTTTAATAAGAAAAACTTTAAAAAAAGGGGCATTGAATTAAATCAGTGCTCCTTTTTTTATTTATACTATCCCGTAAGCAAGCATAGATTCTGCTACTTTTACAAACCCCGCAAGGTTTGCCCCTTTGACATAGTCCACGTGGTTTTTGCCTTCTTTTCCATATTCGACGCACTGCTGATGGATATTTATCATAATCTCTTTTAGCTTCGCATCCACTTCTTCTCTGCCCCATGACAGTCTGAGTGAGTTTTGGCTCTGCTCAAGGCCTGATACTGCCACCCCGCCGGCATTTGCCGCCTTTGCGGGGCCGAAAAGTATTCTGGCTTTTCTGAACTCGTGTACTCCTTCAAGTTCTGTAGGCATATTTGCCCCTTCAGAAACTGCTATAATCCCGTTTTTCAGAAGAGTTTTCGCTTCCTGGTGATTTATTTCATTCTGAGTTGCACAGGGAAAAGCCACATCTGCCGGGACTGACCATGGCCTTTTCCCATTAAAAAATTTTGCATTTTTGTATCTGTCTGCATATTCAGATATCCTTCCTCGCCTTACTTCCTTTAGGTCTTTTATAAATTCGAGTTTTTCATGGTCTATTCCGTCCTTATCATAAATAAATCCGGACGAGTCCGACATGGTAACGACTCTTGCCCCCATTTGGGTTGCTTTTTCAACCGTATAGATCGCAACATTACCTGAACCCGAAACGAGGCATGTTTTGCCCTCGAGGCTGTCACCCTTATTTTTGAGCATATCCTCGCAGAAATATACACATCCGTAACCAGTTGCTTCTGTCCTTACGAGGCTTCCGCCAAAAGAAAGTCCTTTTCCCGTTAATATCCCTGTAAATTCATTGGCAAGTCTCTTATACTGGCCAAACAGATAACTTATCTCCCTGCCCCCTACCCCTATGTCACCCGCCGGCACGTCCGTATCTTCACCAACATGCCTGTGAAGCTCTATCATAAGTGAGTGGCAAAACCTCATAATCTCTCGGTCTGATTTACCTTTGGGATTAAAATTTGACCCTCCCTTACCGCCTCCCATAGGGAGTCCTGTAAGGCTGTTTTTAAATACCTGTTCAAATCCAAGAAATTTTAAGATACTAAGATTTACTGAAGGATGAAACCTCATTCCGCCCTTATAAGGCCCGATAGAGTTATTAAACTGCACCCGCCAGGCCCTGTTTACCCTGACATTACCGGCATCATCTTCCCAGGAAACACGAAATATTACGATCCTGTCCGGCTCTGTCATTCTTTCAAGTATTCTGGCATGGAGGTAGTCCTCGTTATTAAGTACATAGGGCATTAAATCTTCCACAACTTCCCTAACGGCCTGGTGAAATTCAGGCTCACCCGGGTTTCTTTTTACAAGGCCATTCATGAATTTTTCAACTTCAGCTCTTGATTTCGCAGTTGACATAAATACTCCTCAAAAAGTTTAATTTGTTTATAAATCAACTTACGAGGAAGATTGAAAATATAGTTTTAAGAATTTTTTACAGGGGATTGCAATAAGGGAGAAAAACTTTTAAAATATTACTTATTAAACACTGATTTGAATTTATTTTTTGTTTGATTATCAAGGTTCTTATTCAGGTAATCGTGAATAGATTTTCTTATAATTTCGGAAACATCCATTTCAAGTTTCCATTTTGCTTTTGCAATAACCTCGTAAAGATCATCATCGATGAAAAAAGTCATTTTTCTGTTCATTGCTTTCTTACCAATCGGTTTCCTGGCCATGGCCGGAAATATACCATATTATATGAATAATGCATAATATACATTTTATACATATAATATTTACATTACAGCTACAATAATTTATAATATCTTTCATCCAGAGAGAGGAGGTACAAAATGGGCTTAGAGTTAATAAAAAACCCGGAGAGTTGGAAAGAAGAGTGGGGATTAAACAGTGGGCACTATACTGTTGAGGGCCTTATGTACAGGGCTGTAGAGGAATGCGTCGCAAATATGGAAAACCAGAAGATGCATCCCATTATGGTTATTGCCGAATACATTGTGGAGATGAAGAAATACTATCCCGATGAATTTGTCAGCGATAATTTAATGAAGGCTGCTGCCCAGCTTTTAACAGAAAACTACAACAAGGTGGAGGCTGATGAAATTTACTATTTCATGCTAAAGACCGAAATTGATCATAATTTTGGTTTAGACACAATAAAAAACCTTGTTAAAGAGTTCAGCTGACCTTCGGTGAAATCCAGGTGTAAATATTAAATTTATTTACACTTTAAATTTTGCAATATATTATATTGAATAATTGAATTTCTATTCAATTATGATTTTTTTGCAAATTAATACTGGGCGAGAAGGTTAATTTACTTTGGAAAAGAAAAATCTTGAAGACAAGATGAGCGCAATTGGGCTTAAGCGTAACAAGATTGAAAAACTCAAGGTCTTTATTGACCAAAAGAACTCTTCAAAAAACGTCAGGTTTAATTTTGGCGCAAATACCGTTGATTTCAAAGACGAAGAATTTGAAAACGGTTTGCTAAATGAAATTGCTGAAAAATTAATAAACCAGCTGGAAAATGAAATAAAATCCTTAGATTAAATTTTTATTCACCTTTGTAGAAATTAATTTACTATAATAGTTTTTTTAATGATTACAGTAGGTTTGGCCTCAACCGGCACACCTATTACTTCAATTGCAACCAGCTTCCCATCCTTTTCTGATGCCTGGACCCTGTAGCCGGTGGATATGTCTTTGAGTTTGCTTTGTACCGCCTGAAGATTATAAATCTGGCCTGCATTATCCTGAATCCTGACTACATTGTCACCTACCAGGGTAACTTCTCCGGTAATCTCCTGCATTGATGATGCATTTAGTCCTGAACTAAGAAAAAGAGTAATAACAAATACAAATAAAATAGAAGTAAATCTTTTCATAACAATACCTCCGGGTATTAATTTTGATCAGATTCACCCTCGCCTCTAGTTATAAGTATGGGGAAAGAGAATTGAACTTCAAGGATTTTATTTATTAAAAATCTAAGCGTCTATGTTTATATAACCGGGCTGGTTTTCTATCCGTCTGCACCACTTTTCAACATTAGAAAATTCCGAAATGTCTATACCGCCCTCATTTGCAAGCAGTATATATGGATAACAGCACATATCAGCTACTGAGTAACGCCCGGCAAGAAAATCGTTATTGGCTAAATGATCTTCCATAATTGAAAGGGACTGTTTTCCCTGCTGCTGATGCGATTCAAGCTGGGTCTGGTCAAAATTTCCTTCACCTAGAAATTTAAGATAATATCTCGATACTGCAAGGTACGGATCAATTGAAGTCTTACCAAAAATTGACCACTGCATAATCCTGCCAAATTCTTCGGGTGTGTCTGAAAAAAATGCATTTGGCGAATATTTCTTGGCAATATAAATGGCTACAGCATTAGATTCCCAGATTGTAAACTCCCCGTCTATAAGTACTGGTATTTTCTGGTTTGGATTCAGGCTGGTAAAACTTTCGGTCTTATGCTCCCCTTCAAACAGCTCTACCCTTACTTTTTCATAATCAAGGCCGAGGTGAGACAAAAGAAGCCTTGCCTTGTAGCAGTTACCCGATAGGGGATGGTCATATAATTTCATATTCTAATCCTGATATTCTGTAATTTTAATTAACTGTTTAATCCATAATAAAGCTAAGGAATTTTTCATTAAAATTTTCCTCGCCAAACACCTTGAATAGTGCTTTCCTGTTCGGAAGAAAATAAAGTACATTGGCCTTAGTGAGTATATCTTTGCCCGCCTTTATCACAGTCTCAACTTCTACCCTTCGTTTTTCATGGTTTGATATTTTGCCTGAAACAACGAGTTCGGTATCCATTGGTACCGGTTTTAAATAGCTAAGATCAATTTTTGCAGTAAGTCCAATCTTTTTTATACAGTCAAACATTGCCCAGTATGCTACTTCATCTATCAGTGCACACTGTACACCACCATGAAGTATTCCGGGAAAACCATTAAAGTGCAGCTCGGGTTTGATCTTTGAAAAGACTTCTTTCCTTTCATCATCAGCATAAAATTTTAACCTGAGCCCGTGGCTGTTATTCGGGTGACAGGCAAAACAGTTATTGCCGGGAAAATCCAGGAATGAATTTTCTACTTCTCTTATCATGCAGTAATTAATCTCTCTCTACTACTTTAGCAACAGCAGCCACTCTTTCATCATCTGCAAGTCCAATGAGCCTTAACCCCTGTGCTCCTCTTCCGTATACGCTGATCTCGGATACTTTCATCCTAATCACCTTGCCGCCATGTGTTGTTATTATCATGATTTCCATATCATTTGTGACCTGGAATGCGCATACAACCTTTCCGTTTTTACCGGTTGTTTTAATTGTCATAACGCCTTTTCCGCCACGGCCCGTAATCCTGTAGGCATCCACAATGGTCCTCTTTCCGTATCCCATCTCGGTTACGGTCAGCACCTGTGCTTCGGGCGTCTCAAGCACCTCAAGGCTAACTACATGGTCACCTTTACCCAGCCTTATGCCTCTTACCCCTGTTGCACTCCTTCCCATGTCCCTAACATCATGTTCATCAAACCTTATTGCCTGGCCGTCTCTTGATGTTATAAGAATTTCGTTGGTACCATCTGTGATTCTAGCACCAATAAGTTCGTCTTTATCTTTAATGTTTATGGCAATAATTCCTCCAACCCTTGGCCTTGAGTATGCCATCAGTTTTGTCTTCTTAATAACACCGTTTTTAGTTCCCATGATAATAAATTTATCTTCTTCAAACTTGGTTACGGGAAGTACAGCCGCAACAGTCTCGGTGTCAGCAAGATTAAGAAGGTTTACCATGGCTTTACCCCTGGTGTTTACACCCGACTCGGGTATTTCGTGTACTTTAAGCCAGTAACATTTTCCAAGATTTGAGAAAAACAGTACGTAATTATGCCTTGAGGCAACAAACAGGTCTTCAACAAAATCAGTATCTTTGGTATTAATCCCTGTTCTTCCTTTTCCGCCTCTTTTCTGGCTTCTGTATACACTGAGAGGGGTTGTTTTTATATAGCCTTCATGAGTGATTGTAACCACCATGTCTTCATCAGCTATCAGGTCTTCTATGGAAAGCTCTTCAGCGCTGTCCATAATCTCAGTCCTTCTTTTATTTGCAAACTGGTCTCTTATCTGAAGCAGTTCATCCTTGGCTATGTTTAAAATCAACGCTTCGCTTGCCAGTATTCCAAGAAGGCGTTCTACTGTTTTAATTAGTTCTTTTCTTTCTTCAAGTATCTTATCGGTTTCAAGTGCAGTAAGCCTTTGCAGCCTCATATCCAAAATTGCCTGGGCCTGAATATCGCTAAGGGAAAGCTTGCTGATCAGCCCCTCTTTTGCTATCTGCGGGCTTTGTGACTTCCTGATCAGTTTTATTACTTCATCAATGTTATCAAGTGCGATCTTTAGCCCTTCCAGTATATGGAGCCTTGCTTCTGCCTTTGCCAGCTCAAACTGTGTACGCCTTGTGATAACTTCTTTTCTGTGGTCAATAAACTGTGCTATTGTTTCTTTGAGCGTAAGCACTTTCGGCTGGTTTCTTACAAGCGCAAGCATTATCACGCCAAATGAAGAATCCATAGGGGTGTGCTTATATAGCTGGTTGAGAATCACTGCTGCATGCTCTCCGCGTTTAATCTCTATCACGAGCCTTATTCCGTCGCGGTCCGATTCGTCGCGGATATCTGATATGCCTTTTATTTTTTCATCCCTTACAAGCTCGGCTATTCTTTCTGCAAGTTTTGCCTTGTTTACCTGATAGGGGAGTTCTTCTACTATAATTATTTCCCTGTCGCCTTTCTTTTGCTTTTCTATCCTGGCTTTTGCCCTTAGTTTGAGAATACCCCTTCCGGTCTCATAAGCTGATTTGATAGGTTCTCTGCCAAGTATAAATCCACCGGTTGGGAAATCCGGCCCCGGCATATGTGTCATTAGTTCACTTATTGTAATATTCGGATTTTCGATCTGTGCAGTGACGGCATCTACAAGCTCTCCCAGATTATGGGGTGGTATGTTGGTAGACATTCCGACCGCTATACCGGAGGTACCGTTTAAAAGAAGATTAGGTACTTTTGTCGGCAGTACCATTGGCTCAGATTCACTGCCGTCATAGTTAGGTAAAAAATCAACAGTTTCTTTATCAAGGTCATCAAGCATCTGGGAAGCTACCCTGGCAAGCCTTACCTCGGTATACCTCATCGCTGCAGGTGAGTCTCCGTCAACAGAGCCAAAGTTACCCTGTCCGTCTACAAGCGGGGTCCTCATTGAAAAGTCCTGCGCCATCCTCACAAGTGTGTCGTATATGGCGCTGTCCCCATGGGGATGGTATTTACCCATAACGTCCCCTACAATCCTTGCTGATTTCTTATATGGCCTGTTCCAAGCATTTCCCACTTCATGCATTCCATAGAGAATTCTTCTATGGACAGGTTTAAGCCCGTCTCTTACATCCGGAAGGGCCCTCCCTACTATCACACTCATGGAATAACTTAGATAAGATTCCTTCATCTCATCTTCAATATTTACAGGAAGAATCATTGGGTCCGTGGACATTTAGTTTTAAGCCTCCGAAAAATTAGAAAAATAGAAATTATTAATACTGGTAAACTTTCTTGGTTGTTGGAATATTCTAACCGTTTTTTTTATTAGTTTTAATAGTAAATTCAATTAATTTTAACAAATACCAATATCTTCATAAGTGCCCCAGATTGCTATATATTTGCACTATGGTAGTATATGCGAAATGCAGGTTTTAACCGGAAAGGTAAAAGGGAGAAAACTAAAGGTCCCGAGTTCCAAAAAAGTAAGGCCTACTACAAGCAGGGTTAAGAAATCAATATTTGATATCCTTGGTGATTTAGAAGGGTTAAATGTACTAGATCTCTTTGCAGGTTCAGGCAATCTTGGTATTGAAGCGTTGAGTAAAAATGCCTCAAATGTTACTTTTGTGGAAAAAGACAGGGCCGCATTCAGGCTGATTAATGAGAACATAGATAACTGCGGATTCGGCGACTTAACCAAAGTGATAAATAGTGACTTTGAGAAAGCCCTCAAACACCTTGAAAGAAAGGAAGAAAAGTTTGACCTGATTTTTATTGACCCGCCATATGAAATATATGATAAGGTAAGTTTTATTGATATGCTGCAATTATCAGTCACTGTTTTAAACAGTTTTGGTACAGTGGTAATGGAACATAATAAAGAACTATTTTTAGAAAATTTGGATTTTGACCTTGAAACTAGGAAATATGGCAGTACTAATATTACTTTTTTCTGGAGCAAAAATTAAATGAGCAGAGTTGCAATTTACCCGGGTTCCTTTGACCCCTTTACATTCGGACACCTCGATATTATTGAACGCGGTTCAAAAGTGTTTGATAAGATGGTTGTGGCAGTTGCTTATAATGTTTCCAAGAATACTACATTCTCAATCGAGGAGCGTGTAGAAATTATTGATGAAGTATTTAAAGACAACGACAGGGTGGAGGTAGACAGTTTTAAGGGACTCCTTGTCGACTATGCAAAATCAAAAGGTACTAACATTGTTCTAAGAGGTATGAGGTCCGTTTCGGACTTTGAATATGAAATGCAAATGGCGCATGCAAACAAATCACTTGACCCCGGACTTGAAACAGTATTTATGGTTACTAGCAGGAAGTATTCTCACATAAGCTCTTCCCTCATAAGGGAGATTGTTTCACTTGGCGGTTCAGCAGGGGATTTAGTGCCTGAAGTCGTAGAAAAAAAACTAAAACAGAAGCTCCAGAATTAGGAGGAATAAATTGAAACTAGCAAACAGAGTGCAGAATCTGAAGCCATCTGCTACGCTCGCAATTACGGCGAAAGCCAAGGCACTAAAGGCTGAAGGAATAGATGTCATAGGTTTTGGTGCAGGAGAGCCGGACTTTGATACGCCCGATAATGTAAAAGATGAGGCAATTAATGCCATCAATGAAGGTTTCACAAAATACACAGTGGTTGGTGGCACCGACGAACTAAAAGACGCCATAATAGCCACCCTTAAACGTGATCATAATTTAAGTTATGAAAGAAGTGAAATTCTTGTTTCCTGCGGCGCAAAGCACACGATATACAACATCACCCAGGCCCTTTTTGAAGCCGGTGATGAAGTAATAATACCAGCACCATACTGGGTCTCTTACCCCGACCAGATAATGTTAACTGGAGCAACTCCCGTGATATTACAGACGGAGGAATCAAACAAATTTAAGATTGACCCAGAAGAGCTCAGAAAGTGTATCAATTCAAATACAAGCGCCATTATACTTAACTACCCGTCAAACCCCACCGGGACCACTTATTCCGAGGATGAACTGCGCGTTATTGTAGATATCTGCCTCGAAAACGGAATGACCATAATCTCAGACGAGATATACGAAAAGATCCTTTATGGCGACAACGTACATGTTCCGGTAGCTGCGCTGAGTAAAGAAGCGCGGGAATCAACAATACTTGTTAACGGTGTTTCAAAATCATATTCAATGACTGGGTGGAGAATAGGCTATGCAGCAGGAGACAAAGAAGTTATTTCTGCTATGTCCAAGCTTCAGGGACAGTCCACATCCAACCCAACTTCCATATCCCAGATGGCCACAATAGAAGCATTAAACGGCCCCCAGGGATTTATAAATGAAAGGGCGCAGGAATTTCACAGGCGCAAAAACTATATTGTCACAAGGTTAAACAGTATAGACGGGTTCAGCTGTTTTGATCCGCTTGGGGCATTTTATGTTTTCCCGAGTATATCAGGATTTATAGGCAAAGAGTTTAACGGCAAAAAAATCAGCGGCTCCATAGATTTTACAGAGTTTTTACTTGAAGAAGCCAAAGTAGCAGTAGTTCCGGGAATAGCTTTTGGCAAGGAAGACTATCTAAGAATTTCATATGCAACTTCAATGAAAAATATTGAAGAAGGTATGGACCGGATAGAAAGAGCAGTTAAACAACTAACGTAAACAATGGATAAAATAAGGCTTGGATTATCTGCAACACTATCAGGTATCTACAGCCTTCAGGGTATTGATTCACTAAATGGATTAATACTCTGGTCCGAATATCAAAACAGCCTTGGCGGAATAGAAGTAAAAGAGTTTGGGGGAAATCTTCCTGTTGAACTGGTCTTTTTTAACGACGAGAGTAAAGCTGAAAAAACTGCCAAAATTACTTCACGGTTAATTAACGAAGAAAATATTGATCTGCTTCTGGGGCCGTATTCAAGCAGCCTGAGCCTTGCCTGTGCCAAAGTGGCTGAAGAATCCGGAAGAATTCTCTGGAATTACGGTGGTTCCACGGATGAAATATTAAGCGATGAATATAAAAACACGGTTACATTTATTACGCCGGCAAGCCGTTACTTTGACCCCTATCTCAATTTTTTAAAAGATATTAGTCCCAATGATCTTCGTATTGGGGTTGTATATGCCGAAGACAGCGGGTTTTCACGCCAGGTATCCGGTGGGGCCGTTCGTTTCTGCAAAGAAAACTCTATATTTCACAAAACATACAAATATAAAAGCGGCACCGATGATTTTTCAGCCATCGCTGACCAGATAAGAAAAGACTCCATTAAGACCGTAATTGGAGTTGGCAGGTTTCATGACGATCTAAGGTTTGCTTCTTACCTTAAGGGGTTAAACGTATGCCTTCCCGGCGCCAGCATAGAGGAGTTTAAAATTAAACTGGGAAAAGACAGCGAAGGTTTCTGTTCCATATCCCAGTGGGAGCCCAGGATAAATATAATTCCTGATTTTGGTATAGATTCTGCTTCTTTCACAGAGCTTTATTCAGCCCGTTTTGGCAAAATTCCGGACTACGTTTCGGCCCAGTCATTTAACATTGGGAATATTCTTACACATTTTATAGAAACCCTTGGTACTGTTGATGAACACAGGTTAAGAGATGAGATAGTAAATTCCGGATTTAATACATTTTATGGTGAATTTTCAGTTGGATTAACCAATAAATTTCAGACCGGCCATAAGACCGTTGCTACCCAATGGCAAAATGGGAAAAAGGAGATCATCTATCCCCCCGAGCATTCAACAGCTGAATATGTTGAACCCTGATAAAAACAAGGGCAAGTCAATGCGTGCACTGACTCGCCCTATGGAGGATGGGGAATGAAAGCTTATAGATATATCTTCGTTAATATATTAATTGGCAATAATCATGCCATTAGACCATTTTTTAAGAAGAAATCCCCACCACAAAATAATTTATTAATCATCCCAACCAGTTACTAGTGATACATAAAATTTATTATAAATATATTCTAAACTAACTAAGAATAATTAGCTAGTCATAATTTGTATTATTTTAAACAATTTTTGCGCATGTTTACCCAACAACAATATTATATGCCCTTTTTTTGGGAATAAATCATTTATTTTAAATATTCAGGCTAATTTTTAACTATAAAAACATTACAAATTCGTATTTCTGTAAAAAAATAACCCCATTCACCTTCAACTGTTAGAACAGGTTAAGTAAATGGAGCTATCACAAAGAAGGCTACATAGTATTATTCAATTTCAAAGCATGTTTCGTTTGCCGTCTGGTTTCCACTCACTTCTCTTGCCAGCACCTCAAGCTTCACCTCGTCTTCCGATGAAAACAGCCCTGATGGCAGCTCGACCATTGTTTCATTAGGGGCAAGATCATAAGTCAGTTTAAGCGGTGTGGGCTCTTCTCTCTCAACCACGACCTGATAACCAATTATTGTAATATCTGTTGAATTCTGGGGTGATCCAAGTTCTGGGTGTGAAGTTGTAACCGGGTCCCATGAAATAACGGGAGGATCACTTACTGCCGGAGCCTCTTCCTCATCACAATCATCTGGAGTCGCCACTCCTGACACAGAAAGCACAGGAGGTGCTGGTATTAAATGCGTAACCTCTGCTTCTCCGCTAAGTTCCTGTCCGTCTAAAGTCAGTCCCTCAACTTCATAGATACCCTCTGGAAATCTTTTAAAGAAATCGTCCGGATCCAGTTCATCAAATGTGGGCTCGGCACTTTCAAAAAACAGTTCGGTAAGGCCCTGCCTCGCAAGACGGCCCCTGTTTCTGATAACAAGAATACGCCTTTCTTTGGTGTCCTCTATAACAAGTTTCCTCCAGGGTTCCCCGTCAATAAGGGCGTGAATTCCGAGGTCACCGTCAGTGTTGTTAAGCTCAAAAAAGATATTTACAACATCAAACGGTATCTCATTACCGTCATCATCATCTTCTTCTGCCATGGCAAATGGAGTACCAAGAGTGAGAAGAAAAACTAATACTGAAAAAAGCAGTACCGAAAAGGTAAATCCGATCCTTTCCCTGTTACTGATAAAACTTCTGAAATGCAACGAAAATAATCTTAAAGAATTCATAATAAAACCTCCTGAATTTGATTTTAATAAAAAGATAGCAAATCAAAATTACGGGAAGTTTTCCAAATAATTACAGTTTTGAAATGATTTTGAAATGAAGTTTTAAGATAATAAAACCGCTTGAATTAAGCTGGAAGGTAAATAGAGAATATAGAACCTGAACCTGGTTCGCTTGTAACTTCCACATATCCGCGGTGCGCACCTACTATTGCTTTTACAAGACTGAGTCCAAGGCCAAGGCCCCTTTGTGTACGGCTTTCATCGCCCCTGTAGAGACGTTCCCATATATTTTCGAGTTCCTCTTTGGGTATACCAATACCGGTATCTTTTATTTTTATAACTGCCTTTGTTCCCTTGTGAACTACTTCAATATCAATTTTTCCACCCGGAGGAGTGTACTTAATGGCATTATCAAGCAGATTGGCAAGGACCTGCCTCATCCAGTTACTATCTATTGTAAGAAAAAATTCCGCAGGATAAATCTTGTTAAGTGACACTTTTTTTTCTTCGGCAACATAGCCATAAAGATCTACCACTCCATCTATTAGTTCGGCAATATTGTTTCTTTCCGGATTAAGCTTCAGTGCACCTGTCTCGGCTTCTGATACGTCCATCAGAGTGTTCAATGTCAGAAGGATTCTTTCTGATTCCTCTATACAGTCACTAATGGCTTCACGCAGTTCATGCTCATTGTTTTCCGACTGGAGTGCCATTTCGGCTGTTCCCCTCAGCCTGGTCATAGGTGTGCGAAGGTCATGTGCAACGTTGTCCAGAATATTCTTCATGCCGTTTATTAAGGACTCTATTTTATCCAGCATGCTGTTAAAAAGTGTTATAAGTTCTTTGCTAAATTTGTCTGCAGCCGGAGCAACTGGTGCCCTTTCCTTAATTCTCGCACTGGATACAATGGAGTTTAGTGTATTGATCAACTGTCTTATTGGGCTAAGTGCACGGTCAGCAATGAATACGCCTCCTATGTATGCAAAAAGAACTATGGGAATTATTGCAAAAATAAAAACTTTCCGGATTTTGGCAAGGAGGTTTTCTCTCTTGTCCATACTTTGCCCAAGCTGCAGGACAGTACCATCAAAGAGCACCTTGGATTTAAACTCATAATCCTGCTCATCACCTTCAACAGATATCCATTCTTTATTATTAAGGCTATTAGCAACATCAAGTTTATTAACATTAAATTCATCCCAGTCTTCAGGTATTCTCAGAATTATAGTTTGACCCTCGTTTCCGATAAGGCGGTGAAAGATTGATTCATAATCATCCTCAAAGACATCTTCCTTTAGAGTTTCCAGCCCTTCTTCTTCGTATAAAACTCCCATCTCATCAAGGTCTTCGTAGATTTCATCCCTGCTCTGTTCATAAATAAATGAAGAAATTACCGAATAAGTATAGATATTTATTATGAGGGAACTGATTATGAATATCACCGTGTACCAGGTGATTAGCCTGAAACTGCTGGACTTAAAGAGAAGTTTAGGATTCTTTAAGAACATATCCTACACCTCTTATGGTATGAATCATTTTATTTTCTGATTCCCGGTCAATTTTATCCCGCAAACGGCACACGAGGACATCCACTACATTGGTCTGCGGATCAAAATTATAATCATACACATGTTCCAGAATAATGGTTTTTGAAAGCACCCTCTCCGGGTTCCTCATAAAATATTCAAGAAGCGAAAATTCCTTTGGCTGTAAATTTATATTTTTTTTACCTCTTTTCACTTCTCGTGAGAGTAGATTAAAAGTTATATCTGCATATTCCAGGTGCGTTGGTTCCGCTGTGTTACTTGACCTCCTGATAAGGGCCATAATACGAGCAAGTAGTTCTGAAAAGGCAAAGGGTTTTGTCAGGTAGTCGTCCCCTCCGGTCTGAAGGCCTTTTACCCTGTCATCAACTGACCTTTTGGCACTGAGAATTAATACCGGAATCGTAATCTCTTGGTTTCTAAGTTCCTCAATTACACTAAGCCCGTCCATCTTCGGCAGCATTATATCTACAATTGCCGCATCATATGGATCGACCAGCGCCATATCAAGTCCCTCTTCGCCGTCATATGCACAGTCGACAACAAAGCCGGATTCCCTGAGTCCCTTTTTAATAAAGGAAGCTATCTTTTTATCATCTTCGATAATTAAAATTCTCATTTTAAGTATTTAAAAATTCTTCCTGTTTAATCTAATAATAACCCAAATCCACAGTTTTATTCAAAGATTACGAAATTGTAATAATTCAGCAATATTGGGGCAATCATAGGGCCCTATAATCCTTGTATATGAAAGTTATTGAGAAAATAAAAATGAAGAGAAAAAATAATAAAAACTTTTATGGAGGCGCATTCTTATTCGGGCTTGTTTTCCTGTTCCTGACATCCTGTAATGATTCTAAAAATATGTTCAGTCCGGACGAAAATTCCAACAACAATACCGATTTTAAAAATATTGAGGTAATACTCGAATATTTTGCTGATTCAGAAACTGTGAAAGGCCACTTTGTTGTTAATCCCGGTTTTGAACTCGGTGACCTTGTTATTGAGAACCCGGACAACAATGTAATTCTGGATTTTTTCAGTGATGAAATAAAGATCCATCCAAACTATCTGGAATTTTCCACATCACAGACAACACTGTCTGAGTTTAAAGAATCTTTTCCAAAAGGTGAATATAAATTTTCATCGTGGAGGGCTGTAAATTCCCGGACAAAATCTATCTACAATCTCTCTTTTGAATTTAGCGACCCCCCTGAAATTCTGCATCCGCCTTCGAGATACCTGCTTAGCAACAATGAAGATTTGATTCTTAAGTGGAGAGGTTTTGAGAATACAAAGTCATATATAGTACGGATTTTTGAAAATGGGATGCTCATATATTTTTCAAGATTAAAAAACACCAAAAATGAAATTTTGCTGTCAAGTTCCTACTTTAAAAATAACAAGGAATACCGCGTAAGGCTTTCGGCCGTAAACAATTTTGGAAATATGGTAACAAGAAGCCTGAGCTTTAATACAGAAAAAGAAAAATTAATAAAAATCAATTAATCAAAGGAGGTACAGTCATGAAGTATCAAAGAAATTATTTAGTTTTGTTGATGATGTTGTTAACAATCCCGTTCTTAACAATTGGTGGTTGCGATAGTACGAACAACAATAACAGTAACGGTGGTGATTCAGGAGACAACGGGGACAGCGGGCCAATCGTAAACCTTGCCTGCCCTGAAACAAACCTGAGTTTAACAGTATGTGACCCGGAAAACGGGCCGTTTACAGTAGTAATTGATAACGGTTTTTTTCCTCTAGTAGTTGGGAGCAGCAGTGTGCTTGAGGGTGTTGATGATGAAGGAGCATTAATCAGGGTTGAGATAGATGTACTCGACGAGACCGAAGAGGTTGCAGGGGTAACAACCAGGGTAGTAACCGAAACGGAATTTGAAGACGAAGAACTTGTTGAGATATCAAGAAACTTCTTTGCACAGGCACCAGACGGGACTGTTTGTTACTTCGGTGAAGATGTTGATGATTTTGAAGACGGTGAGATAGTAGGTAACGACGGAGAGTGGCGTGCCGGAGAAAACGGCAACCTTCCCGGGATATTTATGCCTGCAAATCCGCAAATAGGTGATGTGTTCAGCCAGGAATTTGCCCCCGGAATAGCACTTGATCAGACAGAGATAACAGATCTTGGTGCAACTTTTAATTCACCGTTTGGCACCTTTACCGATACTCTTTCCGCAACAGATTGTGACCCGCTCGATGACGGATCGAGTGATGACAAGATTTATGTTGATGGAATTGGCCTTGCACTTGATGCAACTGCCGAGTTAATTTCATTTGAATAACTAGTTCGAAAAATTATATAATAAAAAAGGGATAATAAATGTTATCCCTTTTTTATATATTCTGGATGTTAATAACAGATAAAGAGTCTTAAATATTTAATTCGGGACATTAAAATAAAAACTTTAATCTTAATTCTATTAATTATATTTATTCCTATAAATTCTCTTTTAGGGCAGTCTATAACTTCTAAGTTCAGATCAACTTCCACAAGGGAAAGCTTTAATCCAAATGACCCTCCCGAGACAAGAATCCCGATTGCCCCTTACCTCACATTTGGTGCACAGATAGAACTCGAAGTAATATTTGAGCATAACTTTGACCTTGATGATAATGAAAAGGACGACATTTACACCCTCGTACCTGAACTGTCTCTTGCCCTGTCTTATGATCCAAACAGGCATATACAGATTTTTGCCAACCTTGTCGGAAATGCGGAATTCATATGGGAAAACGGCGTAAATAATAATGAATACACTCTCGAATTTGAACAGCTTTATATACTGTTTAAAAATCTTTTAAATGATAGGTTTGCACTTCAGATCGGCAGGCAAAGGTTTGAGGATGAAAGGCAATGGCTCTACGAAGCTGAGCTTGACGGTGTTAGGGGATTTTTTCTTTACGATGATTTTTTTACTGAATTTTCTGTTACAAGGGGCGGCCTTGTGGACAGGGACCTGCTAAATAATGATGTAGCGGATAAAACTAATAACTATATATTCAGCAGTTCATACGAATTTGCTGAAGACACTCTTGCGGGTATTTACCTTGTTTACCGTAATGACACCACAAGTGAAAACGACAGCCCCTTTTTTATTGGGTTTCACTCCGAAGCCGAACTCACAGACGAACTTGAGTTTTGGGCTGATGCTGCATACGTAACCGGTAACGATGGTGACAATGAAATAAGCGGATTCGGTTTTGATGTGGGAGCTGTTTATTCATTTGATACTTTTTTTGAGCCCTATATAACACTGGCTTATGCATTTGGAAGCGGAGACGGTAATGCCGAAGATGGTAAAGACAAGAATTTCCGCCAGACCGGACTCCAGGGAAATGAAGGTGATTTTAACGGTGTGGTAGATTTCCTGTATTACGGCGAGGTATTTGATCCTGAGCTAAGCAATATGTCGATTATTACAGCAGGACTGGGTATCAATCCTACGGAAGAAAGCTCAATTGATATTATTTATCACCACTACAGACAAACAAAAGCATCAGCCGAACTTAGGGAATCAGCTATTGAGGCAGAACCAGACGGAGTAAATAAAAGCCTTGGAAATGAGATTGACCTGATACTTGGTTATGAAGGTTTTGGTGAGAGAATTGCCGTAGGAATATTCTTTGGCTATTTCATCCCGGGTGATGCATTCCCCGAAGCTAATGGCAATGCTTTTTTAAGTAGAATAATAATGGAATATGAGTTTTAATCTGTAAAAATATTTTCTTTATTTTTTTGAAATATTTCCTTCCAAAGTTCATAACCTTTTCTGCTCATATGGAGCTGGTCCGGGGTAAATAGTTCATCCCTGACATTACCATTTGAATCCAGCATTTCACTAAATACATCCAGATAACAGGTATACGGTTCATTTGAAAGGAACTGTCTTATAAGACTATTGGATGCTTCTATTCTGTCAATAAATGAATATCTTGCGGGACTGGGTTTAATCGATACAAATGTAAATTTAGCTGTCGGGTATTTTTCTCTGAATTTATAATAAAAAGCCACAAACGAATTTAGTATCTGCTTTGGGACTTTGCCGTCACCAATGTCATTGTCACCTGCATAAAAGACAAGTGACTCTAAACTCTTTTGTCTGAAAAGCCTGTCAAAATAGTGCCTGCAGTAATCAATTCTTGACCCGCCAAATCCAAGATTTAAAATATCATAATCTTCAAGGTCTTTTTTTAGCCCGTTCCATAACCTTATTGTAGAACTGCCGTAAAAAATATACTTCCTTTCCGGACTTCTTTTTATTTGTCTTTCAAGGATCCTGATATCTTTTTCAAAAAGGTTTTTGTCTATTACAAAAGGGGCCGTTTTTACTTTTTCAAAAAAACTTAAATTAATTTTAGAATTCTGTATCTCCGAGGCCTGTTCCACAGCTTCACTGATATAAGACCTGTATTTTTCTCTATAACCGGATAAAAATTCAAAAAGCATTTCCCGGCTGTCCTTATTACCATTGAGTATTTCAGAGATCCTGAAAGGTTTTTTTATAACAACTGATAACACACTCTGGTTTATCCTTTTATCAAAATTGGCTATCGCAATGGGAACAATTAAAGGTTCCGGTTCGATGGAAAGGGCGAGCGAAAAAGCACCCGGTTTAAATTCTCCGGGAGAAAGGTCCGTACTATGGCTTGTGCCTTCAGGGCTGAGTGCCAGGCTGACTCCATTTTTGATATAACTCCCGGCGGTTTTATAAAAGTTTTTCCTTCTTTCTATTTTATCACTCTTTGATTCTTCAATAAGCTCTGACTCTTTTGTATATACGTTTATATGCCCAAGCCTTTCATAATAGTTTTCATGCCCATACTCCTCGGCCTTTGGCACCCTGACCACCCTGATTGAAGGAGAGCCGTATTTCTTATAGAGGATCATCGAACTGATAAAATGAGAATCAAGTGTAATCTGGAAATTGTTTGGAAGGGTATTGTAGGGATGATTTACAAGATGGTTATAAATAAAAATATTACCGGGACTGTCCGGCAAATTATCCCAGCCTGTAATTATATGGGGGACATTTTCAAATATTCCAATAAACTGCTTATCTGCAGACTCCCTTATTTCTTCCTCGCCAAGTTCCGAAGGTGCCTCTGTAACAGACTGGTAAACATGTTTAAGGCCCGCAAAGAAAGAGTATTCTTTATAGACTTTTCCGAGGATATTCAAAATTAACCGTGCAATCCCCTTTTCGAGGGCTTCACCATTTTTTTCGAGTTTAAAAAGCAGGTTAAATGCGTCATCAAGTGTTAGCGGACTGTTCAGTAAGTGCGGCACCTTGTGAAGACCGGAATTAACACTGAGCTGGGTTGAGTTCTGCTCAATAATGTTTCTTACCGCTATAATTTCTCTCTCATAACTGTTTGATATAAGCCCGGCCCTTGCATTTCGGAGCCTAATTGACACTATCCACAACAGTCTCTTGGCAAGTGAAAGGGAAAGTTCGGGAGTATTGTTAATAACCTTATCAATATCTGCTTTACTAATATGATAAATCACAGAATCCCTTGTAGCGGCCAGGGTAATATCATTTGTCATACCCGATGCCCCGCCTGCCCAGCCGACAACATAGCCTGGTGTGTCGATAAAACTGATTACTGATGATTCTTCTATAGTTAACTCCCTGTTCTCTTTATCCTTATGAAAACAGATCGCGGTATTTCCGTACGCAAGCAGATATAGGCCATCAGCCTCTTCCTCCTGCTTATAAATAATATCACCCTTTATATACCACCTCTTCTGGGCGACCTTTGAGAGTTTTCTAATTATGGCTTCCGGGAATACTTCAAAAAAGGGTGAACTTCGAAAAAGTGCCAGTGCCTGCGGAACAACAATATTATCTACCGGATTCAGAAACCTGTATTTGCTGCCAATTTCGTGTTCCCAGTCCGCATTGTTAAGACCGGCGAGCTGGTCACGTACATGAGAAAGCAGATCCAGGCTCTTGTTTAAAATAAAGAACACAAATTCACAGCCCAGGGACGGCTCCTGTTCAAAGAACTGTTCAAGGTTGTCGTGGGACCATTTTATAAAAACACTTTTTTCCTCGCACCTGACAGTTGTTGCATAACGCCTCGGGTGCCTGAATCCTGACCAGCCTATTGGGGTAAATTTTTTAGTGCTTTTTCCCACTGAAAACTCATCTGACTTGTCCTCAACACTGATACTGAAATTAACGTGGCCTTCCAGGAGGAAAAAAAGAGAGTGGCTGTTTTCATACTGCCTGGAAATTACATGGCCTTTTGATACTTCGGTAATTTCGGCAATCCTTGCCAGGAATTCAATTTTATTTTTATCAAAATTATTTGCGAATGGAAGTGATTTTATTATCTCTATTTTGTTATACATTTCAGATTTACCGGTTTGCTTTGTCCCAATATATAACAAAGTTCATGCCATATAAAATATTGTGTGATTGATGACAGTTACATAAAGCACTGAAGAACATTCATCTAAATATGCTTAATTTTTAAGCATATTTACACCCTCTATTTTTAAAAACCTGCTATAAAATATTTATGGGTTCTGTAAAAAATAAAAAGTGGTGGAGCCGATCGGGATCGAACCGACGACCTCATGAATGCCATTCATGCGCTCTCCCAACTGAGCTACGGCCCCTTATAGAAGTATTAATTTTAGAAACATTATTTTTACTGTAAAAGCGTTTTTTTCAACCGGTAAAACGTTTTTTTAAAAATAAATAAAAACCCGGTAAAAAAGAGATAATAAAAGTTAACGGCATAAGTGAAGTTATTCCATAAATAAAATCCATACCACTCCCGGGCTTGTTACCCATTGCGGCAAATCTGAGTTTATTATTTTCTTCAATACCTAAAGTACCCGGAGTGTTCTCAACCCATTTGATTCTCTGAAACCAGTCCAGAAGTTTTCCGATTGAAACAACTACTCGGTGAAACATATTTTTATAGTCATAATAAACTGTATTCATTTTTGATTCGGGATATATAAAGACTATATAAAGCACCATCATTTGAAGGGAGAATGTGGCAACTCCTATTGTCAGGTCAATTCCAAGATGCAGGATAATTCCCATCAAAATTGTAAACCTTCTCAGTCTTGGTATCCATAAGCCAAAAGCCAGCAGGCCTTCTGCAAACAATGTAAACGGGCCGAGTGACCTCCAGAAATATTCAAGGTATTCACCACTTAGAGCTGAGTTTATAAAGTCCGGGAAATCACCCCTGATTGTTCTTTCACTCAGGAACAACAGTATGATATCGCCGGAAAGCCAGGAGTAATTTAGTTTCTGAATAAAACTAAAACTGTAAACAATACTAATCAGCACCTGTAAAAGTCTTATTGGTAGGATTTTACCCTTTTTATTTTTATTCTTATAAATTAAGGAATCAATGCTGTAATGGTCATTGCATCTGCTGAACCCAAGTATCAGCATTACAATGACAAATAAAAAAGTGTGGTGATGGTAGTTGAACTGGCTAAGAAAAAAAAGGTATGCAAAGGTAACAGAAATGAAAATACCTATATACCTTGTAAAAATCCCGAGTATAAAAAACACTGAGGCAATAAGTAAAAGTTCTTCTAAAAATTGGTAATGAAACAGATCAGGTACCGGGAGCCATTCAAATCCGGGCACAGGATTTACAAAACCATCAAAATGATAATTCTTTAATGAGGGAAAACTGTACTTAGGAAAACGAAACCACATCTCACCTGGTCTTTGCAGATTATGAAACCCTGTAAGTTTAAAGAAAAAAACAGTTCCAAAAAATATTCTAAGGAGGCAAAGACTTTGACGCGACCTCTCATCAAACCAGAATTTGTTCCATTTATTTATCAATATAAATTTAGTCCCCTGGTTGTTCAGGATATTCTATTACAACAAAAGTAGTTCCTTCATTGTTCTTTGAAAAATTGAGCCTGCTGTTAATCCTGTATAATAATTCGGCCCTGAAGGTATTAAAGTCCTCATCTATTTTTTTATTGTTATACATATAGCGCGTATAATTTCTTATCCACGACCGAAGGGCCCCATCGGAATACCTTGTCTTTCCGCTTCTCTTTAATTTTTTTCTTACTTTACCGCTTAGTTCCTTACCGGGTTTATATCTTACTTTTTCACCGTTCTCTTTGACCCAGTAATAGTTGACCTTAAATGCGACCTGTTTTGAGAATGTACCCCAGCCGTACCTGTTATCATCGGTTACAACCGACCTTACTCCGAGGGGTATTAATATGACTATCAGGAGTATTATTGGAATATTCCACCACCACCTGATTTTCTGTTTTTCTTCCATTATTAACTAAAATTATAACCAGCAATTCAATGTAGTATTAAATTATGTATAATTTTCTTTTTTTATAATTCGCAAGGAGCTTTTTAATGAAATCAATAAACGTAGGACTAATAGGTGCAGGTACCGTTGGAACAGGTGTCTACAAAATATTAAAAGACAATATCAGTCTTATCAGAAAAAGAAGACAGTTTGATGTTAAGGTGAAAAAAATTGCCGATATTGCACCCACCAGAAAAAGGGCGGTAAAAATTCCCGCATCTTTATTTACAAAAGATGCTTACGATCTTATTAACGATCCGGAAATTGATGTAATTATTGAGCTGGTCGGCGGGACTAAAATTGCCAAAAAATTTGTTATAGATGCCCTTAAAGCAGGCAAACACGTTGTTACTGCCAACAAAGCACTCCTGGCCCATCATGGCAAAGAGATATTCGGGCTTGCAGCAAAAAAAGGACTTGGCGTGGGTTTTGAAGCAAGTGTCGGCGGGGGAATCCCGATAATACAATCTGCCATGGAAGGTTATGTTGGAAACAATATTGTTTCTATCCATGGAATTATGAACGGCACCTCCAATTATATTCTTTACAAAATGACTGAAGAAGGACTCGATTTTAATACAGTATTAAAGCAGGCACAGGACGAAGGATATGCAGAGGCTGACCCTGGATTTGATATAGACGGCGTAGACGCTGCCCACAAGCTTTCAATCCTTGTTATGCTCAGTTGGGGTAAATTTTATAAATTTTCAAGTTACCATGTGGAAGGTATTAGAAACATAAACCCGCTTGATATCTCCCTTGCCGATGAGCTTGGTTATAAAATAAAACTCCTCGCAATTGCCAAGCAGACAAAGGCCGGAATCGAAGCCGGTGTATATCCTGCACTTGTAAAAAAAGGGACCCAGCTTGCAGATGTAAAAGAAGCATTTAATGCAATCTATGTTGTAGGAGATGCCGTAGGCCCAACAATGCTATACGGACAGGGTGCAGGAATGATGCCAACTGCAAGTGCTGTAGTAAGTGATATTGTTGAAATTTGCGGCAATCATTGCAACTCTGATTCTCCGCTTGTACCAAACCTTTATGCTGAAAAAGAAAAATTAAACCTTGTAGACCTAAAAGATACTTCAAACAAGTACTACCTTAGATTTGAAGTAATAGACAAACCGGGAGTCCTTGGTTCAATTACCGGCATACTTGGCAAACACAACATAAGTATTGCGTCCATGATACAAAAAGGGAAAAAGGGCAGGTCCGTACCTATTGTGCTGATGACACATGAGGCAGTGGAAAATAACCTTTTAAGGGCCATAAAAGAAATTGAACGCAGAAAAAACCTGACAAAAGCCAAAACACTTTTTATAAGGGTTGAAGAAATTTAATATAGATATGAGTCAAAATAATATTGATTCTAATATTCACAGGAAAATTTTTGAATCGTTTAAAGACGGCCTCATAATCACAGATGAGGATCTGAATATTATTGACCTCAACGATGCCGGCGAGATTCTTATAAATACTTCAAAAAAAAAGATAACAGGGACCTGCTGCTCAAAAATTCTTCCTGAAGAACAATTTTTACAGGCAGAAAAATCACTTTCAGAAGAAAGGGACATAACTGAAGATGAAGTTGAACTAAGAATTTATCCGCATGAACCCGTGCTTCTCCAGATCACTTTTTCACCTTATTATTCTAATACAGGAAAGACCGAAGGCGTGATAATTCAGCTTAAGGATATTGAAGGTATAAAATTCCTGAGCGGTTACAACACCCAGCAGTCTATTACATCCAATTTTGAAAATCTTTTACTCGGCATGGCCCACGAACTTAAGAACCCGCTTAGCGGAATCAAAGGGGCAGCCCAGCTTCTTAAAAACAAGCCTTCAGGCAAAGAGTTAACAAAATGTTCTGAGATAATTACAAAGGAAGCAGACCGCTTAATAGATCTCCTTGAAAGAATGAAGAGGATCGATGATTTTGCAGAAGAGCAGTTTGAAGAGTTTGATATTCACGAAATTTTATTTGATATAATTTACCTCGAATCAAAAACCGGGGAGAAAAACATAAATTTTGAAAAAAACTTTGATGTGGCACTCCCTCCTATCCGCGGCGATGAAAACTCTGTAAAACAGGTATTCATTAATATAATAAAAAATGCCGTACAGGCTGTTGAAGCTGATGGAGAGATCAACATAGTCTCAAGGTGGGTAAGTGATTACAAAATAAAATCCAACTCGGCAATCATGGTCTCTATTTCGGATAACGGCCCCGGAATACCGGCTGATGAACTTGCACATGTATTTACACCTTTCTTTAGTACAAAGAGTGGAGGCACAGGCCTTGGGCTTTTTATTTCAAACCAGATAATATCAAAACACGGTGGTGCAATATTTTTGGAAAGTGAAGTTGGGATCGGTTCGGAATTCAAAATTTATCTTCCCGCCTAGTAAGATTATATATTTGTGTATAGTCTAAACATCTGAACCAGGACGTATTATGAAAAAAAGAATTTTAGTAGCAGACGATGAAGAGAGTATTAGGTGGGTACTAAGTACATCACTCGAAAAACAGGGTTATGAAGTCGACCTTGGAGTAAACGGTACTGAAGCACTCGAAAAAGCCTTAACCAATAATTATTCTCTTATTATTCTGGATATAAATATGCCGGACATAAGCGGTTTGTCTGTCCTTAAAGAGCTCAAGGAAAACAACTATGAACGGCCGATTGTACTGATTACAGCACAGAACACTGTAAACAATGCAATCACCGGGATTAAGCTCGGCGCATATGACTATATTGCAAAACCTTTTGATCTTGATGAAGTAAACACTCTTGTTGCAAAAATCATTGCCAACTTTACTCAAAACGAAAAAGCCCGGAAGAAGAAAACCGTTGAAGTTACCGAAAGCGAACTTAACCTTGGAATTATTGTAGGAAAATCCCCCGAGATGCTCGACATATATAAAACCGTTGGAAGAATAGCGGACAAGGATATTACAGTCTTAATTACGGGCGAAAGCGGTACTGGAAAAGAACTAATAACACGTGCACTGCACTCAAACAGCGGACGTAGTGATGAAAAACTCGTCTCGGTAAATATTTCTGCTATCCCAAAAGATTTGATTGAAAGTGAACTTTTTGGCCATGAGAAAGGCGCTTTTACAGGGGCACAAAATGCAAAGAAAGGAAGGTTCGAGGAAGCTGACAAAGGTACTCTTCACATTGACGAAATAGGGGAAATGTCGGCCGACCTCCAGTCAAAGCTGCTTAGGGTTTTGGAAGAAAACAAGTTTTACAGACTTGGAAGTGAAACACCTCTGGAAGTTGACGTCAGGATTGTGGCATCAACAAACCGTGATCTGAATGCAGAGATTGAAAACGGAAATTTCAGGGAAGACCTGTTTTACAGGTTAAATGCAATTAGCATTAAACTCCCTCCTCTCAGAAACAGGAAAGAAGATATACCGATACTGCTTGAGTTTTTTAACAATAAATATTCCGAAACCTTTAAAATTGAAAAGAAGGTCTTTTCAAAAGATACACTTAAAACACTTATCGACTATTCATGGCCCGGAAATGTCAGGGAACTGGAAAACACAATTAAGAGGGTCATTTTACTTACTCCCGATAAAGTTATTAACCCCGACCATCTATTGGAACAGGCACCTCATATAATAAAAGGGGCAACTGCAAGGGGAGGAAGCAATCAGGCAATAAGCGACATTGTAAACAACCTTGTTTCTAATCTTGAGGAATCATCGGGAAATGTCTACACGGATATAATCAACAAATTTGAGAAGCAGCTTCTTGAAATAATTCTTGATCAGACTAATGGGAATAAGAAGAAAGCTGCGGAGATACTTGGTATAAACCGTAATACCCTTGCAAAGAAACTTACAGAGTTTGACCTGAACTAGTCAATTTCTTTTTCAATTCAGATAATGCAATTTTTGCGGCGGCCTGTTCTGCCTGTTTTTTGTTTTTCCCCTTACCTTCACCCATAAACTTTGAATTTATTTCAACTTTTATCTCAAAGCTTTTATTGTGCGGCGGGCCCTCTTCCTTAATTACAGAGTACCTTGGTATCTGGCGAAATTTCTTTTGTGCAACTTCCTGTAGCTTGGTCTTAAAATCGAGGAATATTTCCTCATTTGTTATGCAGTCTTTAATGATTTTTTTGATAATATTAAAAGATTTCCTATAACCGCCATCAATATATACCGCACCAATTACCGCTTCGAATGTACCGGCAAGGTTAGACACCCTTTCTCTGCCCCCTGTATTTTCTTCTCCCTTTCCAAGCAGTACCTGCTTATCTATTCTCAGTTTAGCAGCATATTTTGCAAAATTAGCCCGGCTTACAATGGAACTTCTGATTTTGGAAAGCTCACCCTCTGTATGGTGGGGATACATATCAAACAGTACCCTGGCAACAACACAGCCGAGTATGGCATCACCCAGGTATTCAAGCCTTTCATTACTTTCTACCGAGGTTTCATTGGCAAATGAGCTATGGGTTAAAGCAGTTTTTAGCAGGGATCTATCTTTGAACTTATAATCTAATTTCTTTTCAATCATTAGTAGAAAAAGCTAACATAACTCAAATCAAAATCAATCTGGAGCTGTATAATAAATTTCTCTAAATCTCAGCAATAATATTTAATGCCTTATATGACTAAAAAATAACAACTTTATGCCCAAAAAAGAGGCACAAACATGTTCTTTGTTTCAGTAAAAAAAAAGGCAAAATTGTAGTAAAATTTATATTATTTTTTTTTAGGATTTTAAAACAAGCAAATATTCAATAATTATAGACTTTTATATTGTTTTTAAATGAGTTTTATAATAAGATATTAACAGAGTTGGGGTTTTATAGAATAATTTTTGCAAAAGTGGTATGTTGTTTGCAATTAACTGTATTCAATATCACTAATTATGATATAACTATACCTTCAGGAGGAATTTAGCAGGATGAAAAAAATAGAAGCAATAATTAAACCCTTCAAATTGGAAGATGTTAAGGAAGCCTTAAAGGATATTGGAGTACAGGGCTTAACTGTAACGGAAGTGAAAGGTTTTGGCAGGCAGAAAGGCCACACCGAACTTTACAGGGGAGCTGAATATGTAATTGATTTCCTTCCGAAGATTAAACTGGAAATTGTAACTCCGGAAGACCAGGTTGCTAAGGTTGTTGAAGCAATAACCGAAAGTGCCAAAACCGGTAAGATCGGAGATGGTAAAATCTTTATTTTCCCTATGGATGAGGTCATTAGAATAAGGACCGGTGAAAGGGGAGAAGACGCAATTTAATAACAATAGAAGATACTTCTATCTTTACTTAAAGGAGAAAAGTAATGCCCACACAAAAAAAAGGAGGTGAAACTGTGTCTACACCAAAGAATGGAACAGATGTCCTCAAAATCATAAAAGACAAAAAAATCGAATTTGTTGATTTCAGGTTTTTAGATTTTGTAGGAATGTGGCAACATTTTACAATCACATCAAAAGAGGTCGACAAAGACACTTTTGATTCAGGTTTAGGATTTGATGGATCAAGTATCAGGGGATGGCAGTCAATCCACGCAAGCGATATGCTTGTGGTACCAGACCCGACTTCAGCTAAAATTGACCCATTTATGGTAAGGCCAACTATAGCTATTATTTGTGATATTGAAGACCCAATTACAAGGGAAGCATATTCACGTGACCCGAGAAATATTTCAAAGAAAGCTCTGGCTTATCTTAAAAGGACAGGAATCGCTGATTCAGCATTCTTTGGCCCTGAACTTGAGTTTTTTATATTTGACGATGTAAGATATGACCAGACTTCAAACTCAGGCTACTACTTTGTAGATTCAACTGAAGGTATCTGGAACTCCGGCAGGGAAGAATATCCAAACCTTGCTTACAAACCAAGACATAAAGAAGGATATTTCCCAACTCCACCTGCTGACAGCATGCACGACATAAGGTCAGAGATGGTAAGCATACTCGAAACACTTGGAATATCCTGTGAAGCACATCACCACGAAGTAGCAACAGGTGGACAGCAGGAAATTGACATGCGTTTTGCCCCGATGCTCGAAATGGGTGACAACATGATGTGGTATAAATACGTTGTAAAAAATGTAGCACGCAAAAACGGAAAAACTGTTACTTTCATGCCTAAACCACTTTATGAAGACAACGGTTCGGGTATGCATATTCACCAGTCACTCTGGAAAAAAGGTAAGCCCTTATTTGCCGGAAAAGGTTATGCCGGAATGAGCGACATGGCTATGCACTATATTGCGGGAATTCTAAAACACGCAAGAGCCATCTGTGCATTCAGCAACCCTTCAACAAATTCATACAGAAGGCTTGTCCCCGGATTTGAAGCACCTGTAAACCTTGCATACTCTGCAAGAAACAGAAGTGCTGCGGTAAGGATCCCGATGTATTCCCCAAGCCCTAAAGCAAAAAGACTGGAAACAAGGTTCCCTGACCCATCATGTAACGGTTACCTTACTTTCTCTGCAATGCTTATGGCAGGACTCGACGGTATTGAAAACAAGCTAAACCCAGGAGACCCTCTTGATAAAGACATCTATTCATTAGGCCCCGAGGAACTGGCTGGTATTCCAAATGTGCCTGCATCTCTTGAAGAAGCACTTACGGCACTAAAAGATGATCATGACTTCCTTCTTAAAGGAGATGTATTTACGGAAGATGTGATATCAACATGGATAGAGTATAAGATGGACGAGGAAGTTAACCCAATGAGGTTAAGGCCCGTACCACATGAGTTCATGCTCTATTTTGATGTATAATCAGAAAACAAAATAAGCATAAAATTAGAAACGGCAGGCTTTTAAACCTGCCGTTTTTTTATGTCCGGAATTTAATTTTAGATAAAGACTATAAGTATTATTACTACGGCACCAACTGCCATCGCGGTTGCATAGTATCTTAGAAGTCCGTTCTGTGTGGAAACAACCCTGCGGCCCGTATTTACCACCAGTGAACTTACACCGTTCACAAGTCCGTCTATCCCGTACCTGTCAAAAGTGCTAAGCTGTGAAGAGAAATGATTAAAAGGTTTAACAATCAGAGTATTGTATAGTTCGTCTACATAAAACTTAGCGTACGACCAGCCGTAAAGAGTATTTAGAGCCGGGCTTTTTGCCAGGCTGTTTAATACGGAAGGCCTTACCATGTATATATAAAATGCTGTTAATATTCCAAGCCCCGCAGCAACTATCGAAAGCAGTGCCAGCGTCCAGTGTCCAAGGAACCTGTGTTCAAGTATTTTAAATTCGTGCTGATATATTGAAGACTGCAGGAACCTCTCTATAAGGTTACTGTCATCAATCCCGATTGTGTCTCCCATAAACTCCGGGAAACCCAGATACCCGCCGAGCACCGACAGGAACGCAAGTATAACAAGCGGTATGGTCATTGACATTGGTGACTCATGGACATGGCTTTCTACCTTTGGCGCCATCCTGCTTTTACCTTCAAAGGTAAGGAAATACAGCCTCATCATATAAAAAGCCGTAAGGCCTGCGGTAATTAAGCCTATAAGCCAGAAAACCGTATATCCCTCGTCATAAACTATTGCGAGAATGCTGTCTTTACTGAAAAACCCTGAGAGTAACGGCACACCTGCTATTGCCAGCGTACCAACAAGAAATGTAAGTGCTGTAAGTGGTATATATTTTCTAAGCCCGCCCATGTTGCGAATATCCTGCTCACCCGAAAGGGAATGAATAACGCTTCCTGATCCAAGAAACAGCAGTGCTTTAAAAAATGCATGAGTAACTACGTGAAATATTGCTACGGCATAAGCTCCAACGCCAATTGCCATAAACATATAACCGAGCTGGCTGACTGTAGAATATGCCAGGACTTTTTTTATGTCGTTTTGTGTAATAGCGATAGCCGCTGCAAAAAATGCAGTGAATGCAGCTACTACCAGTACTACAAACTGTGCAGTGGGTGACATTGTGAATATCAGGTTGCACCTTGCACCAAGATAAACACCGGCCGTTACCATTGTAGCAGCGTGTATTAATGCACTTACCGCAGTAGGGCCTGCCATTGCGTCCGGAAGCCATACAAACAGCGGAAACTGGGCCGATTTACCTACAGCTCCCACAAAAAGAAGTAGCGCAATTGCTGTTATGGATGCCATTGATATGGACTGCACAAAATTAGCATCGGCAAGTTTTCCGAACACTTCCTGGTAATTTAAAGTCCCAAAAACCATGAATATTAAAAATATTGCCAGTATAAAGCCAAAGTCCCCAATCCTGTTTACAATAAATGCCTTTCTTCCGGCGTATGCCTTTTCGTTATCTTCAAACCAAAAACCAATTAGCAGGTAAGAAGCCAGTCCTACGCCTTCCCACCCTACAAACATCATTGCAAAGTTATCACCAAGCACCAGGATCATCATGAAAAATACGAATAGATTGAGGTATGTAAAATAACGCGCATAAGATTTGTCATGCTTCATATAACCAACAGAGTAGACATGTATTAAAAAACCTACCCATGTGATCACAAGTGACATTACAGCTGCAAGGGAATCAAAAAGGAATGAAAATTTTACATCGAGTTCGCCCGAAGGGATCCACGTATATACGTCCTGGATAAACAACCTGTCCGCCGGCGCAAGCCCAAGCAGTCTGAAAAATAGAATTGTGGATACAATCGCAGAAAGTAAAACTGCAAAGCAGCCAATAAAACCTACGGCTTTCTTTTCCCAGCTTTCTGTATTGTTTCCAAAAATAATCTTTTTTAACGGGGTGGCAAATAAAAGCCCGTTTATTATGGCGCCTATTAATGGAAAGAGTACGATGTAAGAAATCATTTTATTCTAAAAAACCTAACCCCTGAGAAGTTTTAATATATCAATATCGAGACTGTTATTGTGGTTATAAATCAGTACAACAAAAGCAAGGCCCACAGCCACTTCCGCGGCCGCTACGGTAATAGCCATTATCATAAAAATCTGACCGGTAAGATCACCCAGAAAATAAGCAAAGGAAATAAAAGCAAGGTTACAGGAATTAAGCATAAGCTCGAGCGACATCAGCACAACAATAAGGTTGCGCCTTGTAAGCACACCATATGTACCAATCACAAAAAGTATCACACTTAAGACAATGTAATGGTTTAATGTAACTTCCATTATGAGCTTTTACTCCTTTTAGCTATCGTCACAACACCAATTATGGCAACTATTATCAACACAGATGTAAGTTCAAAAGGCAGCAGGAATTCTGTAAACAGTTCTCTTCCCACACTCTCCACTGAACCAAAATTTTCTATTTCCGGAGCTTTTTGTCCTGAGTTAACTATCAGCTTGGATCCAAAAAAACCTGCTACTGCAATTATAACGAAGAGGAAGGTCACTTTTTTCGCAATGTTTCTGCCGTCAAACTGCATTGCATCTTCTTTAATATTCAAAAACATAACTGTGAAAAGAAACAGGACAATTATTGCGCCGGCATATACAAGTACCTGGATAACGGCTATAAACTGGGCCCTCAGCAGAATAAACAGCACTGCGGTAAAAAAGAAGGTAAGTACCATCGATATTGCACTTGCAACAGGGTTCTTATGTGTAACAACAATAATCGAACCAAATATACAAAGTGCCGCAAATATGTAGAAAACCAGGGCTTCAGCCAAAACTCACTCCAAAATTTTTTGTTTCCTTATTAATGTCATTCCCGGCTACGATCGGGAATCCAGAAAGGTTAATTAATATAACTGTCTGCAATAGAAATGTTATACATTTCAGTGCGATACTTTCGAAATAAAACTGCCATTATTATTTATAAATCTGCAATATTTTGCAGGCAAAAAAATCAGTCCTGAAAATTATATTTATTATGAAAATATAGTCAAACTATTGTTCTCACTTTATATACATATACAAATTTATTACAAAATTTCTATGCTAATTACTAATGTACTAATCTTTTATGTTTTCACGACATTACAGAAATTTCGTAAAGAAAATAGATTATTAAGGCGTTAATAATCTTATTCGGGATGGGGCGGAATAATAAGATTTAGCCGTAATGATTTATTTTTAGATTATTTCTGTTCAGTCGTGTGATTTTTGCTTCTTTTCATCAAGGAAAAGAAGGAGGAAATATTTTTAAAACTGATTCGAATTTGAGACTCGGTTTTTTACCCCGGATTATATGGTTTAAATGTGAGAGATTTAAAACACAGATTCTCACGGTCGTTTCACTCCCTCAGAATGACAAACGTTTTCCTACCCCCTGAGGGATAACTATGATTTAAAAGATATATCACAAATATTTTTATCCCCCTCGAGGGGGGAGGACTAAGGTGGGGGTGATACGGTTTATACTACTTCTATTCTTTTACCTATTCCTCTCCACCCCTAACTTATTACAGTATTTCTCAATTGGACACCTGCTGCAAAATGGCGACACCGGACGGCAAAGATGCTGCCCAAATGATACAAGTATATAGTTGTAATCTATCCAGAATTTCTTTGGCAGTTTGTCCCTTAAGACCATCTCGGTCTGATCAGGGGATTTTGTATTGATATATCCAAGCCTGTTTGAAATCCGGTGTACATGTATGTCCACACATATTCCGGGTTTATTAAATCCCACTGTAATTACAAGATTTGCAGTCTTACGCCCTACCCCTTCAAATTTAAGCAGTTCATCAAGGTCATCCGGCACTTTTGAATTGTAGTCAGATATAAGTGTTTTACACAGATTTATAATATTTTTTGCTTTTACATTATAGAACCCCACCGGGTAGATAAGCTTTGCTACCTTTTTCTGTCCCAGTTTTACAATCTCTTCCGGAGTTGAAGCTTTAGCAAATAACCTTTTTGAAGCATCTGCAGTTGTATCGTCTTTTGTCCTGAGACTAAGAATAGTTGAAACCAATACTTTAAAGGGGTCCCCGGTAGAAACTGCCATAAAGTTTATTATAGGAACGTCCCATTTCTTTACTTCTTTTCCAAGGATTTTTATTACTTTACTTATATCTTTATCTTCAAACTCTGGCATAAGGGAATAAATATATCCGGCTTAGAAGGAAGTAATAAGATTGAAAGAAAAAAGGGACCGACGCAGGGTCAGTGGCCGGCCCCTGTCCTTAATGGTAAACATTAAGGAGGTTTTAACATTTCTAATTATAAACTTACTTAATAAATATTACAATATATTATATTTTAAATTTTCAATATTTCATATATTTCTATACATCTAATTATGGCATGTTAATTGCCCTCACCAGGAATCCATACAAAAATTGTCACGAGACTGCAACTGTTTGCAAACACCCCTGTAAATAAAATACTTATTAGTTATTTAATATATTGTGTATATACTATTATCATTATTAGATAATTAGGCAATACTTTATATATGGCACGCACATTGCAATAACTAATTATCAAATTTAATTTCATGGAGGTTTAAACAATGTTTAAACAAATGAGAAATAGTAAGGGTGAAAAAGGTTTTACCCTGATCGAGCTTTTGGTTGTAGCGGCTATCATCGGAATCCTGCTTGCTTTAGCAATTCCAAACCTTCTTAAGGCAAGAATATCTGCGAATGAAGCAAATGCAGCAAAAATGATGCAGACATTAAGAGATGCTGAAGGAGAGTATTTTGAGCAGGATTTAAATGATCTTAATGGTAGAGATTATACAGATCAGATTGGCCCTGTTGCATTAGGTACGGCAAATACACTTCGTGATCCTGACGGCCTTGCAACTAATGAACTGGACTCCTTAATCGATTCATCTTTTGTAGGTGCAGATGAAGCAGCTGGTGGTCCAACGGGCCAGGGCACCGCAGGTAATGCCTGCCTAACACCTAAAGCCGGGTACTGCATTGCTTATGATACTGCAAACGCACCTGCTGTAAACAATATATTTCAGGGTTATGGATGGACTGCTTCTATGGTGTCATTTAATAGGACAGGCAGGAATAATTATGCTGTTTATACAGACGGCGTAATCAGATGCGACTTAGAAGATGCTGGAACAACTGCAAGCGGGCAACCGGGTACTTATACTGCTGATGTAACTTCACCTGGATGTAATTAAAACTAATATTATAGGGGGCAGAGATAATAAACTGCTCCCTTTTAATTATGATTAATAAAATTTTTAATAACAGTTATTTATGCCTTTTATTTATTTTATTATTATTGGCACTTTCAATCCCATTCCAAAAAAAAATTGATAATGAAAGAAGCAATTTTCGATCAATAGAAAATATAGTTTTATTATCCCCTAAAACTTTAAAAATAATGTCATTAGGTTTTGACAATTTAGTTGCTGATATCTATTGGCTGAGAGCTGTACAATATTTTGGTAACCCGGAAATACCAAAGAATTTAAAAGACCCTGAATTAGTATATAAATACTTTGATATTATTACCGAGCTCGATCCTAAGTTTGTAAACGCATATAGATATGGTGGGACTTTCATTTCGGACCCTTTGCCTTTTGGCTTAAATCGACTTGATATAGGTACAAATTTATTTGATAAAGGCCAAATAAATAATCCAGATAATTTCAGAATTCCTTTGGAACATGGTTTTCAATACTTTTTTTATTCTGATAATAAAGAAAAAGCTTCAGAATTGTTTAAAGAAGCGTCAGAAAAACCTAACTTAAAAGAAAAAAGAAGGGCTTCAATAAAGGGAATGGCGGCATCAGCATTAGATAAAGGCGGTAACCGGGAGCTTTCAAAGAAAATCTGGCAGGAAATCCATGATTCAACCCAGAATGAAGGAAGGAGAAACTTTGCTTTACTCAATCTTAAAGAGTTAAACACAAAGGACCTTGAAGACAAGCTCACAGGATTTGCAAATAAATACGAAGAAACTTATGGCTCATTTCCAAAAAATGTAGAAGAACTTTTAATTCTTAAAGAAGTTAAAAAGATACCAAAAGACCATGAAGGACTGGTTTTTTATATTGATCCGGAAACTAAAACAGTAAAAAGCACTGCACTCAACAAGCACCTTATTTCAACAAAAGCAGAAGATTCAAAATAACATTAGAATTTTTTGTTTAATTGTTCTATACTGGATATTAACAATAAACCTTATGGAGGGAATTATGTTAGCCAGAATTCTTACTATTACCATTGCATTAACTTTCGTTACAGCATTTTATTCATTCGCACAGGATGAAGTTGTAGTTGAAGAAGAAGTAGCAGTAGAAGCTGTTGTAGAAGACGGTGAAGTAGTAGCTGCTGAGGTTGAAGAAGAAGTTGTTGTTGAAGAAAAAGGTAGTTCCGGCCTGCTTGGCGGAGTGATCCTAAACGGTTTTATCTAAATCCCGAATATTATACCAAAAACAAACCCGGGATATTAATTCCGGGTTTGTCCTAATATCATTAATCTAATCTGTAGTGTGAGAATCTATTACATTTAATTTTTTGTGAGAAATTGGCTCTCTCAAAAGTGTTTTTAATCTGTCCAGTACTTCATCCCTGGCTTCAGTACTGTGCCATTCGTGGACAGTATTTCCCTTTTTAAAAAAAGAGACTGCTATTACTTCGTTATTTTCTTTGTCTTCCAGAAAATATGTGATCCTGTCCTGCCCCGATTCTTCCATTGCTTTACCAAAACCTTCTGCATGAATTATTTTGGCTTTTTCAAACTCACCTGGTTTATATTTTGCGCTGTATATTGCTACCTCATCACCATCTTCAGGCAGACAGTCATAATCATTACACCCAAGTATTCCCGCGGAAATAAATAAAATAAAAATAAAGAATAAACCGGAATTAATTTTCATTTATAAGTCCTCCTTTTCATTTTTTAATATAATATCAGTATAATTGTCTGAAAAAAATTCCATTGTTCATAAATGTTAGAAAAACTATTCCATCTAAAACAGTCCGGCACTGATATCAAAACCGAATCTATTGCCGGGATTACAACATTTCTCACACTCTCTTATATTATCTTTGTACAGCCGGCAGTTCTTGGCGCCGCGGGTATGGACCAGGGTTCGGTTTTTGTAGCCACATGTGTATCTGCGGCAATTGGATGTCTGCTAATGGCATTCCTGGCAAATTATCCGATCGCATTAGCACCGGCGATGGGCCATAACTTCTACTTTTCTTATATTGTTGTATTAACACTCGGATATACGTGGCAAGTTGCCCTTGGTGCAGTGTTTGTTGCAGGGGTTCTTTTTATCCTGCTTTCCGCAGTAGGCCTGCGGGAAGCACTGGTAAACAACATCCCCGGGTGTATGAATAACGGTATTCCCGTAGGTATCGGACTTCTTATTGCCCTGGTTGGCCTTGAATGGTCTGGGATTGTTATAAATCACCCCGTAACTTATGTCACACTTGGTGATCTAACATCAACTCCTACTGCACTCTCATTATTCGGTCTGATGGTGATCTCATGCTTAATTGCACTAAGGTTCAGGGGAGCAATACTTGCCGGCTTTATTCTTACAACAATACTTGGACTGTATTTTGGTATCGTTGAATACAAGGGGATATTCAGCACGCCCCCATCTCTTGACCCTACCCTGTTTAAACTCGAAATCCCTAATATCTTCGCATATCCAAACCTTATAACTGTAATTATCATCTTCTTTTTTCTCGACCTGTTTGATTCTATAGGAACATTGATCGGCGTTACCCAGCAGGCAGGTATCATGAAAGACGACAAACTTCCAAAAGCAAAGGAATGCCTGCTCTCTGATGCTGTTGCCACAAGTGCGGGAGCAGCACTCGGGACTTCATCTGTTACAGCATATATTGAAAGTGCCGCCGGAATATCAGTAGGTGGAAAAACGGGTTTAACTGCTGTAGTAGTTGCACTCTTAATGATTCTGGCACTATTTTTCAGCCCTCTTGTTGAAATGGTCGGATCGGGTTATAAGATAAGCGACCAGGTCACTCTTTACCCGGTAATAGCCCCTGCCCTTATAATTGTAGGTGCTTTTATGTTTAAGAGCATTACAAGGATTGACTGGAACGATTACACTGAAGCAATCCCGGCATTCCTGACAATTATCATGATGCCGCTTTCATTCAGCATTACTGAAGGCATCTCATTTGGATTGATTTCATATGTTTTTTTAAAACTAATCACGGGAAAAGGAAAAACAGTCCACTGGCTAATCTACACCTTTGCCCTGCTTTTTATTTTGAGATATATCTTTATTTCAAATTAATAGTGGTACCTAAGCTGGGCAATGAATAAGATATCACCTTCAACCTTATAAACTATTCTATGTTCCTGGGTAATTCTTCTCGACCAGTATCCTTTTAATGCATGCTTTAATGGTTCCGGTTTTCCTAACCCGGTAAAAGGATTGCGCATAATATCTTTGATTAACTCATTGATTCTTTTTAAATTTTTAATATCATGAGATAACCAGTATTGATAATCTTCCCATGCATTCTCATCAAAAAGAATTCTGGAAAGTTTTATTTTAGTTTTACTCAAGGCTCAATCAGTTCTTTTTCCTTACCTTTACCTGATTCCAGTCTGTTTATTGACTCAAGTAGTCTCTTCATGTTCTTCGGGCTTCTAAGCAAATAAGCAGTTTCTTCAAGTGAATCGTATTCTTCCTGCGACATCATAACCACTGATTTACCATTTTTTCTAGTAATAGTAATAGAGGTTTTATCATTGCTGATATTATCCATTGTCTCTGCTAAATTTTGCCTTGCATAGCTGTATGTTATAGCTTTCATTGTACAATATACTGTACAACTATTAGATTAATTGTCAAAGTTGAAAATGTGTCTATCCCCTTTTATCCCACGAAACAACTTTTTTACATTAAACTTTTTATATATTCCATAGCTTCTAATAAATAAAACCCTTTGGGTTTAGCGGGGGATAGAAGAACATATATGCTATAAATTAGGAATAAAGAAGTAAAAGAATATACAAAATATTTTAAAAATTTTTGAAAATGATAATTCTTATTTCTTTTGCTTCATAAAAATTGTAAAAATTTGCAATTAAGATCCAAATACAAAATGTGGCAACAAAATAACCTTTAATAATAAACATAAGCAGACTAAGAAGTCCGAAAAGGATAAAAATAATAAATAAGTAGTTTTAGATACTCTAAATTCTTTTAGTTTATTCATTTTTTTCATTTCTTAAGATTAAAAATTACATGAGGGCTGAACGGGACGTTACCCTTCGTACATTTTTCTATAATAATATTCAATTATATGTTCATTAAGATCTATTTTTCAAATTAAGTTACTACAGATTTAATATTGACTATATAATTACTCCATGGGTGATGGGCTATTAATTCTAAACACAGTTGTATCTTTTATTACTTTGGCACTGGTCATTGCTTTACTGTATTTACAGATTAGGCCATTAAAGAAAAAAGAAAAAGAGGAGAAAGCACAGCTTTATAATGAAGAGGTACTGCCTTCTTTTAATTTCTTTAACGGCAAGATACACAGCAACGGACTTGTTTCAATAAAACTCCAGAACAACGGTGCAAAGATTAAAGAATTAAGTTTAAATTCTGAAAATGAAAATATAGAGTTCAGGTGCGGGTCGGACAAACTGGAAACTCGGGATGAAACATCTCTTAGCATAGTGCCCAGGAAGTTCAATTTTTCTGAAAACTATTTCGAGGAAAATGATGTACTCTTCAATATTAAATACATTTCCCTGCTAAACGATCAGATGGAAGAAAAATTCAAAATGGAAAACATCAACTCCATAGTAAAAATCAGCTAAAAAAAAGGGCCAGATCCTTTTGAGACCTGGCCCCTAAACACTAGTGCAATATTAATTATATTAAGTGCATTAACTTTATTTATTTATATTAACAAGCTTCCATAAGGCTCTTTAAAGCCGGTGCATATTTAGATTTTCTAAGCCTTGTAAGGGCTTTCTTTTCGATCTGCCTTATTCTCTCACGGGTAAGCTGAAACTTTTTACCAATTTCATCAAGAGTAAAACAGTCATCGTATCCAATACCAAACCTCATCTGAATTACTTCCCTCTCCCTGCTCTCAAGCTTATGAAGGGCCTGGAGTAAATTATCAGGAAGTGAAAAACCCGCGATGATATCATCAGCTGAATTTTTATTATCAGCTATATAATCAAGGTAGGTAGTGTTTTCACCGTCCCATACAGGGGAATCAAGTGTAAGTGTTTTCTTTTCTGCTTCGAGTATCCTGCTGACACTCTTTGCGGAAATATTACCCAGCTTTGCAATATCTGCAGCATCGGGTTCAACACCTGTCTGTTCGTAGAGTTTTGTCCTGGCTTCCCTGACCTTACCGGCCTGCTCAAGGATATAGGCAGGGACCTTTACAGTCCTTGTCTGATTAAAAATTCCCCTTGTCATAGCCTGGTTGATCCACCAGCATGCATATGTGGAAAATCTGAACCCCTTGGTGTGGTCAAATTTTTCCACGGCTTTAATAAGACCAATGTTTCCTTCCTGGATCAGATCCATAAAAGGAACCCCACGGCCAAGATACCTTTTGGCCATGCTTGCAACTAATCTCAGGTTTGATTTAACAAACCTGTTTCTTATGGCCTGCTCCTTGTTGTAGTAGACCTCTAAGAGTTTTGTATAGTAAACCAGTTTCTTATGTTTGTTTTTTGGTAGGACTAAATTATTACTATCTAATATATTATTAAGTGTTTTTATTAATATTGCATTGTTATGCCTTATACGTTTCTTTAAAATTATCTCTATAATTTCTTTAATATTCGCTATTTTCTTCTCGCAGTTACAAATCCCCGCGGAAACGGATAGCTCCTCTTTAGGTGTTAACAATGTCTCATGAGCTACTTCCTTGAAGTAGTCATTGATAAGTCTTAAATCAGGATTTTCAAAACCTTTATTATCCTTTTTTTCGCTTTTACTGCTTGTGTTACCTCCTTTTGGTGTAGTTTTTACTTCACTATGATTGTCATCCTTTACGGATTCATCATAAAATTCCTCCATATCGAGATATTTAACCATGTAGTACTCCTTATAAAAAATAAATTAAACATAAACATAAGAAAAATATAATATTAAGTAATGCACTTAATTTATTAAACTAATAGAAAAAAAGAATGTTTCAAGCATTTTTTTCTATTTTGTTAAAATTTATAATTATTTTTGTTTACTGAATAAACTCTTTTTCCGCCTCACCCAGGCAGTTTTGCCTTATTTCTTCCCATTTCTGGCCAAATATTCTTATTTTTTTTTCTGCTTCAGAAAATTCTTTTTGTTCTACAAAATTAATAAAATCCCTGATCTCAACTACACTTTTTTCATTACTAAGAGTAAGAAGGTGTATATAAGTACATATGTCCCCGTAGTTGAGAATGATAAAACCCCCGTTTTTAAATGAATCCATCCAGACACTGAGATTGTCCACACCTTCTCTCAGGTAGTTCAGGTAGCCTGAAATCTCTGCGGCACTGTTTTCACCAATAGATCCTGAAATAATTTTATTAGTATTAATTGCCCTCTGGACACAGTCCTCAAGTACAGCATCGTAACTTATGGTATTAAATCCCCAGTGCGTATAGAAGTTTTTTCTCTCGGATTCGTCAAAAAGAACGAACCACTCAGGGGGTATGGAATTTTCAAAGGAAAAAACATTGGTTGAATCTTTAAGGGGGGCTACAAAATAGTCTTCGCCTTTTTTAAGAAAAAAGCAGTCCTGGATATTTTCGTCATCCATCCCCAGGTGTTCTGAAAGGGCAGTACGGTAGTTTTCATACTCATTACCAAACCATACTCCAAATGGAGAAGTTGGTCCTCCCCAGTACTTCTCATAGAAAGCTGAATATTCCTTCCAGTATTCCCCGTTCTCACCAAAAGAAATCAAAGGCTCGTATACTACTAAAGTACTTGTAGCCATACTCTAATTATTAAAGCAAATTGACAAAGAAATCAATCAATAAATTGAAATATTTTTTTAAGAAGCGTAATATTTCCTTATATGGAAGACCTCACATTAGAAGAATTAATTCAGGAAGCAAAAAAAAGGGAGATCCACCTCGGTGAAGATCCTGTAAAAACTGTAAAGACCTGCACAAAACTTGGGCTCATACCAAAACCCAAGCGAAGGAAAGCCAAGTCAGGCAAAAAAGCGACTGCCCTTTATTATCCGCCCAGGACTCTTGATAAGCTCGCATACGTAAAAGCTCTGAAATCCGAAGGGCACAGCCTGAGTGAAATAAGAGACAGCTTTGCCCTAATGTATGTACAGAATGCACTACAGGACCTTCTTGCAGATGCAGAGGACGACAAAATCAAACAACTTGCCGAGATATTATCTGGAAGTGAAAAAGAACTCGAATCAATAGTAGAAGCCCCACTCGTGTACCTGATTGAGGGCATGTCGAACAAAGAAGCAAAGAAACTGCTTACACTTTTTTGCGGCGTTGGATTCTACGCAATGCTCGATGCACAAAAAGAACTTGAAAAATTTAATTTCAACGAAGCACGCAAGGAACTGTTCAAAGCAATATTTTATAACTCAATAGCGGTACTCAGGCTGGCAAGGACAAGCGGTGACAAGGAACTCGAGAAAACAGCCCTCGAAGTATATGAGAACGCAGTACTTAAACCCCTAAACAAGGCAAGTGCCATAGTCAGGAAACAGTTTATAAGTACTCTTGAAAGTTACGTGGAAGAGAAGAAATAGGGCTAAAGCCTGCTTACAATATATTGCGTTACGGAATTGATGTCCTGTAAAATATCCGGGGTAATTTCCGATTCATCAATCTCAACTTTGAACTCCTTCTCAAGAGCCACTACAAATTCGAGGCTGGATACAGAATCCACACCAAGTCCAAAATCAATCAGGTAGGTCGTATCACCAACTTCCCCTGTTATTTCAAACTTGTCATTTATTAAAATTCTTATTCTCTTCTTTATATCTTCTTCATTCATAACATCAGTTTAATTTATCACGGAGAATTTTACCTGTGGGGCTTTTTGGTATTTCATCGACAAACTTTATGGAAGTCGGGATTTTTATATCTGAAATTTTATCCCTGCAGAATTTTACAATATCAGAAGCATTCAAATTTTTGTCTGAGACAATGAAAGCTGCCACATATTCTGCCCCGCTGCTGTCTTTTCTCCCCACTACAGCAACTTCCATGACATCCTCATTTAACAAAATTATATTTTCAACTTCTCCCGGGTCCACCTTCTGACCGCTAATATTAATAAACAGTTTTTTTCTGCCTGTAATATAAATATATCCTTTCTCATCAATTCTGCCGATGTCCCCGGTGTAATAATATCCCTTCCTAAATGCCAATACGGATTCCTCAGGAAGGTTTTCGTACCTGTCTGTCATAGATGGGCTTTTCACAATTATTTCACCCTGCTGGCCCTGTTCGAGACTGTTGTTATCTTCGTCTACAATCCTTACCTCGACATTATTTACGGACTTTCCAACTGATTCAAGCCTGTGATGAATATCATCAGCAAGGTTAATGGAAATTACTCCTGTTTCAGAAGAGCCGTAAAGCTGCATTGGATATATGCCGAAATTATTATAAAAACCGGCCGAAATATTTTTATTAAGAGCAGCACCTGCAGAAATCACGTGCTTTAGAAAGCTAAAATCCCGGCCCTTTGCCGGACCGTATCCGGACAGGATATCAAGCATAAACGGTACTGCCGGAAAAATTGAAATCCTGTTTTCCAAAATACAGTCAACAACATTTCTCCTGTTAAAATCTTCGATCATATAAACCGCGGCACCAATCTTCAGGGCGCTTATAAGGTTGCCAAAAGCATATGTATGAGAGATGGGAATCACAAACAGGATCCTGTCACTGCTGTCCCATCCTACAGTAGAGGTATGGTTCTCAGCCAGTGCAAGCAGTTTTGCATGGCTCCTCGCAACACATTTTGGCACACCTGTTGACCCGGTCGAAAAAAGATAAATTGCTTTATCATCTTCCGTTATATCGCACGCTAATTCGTATGTACTTTCATCACTGTTATCAATTTTCCAGTCGGCATTCTCACCTTTTACTACAACAGTTTTAATATCCCGGGTTATTTGCCTTACAGGTTCAAGGAGGTCCCCGGAAGTTAGTACAAACCCGGCACCGGAGCTTGAAATGTACTGCTCCAGTTCAGATGTTTTATACTTTGCATTTACCGGGACACAGATTGCACCGATATTTGCTATCGCAAAAAAACCTATAACAAATTCGGCAGAGTTTGGAAGGTAAAGGCAGACCCTGTCTCCCTTTTTTATTCCCTCATTCGAAAGATAACAGGACAACGAATCAACCAGCCGGCAAAGTTCTGCATATGTAGCTTTATACTCCCCTTCTACAATTGCAGTCCGGTCCTCTTTACTCTTAAAATTTTCCCGAAGTATGCTGTTTATCATATCAGGGATAAACGGGCACAGCACCCAGGCCCGTATCTTCTTTAATATCAAACATAATATTCATGTTCTGAACCGCCTGGCCTGATGCCCCTTTAACTGCATTGTCCAGAACCGACTCAATAACCAGAAAACCGTCCTGGATATCAAAACAGATATCACAGTAATTTGAATTTAATATATTCTTAAGCTGAATTACTTCCTGTTTTTCACGAATTCTTACAAACTTTTCATCCCTGTAAAATTCTTCAAAATAATTAAGCAGTTCCTCATAAGATCTCTTTTCTTTCAGCTCATAATAAACCGTGGTCAGTATCCCTCTGTTTACAGGTACCCTGTGAGTTCTGAAAACAATATTTTCTTTAATTTTGTTGTTGCCGTGAAAAAATTCTTCAACTTCAATCTTCTGAATATGCATTTCAAACCCATCGCCTGTAATGTTCTGATTGGTTTCGGGAAAATGATATTCCAGCCGCGGCGCCCTACCTGCACCAGAAATTGGGGCCTTAACATCAGCAACAATACTGCCTGCTTTGATACCGTTTTTTAATAAAGGGGCCAAAGACAACAATACCGTAGTTGCAAAACAGCCGGGATTTGCAACAAGCCGGGCTGTCTTAATCTGGGCCCTGTTTAATTCGGGCATTCCATATACCGACTCCCCTGCCAGTCCGGGAGCAGGGTGTTCCCTGTTAAAATAGTTCTTAAACAGCTCAAGGTCCTTAAGCCTTAGATCAGAACTCAGGTCAATAATTTTAATACCCCTGTCATAAAGTTTTTTAACAAAGTGAATTGAAGTAAGATTTGGGAGGCAGGAAAAAACAAGATCTACATCTTCCTGCTCATCAAGTTTTGAAACGGATACGCATTCTGTATCTATCCGGCCGGCAAAGCCGGGAAACACCTCGGAATACTTCATTCCCCTGAATTTTTCAGATGTAAGCCACCTGATATCAACTGAATTATGATTAAGAAGAAGGCTTACGAGCTGGCATCCCGTGTACCCTGTTGAACCCAGTATCCCTATATTTATTGACATGAAATTTGCCTGTAATTACTATATATGTTTAATACTATAAGAATCTCGAAATTATGAAAAGAATACAAATCATATTTCTGCTGTTAATTACACTCACTGTGCTTTCGGTGTTATCCGGCCGTGAGGACTCCGGCTATTATTCGGAATACGATACTAGATTTACATGCAGCCTTCTAAAGTATGATTTTGAACTACTTGATATAACCCAGGAGCTGAAACCTGAAAACAGCCAGAAAGAACTTTCACAATATACTTTCCAAAATGTTTTAAATACCAATGACCATCAAAAAACTCTTAAAAAAGTTGCCGGAATTAAGCATGGACTATTTCCCGTAAAACTTTTTTACTCTGATACACAAAACCAATTTACAGATTTAAACCAAAACGTATTATTTCCTTCCAGAGCACCACCCTGCTACTCCTGATTCTTTAATTTTCATTTAAATTAGGAGGACAGAACATGTTTTTATTTAAAATAAGGACTACTTTCTTTTTTATAGCTTTATTAATAGCAGGCCCTTCATTTTCAAACGCTATGGAATACAGTTTCCGGGCCGATGACCATGCACCCATTGGTGTAATGGGAGAACACACACACCAGAAAGGAGAGCTTATGCTCTCATACAGGTACATGTACATGCAGATGAAAGGCATGAGGAATGGTACCAACGGCATAAGCAACCAGGAAGTGCTGGAGCAGTTTTTGGTAACACCGACTGATATGGACATGCAGATGCATATGTTCGGGGCCATGTACGCAGTGACCAACAGGCTCACACTAATGGGAATGATCCCTTACGTAAAAAAATCAATGAACCACCTTACAAGAAGCGGCGGAAGATTTAAAACCACTTCTGAAGGGCTGGGTGACATTAAGCTCTCCGGTCTATTTAAAGTCCTTAACTGGGGAAATAACAACAACGTTATCCTTAATTTCGGGCTTAGTTTCCCAACCGGCTCTATAGATAAAAAAGACGATACCCCTATGGGCCCTAATCAGCCGCTTCCCTATCCAATGCAGCTGGGCTCAGGTACATGGGACCTTCTTCCCGGTGTGACTTATAACGGCAGGCAGGGCAACATCGACTGGGGCGGCCAGGTACTGGGTGTTGTGAGGCTTGGTGAAAATGACCGTAATTACACACTAGGCAACAGGCTCAATGTTACAACATGGACAGCTTATAATATAAACTACTGGCTGAGCGGATCATTCAGGCTTGACTGGGGGTTTTGGGGGAATATTGATGGTGCAGACCCTGCACTTAACCCGGAGGTTGTTCCTACTGCTGACCCAGATCTTCAGGGCGGCAACCGCCTTGACGCATTGGTCGGGCTTAACTTTGTAAACCAGGTCGGCCCTAAATGGCTCCAGGGTCAAAGGCTGGCATTTGAATTTGGTGTTCCGGTATACCAGGACCTAAACGGCCCGCAGCTTGAAACTGACTGGATTATACTTTTTGGATGGCAATACACTCTAATCGACAGATAAATAATGATACTGCAATAGAGGGAGGAAACTCCCTTTGTTGTTAGTTTTCGTTACCGTTCTTTTCTACTACTGCTACTGAAATTACTTTGGTCAACCATTTTTTGATCTTATCCTGGGAACCGCTGCCAACGATTTTCCTTACCTGGGAAAGTGGAATTACGGCTTTACCAGCTGACCTGTGGCCTCCGGCGCTGCCAATTTCATTGAATAACTCTCGCATAAGCCTTCCGGCACTTTTAACATAACCTACATTTCTTATTGAGATTACAAGATGGGTTTTACTCAGTATTCCAAAAGCAACAGACCACTCTATGCCTTTTACCTGGATGCCAAAATCGGCCATTTTTGGTATCAGATATTCTCTTTTTACCCTTCCTACATTTACAAAGAAAATATTTTTTTCAATCCAGTGGTCAGCAAGGGCCTGCCCGAAACATTTTATCTCGGTTGATGGGATTTCAGCCCTTTCAATTCTTCTGAGAAGTCCAAGGTTTGCATTAGGATAAAGGAAAGTAAAAGCTTCAATATCGTCCGCATTTGCGTCCCTGTTAAGAACTACCGTGTCAGTCCTGATACCATAAAGAAGTGCAGTTGAAAGCCTTTCGGATATCTCCACCTGCGCCGACCTCAGGTAGCTGGTCATTATTGTGGAAGTTGCACCTTCTTCCGAACTTATATCCTGAAAATCTGCTTCGTATTTGCTAACCTGCGGATGGTGGTCAATCACCGAGTCAACTCTTTCTATCAGGTCACCAAAATACGGCGGCTGCACATCCACCATTGATATTGAATCATATTCTTTTAAATCTTCGGGAACGAGTTCATGCAGGTCGATATCCAGTATCTCTATCATCGCCACATTTTCGGGCCTCGAGATTTTCTCGCCAAGGTGGCCTATTACAGCTGTCTGTTTGTTTCTTTTTAATAAAGTCCTTAATGCCAGTGCACTGGCAATTGAATCGGGGTCAGGATGGTCATGGAGAAGAATAAGAAGCTTCTTTGACTTTTCATGAGTCTTACGTAGTTCTTCAACCTTTAGCTCCGTGCGTGCAAGCTTCTCTTCTTTCATTATTTGTGTATCTATGATTTCTTCGAATTTGACAAACCTTACGTATGGCGGCGGGTCAGTGTGTTTATCGCCGTTTGATACAAGTATTGGGGTTTGCGGATAGTGTGTTCTCAAATTACTTGAGAGTTTTGTTTTGAAAATGTTTGAATCAACAATAATGAGTGTAAAATTTCCGGTCTGGTTAAGTGCTTCATCGAGTGAGCTTACCCAAATCACTTCGCCCCTCTTTGAGAAGAAGCCAAGCAGAATTGAATCAAATTCACCAAGGAACAGATATCTTTTTAGATTAGCTTCCATAAAATTAACTTTTTACACATGAACTGCTTAATGAATTTGTAAATTCCCCGATCTCTTTGAGTAGTATATCCCTTTTATTACCGTTTTTTTCTATAATTCTTACAAATGCACTTCCCACAATTACCGCATCGGCGTAATTTGAAATGTCTTTTGCCTGTTCGGGTGTGGAAACACCAAAGCCAATCCCTACAGGGAGGCCGGATTTTTCCTTTATATCTTTAGTTAGGGAAGACAGTGAATATTCCATACCAGGCCTCGATCCTGTTACACCTGTTATGGAAACAAGGTAGATAAATCCCCCGGCATTATCAGCCACAAGGTCTATCCTTTTTTCTGTGCTTGTAGGAGCAAGCAGGAAAATAAGATTTAAATCATTATTGTCGAGGTGTTTTTTAAATTCCCCGGACTCTTCCGGCGGAAGGTCAACTACGAGTATCCCGTCAACTCCTGCTTCTTTTGCATCCCTTGCAAACTTTTCAAGTCCGTATGTAAAAAACGGATTATAGTAACCAAACAAAATTATAGGAATTTCAGTATGTTCTCTTAACTCTTTGGAAAGGTTTATTACATCATGAATGGTAGTGCCGTTTGCAAGCGCCCTTTCGGATGCAAGCTGGATTGTAGGGCCGTCTGCCATAGGATCAGAAAAAGGTATACCCAGCTCAATAATATCAGCCCCGTTTTTCTCAAGTTCAAGGACAATATCCCTTGTAACATCAATCGAAGGGTCACCGGCTGTAAGATAACAGACAAGTGCACTTCGACCTCCATCCCCCGCAACGCTGAATTTTTCTTCTATTCTGTTCATATATGTAATGGATTAATTTTTGGTATTTGTTATATAGGATTAATAGCCAAATGACTATATTGATAAACTCGTTAGTAAACTAGACCGGTCACTGTTCAAAATACCGCCCACCACCACTAAAACTTATGAAAAGCAAAATATACACCTTAAGATGACTTGTCAAGTCAGGTAATCACGCTAAATGATGAGGATTATTATTTATTTTGGGACTTTACTCTAAATCCGTGACTGTGTGTATATCTTTGTCACCTCTTCCGGAGAGGCATATTATAACAATCTCGTCTTTTGACATTTTAGGGGCTGCTTTCATGACCTGTGCAATTGCATGTGAAGTCTCAAGCGCCGGGATAATACCCTCGGTCTTTGAAAGAAATGAAAAACCCTCCAGTGCTTCTTTATCAGTAACAGCTGTGTAATCAACAGCGCCCATATCATTAAAATATGAGTGCTCAGGGCCTACGCCCGGATAATCAAGCCCCGCGGCAATTGAATGGGCACCTTTGACCTGGCCGTTTTCATCCTGAAGCAGGTATGTCTTACTTCCATGGAGCACACCTACCGACCCAACCGAGATTGTGGCTGAATGATGTTCTGTATCAATTCCAAGCCCTGCTGCCTCTACCCCAAGTTTTTTTACTTCTTCATCTTCAACAAAAGGATAAAAAAGCCCCATTGCATTGGAGCCGCCGCCTACACATGCTACAAGCAGGTCTGGAAGCCTTCCTTCAGCCTCAAGGATCTGCTTCTTTGTTTCTCTTCCTATAACTGACTGAAAATCCCTCACCATCATGGGATAAGGATGAGGCCCGGCCACACTTCCTATAATATAAAAAGTGTCTCTCACATTTGTGACCCAATCCCTCATAGCTTCATTCATTGCATCTTTAAGCGTTTTGGTACCGGATGTTACGGGAAAGACTTTGGTCCCGAGCAGTTCCATTCTGAATACATTTATAGCCTGCCTCCTGGTATCTTCCTCGCCCATATAGACAGTACAGTCTTTATTAAAAAGTGCAGATACTGTTGCTGTTGCCACACCATGCTGCCCTGCCCCCGTCTCAGCAATGATCCTGTTTTTCTTCATTCTTTCGGCAAGGAGTGCCTGGCCGATTGTGTTATTTATCTTGTGTGCGCCTGTGTGACATACATCTTCCCTCTTGAGATATATCTTTGCACCGCCAAGTTCCCTTGTCATTCGCTCTGCAAAATAAAGAGGAGTGGGCCTGCCAACATAATTTTTGAGATAATAATCTATCTCTTTTTGAAAATTAGGGTCTTTTTTAGCTTCTTCATATGCATTTTGAAGTTCGGTAAGCGCGGGTATTAATGTTTCAGAAACATACCTGCCTCCAAATTCGCCAAAATGCCCCTTTTCGTCCGGAAGATTTATATCAATTGCCATTTTTTACAGCCTCAACAAATTTATTTATTTTATCAATATCCTTTTTACCCGGATTCTCCTCAACACCTGAGGACACGTCTACTGCATAAGGATTTAATAGTGTGACCGCCTCTCCAACGTTGCCGGGATTTAAACCACCTGAAAGGATAACATATTTATTTTCAAACGCCTTGTCCTTAATAATTCCCCAGTCAAAGGCCTTACCGGTCCCGCCGTATTCGTCCTTCGAATATGTATCAAAAAGTATATAATTCGTATTATATTCCTTAACTTCGTTAAGTGAAGTGACATCTTTTATTCTGAAAGCTTTTATATAAGGTATTTCAAGTTTATCGCAGTATTCAGGTGTCTCATCTCCGTGGATCTGGAGCAGATCAAGTTTTACTTCACCGGCTATATCCCTGATAACAGCAGGGTCTTCATTTGTGAAAACACCTACTTTTATGACAAAAGGAGGCAGTTGCCTTGTAATTTCTGCTGCTAAGGCGGGTTCAATATAACGTTTACTCTTTTTTACAAAAATAAATCCAAGTGCATCTGCCCCCAATCTGACAGCAGAAAGTGCATCTTCTGTATTTGTAATTCCGCAAATTTTTATTTTTGTCATAATTCAATATTCGAATGAATAATATGTATAATATTAAAAACGATTTTTACCGCTGATATGAATATTTTCAACTCATTAAGTATCTCCCTAAATGCTTTAAAAGCAAACAAGATGAGGTCATTTCTAACTGCCCTTGGTATCATAATAGGTGTGGCAGCCGTAATCTCTCTTGTTACGATTACGGATGGTGCGAAAAGAATGATTGAGAACCAGCTCACTGCCCTCGGCGGGAAATCTCTGATAGTAAACAGCGGCCCGCAAACCAAAACCGGCAGGTCCAATGACAATGCGCTTATAAAACCCCTTACAAGTAAAGACTCCGCGGAGATAAGAAAACTCGATACCGTGCAGTATGTGTCAGAAATACTGGATACAACAGCAACCGTGGTCGCCGGTAATAAGAACTGGTTTACCAAGATTGTGGGAGTGTCTCCTGAATTTACCTATATTAACGACTGGTTTCCCTCAAGGGGCACGTTTTTTAATAACTATGACGTCGAAAATGCAGGGCTTGTAGCTGTTATTGGCTCATCAGTTCAATCTACTCTTTTTGGAAACGGCAACCCCATAGGCCAGAAGGTCCGTATTGGTAACTTTACTTATGAGGTTATAGGGGTGATGGACTCGATCGGCCAGACGCCAAGCGGAAAAGACCAGGATGACCTAATAATAGTCCCATTCACTTCTGTTCAAAAAAGACTCTTAAACGACAATACACTCGACAACATCTCAGTCTCTGTTTTCAGCAAAGATGATTTAAAACCGGCTAAAGACCAGATAACAGGAGTTTTGCAGAGGACCCACAACATTTCTCCCACCGGGGAAAATGATTTTCATATCAGGTCACAGGAAAACCAGATTAATACTATTAATAATGTACTAAAAATTATGACAGTGCTTCTTGGGAGCATTGCGTCTATTTCACTGATAGTGGGCGGTATCGGGATCATGAACATCATGCTCGTATCCGTAAGTGAAAGGACCCGCGAGATTGGCATAAGGATGGCAGTAGGTGCGAGGGGGCTTGATATTCTTAAACAGTTCCTGGCCGAAGCAGTTATTTTATCACTATTTGGAGGCCTGATAGGAATTCTTATAGGAATGATTGTTTCGCAGGTTGCTTCAGTTATTACAAAATGGCCGGTATCGGTATCAATATTTGCTATCCTGGTTTCATTTTTCTTTGCTGCTTTAGTTGGAATAATTTTTGGTATATACCCTGCAAGAAAAGCTTCAAAACTTAACCCAATAGAAGCCTTAAGGTATGAGTAAAAATCTATCCACTCTTTTTTAAAATATATCTTTTAAAATTGACAATATTAAGCAGTGCCAGGACCAAAGAAAATGCCAGCAGTGACAGTGCGGCACCAATCTGGGCAAAATAAGGTACAAGAATAAATAGAAGAGTTATATAAACCACAAGTGCTATTGTCTCAATCTTGGTCCTGAGACCAGGATTTCCGATGGCAAGAAATGAAGTACTCGTAAAAGAAGCCAGGTCAGAAATTATCACGGCAAATACAAGTATTCTTACAACGTTTGTTGCAAGCCCGAATTCGCTTCCGTAAATCAGGCTCAGTATCTGGTCAGCAAATATAAAAACTACTATACCCATTGGAACAATAATTTTTGCCATACCGGTAGTGGCCCTTTTAATCAGGTTTACAAAATTATCGATGTTGTCGCTTTCGTAAACTTTTACCAGCTCAGGATAAATCGCCTCGTAAAGCGGGTCGGCAATTTTGGAAATAATTTTCAAAAATGAACGGGCAAGCTTATAAAGCCCGGCGGCTTCCTTCCCAGCAAAATAACCAAGTATAAGAATACCAAGGTACTTGTCCTTTAAAGCTTTAAGGCTTCCATAGAAACTGGTATGAAGAAGAAACCTAAAGATCTCCCTGAATCTAAAATCCGGGAAAAAGATCTTTTTCTTCCACCAGCCGTTTAACCCGTGTTCGTTCAGCGTCAGGTGCACATAGTAAAAGTTTATTAAAAAACCAATAAAGTTGCCTGCAACAAAGGCAACCAGAATACCGTATATACCTTTATCCAGAACTATCGCAATTATTACAAAAACAATTTTAATAAAATTCTGGATGGAACCTATAAATGCTATTGCCTTGAATTTATCAAATACCCTTAGTATCGCTTTCGAAGTTGTGTTAGGAGAGGTAATAAAAAGACTGAAAGCATAAACATAAATAAATACTTCCGATCCCGGTGTCTTTAGCAGATACTTTGTAGCAAGCTCTGCGGTAATGGTTGCAACTATAAATGCCAAAATGCCCGTAACAAGATCAATCAGGTAAAAGAACTTGATAAGCGAACAGACTTTGTCTTTTTCCCCCTCTTTCCAGTAATCCCCGACATACTTTGTGGCAGCTTCCCAGACCCTAAGGTCAATAAAAATATTAAGAACATCTACAAAGGCCAGGACAATGGAGAACAGTCCAAACTGCACAAGACCCAGATACCTGGCAATAAGAATTCCCTGGAGGCCGGAAAAAATACTCCCAACGGACTTGCCGGCAAACAGCCATGAAGTATTAGTTACAAGCTTTTTATAAATTTCATCAATCTGAGACACTATAGGTCCGCTACTTCCTCAATCTGATTAATATAATTTTTTATCATTATATCTTCCCTGAAATTATTCCTGATAAATTCTTTGCCATTTTGCCCAAACTCTTTCAGCTTTTTTTTATCGGTAAGTATTTCAATTAATGCATCGCCTATTTTCTCCGGGTCTGTTGAATCAACAAGGAGTCCTGTTTCACCGTGAACAACAGCTTCCACTGAGCCCGAATGATTACCAGCAATAACAGCCTTCCCACGGGCACTTGCTTCTATAATTGCATTTGGAAGCCCTTCTACCTTATTGTTCCATGCCCTGTTCGGCATAATAAACAGGTCACTTAAATCCAGGTAGTCCACAATACTGCTGTTCTCCACCCCTCCGGTAAAAATCACGTTATTGCTGACATTTAACTGCTTTGCAAGATTTTCAAATTCCTGCCTGTATTTGCCTTCTCCTACAACCATGTATTTTAGATTCGGGACCTTTTTAAGTACATCCGGCAAAGCCCTTATCACATGGTCCTGCCCTTTTCTGGGTAATACCCTCGCAATTGTGATAATAACTTTATCTTTTTGATTGATATTGTATTTCTTTTTTAACTGTTTTACTTTTTCCTTATTTACAGGGCTCTCAAGCAAAGAACTCTTCACGCCGTTATATATAACCCTGATTTTTTCATCATCTACGCCTATGCCTTCAAGCAGTGATTTTGTGTAATTACTTACGGCAACCACCCTGTTTGATTTTTTATAGAGTGTACTCATTGGATACTTTAAAATACGCTTGTTAAACCCAGACCCATGGAAACATGTAACAATCCCAGAACCTGCTACCCTGACAACCGACCTGAATCTTACAAAGTTTGATACAAGCCCCCCAACAGATTCAGCCTCTTCGGTAATAAACAAAACTACATCCGGTTTATTTACTAAAAGGTAATAAAGTAAGAAGAAAAAACCCACAAACTGCTGGAAGAACGGTATTGAACGCAGATATCCAATACCCAGTAACGGCACCCTTTTAATTTCACAATTAAGATTATCGTCTATTGATTCCTGGTTTGGACCATAACCGGGTACTACGGCAATCAGGCTGGTTACATGATCGGAAAGGCCTTCAACAAGCTTTAGGCTGGTGGTTGCAAGCCCTCCGAGAAATGGCGGAAACTCATGGGTATATACAAGTACTTTCATCTTTTAATTCTACTAGATTAACAATAATGTTGAAACAATCCATAAGGGAGAATAATAAAAATGAGACTGTTTAACATATTGTTAGTTTTTTAAATATTTTTTAATGTTTTGCCGGTTATTGATAATTTTTGCTAAACAATGTAGTATTTTTTAATCTAAGCTCTTATACCTTAGTTAAGAAATTAAGAAATGCATTTAATTTTTGCACTTATTATGGTATAATTTGATGAAATTATTTATTTAATATAATTACGGTTTATGTTTCGGTTCATAAAACTTATTGATTTTTTTAAATGGACAACTAACGCTAGCAGGCAAACTTGATTAGATGAATACGGAGGATGGTACTTAATGAGGACTGGTTTAATCTGTATAACTTTATTTTTACTTCTTTTTACAGTTGTATCTTTCGCAGCAAATACTTCTTATACAATCAAACAGGGTGACACCCTTTACGATATTGCCAAAAGGCATAATACTTCAGTTTCTAAAATTAAGCAGTTAAACAACTTTGAATCAAATAATTTAAAGATTGGTTCCTCGATACTTATCCCGTCAAATATACTTACATATAAGATTAAAAGTGGTGATACTCTCGGTTCCGTAGCCCAAAAATACGGGCTAAGTTCCTCAAAGGAGATAATAGAGTTCAACGGCCTTGATTCCAGCTTTGTCAGAGTAGGACAGACCATAAGAATTCCATCTACAGCAACCTCAAAACCAGTTGCAGCAAAACCTGCCACCGTACCCACTAAAAATATAGTTGTTAAAAAAGAAAAAAAGATTCTTAATTCTTCTTACACCGTTACAGGTGGTGACAGTCTATATTCAATTGCAATTAAACACGGGACGACTGTAGACAGCATCAAAGATCTTAACAATCTCGAAAATAATAATTTAAAAATTGGACAGGAACTAAGAATTACAAAGCAGGCCCCGGCTCAAAAGGCTGTAGCAAAAAAAGCTGTAATAGAAAAAGAAGTTGTAAAAGAAGTAGTTGTTCAGGAAACAGGCCCTACCAATATATATAAAGTAAAAAGCGGGGACACAATAAGCCAGATTGCAGAGATGCACGGCGTATTGACCAAAGACCTCAAAGCACATAACAATCTTGAAAGTAATAATTTAAAAATTGGACAGTTATTAACCATACCTTCTGCAACACATTCTATTGTGATTGTGGAAAAGCCAAAATCTTTTGATCCTGAAATAAAACCAGTGGAAGTAAAACCTGTGACAGTTGCAAAGAGCACGGGCATTAAACTTCCGGCGGCAGTTAAGCCCGAACAGCCAAAAGAACAATTATCTTTTCCAGTTAACAGTGAGCCGGGAGTACCGGTAGTAGATGTAGGCCCTGAACCGGAAGACAGATACCATGTTGTAGAGGCTGGAGAGACACTTGGACACATTGCCGTTAAATACAACCTCGAATCATCGAAAACGATTATTGAAGCAAATGACCTTGGAAAAACAAATTTAAAAATTGGACAAAAGCTTTTAATACCATCAGATAACACTACAGTAGTTGCCAAAAGTAAAACAGTAACCCCCGTAGTATCAAACCAGAAAAACAAAAAAATCCCTAAACCGGCAGTAGAAAAAAAGATACATACAGATACTTACACTGGTTCATACAGGGTTAGAAGCGGTGATACAGTAAGCCAGATTGCCGAGAAGTTTGACATCAAAACTTCTGACCTAAAAAGGGCCAACAAATTAAAAAACAATAATATAAGGGTCGGCCAGAAACTATCCGTACCAAGGACTACTTCAAACCTGGTAACCAAATCATCGAAAAAAGACCAGATATATATAGTAAGAAAAGGCGATACACTTAATGCAATTGCAAATAAGTTTAACGTTAAAGTAAAAACCTTAAAAAATTACAATAATCTTAAATCAAGCAGGTTAGATATAGGGGACAGGATAAGAGTCCCTGACAGTTCACTTATAGTTACAAAATCAGGTGATATACAGTACAAGGTTGTCAAAGGCGACAGCTTATTAAAAATTGCAAACAACTTTAATGTTTCGGTAAGAAGCCTTAAATCTGCAAACGGACTTAACAGCAATAACATTCATGTCGGCGACAAACTTATCATACCACCAACTAGTACGATAAAAAGAAGTTCAGGTACAAGTGTTGCCAAGTCATCAGAAAAATCAAAGAATGCCACAATTATTAACTACAGGGTAAGAGGCGGAGATACACTTTCATCCATTGCCAGGAGACATAATTCATCAGTTACCAAGATCAAACAGGCCAATAACCTGATGGGCAATTCCATATATTCCGGGCAAAAACTGAAAGTACCATCTAAGCTGTATGCTTCTACTTCCAAAAAATCCACAAAGAAAAAGAAAACATTTACAAACGAAGCGGAATTAAAAGACGAATTAATAAATGTTGCCAAAAAATACCTCGGTGCCCCATATAAGTTTGGCGGAACCTCAACCAGAACAGGTATAGACTGTTCGGCGTATGTTAATAAAGTCTTTAAATCTTTTGATGTAAACCTTCCAAGGACTGCAAGGGGTATCTATAAAAAAGGTGACCATGTAAGTAAAAGTAAACTACAGAAAGGAGACCTTGTGTTTTTCAGGACTTATGCAAAATTCCCTTCACACGTAGGAATATACATGGGAGACGGTACTTTTATTCATGCTTCATCGGCAAAGAAAAAAGTGATAATTACAAACTTCCAGGGCAAATATTATCAGAAAAGATATATTGGTGCCAAAAGAATTAAGATCAAAGACAGCTACGCACAAAACCTGAACAAGTAGTCTTTTTTCCTGTTCTCCCCCATAAGTAAATTCAGACAATAATTATTTTTCTCTTGTTATATTCTAAACAATTACTATTGTAAGTTAATATAACTCTCTAATACGTATATGTAATTATAATAACCAGCATATGAACAGGCATATTATAGACTTTGAAAGATTTCTTAAATACGAGAGAAACTACTCCGTGCACACAGTACGTGCCTATATGAACGACCTTGCCGAATTTGAAGACTTCCTAAGTAATAGCTCAACTGAAATAGAGAAGGTAAATGCAAAAAATATAAACCTTTATTCATTAAATCTGTACACAAAGAATTCAAAATCTACTGTATCCAGAAAACTCACAACACTAAGGTCATTTTTTAATTTCATGGTAAGAAAAGGAAATATTAAACAAAACCCGGCAAAATTAATTCCCCTGCCTAAAAAAGAAAAAGAGCTCCCGGTATTTTTATCAGTAGACGAAGTATTTAAACTTATTGATTCAATTGACCCCGAAGGGATACTTCCTCTTCGCGACCTTGCAATTATCGAGCTTCTTTACTCAAGTGGTTTAAGGGTAAGTGAACTTGCAAAGATCAAAGTCCTCGATATCGACCACAGGGAAAACTTTGTTAAAGTTTCCGGAAAAGGCAACAAGGAAAGAGTTGTCCCATTTGGCTCTAACGCACGTGAAGTAATATTGCAATACCTGAGGCGTAGAACAGAACTAAAACCAAAAGATGATTTCTTTTTTTTAAACAACAGGGGCAGCGGCCTCACAACCAGAAGTATTGAACGCATAGTAAAGAAATACGGGCTTTTAAGCGGAATATCAAAGAATATAAGCCCTCATGCACTGAGGCATACTTTTGCTACCCACTTACTTGGTGGAGGAGCCGATCTGAGGTCGATCCAGGAACTGCTTGGGCATTCAAGCCTATCCACGACTCAAAGATACACCCACACTTCAATAGAACAGATAATGAAGATTTACGATAAAACACATCCACGCGCTTAGTAAAAGAGGAGAATTATGATTGAATTTCATGGTACAACAATAGTTTGTGTTAAAAAAAATTCCAGGGTTGCTCTTGGCGGTGACGGGCAGGTCACGCTGGGAAATACCACGGTTAAACATACTGCCAAAAAAGTAAGAAAGATTTATGAAGACAAGGTAGCAATCGGCTTTGCAGGTTCCACGGCTGATGCAATTACCCTGTTTGATAAATTTGAGGCCAAACTCCAGGAATTTAGGGGCAATTTAAAGAGGGCAGCTGTCGAACTTGGCAAAGACTGGAGGACTGACAAGATACTCCGAAGGCTTGAAGCCCTGCTTATTGTAGCTGACACAAATGATATGTTTTTAATTTCAGGCAGCGGGGATGTAATTGAACCGGATGACGATGTAATTGCAATAGGGTCAGGCGGCGCGTTTGCACAGGCAGCGGCCAAAGCACTAATGCTTCATTCATCTCTTGAAGCTGAAGAAATAGTCAAAAATGCTTTACAGATTGCATCGGAAATCTGTATATACACAAATAATAATATTACAGTAGAGGTTCTATAAATATGTCTGAACAACCGTTTTTTACACCAAGAGAAATTGTTTCGGAACTGGACAAGTACATTATCGGCCAGAATGAAGCAAAACGCGCAGTATCCATAGCCCTGAGAAACCGCTGGCGTAGACAGCGCGTATCAGGTGAACTGAAAGATGAAATTTCACCTAAAAATATACTTATGATAGGCCCCACAGGGGTCGGCAAAACTGAGATTGCAAGAAGGCTGGCAAAACTTTCACAGGCACCTTTTACAAAAGTTGAAGCATCCAAATTTACTGAGGTCGGTTACGTGGGAAGAGATGTTGAATCGATGATAAGAGACCTGATGGAAATCGCCATCAAGATGATCACAGATGAAGAGATAATAACCGTTACGGTCAAAGCAGAAGAGCTTGCCGAAGAGCGTATTCTCGACCACCTGCTACCCACAGGCACTGCAACAAGTGAAAACGAGAATGAGGCGACTGTTAATATCAATCCGCCCGCAAATTCCGAAACACGTGAAAAACTGAGGAAACTGCTAAGGGAAGATAAACTCAATGACAGGTTTGTAGACATTGAGGTTACATCCAAAAACTCCCCTATCCAGGTGTTCAGCACATCAGGAATGGAAGAGATGGATGTCAATTTTTCTGATATGCTTGGAAATCTGTTCCCAAAGAAAACAAAGAATAGAAAGGTTAAAGTCCCTGAGGCTCTGGAGATTTTTACTCAGGAAGAATCCCAGAAACTTGTGGACATGGAAAACGTTGTAAAAATGGCCATCGAACGGGTCGAACAGTCAGGGATTATTTTTATTGATGAAATCGACAAAGTAGCCGGACGGGAAAACAGCGGGGGGCCGGATGTATCAAGGGAAGGAGTACAAAGAGACCTGCTCCCAATCATAGAGGGATGCACTGTAAATACAAAACATGGCATGGTAAAAACAGACCATATACTTTTTATTGGTGCCGGTGCATTTCACGTATCCAAACCCTCCGACCTTATCCCGGAACTACAGGGCCGTTTCCCGATAAGAGTGGAACTTGAGGCACTTAAAAAAGAAGATTTTATTTCGATTCTTACTGAACCAAAGAATGCACTTACAAGACAGTATGTAGAGCTTATGAATACGGAAGACATTGAACTGGCATTCCTTGAAGACGGTATTGCAGAAATTGCAGAGATTGCTACAGAGGTAAATGATTCGACCGAAAATATCGGGGCAAGAAGGCTCCATACAATCCTTGAAAAACTTCTTGACGAAATATCTTTTAATGCACCCGACATGAACAACACTAAGATTGAAATTGATGCAAATTATGTAAAAGAAAAAATTGCGGATATTGTTCAGGACAGGGACCTCAGCAGATACATCCTATAAACCTAGAAAAACGATTAGAAATTTCAACAACAGGTTGCATTTCCATGCGGCCTGTTTATTTTTATCTCCCTAACACCGCTACAAAAAACAAATAAAATAGGATTACATGCTCAAATAATGTGCATATTCTATATATTTATTGTAATATCTTTTCAAATACATAATATTATCAGTGGGTTAGAATTAACACTTCCTATTGGCATAAATATTGATTATTAATTGTTAAAGATAAACGGCTAAAGGTTATAAATTGAAATTTGATAAATACGAAACCGAGGGATTTTACGATGAAATTTTTGAGGCCCCTGATAAACCCAGAAACGGCAGCAAACTTCTGATTGAAAGATTAAAATCTTTTCCTTACGAAGAAATCCAGAGAAGGCAAAAATCAGCTGAAGCCGCCCTATTTAATATGGGCGTAACATTTACCGTATACAAGGACGAAAAAAACCTTGAACAGATATTCCCCTTTGATATCATCCCGAGAATCATCGAGGCCGAAGAATGGAAGATCCTCGAAAAAGGACTCAGGCAAAGAATATATGCACTTAACCTTTTTATAGATGATATTTACAACGACAAAAAGATATTAAAAGACAAAGTAATACCCGAAGAACTTGTATATGGCGGCCAGAGCTACCTAAAACAGTGCGAGGGGCTAAAGCCACCACACAATATCTGGAACCATATCACCGGCACCGATATTATCCGGGGCAAAGACGGAGAGTATTACATACTTGAAGACAATCTCAGGTGTCCTTCAGGTGTCTCATACGTTCTTGAAAACCGCCAGGTCCTAAAAAGGACTTTCCCAAAAGTATTTGATGATTCGAAGGTAGAAGCTATAGACGTCTACCCTAACCGCCTTTTTGATTCCCTTGAATATATTTCAAACAACAAGTATTCCTCAAACATTGTACTTCTGACCCCGGGAGTATATAACTCAGCATATTTTGAACACTCGTATCTTGCCCAGCAGATGGGTATTGAACTTGTTGAGGGAAGAGACCTTGTTGTCCACGACGACTATGTGTTTATGAGAACAACTCAGGGGTTTAAAAAAGTAGACGTAATATACAGGAGAATTGATGATATATTTCTTGACCCCAACTTTTTCAAAAATGATTCTTTAATTGGTGTACCAGGAATAATGGATGTATACAGGAAAGGAAATGTCGCATTTGCAAATGCTCCGGGTACCGGAATAGCAGATGACAAGGTCATCTATGCATACACTCCCAAAATAATCAAATACTACACTGGTGAAGAACCTCTGTTAAATATTGTTCCGACCTACGTTTGCTCTGAGGAAAAAGAATGTAAGCATGTTCTTGAAAATCTCGACAAACTTGTTGTAAAAGCAGCAAACGAATCCGGCGGTTACGGAATGCTTATTGGTCCGCACTCCGGCAAGAAGGAGCAGAATGAGTTTGCCAAAAAAATCAAAGAAAATCCCAGGAACTATATTGCACAGCCTACTATAACACTTTCAAGGGTGCCGGTAATTATTGACGACCATCTTGAAGGGAGGCACGTAGACTTAAGGCCCTATATTGTTTACGGAGAAGATATATATATTATGCCCGGCGGCCTCACCAGGGTTGCACTTAAAAAGGGATCATTAGTTGTAAATTCATCACAGGGAGGCGGGAGTAAAGACTCCTGGGTATTAAAATAAAATGTTAAGCCGGGTAGCAGACTCTTTATACTGGATGAGCAGGTACATAGAGCGTGCCGAAAATGTTGCACGTTTTATCGAGGTTAACCTCAACCTTCTTATCGACAGCCCCGTGGAATTAAAGGAGCAGTGGCTTCCGCTGGTAAAAACATCCGGGGACATAGAACTTTTTGAAAAGAAATATAAAACACTTGGCAAAGAAAATGTAATAGATTTCCTCACTTTTGATCCTGAGAACCCGAACTCAATAATATCATGTTTAAGAAGTGCAAGGGAAAACTCCAGGTCAGTAAGAGAAATAATTTCGTCTGAGACCTGGATACAGATAAACAGCTTTTATAACTTTTTAAACAATGAAGAATCAAGAAATTTGGCCCTTGAAGACCCGCATGAATTTTATACCAGGGTTATCAACTGCAGCCATTCATTTATTGGAGTAATTAATTCCACGATGTCTCATAATGAAGGCTGGCATTTTTGCAGGCTCGGAAGGTTCATTGAAAGGGCGGACAAAACATCCCGTATACTTGATGTAAAATATTATTTACTTCTTCCAAGTGTGTATGATGTAGGTACACCTATTGATTTTATAAGCTGGTCCGCACTACTGAGATCTGCCAGTGGATATGAGATGTACAGAAAAAAATTCAGAAGAATTACTCCTACTCATGTTGCGAAGTTTCTTATTCTTGATACCGAGTTTCCGCGTTCAATTCTATACTGCATTAATGTTGCACTTGAATCAATTAAAGCTATTACCGGCACATCCAGTAATTCCTATTCCAACGAGTCTGAAATGCTGCTTGGACGTATGAGCTCGGAACTTATATATGCAAATATAGAAGAAATAATTGAAGACGGATTACATGAATACCTGGACAATTTTCAAATGAGCCTAAATAATGTAGGTGAAAGAATCTACAAGACATACTTTACCGTTCAGCCAATTTCTGAGATAAATTTTACGAGGAGCGAATAATGACTTTCTGTGCAGGGCTAAGAGTTAGAGACGGTTTAATCGGAATTGCAGATACAAGGGTCACAACCAGCAGTGAACATATAGTAGCCCGTAAAATGACAACATATCATAATTATGGTTATGACATGTTTATCATGACATCAGGCCTGAGGTCCGTAAGGGATAAGGCTATTACCTATTTTGATGAATTCATACAGGATAACGATGAAAAGTTCGACAAGCTTTACAAAGCCGTAAATGCTTTTGCTGTCCAGCTGCGTAAGGTTCGCGAAGAAGACAATAAGGCACTTAAGGAAAGTGGACTGCATTTTAACCTCTATACAATAATAGGCGGCCAGCTGGAAAAGGACAAGGAACATAAACTTTATCTCCTTTATCCCCAGGCAAACTGGGTAGAAGTAGGAGTAGGAACACCTTATTTCCTTATTGGCGAATCAAGTTATGGGAAACCTATACTTGACAGGGTCCTTCGTTATGAATCAACACTCGGCACTGCCCTCAAGGCAGGTTACCTCGCGTTTGATGCAACAAGAGCTAGTGCTGTAGATGCTGACTTCCCAATTGATATTGCAATTTATCAGAAAGATACAAAAAAAATAACTGAATACAGGTTTGCCAGAAACGAACTTATTGAACTCTCAACATGGTGGCAAAAATATGTGTCCCAGGCCGTAGAAGAACTGCCTGCTGAATGTTTTGACAAAGTCTTTAGTGAACTTCCGAGGGAATGAAGATTAATATGGTTTATAAAATAACACATGTTACTAATTATGAATTTGATAAAACCGTATTCCTTGAACCTCATACATTCAGATTAATACCCCGCAACGATCCTTATCAGACAGTAAAAGAATTCAGCATAAAAATTAAACCTAAAGAAGCCGGTTCGAGCTACAATATTGATTTAGACGGCAATACCACCCTTACCGCCTGGTTTAACGAAACTCACAACAAACTGGAAATTAAGACTTCTTCTAAAATAGAGCTGAACAACACAAACCCCTTTGATTACATAATTACTGACCTTGAGGCCATCAAACTGCCGCTGAAGTATGAAAAAGATCTTCAAAAACAACTTGCGGCCTATATTTTATTACAGAACAAACCATCGAAAAAACTGGCAGATTTTGCAAAAAGCGTGCTTGAAGAATCGGACAATGGAACTATCAGGTTTCTTAGTAACCTTTGTGCCAGAATACACTCCACTATTGAAAAAACAGACAGAGAAACCGGCGACCCATATACCGCGGATACCACTTTAAGTATGGGTAATGGTTCATGCAGGGACCTTACAGTCCTTTTTATGGAATCCTGCAGGATATTTGGACTGGCAGCAAGGTTTGTAAGCGGCTACCTTACATCGGGACATGATGGAAAGATTGAGCTTCATGCATGGTCCGAAGTATATATACCAGGTGCCGGATGGAAGGGATACGACCCCAGCACGGGATTTATAGTATCAAGTGATCATATAGCTCTTGCATGTGGGTACAGCAGCTTTATGGCCTCTCCGGTTTCAGGATATTACCGCGGCAATGACGCAAAAACCAGCCTGAGTTTTGATATCTCTATAAAAACCAGTAGATAATACCTTTATAAATATAAGATTTATAATTACTTATACCTGTTGGCATAAAATTATTATTGCTATATAATTAACTTTTTTTCAAAATGAAAAGGGCAAATATATGAAAGAACTTTTAAATAAAGCACAAACACTTGTTGAGGCACTGCCGTATATAAAGGATTTTCACGGCAAGACCATAGTGATTAAATACGGCGGAAGCATAGGTAGTGAAGAACTGTCTAATTTTGCCCGCGATCTTATATTAATGAAATATGTGGGAATTAAACCCGTTGTTGTTCACGGAGGCGGCCCTCAGATTGCAGAGCACCTTCAAAAGCAGGGACTAAAATCCACTTTTATTGCTGGCCTTCGTGTAACTGACAAAAAAACCATGGAAATAGCCGAAATGGTACTTGTGGGTAAGGTTAATCAGCAAATTATAAATTCAATAAATCAGCATGATGGTAAGGCAGTCGGGCTTTCGGGGAAAGAAGGCCAGATAATAAGGGCCAAAAAAATTGATTTAAAAAAACTAGCTAAAAATAACGGCATAAAAATCCCGCGCAATACTGATCTTGGCATGGTAGGGGAAGTTGAAAAAATTAATCCCGAATTACTCCGCACTCTTGAGGATTCAGGTTACATTCCAGTAATTGCTCCGATTGGTGTAGATGGTGATGGAAATACATACAATATTAATGCAGACCATGTTGCAGGCAAAATTGCCGGTGCTCTTGATGCAGCCAAACTTATACTTTTAACAAATGTTCCCGGGATTCTTGATGAAAAGAAAAAACTTATTTCATCAGTTACCGAATCAACAGCAAAAAAGTTAATAAAAAAAGAGATAGTATCCCAGGGTATGATCCCCAAAGTTATGTGTGCACTTGAGGCCCTTCATGAGGGAGTGGATAAAGTACATATAATAGACGGTACTGTCGAACGTGCCGTAATACTTGAAATTTTTACCGACTCCGGAATCGGTACGGAGATAATGATTTGAAAACCGATGAAATAATTTCCGACGTCGATACCTATATTCTCGGTACCTATGGGAGAATACCACTTACCATCAGGGAAGGCCGGGGTTCATGGGTATGGGACAATGACGGCAATAAATACCTTGATTTTACTACCGGCATAGCGGTTACAAACCTGGGACATAGCTATTCTGCTTTGACGGAAGCTATAAAGAACCAGTCAGAAAAAATTATTCATACTTCAAACCTCTTTTACCTCGAACCACAGGCAAAACTTGCAAAGATGCTGGTTGAAAACTCTTTTGCCGACAAAGTGTTTTTCTGCAATACGGGTACGGAAGCAGTTGAAGGGGCAATTAAGTTTGCAAGAAAGTGGGGAAGTGAGAATGGTGGAAAATACAAAATTCTCTCCACTATGGGTTCTTTTCACGGGCGTACATTCGGTGCCCTCAGTGCAACAGGATCTTCCAAGTATCATGAAGGGTTTAAACCAATGCTCGAAGGCTTTGATTTTGTACCCTACGGAGATGCAGAATCAGTAGCCGATTATGTTAAAACGGCTGATTTATGTGCAATCATAGTGGAACCCATACAGGGTGAAAATGGTGTAATTGTCCCCGAAAGCGGGTATTTGAAGGAACTAAGGTCTATATGCAATGAAAACGATGTACTTTTGATACTTGATGAAATACAGGTAGGCATGGGCAGGACAGGGACACTTTTTGCATATGAACAGGAAGGAATTGAACCCGATATCATGACTCTGGCAAAAGGCCTTGGCGGAGGCGTACCATGCGGTGCAGTGTTGCTTAACAACAAAGTTGCGGAGAAGATCAAACCCGGAAGCCACGGCACTACATTTGGCGGCAATCCTCTCGCAGTCAGCTGCGCTTTTGAAATACTTAATACTATTAAGAATAAAGAGTTACTTAGTTCTGTAACAGAGCTTGGACACTATTTTAAAGAAAAGTTAAATCAGATTCAATCAGAATATACAGATCTTGTATCCGGTGTCAGGGGTAAAGGCCTTATAGTGGGAATTGAATTTAGTTCAGCAGAAAAGGCAAAGAAAACTATAGATAAGACAATCTCCGAAGGCCTGCTAACAATTCATACAGCCGGTAATGTAATGAGAATTTTACCACCATTAAATACCAACAGGGAAGAAATAGACTTTGCACTGGAGATAATTAATAAATCTTTAAAAGAGGTGCATTCCGATGCCTAATCATTTCTTAAGTATATTTGACCTCAAGAAGGCAGAGATAGAACAGATAGTTCAAAGGTCTGCCCGGCTAAAGAAAGAAAAAAAGGAATCTATCACACATCACAGCCTCCTGGGTAAAACCATCGGTATGGTATTTGAAAAACTCTCTACAAGGACAAGGGTTTCTTTCCAGGTAGCAATAAACGACCTAGGCGCAAGCCCCATATATCTAAATACCAGTGAAATGCAGCTCGGACGTGGAGAGATTATCCCTGATACGGCCAAAGTTCTTTCTTCATACCTCGATGGAGTGATTATAAGGACATACGGGCAGGAAAGGATTACGGAATTTGCAGAAAATTCCTCAGTTCCTGTAATTAACGCACTGACTGACCTTGAACACCCAACACAGATAGTTGCAGACCTGTTTACCGTTCAGGAGCAGGGTATTGATATAAGCAGTTTTAACCTCACATATATCGGAGACGGAAATAACATTACAAACTCTTTTATCGCCGCATCGGCTTTAATGGGTTACAACATTACAATCTGCTGCCCCAAAGGCTTCGAACCAAATAAGGAAATACTGTCCAAATCCAGGGAAATCGGCCAAAACAAAATTGAGATTGACCATGACCCGGCTTCAGCTGTAAAAGATGCAGATGTTATTTATACAGACGTATGGGTAAGTATGGGCCAGGAAAACGAGAGTGACGGCAAGGAAAATGTTTTTGAGCCATACCAGATTAATAAAAATCTGCTGAGTAATGCAAGGGAAGATATTGTAATCATGCACTGCCTTCCGGCACACAGGGGTGAAGAAATAACTGATGAAGTGCTTAGCAGTAAGAATTCCGTAGTGTTTGATCAGGCAGAAAACAAACTCCATGCCGGCAAAGCAATTCTTGAATATTATTTTAAAAGTTAATTAAAATGTTCTTTTAAAATTCCGGCAACTTTTTTATTCATACCGGGAAGTCTGGCAATTTCATCTTCAGAAGCAGACCTTATTTTTCCAAGGCTTCCAAAATGATTTAGAAGCGTAATCCTTCTTCTCCTTCCTATACCCGGCACGTTATCAAGGCCGGAAGCAACAAGTTCTTTACCCCTTTTTTTCTTGTGATATTCAATGGCAAATCTGTGTGCTTCGTCTCTTACCCTCATAAGCAGATAAAGCCCCTGCTTATTATCATCTAAAATAAATGGCGTCTTGATTCCGTCTACATATATTTTATCAAGCTCTCCTTCTTTTCTTCCCTTTGCTATTGATATAAGTTCCAGTTTATCTTTATAGCCAAGTTTGCTTAATACATCTGAAACAACTCCAAGCTGCCCTTTCCCGCCGTCTATAACGATTAAATCGGGTATTTCCCATCCTTCTTCATCCGCCCGTTTAAATCTTCTTGTGAGGACTTCATTCATACTGGCATAATCATCCGGCCCTGATACCGTCTTGATTTTGTAGCGCCTGTAACGTTGCCTGTCGGGCATTGCATCTTTAAATCTGACCATTGAGGCGACGGGATTGGTGCCCTGAATGTTTGAGTTATCAAAACACTCAATCGTTTTAGGGAGTGATTTTAGAGAAAGAGATTTCTTTAAACTTTCAAGTAAATCCTGATTGCTTTTACTGGAAAGGATTTTTTTATTAAAACTTTCCTCAGCATTTTTATCGGCCAGTGCCAGGAGCCTGAGCTTAGCGCCCCTTACGGGTTTTGATATTAGAACCTTTTTACCCTTCTTATCCGAAAGCCATTCCTCGTAAAGTTTTTTATCTGAAATAGCTGTCCCTGTAATAATTTCCTTGGGTATATACCTTCCGTCCTGGTAAAACCTGCCAATAAACTGCTGAAGAATCTCCCCTTTATTTGTATATGCACCACTTATAGAAAATTCGGATTTATCAATTATCGAGCCAAACCTTGAAAAGAGTACAATAATTTCAAAACTCTCATCTGCTTCAAATATGCCGATAATATCTTTGTCATCAAAGTTTGAAGAAAGTACTTTCTGTACATCAAGGTCATTTGTAAGGAGTTTTATCTGGTCTCTAAGATAAGCCGCTTCCTCAAAATTTGTTTCCTCGGCAGCCCTGTACATATCTTTTTTGAGTATTGAGACAAGCTGTTTTTTGTCACCGCTTAGAAATGATTTTGCCTGGGTTACCGCATCTGAATATTTCTCGTGACTTACTTTTTCAGCACACGGGCCTAGGCACAAATTGAGGTTGTAGTTGAGGCATGGCCTTTGCCAGTGCCGTTTAAATTTTTCATCAGTGCAGTCCCTTAGCTGAAACAGCTTGTGAACAAGGTGTTTGGTCTGCTTTAATGCCCCAGCAGAAGCAAAAGGTCCATAATACAGTGAGCCGTCTTCTCTCACCCTCCTGGTTCTTAATAGTTTTGGAAATTTATCCTTATTTGTAATTGTTAAAAAGGAATAACTCTTATCATCTTTAAGCCTGATGTTGTATTTAGGTTTGTGTGTCTTGATTAAAGAGTTTTCAAGGATTAATGCTTCTCTTTCGCCTTTTGTTACTATGAAATCGATCGTATCAATTTCTTTTACAAGGTAGTTAATCTGCGGCCTGTTATCACCGCTCTGGTTAAAATAGGAACTTACCCTGCTTTTAAGGTCCTTTGCCTTCCCAATATACACCGGTTTCCCGCTGGTATTTCGCATTATGTAAATACCGGTCTTTTTGGGAATATTCTCTAACAGTGATTTTTTGGACTTGAGCATTCAATATATTGTAATTTATTGAGAAAATATTTCAGATAATTTTTGCAAAAAAAAAGCCGGGTATAAAACCCGGCCTTTTTATAAAAAATTATTTTTTAATGACTTTTAATAATCGTCGTCAATTCTAATAGAAGTTGGTGGATATTCTATGTTAAAAGCTCCCCTGTAGGGTTCTGAATCCAGAAACCAGTAACCACCCTTAACAAAGATGTTTAAAAGGGCTATTGGCGGCCTTATTACAAGTGATGTTAATTTAAATGGATGTAATGCATCACCAGGATTGTAATGGTAATCAGTTACACCCTGTGCAAAAGAAACTGACGAAAATAGCAATACTCCCAGTATTGCGCCTAATAAGTACTTCATTTACGACCCACCTCCATTACTAAACATTCTGTAAAAATATTAAAGCAATAATATTAATAGTCAACCAAATTAATCTTTAATTTAAAAGGTTATTGTACATATTGTTAAAAATTCCGGTTCGATATTACAAAAAGAGTTAAGAGATCCTTTATTTCCTTTTAAATATAATATTTTCTTTCAACCTTTTATTGAAACAGGTGTTTAAATATATATCTCTTTGATTATAGAAACTTAACAACTAAGAATCTTGACTAGGTATATTATTAGCGTTAAATTTAGAGTCTTCCATGAGAAAAAAGTATTTATATTTAGAAACTTACGGCTGTCAGATGAATGAATATGATTCAGACAGAATACATAATGCACTTGATGTTGAACTTACCGGCAATCCAAAAGATGCTGACTACATTATAGTTAACACATGCGCAATACGTGAAAAAGCGGACCAAAAGGCACTCAGCAGCCTTGGAAGATACAAACATCTGAAATCAAATAACCCCGAATTAATTATTGGAATTGCCGGCTGCGTTGCACAGCTTTACGGAAAAAAACTGCTAAAACAGATGCCCTATCTTGATTTTGTTTTGGGGCCGCGTGCAATACCTAATCTGCCCCAGATAATTTCTGAAATTGAAACCAAAAATACCAGAAAGATTGATATATCATTTGATATAGAAGAAGTTTTTGAGGTTAACCCCTTTCATGAAGAAGGCCGGGTAAGTGCCTTTGTATCTATTCAGCAGGGATGCAATAAAAGGTGTGCATACTGCATTGTACCTACAGTCAGGGGCAATGAGGTAAACAGGCCCATGGAAGATATCGTAAAGGAAACGGTTTACCTGCTCTCCAAAGGGGTCAGGGAAATTACACTCATTGGTCAGACCGTAAATTCATGGAAACAGGATAAGTACAAATTTGGAGATTTACTAAGAACCGTGGGGGAACTTGAAGGGCTCGAACGACTCAGGTTTACAACATCATACCCGCGCGATATCACAAAACGTATGGTTGATGCAATGAAAGAAGTAAGAGAAGTCTGCAGCCATATCCATCTCCCCGTACAATCAGGTTCCGATGATGTCCTAAAGCTTATGAACAGGACATATTCCAGGCAATGGTATCTTGATAGTGTCAACAGGTTAAGGGATGCAATCCCGGATATTGCTATCTCGACAGATATGATAATAGGATTCCCCGGGGAAACAGATTCAGATTTTGAACAAACACTCAGCCTGCTAGATGAAGTTGAATTTGAAAGCTCATTTTCGTTCAAGTATTCCCCCAGGCCGGGAACTGTTGGAGAAAAATTAGCGAAAACTGACTCTATTGATGATAAAATATCCGGTGAGAGGTTAAGCATCTTCCAGGAGAAACAAAAGTACTATACATTGAAGAAAAACCTGGAAAGAATTGGAAAGATAGAAGAAGTGCTTGTTGAAGGATTTAGCAAACACGATAACAATTATTTATTTGGCAGAACAACACATAACCGTATAATGAATTTTGAAGGTGGCGGCAATTTAGTAGGCAAAACGGTAAACGTTAGAGTTGAAGAAGGATTGCCGAATTCATTACGGGGCGTAATACCAAACTAGGATACAAGGTGAGGTTTTAATGTATCAGGAAATGAAAGTTACAGGGATCGCAATTGACCCCTTTACCAACAGTCCAATAGTAATTTTAAAAAGTGAAGATGGTGTAAAAGTACTTCCAATATGGGTAGGTTTCATGGAGGCCAGTTCTATTGCAATGGAGCTGGAGAAAACCCCACGTGTGAGGCCAATAACCCACGACCTTATTAAAAATATATTTGAACAGATAGATTTCACTCTTTCCAGGATTGAGGTTACAGATCTTAAAGACAATACATTTTATGCAAATATCTATCTTAAAAACAACGGTAAGGAACATATATTTGATGCAAGGCCAAGTGATGCTATTGCAATAGCCATAAGGACAGGTGCACCTATATTTGTAAATGAAAAAGTTATTGAGAATGCGCAGAAAATCGAAATTGAAGAAAATGATGAAAAATTAAAAGACCTGCTCTCTCAATTGTCAGATGATGATTTTGGCAACTACAAAATGTAGTAGGTTAGTTTAATGATAGGCGTGAGATTTTAAATCCTTTTTATCTGTAATCGTAAATACCGTCTCCCCGCACTGCTCACACTGAAAATTGACTCTTACCGGGGGATGACTTATTCCAATACTGACCATTAACCATCCAAAGAATGTGTACACAGAATTTGGGACAATCCATGGATCACCCATTTTATAACCGCATTTGCAGGATTTACTTTTATGGGAACTCATAATTTAAGTCCTAAATACTAACCTGAAATATCAATATTTAAACTGTTTGCAATTTATTAGTATCTGTTTCTTAATTTAAGTTTCAGAATTGCGTAAACAAAAGGAAATAAAAAAGCCCGCATAATGCGGGCTTTTAATGTTTAAATGTTGTTATTAATTACAGGTCGTAACCGGCTTCTCCATGGTCCGTTACATCAACACCCTGGAGTTCCTGTTCTTCTGTTACCCTAAGGCCCACTATCAGGTCAACAAGCTTTACAATAATGATCGTTACTATTGCCGTATAAATTATTGTAAAGAATGCAGCATAAAGCTGTACCCCAAGCTGATTTGTTATATTCAGCCCGACTTCTGACCCACCAAACTCAGCAGAAGCAAAAATTGCTACAAGCACTATACCAATAAAACCGCCTACCCCATGTACGCCAACTACATCAAGAGCATCATCGTATTTAAATTTAAATTTAATAATAGTTGCAAAAATATATGCAACAATAGAAGATACGCAGCCAATCACCATTGCGCCCATCGGCCCGACGGTCCCCGAAGCCGGTGTTATGGCAGCAAGTCCTGCTATCGCGCCTGTTGCAAAACCAAGAGCACTTGGTTTACCGTTTTTGATCCATTCTATTATTATCCATGTAAGTGCTGCTATGCATGGAGAGATCTGCGTAACCACAACGGCCATTGCAGCCTGCCCGTTTGCAGCAAGTGCACTTCCTCCATTAAAACCAAACCATCCTACCCAAAGCATTGCAGTACCAATAAGAGTCATTGTCATATTATGCGGCAGAGTAATATGTGTGGGATATCCACGCCGAGCGCCAATCATAATTGCTATAACAAGTGCGGCCACACCCGCCGTAATATGAACAACGATTCCACCCGCAAAATCAAACACACCCATATCACCAAAATATGACCCTTCACCTCCCCAAACCATATGTGCTATTGGGAAGTACACAAAAACAATCCATAAAGCTGTAAATACCAGGACTGCTGAAAACTTCATCCTTTCGGCAAAAGCACCCACGATCAGTCCGGGAGTTATTATTGCAAAAGTAAGCTGAAATACAAAAAACAGAACTTCCGGGATTGAACCTGACAACGTTTCCGGACCCACACCTTTTAGAAAAACCTTATTTAATCCTCCGACAAAGGAATGAATATTGAGTCCACCTGATGTCATTCCCGTACTGTCAAAAGCCATACTGTAACCAAATAAAACCCAAATGACCGTCACCACTGCGGTAATACCAAAACAGTGCATAAAAACTGACAGAACGTTTTTCTTTCCTACAAGCCCGCCGTAAAACATTGCAAGGCCTGGAATCATCATAAAAAGAACCAGCGCTGTGGATATAAGTATCCAGGCTGTATCACCGGTGTTAAGTTCATCTGCAAATGCAAACTGTGAAGAAAATAAAAGGAATAAAACTGTGAGACCAAGCCTTGATAGGCCTGATTCTATGCGCGTGTGTAACATTTAATCTCTCCTGCCTCCTAAGATTTATTAACAACTCTATTAAATTGTTAATATTCACATATATGGCAAGAAATTTGCCATATATCAAAATAACAGGTTTATGATTGCTGGAAACATTTCATGGCTGCTAATATCTTTAACAATATCAGCAGTTTAAGAGACTCTCGCCGGAAAAAAGGAAAAATATATTAACAATTCCTCCTGGGTTTTCTATGCTTAATATTTGGGCACTTATGATTAAGAGTTAAGCATTTTATTGGAAAGCTTTGTTTAGTTCAGCCATATCCTCGTCTGCGATATACCACCCTGAACTTCCACAATTTTCTATTGTTCTGTCTACAGAATTTGATTTTGGAATAGCAACAACATTCTCATGTCTTATACACCAGTTTAATGCAACCTGGCCGGGAGTCTTATTGTACTTATTTGCAATCCGATTCAGGACCTTAATTTTATCTGAACTATCAGTATTGGTATTACTTAGCGTTCCGCTATCAAGGGGCGTATATGCGAGCACTGTAATACTGTTTTCCAGACAGTATGGTAAAAGATCGTCCTCAATTTCCCTGTCATTCAGGTTGTAGCGGACCTGGTTTGACTGGATTTTGTAGTTAGGGAAAAAATGCTGCGCCTCTTTCAACTGGTTTACGGAAAAATTGCTTACCCCTACATATTGAACAACACCTTCGTCCACAAGTTTTTCCATTGCTTCCATAGTATCTTTTATCGGGAAAGAGGGATTGGGCCAGTGGACCTGGTAAATGTCTATATAGTCTGTATCCAGTTTTTTAAGACTCTGTTCGCATGCCCAGAGTACATCTTCATATCCCAGGTGCCTTCCTGAAACCTTGGTAGCTATAATAACTTTATCCCTGATACCTTTTACCGTATCTCCAACAACATCCTCATTGTAATAACCCTCGGCAGTGTCTATAAGATTGGCACCCTGCCCTATTCCTTCTTTTAAAGGATCCACACCTCCGGTGTAGTTCCATGTACCAAGTCCAATCTCTGATATAACAAGTTCTGTGTTGCCCAATTTTTTGTGGTTCATCATAACTTCAGTTCCGAAGAACAGTTTCAAATTACATTGAATCTAAAAAGTATAAGAAAAAAGCATGATATCTTTACTGTATATTTTGGATACTTTTTCCATTAATTCATCATCGTAATAATCTTTATAATATTTTCCGATGTTCGAAACATTTTTTCTTTTTATATCAGTACTATCGATTTGTAGAATTTTAAGTATTTCATTAAAATCAGAATCGAAATTTTCAAAACGTCCTAAATAATCAATATTGTTAAGATCAATCAATTCGGACTGTAGTCTTATGTGTATATCACATTTTTTAATATTGAGTTTTGAAACATAATCAACAAAGTATCTAAAATCTTTCATCTTTAATCTTTCATCTTCGGAGAAATGATACGAATTATTCTTCAATACTTTATCTTTCCAGCAAGATACGAGTCTGTCCCAGGGGTTTCTTACGAAAGCAAACTTGAAGTAGCTACAATAGTGTGTTGTTGGATAACGACAATTATAAGGATGTTCGGCATCAAGAATAATGTTAGATTCTTTAAATTTGTTAAGTATCGTACGGGTTCCAACTTTTGCTACTCTAAACCAGATAAATTTTTTTTCATTACAGATTGTTAAATTATATCTTTTTTGAGATGGGATAATTGGTATATTTCTATACAGAAACCTGCTTGCTCTTTGATAAAGCTTGCTCCCGTATGTTAATTTTGAGGAGTAACCACCTTCAACTTTTTTTGTACTTATCACTTAATTTCTCCTGATAAATATAACTTACTCGATTCTGTTAACTGAGAAAGGACATAATAATTTTGTTAAATTTTTCCGGATTTTCATAAAAAATAAAATGTTTTACAATGTCACTTTCTTTAAAAAGTACAAACTCTGAACCCGGTATCTGCTCATGTATCCATCTCTGTGATTTCCATGGGACCTGGCTTCCTTCAGCCCCAATTACAAGAGTGGGGATTCTTATTTTGGAAAATATATCACGCCAGTCACAGTTTACATGATCAAAAAGAAGATCCGACGCTGAATGGCGCGGCATTTTAAGGCTGCAATGAATTAACCATTCCTCTTCTTCGATTGATAAAGTTTTATTAAACATTCCGATTACCATTTTCCTGGTAAATTCTTCGCTATGAGGCCCATTAGATTAGAACATGTCTCGGAAAGTGTTTCTTTAGTAAAAAGGGCACCAGTTGTTTGTAAGGTATTTCTGTCCCATTCCGGATTATTCAAAAGACACGGAGGCTCATCAATAAATATTAATTTACTTAAAAGGCTGTCCCCAAACTTATCAAACAGACCCCAGATAACCGAACAACCCATTGAATGTCCCATAAGGCAAATGTCTTCAGAATCTAAATCAGAAATAAATTCGTAGAGATCCACTGCAAGCCTTTGAATCGTGTATCCAAATTCAACATTCTCCGAGTCTCCGTGTCCGCGCATATCAATCGCGATACACCGGAATTTATCACTTAATCCATCTAACTGGTATTTATACTGCTCCGCTGTTTGCGACCATCCGGGGACCATTACAACAGGCCTTCCTACACCTTTTTCGATATAATGAAGTGTTGCACCGTCACTTGTTTTAAAAAATCCTGATTTAATATCCATGACTATTTTCAAAACTACTAATAAATACTGTAGCCTAGATATTTTCAGAACTTAAATGTTTATACAGGACCGGGGCAGTTATGCCGCCGAGAATGTTAGCAAGGACAAAGATCCAGATATGTTGGATGCTTGCAGTACCCATAGTAATAAACCCTGCTGCTACGGCCGGGTTGAATGCCCCGCCCGAGATGCCGCCGGCAAAATATGCCCCCGTTATAACAACCATACCAATAGCAACACCGTAATACCGGTTTCCTTTTGTTTTAGGAGACGTTGCGACTATGAGAATTACAAAGCAGAGAAGTAAAGTAAATATGTATTCCACAAGGAAAGTTGGGACAACTTTTAAATCCATGGTTTCTACCAATGGGCCCCCTTTTATATATAAAACCGTGAAACCGGCTGCAATGGCTGCAATGACCTGGGAAATTATATAGGGCAGGATTTCAGTTCTGCTGAAAACACCTCTCAGCCAAAAGGTAATTGTTACAGCAGGGTTATAATGTGCACCTGATATACCGGCACCTGCATAAATCAGGCCTATAAGTACGGCACCGATCACAAGCGGGCCCATGTAACCTAAAACAGGTTCGACAACTACCATCCCGATTGTGAGAACAAGAATAAAAGTCCCAAGGAATTCAACAAAATATTTCTTCATTTGCAATTAATAACCAAAAATATCTAAACTTTTTATAATAGAAAAAAAATGTGGCGTTGGCAATTTTCTTAAGCTAGTCTTAACGACATCTTAATATTTACGGAGGTAGTACTATGTTTTCAAGAATTTTATTTACACTTTTCGCATTACTTTTTGCAACTTTTATGGTTGTGTCAAACCCATTAAATGCAGTTGCTGAACATCATGAAGATGCAGCGGCTGAAGAACCTGCAAAAGGTGATGAAGCAGCTGAAGACCAGGAAAAAGAGGCAGACGATACTCTAAAACCTGATGAAGCTGCAGGTGACGAAGCACCTAAGTATTAATTTATAAAAATCTGGATTATTAAGTAACCTGCGCAGGTTCTGATAAATATCCACAAGGGTCGTAATCAATCGAAGGTTAACGGCCCTTTTTATTGTACTCTACAAGAGTATGGTCTTCTCCTGATAGCTGTTCTGAGATTAACCCTGATATTATATTCCAGTCTCCCCGGGCAAGTCCGGCACCAATCATTGGGTATCCAATCCTGCAGCCCGAGTATTGCTGTTTTATCTCCCTGAACACAGAGGAAACCGCTTCATAATCGACAAGTATCCCCGCTCCGGAAGGAGAGTACTGAGTGTAAGCATTAACTACAGCAATGTTTAAATTATTCCGGTTAACAGTAACACTTGAGATTGAACCCAGTTTTTCTCTCGCACCCTTTTCGGTCTTAAGATCAGCTTCATAAGCTTCAGGGAAAAACTCCATCACCGTTTTTGCAATCCCCGCTCCCATTGTACAAAAACAGTTGCACCCGTGTACTATGACTTCAAATTCGCCTTCAAGTGCCAGCTTTATTAAATCACCCTGTACAATTTTCATAGAGGTTTCAACTGCTTAACCATGAGTAGTGCATCACCGGTATGCTGTATCAATGGATGTGCTACAACCTGCTCCCTGGCTTTTTCAGAATACCCCAAAGAATCATAAAGTTTTTTAGCGCCCTTGTTTTGCTCAAAAACAATAAGGCTAAGCTTGGAAAGGCCCAGCTCTCTTGACTTTAATTCGGCTAAATCCATAAACGCAGTGCCTATGCCTTTACCCCTGTACTTTTCGTATACAGCAACACCGCATATGTAAAAGGAACCGTCCTCTTCAAGTTTTTCATACGGAAGAAGGACCGGGTCAGTATCTGTAGAGTCATTATTCTGTTCAACATACATTGGGAATGCGACGAGCATACCGATTATTTCATGATTATATTCGGCAACTGTGCAGTTTTTATAACTAAAATTTAAATCAGGATTTTCATACCTCTTTTGCCCTACATCAAGAATATCTTCATTTTCTTCTGCTCCCATTGACCAGATGTAATCAGCTACTCCGTCCGATGCAATACTAAACAGTTCGGCAATCTTCCTGCTTTCGATTTTTTTCGCCGGCCTGAACTCTACTTCATCTAAAAATTTCATTTATTACCACCACTCAGACCCCTTTTCACCTTTAAAAGGCCCCGTAATTTCCGATGTTACCCAGCCGCCGTAAAATTCCCCCGGTTGAGGCAACACTTTTTCTCCATCTACAAAACAATCCAGTTTTGAAGGATAAAATGCCACGTAATCTTTAATATATTCATAACCGGCAAATGGGCTTGTATAAGTCCATCCGGCATTGGCTATAATGCGTCCCTCCACATTAACATTCCAGTAACCTGCAGGCCCTTTCCATTCACAAAGCGAACTGCCCCTGCCTTTTTCAAGCTTTTTCATATCAATATCATTTTGCGGGATATAAAATACAGGGGGCCCTGATGTTTCAAGAATTCTCACAGAATTCCCGGACTCCGCTATCAGGGTATTATCAAACCGGACTAAAACGGTCCTTTTATCCGGGTCAATTTTTGGTGGCCTTGGATAGTCCCAGACAGATTCCTGGCCGGGTCCCGGAATATCGGCAAAATCAGGGCGCACATCTCCGATGTATTTCCACTTTGATCTTGCCCGTTTAATCTCTTCGGTTAATTCACTCATCCCTGTTTACCGTATCGGGAGAAAATGCGGGCAGGCAAACTGCAATATATTCAGCACCCTCAGGACCGGGGGAACTATATCTCACCCATTCACCCGAACTAATAATAATTACCTCCCCTTCCCCGACTTCGTATGAATTATTTTTAGTTTCGACTTTTAATAACCCTTTTAGTACTACCGTATACTCATCAAACTCAGGTGTCTGGCCGGGTTCTACCCAACCTGAGGGGCTTTGCATCCTGGCAATACTTAATTCTGAACTACCGGAATTGACCCTGCCGATAAATTCTTCAATTATCTTGGGTTTATTGCCTGCTGCTTCTATTGTAGAAGGTGATTTTATGTGTTTAGCCATAATTTATCGTAATCCGTTTTATAAATACTATAGTGTACTGTGTCTTTTAGTTCGCCCATATGCCAATACTCATCTTTAGTAATTCCTTCAATCTTCATTCCAATCTTTTCAAGGACTTTTCCGGAAGAATCATTGCCGGTGAAATGAAAGGCAAATATCCTGTACAACTTGCGTTTAGTAAAGCCGTAATGAATCACGGACCTTGCAGCCTCTGTGCAGTAACCATTACCCCAGTAATCCACCCCTATCCAGAAGCCTATTTCACCTTCATTGAGCTTATTATCAATACTGATACCCATTGAACCTATAAGTAAATCAGGTTTGTCCAAAACAATTGCAAAATTTATAAGATTTCCGTTTTTGTAGTCCCTGAACTGACTCTCAATAAAATCCTCTGCAAACTCTTCATTATAGGGGAAGGGTATAAAAGTACCTTTGGCAATTTCCCTGGAATTGGCTATTTCATTAAGCCTTGTTTTATCTGCTAACTGGAACTGCCGTAATCTTAATCTTTCAGTTTCTAATGTTGGAAAAGAACCACTTAAAATCATAGTTACTGCTTGGCAAACTTTAGTTTATTAAAAATATTATCACTTGATTTTATAACAAGGTTATCTCCATACAGTTTTAATGATTCTGCGCCTTCCAGGGTAATTATAAAATTCGCTTCCTGGTCCATAACGCTCTCTGCACATGAATCGGTTGATGAGGTCACACCTGATATGCTAAAACTTTCTCCGTTCAGACTGTAATCAGATTCATAACTGTTGCAGCCCGAATATCCTGAAAGCGTGCTTTCACTATCAAAAACAAGGCTTACCTCAACACCCCTTTGCGCCGTAAGTGTACCAATATTGGTAAGTACCCATGTACTTCCCATCAGGTCATCTTCGGTAGCATTCTTTCCTTTAAATGAATCACAGGAAACCAAAGCGGTAAATAAAAACAGGCATATAATAATCCTTATCATTTTTTAACCCCCGATTATTGTTTTTTCTCCCTATTAAATTTAATTGAAGTAATTTCGGCAGTAGAATCAATTTCCAGTTTATAGTCACTGAATTTGATTGATTTGGCCTTTCCGAGAACAGTAAGATAAGTCATTTCCTGTTCCATTATCTCCTCTGAGCACAATTTTTTTGTAGTGCCAATCTTTGAAATTGCCAACCCGTTAGTATACAGATCATATGTGCCAAAATAATTATTACAGCCGCCGTTTCCCGAAATCTTATTATCATCTTCAAAGACAAGTGTTGTGATAATACTGTTATTTATTGTGTTGTCCCCCAAATCGGAAAGCTGCCATGTTACGCCGCGAATGTCACCAAAAGCTTCACCCTCATCTTCTTTAGGTTTGCTGCATGAAATTACAAGCAGTACCAACAACCCAAAACATATAGTTTTATACATTCATATCCCCTTTTATTTATGACTATTCAATAATTTTAGTACCATATTCATTTAAATGGAAGACTTCTCCCGGACTTTTTCTCATTTTTTTATGTTGAACTATTCTTTCATTAAAATATCCGAATGGAAGTACAGTCAGTATGTCCCATTTAGAAGGGATATTAAAAAATTGCTTTATACCCTCTTTATCGAGTCTCCCTATCCAGCATGACCCAAGTTTCATACTCCATGCAGTGAGTACCATGTTCTGGACAGCTCTTGTGGTATCTATCTGCTGCCATTTGGAATTTGGGTCTGTAAGGACAACTACCGCAAAACTAACTTCTGAGATAAACCTTCCGCTTATACAGTACTCGGACATTTTCTTTAATCTCTCTTTTTCATTAATTATTACAAATTCCCAGGGCTGGTCATTGTGTGCACTCGGTGCAAGCCGGCCGGCTTCAACGACCTTCCTGATAACATCCATTGAAGCTTGTTTGTCATCATACATCCTTACCGAGCTTAGTGTGGACACGCATTCAAATACTTCCATTTAATTCTCTCCTATATCTTATATGTCATCGCGAGCGGAAGCGTGGCGCTCTTTTTATTTTTTTTCTCTTACACAAAACCAATAAGCCCAGAATATAAAAAATATTTGTATAGGAATCCTCAGGGCGAGGTATGTAAGCCCCCATTCATGCCCACCCAGCTCCACCCTGCTGTATGCGCCGTAAACATTTGCCGGAAGAAAAAGTATAAATAGTATGATGGCAATCCAACCAAAGTCCTTTCGTGTACCTGAATTTAGCAGGCCCGCTGCTACAATTAATTCAATAACACCGGTTACATATATTACGAATACAGGCAATGGTACCCATGCAGGTAAAAGCTGAGTCATTAATCCGGTCTTTATAAAATGTGCTGTACCGGCAGCTACAAATAATAGAGATAATCCAAGTACCCCGTAAAACCTGCTTTTAGCGGAATCTCTAAAAATTAGAGTCGCAAGCCAAAAAGGAACAACTAATATAGCAAGCAGAAAAATTGGAGTTACCATATATATAATTGTAGTAAATTATTGAATAAAAATCATTACCAAACTTTTAAGGAGCGATAAAATGAGTAAACCGGTATGTGCAGTAATAGGGGTCGGCCCCGGAAACGGCGTCTCTTTTGCCAAAAAATTCTCAGATGAAGGTTACGATGTGGCTATCTGTTCGAGAAACATTGATTTTCTTAATAAAATATCCAGTGAGATCAGCAACACCTATCCGTTTAAGTACGACGTTTCCGGTATTGAAGACCATGAGAAAGTCTTTTCTGAAATTAAATCTCAGCTTGGTCAGGTAGAAGTAGTTGTATATAACGCTGGTGCAGGACAGTTTGCAGGTATTGATAATGCAACGGTGGAGTCATTCCAGTCAGCATGGGAAGTAAATGCAAGAGGCTTGTTTTCAGCCGCCAAAGCTGTAATCCCCGGAATGAGGGAGAAAGGAAACGGCAATATAGTAGTAATTGGTGCAACCGCATCACTCAGGGGAAATGTAAACACATTACCATTTGCATCTGCAAAGGCGGCCCAGAGGAGCCTTGCCCAATCACTAGGTAAAACACTCGGCCCGGAAAATATTCACGTCTCTTATGTAATTGTTGACGGAGTAATAGGGCTTGAATCTACGAAAGAACATATGCCTGACAAACCGGATGACTATTTTATGGATCCTGATCATATAGCAGAATCAGTTTATTTCCTTACGCAGCAGGAAAAGTCTGCCTGGACTTTTGAACTCGACCTAAGGCCTTTTGGTGAAAAGTGGTAAATGATTTACTTTATCTTGCCAGTTCAGGCCTTGCATAACTTTTCAAATCGTCAAAACTAAAAAGAAAGTCATCATTTTTAAGTGGAGTATGACAGGCAACACATGCAAGGTCATTTTTCTT
>JAJCZQ010000027.1 GCA_029262335.1 Deltaproteobacteria bacterium
AAAATGTAACATAATTATACATTATCTTTATATAATGCGTACCCCAACAATTTCAATAGATGATTTTATATAATTCATTATTGTCTTAACCCTTTGATTTAAATAAATTTTTATTCAATATAGATTTTTTGTTTATTTTTAATAAATTTAGATTCAAAATGATTGTTAATGATCATTATTAATAAACAGCAATGTAAATGGTAATTATTTGCATTTGGTAATTGTTTCTGCTAATTTTATATTGTAAAAAATTGGGGAATATTCCCGAATAAATAAAAGGAGAACATAATGTTATCTCAGGATCTTCAGACCGCAATCAATGCGCAGATTAAAAATGAATATTACTCTTCCTATCTCTATCTCTCTATGGCTGCTTATTGTGAATCTATCAATTTCGCCGGTTTTGCCGGCTGGCTGAGAAGACAAAGTGAAGAAGAACTTACACATGCAATGAGATTTTTTGATTATATGCTTGACCGTGACGGCAGGGTTGTGCTGGACACAATTGGACAGCCGCCTTCCGAATTTGGTTCATTACTCGAAATGTTCAGCCAGGTACTTGAGCATGAAAAAGAAGTAAGTGGTATGATAAATAGGCTTTACGAACTTGCCCAGTCTGAAAACGACCATGCAACAGCAGTTGAACTGCAGTGGTTTATCCAGGAGCAGGTAGAAGAAGAAAAAAGTGCAAGTGATATGGTAGAGAACATAAAACTTGCAGGCGACAACAGTGCTGCCCTGCTTATGCTCGACAGGCAGTTGGCCGGAGAAAGCACCAACGAACAAGCCGCAGAATAAAAAATAAAAGGCCCTTCTTCGGGAGGGCCATTTAACCTAACTTTTATTAATTTTTTACTGATTATTCAATTCCTTATTGATTTTTAACTTCCAATTTCTTAACCTTATACGTAATTAATATAGAAACTTAATAATATTTATTTGATCTAAATTACTGTTTTTGTACATATTATTATCGTTACTACAGGGGATTTGTTTTATGAAAGATGTGGAAACTCAAAGAAATAAACAACTCGACAGAAACAGTCTTTTAAAATCTTATAAGAAAGTAAGGTCGTTTTCTCACAAACTTGCAAAACCGCTTTCAAAGGAAGACTATGTAGTCCAGTCCATGCCCGATGTCAGCCCTACAAAATGGCATCTTGCCCATACCAGCTGGTTTTTCGAAGCATTTGTCTTGTCTAAAACTATAAGTAAATACAGGTCTCTTCACCCTCAGTACAATTTCCTCTTTAACTCTTATTATGTGCAGGTTGGCGATAGGCATAGCCGCCCGAAAAGGGGGCTGATTTCACGGCCTACAGTTGATGAAGTGTATGAATACCGTGAATACGTAGATAAGAACATGCTGAAACTTTTTAAAACACTTAATGATAAAAAGTTCAGTAAAATCGCAGAAGTTATCGAAATTGGCATCCATCACGAACAGCAGCACCAGGAACTGATTGTTACAGATATAAAGCACGTTCTATCTGAAAATCCGCTGTTTCCAACTTATAAGAATTCAGCTGATATTAAAAAAGGAAAAGGGGTTTCCGGCCACAAATGGGTCGAGTTTGAAGGCGGCATCCACACCATAGGCAATGAAGGGGATAATTTTGGCTATGACAATGAGTTTCCCCTGCACAAAACCTATGTAGAGCCTTTTTCTCTTGCTTCAAGGCTGGTTACAAACGGGGAATACATGGATTTTATTAATGACGGTGCGTATTCAAAAGCTGAACTATGGCTTTCAGACGGCTGGAACACTGTCACTTTAAATAATTGGGAAGCCCCGCTTTACTGGATAAGAAATGGAAACAGGTGGGACCTATTTACTTTGGGAGGCCTTAAGAAAATTGATCTGAATCAGCCGGTTTGCCACCTGAGTTTTTATGAAGCAGAAGCATTTGCAAGATGGGCAGGAGGAAGGCTTCCAGGTGAATATGAATGGGAGATAGCAACAAAAGGCCAGAAAATAGAGGGCAACTTTGTTGATAACGGCAACTTTCACCCCGTAGCCGCAACAAATAACAATGGAACAATCCAGCAAATGTACGGCGATGTCTGGGAATGGACAAGGAGTCCATACTCACCATATCCCGGATATAATCCGCCTCCGGGTGCACTCGGTGAATATAATGGTAAATTTATGTGTAACCAGATTATACTGAGAGGAGGATCATGTGCGACATCAAAATCACACATAAGAAACAGTTACAGAAACTTTTTCCCGCCCGACTCACGCTGGCAGTTTATGGGACTTAGATTAGCTAAAGATGCAAAATAATACTGAAGATATAATAAAACCTGACAGCTCGGAAGGGGTACTTAACGAGATAATTCAGTCACTGAGTAAATCACAAAAAGAACTTTCTTGTAAATTCTTCTATGATGAACAGGGATCAATCTTGTTTGAACAGATCTCGGAGCTGGAAGAATATTATTTAACAAGGTCCGAGATTTCCATCCTCAATAATAATATCGAAAATATATCAGACACTGTCGGCGAAGAAGCCCTGATACTGGAACTTGGAAGCGGAAGCAGCAGGAAAATCAGGATACTTCTTGATAACTTTAAGAGAGTTGCAGCCTATATTCCGGTGGATATATCAAGAGAATTTTTATTACAGTCCGCAAAAAAACTCGGCCAAGAATATGAAAATTTAAAAATTATTCCGATTGTAGCCGATTATACCAGGCCGTTTACTATTCCGGATTTTGAAATGCCTTTCTCCAGGCTGGTTGCCTATTACCCGGGTTCAACAATTGGCAACTTTACTAAGGATCAGGCGCGTAAATTCCTGAAAAATATTTCCGAGCTATGCGGGCCAAAAAGCGGTCTTTTAATAGGGATTGACCTTAAAAAAGAGTCTGAAATACTTGAAAAGGCTTATAATGACGGCAAAGGCGTTACAGCTGAATTTAATCTCAATATTTTAAAAAACATGAACAGTACATTTGGCACAAATTTTGAAATTAACAAATGGAAACATATTGCCTTTTATAATGAAGAGCACGGCAGGGTTGAAATGCACCTTCAGAGCCTTGAAGAGCAGTCAGTAAGGCTCAACGGAACCTCTATTACATTTAAGAAAGATGAAACAATACATACAGAGAATTCCTATAAATACAGCATAGAAGAGTTTAAAGACATGATTGAGCCCTTTTACAGTTTAAATAATGTATGGTCTGATCCCGGCAATAAATTTGCCGTATGTTATTTCGAGGCTAAATAAAAAATCCTTAAAATAACCCCTTCCCTTGTTTCAAATCGTGATTATTGTGTTATAGTTCCCGGTTCTGACAATGACATTACATAAAAATATTCCTGAAGTTAATAAAAAAATTGAGGATCTCATCCAGAAGGATTTTGGTATGATTACCTCCACACTTACGAACCGCCTTGGTCCCGAGTCTATTACAACGGTCGAATCGATCGTTACAAACGGATACAACGAGGCCAGGACAAAGTGGTCTGCAGAATCATTACCAATGGATCCTAAAGATTTTATCTGGCAGTTTATTACTGACAATACAAGTGAGCTTTTTTGCCATAAAATCTTTAATCATCTGTATCCATCAGAAACTCCGGACAAAGAACAAGTTGTAAATCTTGAATACCCCAATAAAGACGAAGTTGTTTTAAACAAAATCATAATGCTGTTTGCATGCAGTCATCCATCAAACGAACAGTACATAAACGCCTCATTAATTCTCAAAATATTAGGGGGTTATTCATCCTCCTATATTGCAAGGATGCTTTCCAAAAACGAAACTGTAATTATAAATTCACTCGAATCTGCAAAAGAACAGATTGTAGAAAAGAAAATACCTTTTGCAATCCCCGGCAAATATGTCCTCAGGGAACGCACTGTAAAATTACTTGAACTACTTAATTACATATTCGAACTTGGTTATAACCATCCTGACGACAGGATCAGGGTCAGCCCTGACCTTTGCAATACAGCAATTAATCTTTGTGAAGTGCTCGCCAAAAACCCGGTTACTAATATCCCTGAAACAAGGGCCTATCTTTCCTATATGCTTCTTTGCGGATCAAGGCTCAGGTCAATTGTGGATAAAAACGGCAATGTCCTAAAACTCCTGGAACAGGAAAGGGAACTGTGGGACAGGGAAATGATTGTAAAAGGCATAGACTATTTGTATAAATCTGCATCAGGTAAAAATGTGAGCAAGATCCACTTAATGGCCGGGGTTGAAGCCATACATGCCACATCTCCTGATTATGGTTCAACAAACTGGGACCAGATTGTTTCACTTTATCAGAACTATCTGAATTTACAGGACTGTCCAAAAACCGAACTTGAAATGGCTTTTGCACTCTCCAAGACTGAAGGCCCCAAATCAGCCATTGAAGCAATAAAAAGAATTAAAGACAAGCAATCAATTGAAAACATTACCCTTTACGGCGTAACACTTGGAAACCTTTATCTTCAGATTCACAAATATGAAACTGCACTCTCCTACTTCAAAAGAGGCCTTAAGACAGCCGAAAGGAGTTCTGAGAAAACATATATAAACAGCAAAATTCATATTTGCCAGCAGCGTATCAGGATGTCCAAACGCTATAAGCACGGCCTTTCTTTTTAAATCCACTCATCAAAACCACCTGAATAACCATTAAGTACAGGCTTTTTAACCATATCAGGTTATTGATAATCATGGACTAACCAAGCTACCCTTTAAATTGGGCGGGGGAGAAGTAAATAACTCGTTGGAGGTTAGGGACATGAAATACTCCGCTTTATACAGCAGTGTAATATCTTTCTTTATTTTCACGTTTTTATTTCTTACAGGCATTGGTTACTCGCAGCTAACCGATGTTACGCAGACCACTCCCACAGTACCGGGAGGACAAATTGGAAAATCACTCGAAGAGCAGGTCGGAACCGGCCAGGGTGATGAACTCACTCCGGGATCATCTATTTATCTTATCAACCGTGACCCCGCAAGGTCCATTCGCCGGGGAAGGCAAATCTTCCAGAGAAAATTTACAGAAGACCAGGGACAGGGCCCAAGGGTTAGCGGCGACTCATCCGGTAATATACAGGATGATCCAAAGCTGGGTGCCGGCCTGTCGGACAGCTGCGCCGGCTGCCATGGTCGTCCAAGAGGCTCCGCCGGATTTGGCGGGGATGTTGCAACAAGGCCTGACAGCCGCGATGCTCCTCATTTATTTGGACTCGGACTTGTTGAAATGCTTGCCGATGAAATGACAAGAGAACTTCGTGAAACCAGAGAAGAAGCAATACAGCAGGCAGTAAATTCAGGCAGAACTGTAAAATTACTTCTTATCGCCAAGGGAGTGGAATTTGGGAAAATAACAGCTAAACCCGACGGTACAATTGATGCAACCGATATAGAAGGTGTAGACCCTGACCTTAGAATAAAACCTTTTTTTCATCACGGGGAAACAACATCAATCAGGGAATTCATCATCGGTGCTTTAAAGGCCGAGATGGGTTTGGAATCACCTGACCCCATTCTTTGCGCCGTCACAGACCCTGATAACCCGCAGGCAATGGTTTCACCGTCCGGGATGGAGTTTGATCCTGTGCTCGACTTTTTCGAACGCCCGCCAGTTTGCAGTACCAGTGAAGATGGTGACAATGACGGCGTTGTAAATGAGATAGACCCTGCAATTGTGGACCACGTAGAATTTTATTTACTTAACTATTTCAAACCAGGTACCGGCAAGACAAACAGACGTACCAACAGGGGACTCAGGACAATGCGGGAAATTGGCTGTACAGGTTGTCATGTGCAGGACCTTGAAATTGAGACAGACAGAAGGGTCGCCGATGTGGAAACAGAATTTAACAGGCAAAAAGGCATAATAAACAGGCTATATGCAACCGCAACAACACTCTTTAACATCGAAGAAGACGGTGAAGAATATCCAAAGCTCGTTCCGCAGGGTAATTCATTTGTTGTTGAAAATGTATTCTCTGATTTCAAAAGGCACGATCTTGGCCCGGCTTTTCACGAACGTCAGTACGACGGTACTTTGATCACTGAGTTTGTAACAGAACCGCTTTGGGGTGTGGGTTCAACAGCACCATACGGCCATGACGGCAGGAGCATAAACCTCGAAGAAGTCATACTCAGGCACGGCGGTGAAGCACAAAGATCCAAACGAAGGTTCAGCAGGCTAAACGGTGAACGAAAAAGGGAAGTACTGGATTATCTACAAACACTAATACTTTTTCCCCCAGATGATACGGCGTCTAACCTGAATGAAGGCAACCCGGGTACAAATAACCCGCAGGACCCGGATGAGCACGGAAGCATTAACCTCGGTGCACTTTTCCAGATTGACGAAGAAGGGCCAGAATAGTTTTTTTACACATAATATTTTATTTCTTCCCCTGCAATTCTGCGGGGGAAGATTAAGATGAGGGCACATTAATATTTGATAAAAATTTCTTTGTTATTCCCATAAAAATGGGAATCCAGGATTTTTTTGTCTTTTTGCATCCAACCGTTTTCCTATATACTCAAAACATATATTTTCAGGAAACATAAATGAAAAAAATGACAATTGAAGAATGCTTTGAGTTTATATGTGAAGGTACAAGGACAGGAAAACTTGCAACTGTAAATAAAGATGGCAGCCCCCACGTCATACCCGTATGGTTTCTTACGGATGGTGAAAACATAGTTTTTTGCACGGGAATCGAGTCAGTAAAATACAAAAACATGGAAAGAGACCCGCGTTTATGTTTATCGGTTGACGAAGAGACCGGACTGTATTCGTTCGCCAAAATCGACGGTACGGTGACTTTTTTAACCGGTACGGAAAACAGCCTTAAATGGTCAACGGATATTGCCAGGAAATACATGGGCGATGAAAACGCCGAGGCCTACGGCAAACGAAATTCCGGCCCCGATGAAGTGGTTGTAATACTTAAACCAAAAAGAATACTTGCCCTGGCCGATATCGCCTCGTGGTAAAATTTATTAATTATCTGCTTCCAGTAATACAAAAGAACTATAAAAACATATTTTCATATGTTTCCGGATTAAAGCCTAATACTATTTTGTTTTTGTGGATTAAAAGCGGTCTTTTAATTATAGATGGATTTTCTAACGCAATATCTATTGCCTTTTTTTCATCCATGTTAGATTGAATATCTTTAGGGAGTTTTCGCCAGGTCATTCCCTTACGATTGAGTACCTGTTCCCAGCTGAACTCTTTTATAGCCTTTTTAAGAATTTTTTCATCTACTCCATTTTTTTTATAATCATGAAAATTATATTCAACACCCTTTTCATCCAGCCAGTTGAATGCTTTTTTCATCGTATCGCAGTTTTTTATTCCGTATATTGTGGTCATAACAAGGTTCTCTGATTATTGTTAAATTTAGACAAATAGTATATTAAAACAAATATCTGTGTCTATAAATCATCAAATACAAAAATAGCCTGAATATATACTCCGGACAAAAATAAATTTGGTTATAATTTATATACCTATGAACTCAAAATATTTTTATTTAAGCTTAATTTTATTTTTAATTTTCCTAAACCCGCTTGAATCAAAAGAAATCCCCCAAGCTGTTAAATCACAAAAGGGCATGGTAGTGAGTGCCGAAAAATACGCTACCCTTGCGGGAGTGGAAGTCCTGAAGGAAGGTGGAAACGCCGTAGATGCGGCCGTAACAGTCGGATTCACTCTTGCCGTTACTTTTCCCCGTGCCGGAAATATCGGCGGCGGCGGGTTCATGATTATCCACATGAATGAAGGAAATAAAAACATTGCTGTTGATTACAGGGAAAAAGCCCCTAAAGCCGCCACAAGGGACATGTTCCTGGATAAAGACGGCAATGTTGATAATGATAAGGCCCGGAACAGTATTCTTTCCGTAGGCGTACCCGGTACAGTTGCCGGGCTGGTCCTTGCCCTAGAAAACTACGGGACTATTTCCCTTAAGCGGGCCCTAAAACCGGCTATTGAACTTGCCAAAAATGGTTTCCCAGTGACCCCGGAACTAATGGACTCACTCCTTTATTTTGAAAAAGGGCTTTTAAAATCTAAAGAAAGTAAAAAAGTATTTTTCAGTAGTAATGGCAAGCCACCCCCGGTGGGAGACCTGCTGGTACAAAAAGACCTTGCCCGTGCCCTTAAGCAGATATCAAAAAAAGGACGTAACGGTTTTTATAAAGGAAAAGTTGCTAAGAAAATAACCAGGTTCATGAAAAAAGAAGGTGGGCTTATCACAAAAGAAGACCTCTCTTCTTATGAAGCTGTTATAAGAGAACCTGTAACCGGCAATTACAGGGGCTTTGATATAGTTTCTATGCCGCCCCCAAGTTCTGGTGGTGTTCATCTGATACAGATCCTGAATATTCTTGAGAATTTTGACCTTTACAAATACCCGCAAAACTCCCCGCAGCCTGTTCACATTATGGCAGAAACCATGAAACTCGCATATGCAGACCGCTCAAAATATCTTGGTGACCCGGATTTTGTTAAAGTCCCTGTCGATGAATTAACATCAAAAAAATATTCTAAAAAACTATCAAAAAATATTAACAAACAAAAAACAACTCCAAGCATTGAAGTATCACCCGGTAATCCATACGAGAGCTTTGATACAACCCATTTTTCTGTAATTGATAAATATGGCAATGCCGTCTCAAACACTTATACACTTAACTTTCCCTACGGCACGGGGATTTCAGTACCCGGAACAGGAATACTTTTGAATAACGAAATGGATGATTTCTCTGCCAAACCCGGAACGCCAAATGCCTATGGCCTTATTGGAAATGAATATAATGCTATCGAACCCGAAAAAAGGATGCTTAGCTCTATGACGCCTACCATTGTTTTAAAAGACGGAAACCCTTTTCTTGTAACAGGAAGCCCGGGCGGCAGCAGAATTATAACAACGGTGCTCCAGATAATTACCAACACTATTGATTACAAGATGGATATTGCCGAAGCTACTACTTCTCCCCGGTTTCACAACCAGTGGCTCCCTGACATGGTATTCGTGGAAAAAGAAATCCCAACAGGCACAAAAGAAAAACTAACAAAGATGGGTCATAGTGTAAAAGAGACAAAAAGCCTTGGAAGTGCACATAGCATCACCAAAGTCGGAAATTATTATTACGGATTTTCTGATCCGAGAAGGGCTGGAAGTTTAGCCGCCGGATTTTAAATTGGAGAAATCTCAAGCATTCTGTCGATTGACTTTTTAGCCTTAACTGCAATCCCGGTTGGTACTTTTACTTCAAATACTTCTTCCTGAAGTGACTTTAATACTTTTTCTATTGTTATCATCTTCATGTATTCACATACGGCGTTTTCATTTGCCGGTATGAAGGTCTTATCAGGGTTGTCCTTTTTCATCCTGTGAAGGATTCCTGTCTCTGTGGCAACTATAAACTCATCAGCTTCGGATTCGATAGCATGTTTTATCATCCCGCCGGTTGAGAGGAATTTTATGTCATCCGGAAGGTTTCCATTTTCAACACTCTGGTAAAGATAAGTAGTTGTACAGCCGCATTCGGGGTGAACAATCATATCAGCTTTCGGGTGTTCTTTTTTCATTGCCTTTATATCTTTGACTTTAATACCTGCATGCACATGGCACTCACCGGGCCAGATTTCCATATCCCTGCCCGTTACTTTTTTTACATAAGCTCCAAGAAACATATCGGGTAAAAAAAGTATTTTTTTATCCGCCGGGATTGCCTTTACAACCTGTACTGCATTGGAAGAAGTAACGCAGTAATCTGTCTCGGATTTCACATTGGCTGATGTATTTACATAAGAAACCACTACGGCCTCAGGATGCTCTTCTTTCCATTCCTTTAACTTTTCGAGGTTAATCGTATCAGCAAGTGAACAGCCTGCATCATGGTCCGGAATCAGCACCTTCTTATCAGGTGAAATAATAGAAGCGGTCTCGGCCATAAAGTGTACACCGCAAAACACAATTATATCTGCTTCAGTTTTTGCAGCCTGCTGGGAGAGCCCGAGTGAATCACCCACGTAATCAGCTATATCCTGCACATCAGGGAGCTGATAGTTGTGAGCTAAAATCACAGCATTCTTCTCTTTTCTTAATCTATTTATTTCTTCTATAACCCCGTTGAGGTTACTCATAATTCTCACCTGTTTATATCTAAAACTATAGCATATCAAGGCTTAGGTCTAAAGCCATTGCCGAGTGTGTAAGGGCACCAATAGATATGATATCCACACCTATTTCCGCTACCTGCCTTACTCTTTGTAAATTAATACCTCCGGAGGCTTCAATCAAGGCTTTATTTCCAATTAAATTAACAGCCTGCTTCATCATTTCATCACTCATGTTATCAAGCATTATAATATCAGCACCTGCCTGGAGTGCTGCTTCAACCTGCTCAAGGTTGGTTGTTTCCACTTCAATTTTAAATTCTGAACCGGCTTTTTTCTCTACTAAGTCGACAGCATTTTTTATACTCCCGGCCTGTTTAATATGGTTGTCTTTTATCAGTACGCCGTCATAGAGTCCCATCCTGTGATTATGCCCGCCGCCGACTTCTACCGCGTATTTACTAAGTGTCCTGAAACCAGGAATAGTCTTCCTCGTGTCGACTATCTTAACTTCAAGGCCCTCAACTACTTTTACAAATTTTGATGTATAGGTGGCAATCCCGCTAAGCCTCTGCATAATATTCAGGGCCAGGCGTTCACCCGTAAGGACCTGCCTTGATGTACCTTCAATCTCTACAATCAAATCCCCCGATGAAATACTCTCTCCGTCATTTTTAAGCTCTTTCCAGCCGGACAGACTGCCAATCTTTTCAAAAACGGCCCTGGCTACAGGCAGGCCTGCAAGAATTCCGTCTTCCTTGCATTTAATAACTGCACGGCAAATATCATCCTCGGGAAATATGGATTCGGTAGTAACATCTCCGGATCCAATGTCTTCCTCAAATGCCAGATTTAAAAGCTTCTCAACTTCTTTCCAGTTTAGATTTTTGTTTGCCATTAGAGGCCCCTAATTATACTGACCCGCTTGAGAAATTCTATTCAGAGTTTTACCTGGTATGGTTCCATTCCCAGTCGGTTTACAATATGGGTCTTTAAATCTTCTTTCTCTTCAGGGAAATCACTTCTCAGGTGAGCACCCCTGGACTCTTCCCTGTAAAGCGCAGACTCGGCAATGAGCCTGCTCATATTACCCATACTAAGTATTTTATATGCAAACCAGCCCGAAAGGGTTCTGCTTTCTTCAATAATTGATACAAGTTTTGAGATGTAGTCTTTAATATCAGCGCCATTTCTTACAATACCCAGCACATGTGTATTTAAATTCTGAATTTCATTTTTAATATTATCAAAGCTTTCCTGGTCTTTGGAATCTGTATTACTAAAAATACCTGGCTGGCCCGGTTCTATATTCAACCCGGCACTTGTTTCAAAATATTTATTTGCACCATCTATAACCCTTTTGGCAAACACTATGCATTCAAGCAGGGAATTACTTGCAAGCCTGTTTGCTCCGTGGACCCCCGTACATGTTACTTCCCCGCATGCATACAGTCCCGAAAGGTTTGTTTCACCCATTAAGCCCGTCCGGACTCCGCCAATTGTATAGTGAGCAGCCGGGGCAACAGGTATCAGGTCGCATGTAAGGTCAAGTCCCTGGTTCATACAAAGTCCGTAAATATTTGAAAATCTTTTTATAATAAATGGCCTTTCAAGATGGCTGAGCGTGAGATATACGTATTTACTCCCGCTCTCTTTTAGTTCGTCATATATTGATTTTGATACTATATCTCTTGGAGCAAGTTCCCCGAGGCCGTGGTATTTATTCATAAACCTTTTGCCTTCCCTGTTTACAAGGTGTGCCCCTTCTCCCCTGACCGCCTCGGTAATTAAAAAAGTTTCTCCGCTGTCGCTGTAAAAAGCCGTAGGATGAAACTGTATAAATTCCATATCCATAAGCTCTGCGCCTGCCCTGTAGGCAAGATCAAGCCCCTCCCCGGTTGCACCGTCGGGGTTGGTCGTCCTTTCAAATAATGCAGATGCCCCTCCCGTAGCAAGTACGGTAGCTTTTGCATTAATCAGTATGTATTCATTTTCTTCCTGGTTGTATGCCCACGCCCCGCTGCAGCTCTTCCCGTCAGAAACCAGGTCCGTAACACTTGCGAGTTCGAGCACCTCAATATTGGAATTTTTTTCAACAGAGGAAATAAGAAATTCCACCATACCCTGCCCCGTGGAATTTCCTCCTGCATGAAGCACTCTTCTTTTGGAATGCCCGCCTTCTAGGCCAAACTTAAGTCCTTCTTCATCAGAGTCAAAAACCATTCCAAGTTCAATTAGGTCCAGAATACGTTCCTTGCCTTCTTTAACTAACACATCTACTGCTTCAATGTTACAAAGGCCCCTTCCTGCATTAATCGTATCCTCACTATGAAAGACTGCTGAGTCTTCCGGATCAAGTGCAGCAGCAATCCCACCCTGTGCCCAATAGGAATTACTTTCCTTAACTGTGGATTTTGTAACTATCAGCACCTTGCCAAACTTTGAAGCATAGTGGGCCGCATAAAGCCCGGCAAGCCCGCTTCCAATTACGAGGTAGTCAGTATTTAATTTTGTATGTGAAGTATCCGGTTTTTTGTTACTCATTATTTAAGTGGTGGTAATTGCATCCATTAGTGCATTTTTTATTCGTTCGATTCTTTTTTCGTCTGTTATTTTCTTTCCTGCCCTCGTTGATACATAAAGCACATCAACAACCTGGTCTACCTTGGTTGCAATCTTGGCATAGTTAATATTGAGCCTCAGCTTATCAAGGGTCTTTGCAACATCGTACAAAAGACCTGCCCTGTCATGGGTGTAAATATCAATTACAGTTGAAGTGTCTGAAGAGTTATTGTCTATTTCAATCCTCGGGGGATATTTGGGAATAACCTTTTCATAGGAAGCAGCCCCGCTTTTTCTTTTATTTACAAGCTGTTCGACATCTTCTTTGCCCCTGTGAACCTGGCTTAAAACTGAATCAATTTTATCCCACAATTCTTTTTCTTCAGAGGTGGATTTACCAAGTTTATTTACATAAAAGACATCCAGTACCCTTCCGTCATTTGTGGTTACAATCCTTGCCCCAAGAATATTGAGATTGTGGGCAGTTAAAACACCACATATTTTATAGATTATTTTTTTATCATCATTACCCCAGAATATAAATTCATCATATTCAGCCTTTGGGTGATGGACCAGGTCAATTGCAAAATCAGAACCAGATTTATTAATAAAATTAATATGGTTTGCAATAGCTTTAGGAGCATGTCCCCAAAAATATGAATCGGGCATTGTTTCAAGAATCTCACGCACTTTTTTAACAGGCACCTGCTTTTTTATTATTTTAAGTACCTTGTCCACTACCCTCTCTTTTCTTTTTTCAACAGACTCTTTCGTATACTCGCCAAGCTCCAGGTGCTTTGCGGTTCTAAGGTAAAGTTCCCTCAAAAGCATTCCCTTCCAGTTCGACCAGACATCCGGCCCGACTGATCTTATATCCGCAAATGTAAGAAGAAAAAGGAGAATCAAAGTCTCGAGGCTTTTGACCATCTCTGAGAACCTTTCGATAAGACTCATGTCGTGAAGGTCCCTGCGCTGTGAATAGTGGGGCATTATAAGATGGTGTTTAACGAGAAACTCCAGCTGCTTTGTCTCCTGTTTATTAAGTCCCATCCTCCCGGCTATAACCGGTGCCATTATGGCGCCTTTCTCCGAGTGGTCTTTGCCACTTCCCTTACCCGCATCATGAATCAGGCACGCAAGGTAAAGTACATGCCTCTTTTCCACCGACTCGGCAAGCTTTGTCAGGAGTGGAAACTCATCTTCATAGAAATAGTTGGTCAATCTTTCTATTTCCCTGACCATAAATATGGAATGGACATCTACAGTGTAGACATGATAGGCATCGTGCTGCACCATACAGACTATTTTCCCGAACTCCGGGATGTAATGTGCAAGCAGCCTGAGTTCGTTCATTTCAAACAGTATTTCCGAAACGTTTTTTGCAGTCTTAAGTATTCTTAAAAATATTGCATTAAAATCGCTGTTTCTCCTGACCTTGTCATCTATATGGATCGAGTTTTCCCATATCAGCCATGTAAGGTGCCGGCTCATTTTTACATCGTGTATATTTGCATACTCAAATGCCCTGATCAGGTTTACAGGGTTTTCGACAAACACGTTTCGGCTGGTTACCGAAAGGTAGCCTCCCTGTATTGTAAACCCGTTATCCAGATAGGTTGTCCTCCTGCTTTCCGATGAAGGCCGGGTTTTGGTAATACATGTCTCAATAATTCGTTCTGACTGCTGGTTAGTTAACCTGGCCCGCAAATAGTAGACCCTCATAAATTTTTCAACGGCCCGAAGTTCGGCGTCCCTGTATCCAAAAAATCTTGCGACCTTTTCCTGGTATTCAAAGCTCAACCTGTCCTCACGTCTTTTTGCCAGGTAGTGAAGCTGTGACCTCACAGCAAGCAGGAAGTTGTAGCACTTTTCTATAACCCTGTGTTCCTTGCTGTTGATTACACCGATATTTAAAAGGTCACGGAAGTTTTTGATTTTGTATCTTGCCTGCGCTACCCACAAAGCAGTCTGGATATCCCGGAGGCTTCCCTCACCTTCTTTAATATTTGGTTCCAGAAGGTACACGGACCCGCCAAATCTTCTTACCCTGTTCTTACTTTCTGCAATCTTTTTCTCGATAAAAATATTAGAATATTCGGGTAAAAGCTCATTGTAGAGTTTGTTTTCAAGTTTCTTAGTAAGTTTTTCATCCCCGTAGATATGCCTGGAGTCCAAAAGAGAAGTCAGTATTGTAGTATCATCATCTTTTGACAACTCCAGGCACTCGTCGATAGTTCTTACCGAATGCCCAATTTCAAGGTTTAAATCCCATAGGAAATACAGAAGGTGCTCGGTAAGTTCTTTGGCCCATTTTTTACTTTTAGCACTATAGAGAATCAGAAGATCAATATCTGAGAACGGACATAGTTCATTTCTCCCGTATCCGCCTAGTGCAATTATGGAAATCCCCTTAATGTCTTTAAAGCCAAATTCGGATAGTGCCCTGATAATTATTTCATCATTTAATTCGGACCTCTCCCTGCAAAGTTCAATCCCCAGGCTTGCCTTATGCTTTTTGCTTCTTCGCCTGTGTTTTTCCCTGAGATTATTTCTTGACCTGTCGAAATAAAATTTGAGTTCGGCTTTTAAATCTTCTTTATTTATTACAAGTGGTTTTTTTAACATAATTAATCTTTTTTATAACTTAAGGTAATACCGTCCCTCAACGGGATAATTGTCGTGATAAACCTTGTGTCCGATGACAACATGTCATTAAATTCCATTATTCCTTTAGTGCTTGGAAGTGCGTCTTCTTCTATTACCCTGCCGTACCAGAGCGTATTGTCGGCAATCATTAAACCGTTGCTGTTTAACTTGTCATAAGTTAAGTCAATTACATCCGGGTACTGTTCCTTATCAATATCAATGAAGATAATATCGTATTTTTCATTTGATTCTTTTAGAATTTCCAGCGAATTACCGGACTTAAAGTCGAGGTAGTTTTCAAAACCTGCTTTTCTAAAAAAATTTTCAGCTGCTTCTTTGTGTTCAATTGAGAAGTCTGTGCAGACAACTTTGCCATTGCCCGAAAAAGCTTTAGCAAACCAGTAGGCCGAATAGCCAAATCCCGATCCCATTTCAAAAATATTTTCAGCCTTTGTAATATGGGCAATCTGGAACAGGTATTTACCGACAAGGGGGCCAATAATAGGCACCTCGTTAGAATCTGCATATACGTGCATTTCATCAACAAGTTTGTCTTCAACAAAGGTCTTTTCCAGAATATAGTCCTCTATTAAAGGGCTTGTAAGGTTGGAATTAAATTTTTTCATTATTTTTTACTAAAATCTACATATGTTTCATCAAAACCGGCCCTTTTATTTACCACCCTTGCCATAACAAATAAAAGGTCGGAAAGCCTGTTGAGAAATATTATTGCAGAATCATTAACCGTTTCTTCGTTTGAAAGATCTACGATCTTTCTCTCCGCACGTCTGCATACTGTCCTTGCCAGGTGGACATACGGGCTTGCACCTTTGCCTGCCGGCAGTATAAATTCCCTGAGGTCACCTACTTCTTCATGATAACTATCAATTAATTTTTCAAGCTTCTCAATCATACCCCCGTCAATTCTTGGTATCTCAATTTCAAAATCATCCGGAGTTGCCAGGTCTCCGCCAAGAATAAAGAGATCATTCTGTATGGAATTGAGAACATCACTAATTTCCGGGTCATCAATATACTGAAGAGCTATCCCCAGGACAGAGTTGAGTTCATCCACATCACCGAACGTATCAACTCGTTTTGAAGATTTGCTTACCCTGCTCCCGTCAACCAGTGAAGTTTCACCTTTATCACCTGTCTTTGTATATACTCTGGTAATTCTTTTCTTAGCCATTTTAGGAATTTTAACCGAACAAAATAATCCATCAAACTTAACATGGAAAAAAATATATAAATTACAACAAGTTAGAACATTTTTTTTACATTTATTGAAGATAAATTTAAAGCATGTTAATTTTACTATCTAATTTATTTTTCAGGTGAGAAAATAATAATGGCGTTTGAAACAGGATTGTTACAAAAGATTGACGATATAATATCGAAACATGAAACTCAGCAGTCGGCACTTATACCCGTACTCAGGGTAGTACAGGACAGTTATGGCTGGCTTTCGCCCGAATCTATGGAAGAAGTCGCTACTATCCTTGACCTGCCTCCTTCCGGGGTCCAGAATGTAGCAACATTTTACACAATGTTTTTTACAGAACCTGCGGGAAAGCATGTTGTTTGGGTTTGCAGGACTCTTTCCTGTGCCCTTAAGGGTGCCGAACATATAGAACACCACCTGTGCAAAAAACTTAACCTCAACACTGGGGATACAACTGAAGACGGCTCCATTACTCTTATGGAAGCTGAATGCCTCGCGTCCTGCGGTACTGCTCCTGCAATGCTTGTGGATGATACGCTGCATGAAAACCTAACAAAAGAAAAAGTTGATAGCATAATTGACAGTCTCATAAAATAATGAATTTAAATAAATAATATGTCAGCAGAAAAACAGCGAAAGATTGCAACTGAACTTTTCAAAGAAGCTCTCGAGGCGGCTGATCCTAAACGCTGTGTACTTGAACATGTGTCCCTTGATGGCAGCACTCTGACCGTAGACTCCAGGTCATACGATATCGACAAATATGACTCAATCTATCTTGTAGCATTCGGCAAAGCTGCACCCCTAATGGCAAGCTCGGTAGAGGAACTGCTTGGCAGCAAAATTACCGAGGGAATAGTTATTTCAAATTCCAGGCCTGAAATATCTTTTGAAAATCTTAATTTTTATCTTTCAAGCCACCCAATGCCCGACGATAAAAGCCTTCAGGCAGCAATAAAAATTTCTACAATACTTGATAAGGCAGGAGAGAATGACCTTGTCATCTTTTTAATTTCCGGCGGTGGAAGTTCAATACTTGCTATGCCAAGAGAAGGGCTAAGTATAGAAGATAAACGCAAAGTTACCGAAAAACTGCTCCGTTCCGGCGTAGATACGCAGGGGCTTAATACAGTCAGAAAGAAATTGTCACAGATAAAAGGCGGCGGTTTGTTAAAAAAGGCAATCCCTGCCGAAATTATAACCCTCATACTTTCCGATGTAGTTGGTGATAAGCTTGATGTTATTGCCTCGGGGCCAACAGTGGAAGATTCCACAACCTTTGAGGAAGCATGGAGAGTTATTGAAGCACTTAAAATTGAACATGTAATACCACCTAAAGTTGTAGTACACCTCGAACAGGGAAGAAGGGGCATTATCCCTAAATTACTAGGCGAAAGGGAACTAAACTATGAAAAAATTCAGACCCTGATTGTAGGCAACAACCACAAATCACTTATGGCAATACAAAAGAAAGCAAAAGAGCTTGGATATAACACCCTGCTTCTGTCTTCTCAGATAAACGGCGTTGCAAGAGAAGTCGCAAAAGTAGTGGCAGGTATTGCGTTTGATATTGAAAGATTTAATACCCCTGTAGAAAAACCTGCATGCATAATTTTCGGAGGTGAGACGACAGTTAACGTGACAGGTAACGGTACGGGCGGCAGAAATACTGAAACAGCCCTGGCATTTTGTATGGAAATTATCGGGCATGAAAATATAGTTGGACTTTTTTCAGGGACAGATGGAATCGACGGCCCGACTGATGCTGCCGGTGCTATCTGTGACGGCAACACACGGCTTCTTGCAAGGCAGTATAACTGCAGTGCAAGAGACCACCTTGTGGATAATAATTCCTATGCTTTTTTTGAAAAAATGGACGACCTGATTAAGTCAGGCCCTACAGGGACAAATGTCATGGACATTGGCATTGTGCTGATTGAAGATTAAACTTGTCCTATAGAATTAAGGTAATTTAATTCTGGTTTTATCGAAGGAAAACTAACTATGGAAAACCTAAGCAGGCCACTTCCTCAGACAGATGAAGCCGAAAAAGCGGTATTGGGTGCAGTCCTGATTGACAACAGCTCGATCCACGAAGTACTGGAAATACTCCTACCCGACGACTTTTATAAAGACGCCCACAGAAAAATATTCCAGTCCATGATTGACCTTGAGCAAAAAAGTGAACCTATTGATGTACTGACTCTGTATGAATTTTTAAAAAGTAAAGGCAACCTGCTCGAAGAAGCCGGCGGAAGTGCTTACCTGACATATTTAACCGAACTTGTTCCTTCCACGGTAAATGTTTCTCACTATGCCCGCCTTGTTAAAGACAAATCGATTCTCAGGAATATTGTTCTCACGGCAACAGATATTGCACAAACAGGGTATGACGACAAGGTTGACCCCGAACAGTTTCTTGACCATGCAGAAAAAGCAATTCTTGAGATCGCACAAAGTAAAATCAAACCAGGCTTTTCCAACGCACGTGAACTTTCCCAGCAGGCCCTGGAACTTATTGAAAGCCTTCATTCCAAGAAAGAACTTATTACCGGCATTTCTACAGGATTTGAGAAACTTGATTCCATGACCTCAGGGCTCCAGCCTTCGGATTTAATAATAATTGCAGCAAGGCCGGGGCTGGGGAAAACGTCCTTTTGTCTTAATATCGCTTCCAATGCAGTTCTCAACAAGGGCATGATAGTAGGCATGTTTTCACTTGAAATGTCCAAGGAACAGCTTATGCTCAGGCTTCTATCCATGAAGTCAAAGGTCAATTTTTCCAATATAAGAAGCGGGTATATAAAAAATGATGACCTCGAAAAACTTGTTGAGGCAGCAGAGCAGTACAGCAAATCAAACCTTTTTATAGATGACTCTCCCGCACTGACTGTTATAGAGGTAAGGGCCAAGGCCCGCCGTCAGAAAAGGGAGCACGGACTTGACCTTTTAATTGTAGATTATTTACAGTTGATGAGAGGTTACGGCAGAAATGAAAACCGAGAACGGGAAATCGCCGAGATATCAGGCTCATTAAAGGCGCTGGCAAAAGAACTGTACATTCCTGTTATTGGTATTTCTCAGCTTAGCCGTCAGACAGAAACCCGCTCAGACCGCCGCCCGCAGCTTGCTGACCTTAGGGAAAGCGGAGCAATTGAACAGGATGCTGATGTAGTAATGTTTATTCACAGGGCAGATGCATACAAAAAAGACCCTGAAGAAAAAGACGGTATAGCAGAACTCATTATAGGCAAACAAAGAAATGGGCCGGTTGGCTCAGTAAAGCTTGCCTTTCTTGAGAGTGTAGGAGTACCGAGTTTTGAGAATCTTGCGCCTGATTTTGATGATGAGGAGTTTTATTAGACCATCATAGGTATTACTTTGGCAGAGGACTTTGTTTCTTTGTTGTAAGTTTCAGGGTTTTCCTTCCATTCACTAAACTTATTAAATATTGTTTCCATTCTTTCCTTAACGGAATTCCAGAAAAATTCCCAGTTATAATCAACTGTCCTTCCTTTATAAAAATGGCTGTAAAAGAAATCCCTTTCCTCTGTTAATCCCTTTTCGGCTATCCAGCCTGTTCTGACGTATGCATAACCCGATCCGAAACCCATTGCCAGATTGCCTGTAAGCCCGAGTCTTGAAACCGCTTTTGTAGCAAGCTCAAGAAAGACATACATTGCCTCCGGGGTGTTATAACCCATATCCTCAAATTTTTCATCCATCAAAAGGACATTTTTAAGGAAATACATGGGATAAAATGTAGGGGAATAACCGGAAACAGATTTAGTGGGACTGCTCAGGGGCTGCCTCACAATAACATCTTCTTCTATTATGCCAACCATAAAGTCTTCTTTATCAAAAGGGCCAATATCACCGCAAAATTCGAGGGACGTTCTTATCTTTTCCCATTCCCTTTCGGCAATCACCAGAGCCTCATTCAGCTCTTTATGATTTTTAGTTTCCTGCTCTTTTATAAGATCTTCTAACTGCATAATTTATTCCGGAATTTGGATTCGATGAAAGAATACACATGTAGTTCTTTTTATCAATACGTGAAAAACTCCTAACTCTCATTTGTTAAATGCTCAATAAGGTCTTTATGCTGGGGAAATAACTGTACAAGTTCGCTGCGGCTTCCGGGTTCAAAATCTTCAAAATCAAATGCAGGTGATACGGTTGTACCCATCAGTGCAAATTCCCCGCCCTCTAAAAGGGAACATCCCTGCCAGACCCCATTTGGCACAGTCATCTGGATCCTCTGTCCCGCAAGAATATTATTGCCTAAAAAAACTATATTGGAGTTGCCGTTTGGATACAAAAGAAGCATCTGTACCGGATCACCCAGGTAAAAATGGAATATCTCGTCTGATAATACCTTGTGAAGTATCCCGGTATCTTTTGAAGTTATCAGGAAATAAATAGCAGTTGAAATATGCTTATCCTTACCGTATCTCTCGGGAAGTCCGTCTTTTGATATCAACTCATCACTTCTGTAAGTTTCGTAGTAGAATCCGCCTTCTATATCCAGGGGTTTTAGTTTAAGTTGTGATATAAGAAGTTCTGGTGTCAGTTTATGCATTATGTAATATCTCCGGGGGAATTAAATTAGAAATTTCAGATTACTATATTATTAATGTACATTTATATTACAATTATAAAAACTAAACAAATATTTATTTCGGAGGAATTAGATGGCTGACGAAAATGGAACAGACAATAAAGAGCAGCAGCCCCAGGAAGGCGGTGCCGGAGATTTAATGACTTCCGTCACAATGGCCTTTAATATGGGCGTAGCTGCAAATCAGTCTATGGGCAAAACTAAAAGTGTTGCCGAAATTGCTCCTGAACTTGGCCAGCAAATCTATACTAACCTTGCCAATGCATACGGCGGCCAGTATGAAGAAGAATATCTCGCTGCAAACACGGAATATTTCCTCCAGATTGCACTGCTGGGTTATGTAATTCCTTCTGTTTGTTCATTCGAACCCGGGTTTAAAGACACTCTGTTTCAACTAATCGAAGCTAAGGCCAAAAAGATGAACCCCGAGGAAGGCTCTCCGATTGATACACCCCCTGATCCGGGCATAATAGTTTAGAAATATTAAAAATTGTTACCATATCCTGATATGGTAATCTAAATTTTCCGTGGCAAATACAACAATCAAAGGCATATCCGGCCCATTAGCGGGCGAAATTACTGCTCCAGGGGATAAATCCATATCTCACCGCTCTGTTATACTCGGCTCTCTTGCCGACGGAAGGTCAACCGTTCATGGTTTTTTAAAAAGTGAAGACACACTCTCGACGCTTAATGCATTCAGAAATATGGGTGTGGAAATTCATATGTCCCCAGAGATACTGGAGATAAAAGGCGTTGGTCTTTACGGGCTCAAAAAGGCTTCTGAAACGATTGATGCAGGTAATTCAGGAACAACCGCCCGTTTGCTGATGGGGCTTCTTAGCGGGCAGGATTTTATTTCGGAACTAACAGGTGATAAGTACCTAAAAAAACGCCCAATGCGGCGGGTTGTTGACCCTCTTTTACTGATGGGCGCGGATATCACGGGGGAAAATAACGGGGAGAACCTGCCCCTCACAATTACTGGCCAAAAGCTTAAGGCAATTAGATTTGAACTGCCCGTAGCAAGTGCCCAGGTTAAATCAGCCATAATCCTTGCCGGCCTTTTTGCTGATGGTGAAACAGAAATAATTGAACCACAGAAAACCAGGGACCATACAGAAAGAATGCTTGCCCATTTAGGCTCCCCTTTAAAAACAGACGACAAATCAATATATGTAAATGCAGTTGACAGATTAAACCCTTCGGAGCTTAACGTTCCTTCCGATATATCATCTGCAGCCTTTTTTATAGTTGCCGCATTAATAAATAAAGGATCTGAAATAATACTAAAAAATGTTGGTTTAAATTCTGCCAGGACCGGAGTACTGGAAATTCTTAGAAGAATGGGCGGGTCAATCGAGATTGAGGACAGAAGGTTGGAATGTGGTGAAGAAGTAGGAAACATTGTTGTAAAAAGCAGCGATCTGAAAGGCATTGAAATTAAAGGTGAAGATATTCCGCGCACAATTGATGAACTGCCTGTAATTGCTGCCGCAGCCTGTTTTGCCGAGGGACGTACGGTAATAACCGAAGCAGAAGAGCTTAGGGTAAAAGAAACAGACAGAATAAAGGCCGTTGTAACTGAATTTTCAAAGCTAAACGCCGATATTGAGGAGCTTGAGGACGGCATGATTGTAAATGGAAACCGGCAGCTGAGGGGAAATATTTGTGACAGCTGGGGAGACCACAGAATAGCCATGTCCCTTGCAATTACAGCTACAATGTGTGAGGGAGAGACAACTATAAATAATTCTGAATGTGTAAATATTTCTTACCCCGAATTTTTTGATACACTTTCAAAATTGAGGGCATGATGCCTGAATCTGATAAAATTATAACTATAGACGGCCCCGCGGGGTCAGGAAAAGGCACGGTTGCAAAACTGGTAGCTCAGAAGATTGGATATTCCTATCTCGATACCGGTGCAATGTACCGTACTATTGCCCTGGCAGTGAGTGAAAAGCATATAAACATAGAAAATGAGTCAGAAATCGAAAGCGTTTTAAATGAGACAGAAATAAAAACTGAATATAATAATACTAATTTGAATATATTTCTTAATAATAACGATGTTACAGACAAAATTCGTACACCTGAAATATCAAAACTTTCTTCAGATATTGCAAGGATTAAATCCGTAAGGAAGTTTCTAGTAAAATTGCAGCGTGAAATAGGCCTGAAGGGCAATATTGTTGTGGAAGGAAGAGATATGGGTACATATGTATTCCCCAATGCTAAACACAAATTTTATCTTGATGCAACCGCGGAAGAAAGGGCAAAAAGGAGATATAAACAGCTAAAAGAGAAAAATAATGAAGAAGTTCATACATTTGAAGAGGTACTAAATGAAATTAAATCAAGGGACAAACAAGATATGGAAAGAAAAGAATCTCCCTTGCATCCGGCTCTGAATGCAGTCATAATAGATACAACTAGCTTAACCCCAAGTGAGGTTGTGGTTAAAATACTTAAATCTACGGAGGCTGCATAAAAACAATACGGTAGTTTATAATCTGCCCTATGTTAATTCCCGTTATTAAGCAGACCACGAAATCCACTATTTATTCTAAATTAAAATTGATACTTCAGGCTTAACTTACTGTTGGTTCAAAAATTCACAATACAATAAAGGCGACGACGATCATGGAAGAAAATAATATTCAAAATGCAGAAGAAAAAAGTTTCGAAGAACTGTTAAATGAAAACCTTGGTACAGCAGATGAAGACCAAAAGGGACGTCTTGTAACCGGTACTGTTGTCAGGATAGACAGAGATGTAGTTTTTGTTGATTTTGGATTTAAATCCGAAGGCATTATCCCAATTGAAGAGTTCAGGAACAAAAAAGGTGAAGTTGGTGCTGAAATAGGCCAGGAAGTTGAAGTCCTGATGGAAAAATCAGGTTCAGGACTGCCTCAGGTGTCCAAATCCAAAGCTGATCTATACAAAGAAAGAGACTTTATTAATACAGCTTTCACAGATAATCAGACCATCCAGGCTACAGCAGTTAATAAGATCAAGGGCGGATATCTTTGCAATATAGGGACTAATGCAAACATAAGTGCATTTTTACCTGCATCCCAGGTAGACCTCCATCCTGGTACTGAAGATATATCTGGTAAAGAAATCGAAGCATTAATTATCCAAAATGATAATAACGGCATAGTAATTTCCAGAAGAAAACTTCTTGAAGGAATAAGAGAAGAACAAAGAAAGGAAACTCTTGCTGACCTTGAGGAAGGAAATGTTGTAGAGGGAGAGGTTTTCAGACTGATCGACAAAGGTGCTTTCATCGACATTGGCGGTCTGACTGCTTTTATACCTATCGGAGAAATCTCATGGGGAAGAATCAAACACCCATCTGACGTCCTTGCCGTAAAAGAAAAAGTAAAGGTACAGATCCTTAAAATTGAAAATGAAGGTAACAGGATCACCGTAAGCCATAAGCTTACTACTGAAAATCCATGGGAACATATTAAAGAAAAATATATCCAGGGCACAAAAGTAACAGGAAAAGTTGTTTCAACTAAAGAATTTGGTGTATTTGTAGAACTTGAACCGGGTGTTGAAGGCCTTATTCATGTCAGTGAACTTTCCTGGACAAGAAATTTTAAACACCCAAAAGAACTTGTAGAAATTGACAGTCCTGTTGAAGTTGTTGTGATTGAAGCAAATCCCCAGGATAGAAAGCTGTCCCTTAGTTTGAGGCAGATAGAAAAAAGCCCGTGGCAGATATTTAAGGATGACAATAGTATCGGTGATGTCCTCACCGGGACAATAAAAAATATAAATGAACATGGCCTCTTTGTAGAAGTATCCGAAGACCTTGTTGGCCTTGTAAGGCCCGAAAACATATCATGGCTGGGTAAAGTAAATCCAGTAGAAGCTTATGAATCTACCAGGATCGGAGAGCAGATTGATGTTTCGCTTCTTCATATTGATATTAAGAGCCAGAAAATTGCACTTGGAATCAAACAACTAATTGACGATCCATGGGAACTGGCCCGCAAGAAATACAAACAGGGCGAAACAACCGTAACCGGCAAAGTCAAAGAACTAAGGCCGAACGGCATGATAGTAGAGCTTGAAAATGATGTCGAAGGATTTTACAGAAACTCCGAACTCGGGCAAGAAGGCGAAACTGAAAAGAAATACAACGTCGGTGATGAAATTACCGGGCTTGTAATCAGTTTTGAAAAAAACAAACGCCAGGTGAACCTAAGTACCAAAAGACTTGTTGCCAAACAGGAAAAAGAAATTGTCTCTGATTTTATTTCATCACAGGGCGACAGCTCAGCTAAGCTTGGAGACATACTTGGAGAAAAACTGAAATCCCTGGACAGCTAAAATGAGGCGTGCAGTTTGAAAAAATTTTTCTTTGTATTCCTAGGTCTGTTAATTCTGTTTACTGCATATTCTGCAGGAACCCGCAGCGGTTCTTCGGGCAGTAAGTTCAGCTTTGGCAGCAAGGACAAAGTAGCCGTATTAACAATACAGGATGTAATAATTGACTCGGACAAGTACCTTGAAAGCCTAAACAAGATCAGAAAAAACAACTCAGTAAAAGCAATCGTTGTCCGCATCAACTCACCGGGCGGCGCAGTTGGCCCATCCCAGGAAATTTATTCCGAACTTGAAAATATTAAAGAGAAGTTCCCCGTAGTAGCCAGCATGGGAGCAGTCGCTGCTTCCGGAGGTTATTATATAGCCTGTGCTGCGGACACTATTTATGCAAACCCCGGAACTATCACGGGAAGCATTGGAGTGATAGCACAGTTCCTTAGTTATAAAGACCTTCTTGACTGGGCAAAAGTAGATGTGGAAGTAATTAAAAGCGGCAAGTTCAAAGATGTGGGTTCCCCGTTCCGTACTATGAACGAAGAAGATAAAAAGTATTTCCAGAAGCTTATAGACAATGTATTTGACCAGTTTAAATCTACCGTTGCGGTTACCAGGGATTTAAACAAAGAGCAGGTAAACACGATAGCAGACGGAAGGGTATTTTCCGGAGAGCAGGCACAGGGCCTTAACCTAGTTGACGAACTTGGGAATCTGAATGATGCAATAGCTTTTGCAGCCAAACAGGGCGGCATTGAAGGTGACCCGGAATTAGTCCATTACCCGGAAAAGAAATCAGCACTTCAGGAACTGCTTTCAACAAAACTGAGTTTAACCAATAGAATTTCCAATTTTCCTATTTCCAATAGTTTTGGACTTTTTTATATAGTGGATATAATTCATTAATCCATCTATATTTTATTTATAATATAGAAGTGACGATCGTAAATAAGAAGAGGTGATATATGAAATATATAAAATTAATCATTGTTGCATTGCTCATACTGATTGTATTTTTAGCTATTTTCCAGAACCAGGAAATGTTTAACGACCAGTATAAATTCCAGCTTGACCTTAAAGTATATGAAACCCCGGCATATTATGTAAAAAATTATGCACTTATAGGTATTGCCTTTGTATTTGGAGTTATTCTCTCTGCTTTTCTCGGGATTTTCAGCTCTTCAAAGAAAAGAGGTGAAGTTAAATCCAAGAACCAGAGAATTAAAGAACTTGAAAAAGAGATTTCCAATATGCAGTCAGGAAGTGCATTTAACAATCAGCAAACGCAGCCTGAAACCTCAACCAGTACGGGTTCATCAGGATTTAGCAGCCCTTCCGGTTAAAAAATGAAAACAATTCAAAAACCCGCCTGGATCAAAGCAAAAATTCCCGGCGGCAAGAACTACAACCACCTTAAGAACCTCGTAAAGGAACTAAATCTAAATACTGTCTGTGCGGAAGCCAAGTGTCCCAATATCGGCGAATGCTGGGGCGCAGGCACACTTACTTTTATGATCCTCGGCGATACGTGTACAAGAAGCTGCGGCTTTTGCCATGTAAAGACCGGTAAGGGCGGAGAGCTTGACTGGGAAGAACCGGCAAGGGTTGCAGAAGCCGTAAAAAAACTTTCTGAGAACAATGCCCACATAAAGCACCTTGTTATCACATCTATCAACCGTGATGACAAAAACTATGAAAGTGCCTGTATATTCGCAGAAACCATAAATAAAGTAAGAATTGTCAATCCGAAAATTAAACTTGAAGTCCTTATCCCTGATTTTAAGGGAGAAAATCATGCAATTGATGAAGTCATTGAGGCAAGGCCGGACATATTAAATCATAATATAGAAACAGTCCCAAGGCTCTATAACCATCCCCAGATTACGCAGTCTGGAAAAACAAGGTACGTTAGGCCCCAGGCTGACTACAACAGATCACTTGACCTGCTGGAAAGGTCTAAGCAAAGCGGCCTTTTAACCAAGACCGGCATTATGCTTGGGCTCGGAGAATCTTATGAAGAGGTAATTGAAACGCTCAACGATCTTAATCGTAGGGACTGTGATATTGTGACAATTGGCCAGTATCTCCAGCCTACATTAGACCACATACCTGTTTCCAGGTTTTATCATCCTACAGAATTCGAATCTTTAAAACAGTACGGTGAAAAAGTAATCGGTATTCCTCATATTGAGTCAGGGCCGCTTGTCAGAAGTTCCTATCACGCTGAAAAGCAGCTTATTAAACTAACAAACAATGGATAAAGAAAATAAGGCAAAGAATGTTTTAGGAGGCGAACTGCTTGAATGCAGTTCCGACCCTCTGACCGGTTTTTTCAGGGACGGCTGCTGCAACACAAATGAGCAGGACATCGGCCGTCATGTAGTTTGCGTAGAGCTAACCGAAGAGTTCCTTGAATTTTCAAAAAGCCGGGGCAATGACCTCTCCACACCTAAACCTGAATACGAATTTCCCGGTTTAAAGGGAGGAGACAGGTGGTGCCTTTGTGCACTAAGGTGGCAGGAAGCGCTTGAGGCCGGCAAAGCCCCCCAGCTCTATCTTCAGGCTACCCATGAATCAGCCCTGGAGGTCCTTTCTTTGGAAGACCTCAAAAAATATGCAATAGATTTAATCTGATCCTATTGATTATTCCGTATTAATAATTAACCTCATATTCCGTAATGAAATACGTAATCCTTCAGGGCGATGGTATGCCCGATCACAAACTACCGGAACTTGGTAATAAGACCCCTCTTGAGGCAGCGGATACTCCTAATCTGGACTTTATTGCCAAAAGAGCAGAAACATTTGGTATGGCTAAAACCATTCCCGAGGGACTTCCCCCCGGAAGTGATGTAGGAAACCTGGCTGTACTGGGATATGATCCAACTGTCTATTACACCGGGAGGTCTCCGCTTGAAGCAGCGAGTATCGGCGTAGAGCTTGAACCAAACGATGTTACACTTAGATGCAACCTTGTTACTCTTGGTGATGAAGATGGCAATACAGTAATGGCTGACTATAGCGCCGGCCATATTTCAACCGAGGAAGCAGAAGAACTAATTGATGCAATAAAAAATGAACTTGACCAGGACGGATTAATATTTCACCCCGGCATAAGCTACCGTCATCTTTTGGTTTGGTCCGGCGGAAATAAAGACGTAGCAACAACACCGCCTCATGATATTTCAGGGAAGGTAATAGACCCTCATATACCCGTAGGTGAGGGTTCCGATAAACTAAACGAACTTATTATAAAATCACGTGAAATACTCAAAGACCATCCTGTAAATAAAAAGAGGGTCGAAAGAGGTGAAAACCCTGCCACAAGCATCTGGCTCTGGGGCCAGGGCACTGCCCCCAAAATGCCAACCCTTGAAGAACTTTACGGAATAACCGGTTCAGTTATTTCTGCAGTGGATCTCGTTAAGGGTATCGGCCATTATGCAAAAATGGATGTTATTGATGTTCCCGGTGCTACCGGATACCTCGATACAAACTACGAAGGCAAAGTGGACTATGCAATTGAGTCATTAAATAACTGCGACCTTACCATGATCCATATCGAATCAACTGATGAGACGGGCCACGTCGGGAAAGCAGAGCTTAAAGTACAGGCAGTGGAAGATTTTGATAAAAGGGTTGTAGGAAGGGTACTCGAAAAAATTAAACAGTTTAAAGACTACAGGATACTTGTAATGTCAGACCACCCTACCCCGATTGATATCAGGACACACACAAGTGACCCGGTGCCTTTTGCAATCCTGGATTCATCTGATGAATCTCTTAAAAACGACAGTAATCTCTATACTGAAGATTCAGCAACTGATTCTGATACTTTTATTGAAGACGGCTGGAAACTGATGAGCATGCTTCTTAAAAAAAATTAATCTTCGGTTTGTGATTGCACTGGGATTAAATAGATTTAAAAAAAGGGAAACCAATCATTAGCATGTGCTGCTCTTCGCTGTTTTTTGTAAGTTGCTGGGTTTATTGGAATGTTTGTTGAGTTTTAGGTTGAGAATAATTTTCTTTGTATGGTTATTACAACTTAATAAAAACGATATTATTCATTATATACTTTTCTTTACTACTGTTTTTTGCATTAATATATTATTTGGATAACTAATTACATTGTCTTCAGAATCTTCTAGAATAACATTAAAAAGTGTCATATCTATAATTTTTCCTTCAATTGTATTATCACCGTCAAGAATTTGGACGTTGTCATCTATCTTAAATGGGCAAGAGGTAAATAAAATTATGCTTGATGTTATATTGCTAAGAATGGACCATGATGCAAATAGAGCTACACCTACTATAGTAAAAAAAGTTGTTGCAAAGATAAATATACCACTGTAATTAATCCCCCAGATAACCGACATAAAAACAAGAAAAAGTATGAATGATAATAAACGTGATATTTTAATTATATAAATTGTTCTTCTAAGTTTTATATCTTTTTCCTTACGAAAGTGATCAATTGTTTTTTTTAAATATTTAAGAAAAATTATTATAGAGAGTAAAACTGCTAGAGATATAATTAAATTAACAAGATTAGAATTAATGAAATTTGCCATATTTATTTAAACTTAACTAAATAACTTTTATATATTTTGAATTTAGTTCAAACCCAAATACATTAAATAAAGTTTTAACCCGGATTAACCTTATCTTTTAATTATTATTTGAATATACCTGCCCTTATACTACTTAATAGGTACAAATTACATTATTCTACTCAAATAAGATTTTATATTTCTTGCAAATAGTCACTTTTCTTTTTACCCATCTACTTTGATTAAATCATAATCAAGAAATGTCTCAAAGATATTATTGTTCAAAGGGCTAAAATAAAGGTAATTATATGATGTTGTTATAAATAATAGATTATTTATGAGGAACTAAATAATAATTGTATGTAATCATAATAATTACAGCAGTAAGCTTAATAGGTTCATTCCTCTGTTCACTAATGGAAGCTGCTATTTATTCCATACCCCGAAGCAGGATAGAATCATTAAAAAGCCAGGGTGATCCAAGAGCTATACGACTTTCCCGCCTAAGGGACAAGATAGATGAGCCAATTGCTGCAATACTAACTCTAAATACTGCTGTTAATGTGCTTGGTGCATCAATTGCCGGGTCACTTGTTGCAAGACATTACGGAGATGCATGGCTTGGGTTATTTTCGGGAGCTTTTACCGGGGGTGTACTGATTTTTAGTGAAATTATCCCAAAATCCCTGGGGGTTACTTATGCTAACACACTTGCCCTACGTCTGTCGGGAGTTATCGAATTACTTATTAAATTATTTTGGCCGTTTGTGAAGATCAGTGTTTTTATTACAAAGCTTTGGGGTAAAAACTCACACCTTAATTTCCCGACAGAGGATGACTTAAGGAGCCTTGCGGAATTATCACACCAGGGGGGGAGCATACTTTCTGAAGAAGCTGAAATCGTTAATAATGCACTTAAATTGGATGACAGAAAAATTTTGGAGATAATGACTCCCAAATCAGTGGTACTGGAGATGCCGGATAATACAGCGGTAGGTGATATAAACCTAAATTCGGATTACTGGCACTACAGCAGGGTCCCTGTGTATAGAGCGGGAGACCATGACCATATAGTCGGCGTAGTATTAAGAAGCGATGTATCAATGGCTTTATTAAGTGGCGACAGTGACAAGACGTTAAGGCAACTCATGATACCTCCTGATTTTGTACCGGATAATATGTATCTGAATGAGCTACTAAAACGCTTCATAATCACAAGAAGACATCTATTTTGTGTAAAAAATAATAAAGAAGAATATATGGGGATCGTTACCCTGGAAGATATAATCGAGTCTCTTATCGGCGAAGAAATAGTTGATGAACTCGATATTCATGAGGACATGCAGGAGCTGGCAAAAAAATTATAAGTTTATAACTCAACTCTAATTAAAAACTGTTTTTTTCAACTAACCCATAAACCAGATTAAATTTCTCCAATATGGAAAAGAGCATCTCCCCTGTTTACTATGGGATTTGATCGTAGGCCAATTATATAACCATCTACTTTTGATTTAATCTTCAGCTCTTCTTCACCAAAAGGGTCCGAAACACTTCCAAGTTCCTGGTGAGGATTGACTTTGTCACCATATTCAACATTTGACCTGAATAATCCGGATTTAGGTGATCTGGTCCAAATTGAGTCTGAAATAATAATATTACGACTTTTTTTAACAGATTTTTTTGTCATTCCCAAATGATTCATGACCCTGATAACACCTTTTATACCTTCCCTTACCGAAAACTCGTCAAACGCAAGGGATTCACCCCCTTCATAAACAAGTATCCTTTTACCAACATTAAAAGCTGCTTTCCTAAATGACCCGTCTCTTAATTCCGAGTTAATAATTAATGGGGCATTAAATGCTTTTGCAAGTTCAAGGTTGAGACCGTCGTCAGTCAAACACCTGATTTGAGGGTAGTTTCTATTTGCACCACCTGTGTGAAAATCTATACCATAATCTATAAGTGGTATTATTTCGTTCATAAGAATATAGGCAATTCGCGCTGCCAGTGAACCGTTTTTTCTGCCCGGGAATGACCTGTTAAGATCTTTCCCGTCAGGTAGGTATCTTGAGTTGAGAAGAAAACCGTAAATATTGATAACTGGAATTACAATTACTGTTCCCCTTGAAGGTTTAATCCTGTTTTCAACTTTTAAACGCCTAAGGATCTCAGTCCCGTTTAATTCGTCGCCATGCATGCCGGCAGAAATAAGAAGAACAGGCCCCGGTTTTTTAGACCTGTATACATAAACCGGAAGTTCAATTAATGTGTTTGATGGGAGTTTTGAAATGTTAAAAGTAATAATTTCATTTTCCCCTGGTAATATTTCAATACCGTTAATGCTGAATTCTTCTGACATTAAACTTTGACCCGGTCTTTAATCAGGTTTTTTCTGTGTGCGTTATTTTCAATAAATTCAATGATTTTGCCTGCAACATCTATTTCTGTAGATTTTTCAATTCCTTCCAGTCCCGGGGAAGAATTAACTTCCATAATTACCGGACCTTTATCCGACTGCAGTAAATCAACACCTGCTACATTCAGGCCAAGGACTTTCGCTGCTTTTACTGCAGTTGACCTTTCTGCCGCACTTAATTTGATTTGTGTTGCAGACCCGCCTCTATGAATATTGGAGCGGAATTCGCCTTCAGGACCCTGTCTTTTCATTGCAGCAATTACTTTTCCGCCTATTACAAGAGCCCTTATATCAGCTCCCTTCGCTTCTTTTACAAATTCCTGTATGAGCATGTTTGCCTGTATTCCGTAGAAAGCCTCAATAACCGATTTAGCTGCCTTTTTTGTTTCAGCCAGCACAACTCCAATGCCCTGTGTACCCTGGATAAGTTTTATGATTAGAGGTGCTCCACCTACTTCTTCAACAAGGTGGTTAATGTCTGTTGGGTCGGAAGCAAATGCTGTAGTGGGTATGCCTAAATGTGATCTTGTAAAAAGCTGCATACTTCTTAATTTATCCCTTGATCTGACGATGGCCTGGGATTCGTTCAGGCAAAATACATTCATCATCTCAAACTGCCTCACAACGGCGGTTCCATAAAATGTCCTAGAGGCCCCAATTCTTGGTATTACAGCATCAAAGCCGATAAGTACTTCTCCATTTACGCAGATTTCGGGATTCCCCTGTTCAATGACCATGTAGCATTTTAAGAAATCTATAATTTCAGCTTCATGTCCTCTATCTTTTGCCGCTTCGTAAAGCCTTTTTGTGGAATAGAGATTTCTATTTCTTGATAAAATGGCAATTTTCAATGTTTTCTCCTCATTTTACTTCGATAAGATATATTTGATCTTGAAATATCGACAATGAACCCTTTCTTTAAAAGTTTTCTTCCTAGAAGTATTGGGTATTTCATTTTTGATCTGTCTGAAAGTGATAACTCAACTTCGTATTTTTTATCAAAAAGAATAATTTCAGTAACTACAATAAATCTCTTTTCGGATTGCCCAAATGAATTTTTTATTTTCTTGGTCTTGTGGAGCGGGAGGCTTATTTTCCTGTGGTCATAATCGGGGTGTGAAGGGTCTAATAGATTGAATGAAACGTATTTTTTTTCACCCTTTCTTTGTATTTTTATATTGTTGCAGTGGATAGATGATGTATAAGCACCTGTGTCAATTTTGGCATCTATGTTATAAAGTTTAAGTTTTGGGAAATCAACTTTATCTTTGCTGCCTATAATTAATTTATCTGGTGATTTTTTCATATTGCCGTAATTAATAACTATCTATAATCTACATAAATACTATAATAAAGATACGTATTATGATTTTTATTTTATTAATTTAGTGTTGTTAGTTTGGATATGGGTTATTTCAAATTATATGAATGAAATTTTAAATACGATTACAGGTTTTGCTGATGAGTTTCTCGGACTCATATTAATATTTCTAACAATCTTAATCCTATATTTACTAAGCAGAATTATCTCAAATTACATAAAATCTAAATCTTTTTTTGAATATAGAGAAGGCATACAATTAGATTATAGGATTAAAATTTTACTGGTATTAACCGGCCTGGTTTTAATCGGATGTATTTCTATCCTATTCTTTAATTTCAATGTTGTTCTTGATTACTTAAGATCACTGCCAATTGTAAATAATAATTTACTAAAGATCACAGTGCATTCTTTTTTTGTTTCCCTTCTTACAGTCTATATATTATATAACTTGTTAATAATATTTAGAAATATTATCTATATACATACAATCAGAAAGTTTAATGAAGATACAGCGGGTTCATTTAAATCTGTCTTCACAAATTTAGGATATCTGCTTTTAGTATTATTATTTTTTGTTGGTCTCGGGGTTAACTGGAAAATTTTTGTTCCAATTGCCGGCGCGCTTGGTATCGGAGCAGGCATTGGGCTTCAGGGGATTTTAAATAACTATTTCAGTGGTTTCATTCTTTTAACTTCCAGGAAATTAAAAATAGGTGATATTGTAGAGATTGAAGGAAATTCCGGCAGGGCAATCGGCAACAAGCTTGAAACTATTTACGGTAAAATACAGACCATTGATATTCTTAATACCGTAGTACTAACAGTTGATGGTATTGAAATAGTAGTCCCTAACTCCCAGTTTCTTTCAAACCAATTTGTAAATTACTCTCTTACTGATTCAAAAATAAGAGTAAGAATTCCATATGGTGTTTCTTATTCTTCTGATCCAATAATAGTGAAAGAAATATTACTTAAAGTAGCAAATGAAAATACCCAGATACTGGTTGATCCAAAACCTGACGTATGGTTTACCGAGATGGGTGATAGCGCTTTGATGTTCAACCTGCTTTGCTGGGTAGATATTAAATTCCTTTGGAAATTAAGCGGCCTTGTAAGCGAAATTAATATAAACGTCTGGTATAAACTGAAAGAAGAAGGCATAACAATACCTTTCCCACAGAATGATGTCTGGTTTAAGAACAACTTAACAGTTGAATTGGAGAAGGAAGTTAAAAAAGTTGATGAGGAATAGATAATTGACAGATTTTAAATATGACCCCTCTGTTAAACTGGGTATGAGGCCAGGTGAGATAGTTCATATTGGAGAACAAAAGCTCGATCAGATAAGAGTACGAGTACTGGATTTTAATCCCCAAACAATTGAGTTGAAAGAGCTTTCCAGTATAGAAGAATGTATAAATTATAAAAATCATGACACTTTGTCCTGGATCAATATCGATGGGCTTCACGATACTGAAGCAATTGCCAGGATTGGAAAAGATTTTAATATCAGCAACCTTGTTCTCGAAGATATTGCAAACACCATGCAGCATCCAAAATTTGAAGAGTATGAGGATTATATTTTTATAACTACCAAGATGATTTACTATACCCAGGATACAACAACCATGGTCTTTGAACATATAAGTTTTATCTTGGGAGATAAGTTTGTTATTACTTTCCAGGAAAGAGTGGGTGACATATTTTTACCTGTACGTGAAAGAATAAAAGACCCTAAATCAAGACTTAGAAACAGGGGAACTGATTACCTTACATATGCTTTGCTGGATGTACTGGTAGACAACTATTTTGTCATTCTTGATAAAATTAACAGTGAAGTAAATAATCTTGAAGAACAGCTCATGGATTCACCCACCCAGGAAACCCTAAAACAGATGTATAAAGTTAAAAGAGAGTTGTTAAGGCTAAACAGAAATATAAGGCCTGTAAGGGACATTGCCAATAATTTATACAGCATCGAATCGCCCCTGATTGAAGAAAAAAACAAAAACTTTATACGTGACCTTTATGATCATACAGTCGATGTAAATAGCAGTCTTGATATAAACAGGGAAATGGTTTCAGGTATGATCGAAACATATATATCCATAACGGGGAATAAGCTGAATGAAATTATGAAGGTCCTTACAATTATGGCCTCCATATTTATACCCTTAACTTTTATTGCGGGAATTTATGGTATGAATTTTGATAATATGCCGGAACTGCATACTAAATGGGGATACCATGTCACTATTTTTATAATGTTAATAATCGGGGCAGCATTACTGATTTACTTTAAAAAGAAAAAATGGCTTTAAAGGAAGAAAATTATGAGTCCTAAAAAAATAATTGGATTAATCTTAATCTTTTTTGTCGTTATTTTCGGACTTCAGAATATTCAGTCAGTCCAGATTAAATTTTTAATTTGGGATATAGAAATGTCCAGAGTATTCATGGTTTTAATAATTTTTGGTATTGGCTTTTTATCCGGATATTTTTTTAAAACAATCAAATAATCTTAAAATTACACCTTTATTAAACCATATATAGGGTTAGGAAGAAAAGGTTTGAACCACCGACAAATGCCTTATTACAGCATTGTTCTACTTCGGCAACCTACTATAATTATTAATAATCAACCCCAAAATGGCTTTGTGATTGTAATGTGATTAATAATCATAGTATCTATACTGATAATATGTTAAAGTTGTGTGTAGATCAGTTTAGATAGAAGATTCCTACCAACGACAGACCCTTCCTTATTTTTTTGGCAATCTGCCAGCTTTACTTTCTATTTATAGGTCTTTGACCTACTTAAATATAATTAATATTTTTCAATTATTTTATATGACAGGGGTGTCATTTAATGATTGAATGATTTCTGAAAGTTACTTTTATTAGTAAATATCGACATGATAATACGAAAGCAAAGATGAATATACTTCAAATAGCTACACTAAACCGGCCTATCAAGCAGGACATTGGTTACGGTCCTATTGAAACTGTAATTTATAATATTGATAAAGGACTTAATAAATTAGGACATCGTTCAATCGTTGCATGTTCGGGGGATTCCTGTGTTGTAGGGGAACAGTTCACAACAATAGAAAAAAGCTTTACTGAGTACTGGAGTAATAACACAAATTTGCAGAAGGAAAATATGCGCAGGCATCTTTCCCTCTCACTTCAAAGGGCAAAAAAAGGTGATATTGACATTATCCACATGCATGATGCAATTATGGTTGAACATATTTTTAAGGGAGTTTTTAAAAGTCCTGTTCCAATTGTAATGACTCTACATGTTCCTGCCGAAGATAAAGGGCCATTCAAGCAGTGGAATGAATCACTTATTCCCTCTTCAGGTGCATATTTTGTCCCTATCAGTGAATATCAGAGAAAACAGCACGAGGGATTAGTGAATGGCCAAGAGGTTATTCATCATGGTATTGACGTTGAAGACTATCCCTTCATTAGCAATCCCGGGAAACAGGATTATTTGTTGTCAATCGGACGAATTACCCAGGACAAAGGTCAGGATAAAGCAATCGAGATTGCGAAAAAAACCGGTTCCCGGCTTATTCTTGCAGGAAATGTCCAGAATAAAGAAAAGGATCGTTTATTTTTCAAAAAATTAAATAAATCATTTGATCTTGTTACTGATGCAGGAAAATCTTTCACCAGTAGTGATTATTATGAGAAAGTCATGAAACCCATTTTAGATTCTGACAAGCAGATTATATATATAGGAGAAGTTAGCAGTGCCCAGAAAAAGTTATGGTATAGCCATGCCCGGGCAACACTCTTTTCTATTCAATGGGGAGAACCCTTTGGGCTTGTCTTGATTGAATCTATGGCATGCGGTACGCCTGTAATTGCCTTCAACAAAGGATCGGTCCCTGAAATTGTCATAAATGGAAAAACAGGGTTCGTAGTGGATACAATCGATGAAATGATTAGTGCAGTGGGGGATTTACATTATATAAACCCAATTGATTGCCGTAATCACATTAAAGATAATTTCTCGATTAAAACTATGTCCAAAAAATATTCTGAATTGTATCAGCTAATTGTAGAGGAAAGGACATTATGCCAAAAGACATCCCCGTAAGTAACGGATCATTTCTTTTAAACTTTGATTCAGATTATCAGATTCGGGATATTTATTTCCCTTTTATAGGGCAAGAAAACCATTCAAGCGGACATCCCTTCCGTTTCGGGGTATGGGTGGATGGACAGTTTTCCTGGATGGGACCGGATTGGGAAAAAGATTTAAGATATGAAGATGACAGCCTTGTGACAGATGTTTTTTTAAAAAACGAGGCCTTGGGTTTGGAGCTACGGTGCTCAGATGTGGTAGATTTGGATTTAAACATCTACCTCAAAAAAATCGAGGTGAATAATCTTAAAAATAAAGTCCGTAATGTCCGCCTCTTTTTTAGTCATAACTTTAATCTTTATGGAAACGACATTGGCGGTACAGCTTATTTTGATCCACGAAGCTGCTCGATAATCCATTACAAAGTACACAGATATTTTTTGATCAGCTGCTGGGCACACGAAGAATGGGGAGTAAAACATTTTACTTGCGGACAAAGAGAAAGTTTAGGAAATTCAGAAAACGATAAAGAGGCAGAGTCCGGTGAATTGAGTAGTAAAGCGTCGGCATGGGGTACTCCTCATTCCACTATTGGAATTTGGCTTAATTTACCAGCAAAGAAAAAAACAAAAGCTTATTATTGGATAGCAGCAGGTACAAACTATCCCGAAATCGCTAAGCTCAACATGGAAGTGCACGAAAAAAGACCTGAAGAACTCATCAAACGCTCTTCGAGGTACTGGAATACATGGGTACACAAAGATTTGAAGGATCAGGGTTTACCCAATTCAGTGTCCGACGTTTTTAACCGAAGCCTGCTAATATTGAGATCACAAATTGACAACCACGGTGCTATTATTGCAGCCAATGATTCTGACATTATCCGTTTTGGAAAAGACACTTATTCATATATGTGGGGACGGGACGGTGCATTTGTTGCAGCATCTTTAGCAAAGGCCGGATACTCGCATACATGTATTAAATATTTTGATTTTTGTTCGCGCGTATTATCTGACGAAGGTTATTTATTCCAGCATTACAATCCTGACGGATCACTTGCCAGCAACTGGCATTCCTGGTTAGTTGATGGCAAAGAGGTCCTTCCTATTCAGGAAGATTCAACTGCATTGACCATATGGGCACTTTGGATTCACTACCAGGGATTGAAAGATGTAGAATTTATTAGACCCCATTACAAAACACTCATCAAAAAAGCCGCTGACTTTTTAGTTAGTTACAGGGACCCGCAAACGTTGCTGCCATTACCTTCCTATGATCTTTGGGAAGAACGTTATGCACTTCATACTTATACAGTTGCATCTGTAATAGCTGGTCTTAGAGCTGCAGCGAATTTTGCAAAACTTTTTGAGGATAACTCTTTGGCTGAAAAATACGATTCGGTAGCTGATGAAATGACAGGGGGGATACTTAAACACCTTTATCATGATGGTCTAAAACGTTTTGCACGTTCTGGCTCCAGAGTAGAAGGGGGATATAAACTTGATGAAGTTATTGATATTAGCCTGCTAAGTTTGGCAACTCTTGGAGTGTTAGATCCAAATGACACACGAATGATTGAAACAGCCAATGCAGTCCGTGAACAATTGTGGCTAAATACTTCTGTTCAGGGTTGTGCCAGATATGAGGGTGATGTCTATCAGCTTGAGGATGATAGTCCAAAAGGGATCCCGGGTAATCCATGGTTTATCTCAACCCTTTGGTTAGCTGAGTATTTTATAGACCAGGCAGAAGATTTAGAGCAGCTTCATGCAACAATTCCCTATTTTGAATGGTGCGTAAAAAATGCTCTTCCTTCAGGAGTGCTTGCAGAACAAGTACATCCTGGTAACGGGCAGCCACTTAGTGTTTCGCCTCTCACCTGGAGTCATTCAGCATTTGTGTGGGCTATTCTCCAGTACAACGAAAAAGAAAAGAAACTAAAAAAATAATTTAAAAGGAGTTAATTAATGGGCGATAAAGGATCAAAAGATAAAGAAAAAAGAGATAAGCAAAAAAAAATCAAAAAAGATAAGAAACCAAAAACGAAGAAATAATTAAGAATGGTGGCGACGGGTAAAACTATGGCACTTAGCCTATAACGCTTAATTAGCAACTTAAAATTTTCATTTTAAAGGTATGTTACGATTGGCATAAACCTAATTTGAACCACCGACATTTGATAAGTGCTAGTATTGGTACACTCATCCTTATAAAATAGTGCCAGATTGTACCAATATCGAAATAAAAATTTATATTAACTTTAGTAGCAACAGTTATTAAGTCTCTTAGTTCTATACCTACGTTAGGCACTGCTCTCTGAGTCCTTTACCTCATCCCATAACTTATCCATCTCTTCGAGCGTCATATCAGTCAGGACTTTCCCCTGCTCTTTTGCAAGATCTTCAACCTTTCCAAACCTGCCAATAAATTTTTCCGAGGCCCTGTGCGCTGCTGTCTCCGAATCAATTTTTAAATGCCTTGCAAGGTTAACAGTTGCAAAAGAAAGGTCTCCCCATTCACTTTCAAGGTTTTCCCTGCTGCCGGAAATTATTTCCTGCTCTATCTCTTTTATCTCTTCTTTTACTTTATCCAGAACGTCCTGCACATTGTCCCAGTCAAAACCGACCTGTGACGCTTTTTCACCTACCCTTTGTGCCCTGAGAAGTGCGGGCATTGTCCTTGGTATATTTAATAGACGGGCTTTTCGTGATTTTTCCTTTAGTTTTTGCTCGTGCCATGACTTAACTGCTTCTTCGGCGTCTTTTGCTTTCTTCTCTCCGAACACGTGTGGATGCCTTCTCACCAGCTTATTATGAAGCTGGTCAAGAACATCGGCAATATCAAATTTTCCCTCGTCTTTTGCAATCTGAGACGCAAAAACAACCTGAAGCAGGAGGTCCCCAAGCTCTTCAATAATATCTTCCAGAGATTCCGATTCTATCGCCTGCACGACTTCAAACGCTTCTTCAATGATATAGTTCCTGATAGACATTAAATCCTGTTCCTTGTCCCAGGGGCAGCCCTCGGGGCTTCTGAGATGTGCGGTAAGTTCTATAAGGTCATCAAATGTTTTCTTCATATATGTATCCCGGGTGTATAATTATGCTAATTAAAATAAACCTTAACTAATATATTACAACAACACACAACATGTCAGAGAATATCCCAAAAGCCAGTGCCTCAATATTTATCTATTCACGTGAATTTATAATAGACAACTACGGGAAAGAAACCTGGCAGAAGATATCAGATGGACTCACAGAGGATGAAAGCATAATTGCCAATTCGGAATATACCCCGAACGAATGGTACCCTGTTTATTTACTCAACAGGGTTTTAAACATACTTGACCAGCTAAGGTCCGCAGACAATAAAGAATCTGTAATACCTATTGTAGAATATATAACCCAGAAAGACCTTCTTCCGGTATTTAACCTTTTTTTAAACCTTAAAGACCCGGTATTTGTCCTGCAGAACGTCCCCTCAATCTGGAACAGGTACTTCAACACCGGAAAAGTTGCAATTGAACTTTCTGATCCGGAAAATAAACTTTTCCAGTACTCTCTGACCGAGGGTGCAGATGAAAATATATATTCAGGTGAAGCCATATGCCGTCACGGCACTGTCACATGGATAAAGACAGCTCTTGAAATAGCCGGGGCAAAGAACATTGATATCACACATTCAAAATGCAGGTATCATGGAGACCCGGTATGTATCAATGATGTAAAATGGGATTAATACTTAAACAATAAACTGTTTTTTATACCTGGTAAGATTGATAAAACCCTTTTCCGTAACAACGACAGAGTCCTCGATTCTGATTCCGCCTAGTTTTTCATAATAAAGCCCGGGTTCTACTGTTACCACATTACCCTTTACAAGTGTTTCATTGTTAAGGCTTATCCGCGGCGGCTCATGAATATCAAGGCCCAGGCCATGTCCTGTAGAGTGGATAAACCCCTGCATTTTTCCATCAAGCATCTCTGTTTTAAATCCTTTTTTATTAAAAACTTCGACAATGGATTTATGGACTGTTTTTGCTTTAACGCCGTGTTTTATTAATTTTAATCCGAGTTTCTGGCCCTCAAGCACAGTGTTGTACATCTTAATGAGTTCTTCAGATGGTTTGCCTTTTACCACGGTCCTTGTCATGTCCCCGTAATAACCTGTTTCCTGGGATTTTGGGAATATATCAATAATTATGGGCCTGTGGGCATAGAGATGTCCTGTACCCGTATTATGGGGCATCCACGAATCATTTCCCCCGGCCACTATTGTATGAGAGGCTGTAAACTCATGTCCGGCAAGATAGCTGTTTATAAAACTCTTGACCCTCTCAGATGTTAAAGCTGAGCCTTTATAGTAAAGCCTGCTTTTTTTTATATTTGATTTAGAAATGATATTTATTGCAAGGTCCATTGCTTCGACAGTTTTTTTAAGAGATTTTTTGAGATATTTAATTTCCTGTTCAGTCTTAACCAGCCTTGAGGGGTAAAACATACTGCCTTTAGCCACGTTTACCCTGTAGCCCCGTTTTCTGAGTCCGTCGGCATAATGCACGGAAAATTCCTTCTGGACCTCTACTGTTTTCAATCTTTTTTGGCTTAAAATAAGATCAGTTATATCCAGAATACTTATATTTTTAACTTTTTTATTTTTCAGGATTTTTACACATTCTGCATATGAAATAACTTCCTCAGCTTTTGATTCGGATTTGCCCCTTTCGTACTCAAGGTCATTTAAAACAAGTGTTCTTTTACCTTTGCTTTCAAGAAAAAGTACAGAATCCGGAACAAAAAAACCGGTTTTGTAGTAGAGATCAGAATTATTTTCACTGCTGTCGATAATTAGATAATTTTTATTTTTCATAATATGACTATACCAAGAATATTTAAGCAGTTAAAACTTATAGGGGTATAAAAATGGTGGTTGTAGTAAATATAATATTTTTATTGTCACTGGTATTTTGGGTTGGCGGTATGTTCTTTTTTTCATTTGCCGCGGCACCCAGTATTTTCAAGGTCCTGCCAAGGGAACTGGCAGGGGATGTGGTTGCTGATATATTCCCAAAATACTATTTGGTTTCTTATATCTGCGGTTTATTGATATTGGCTGCCGTTTTGACCAGGAAATATTTGTTTGAATCCACAGAGCGATTTATAAATCTAAATTTAATACTGGTAATTATTATGCTTGTGTTTACAGTATATGCAGGTGAGATTGTACGGCCCAAGGCTTCCGAAATAAAAAAAGAGATACGAACTGTTGAAACAGGTTCTGTAAAGTACATAGAACTTGATAAAAAGTTTAAGTTTATACACCTTAAATCAGTAATTTGTAATATAATCGTTTTTATTTTTGGAATTGCTATAATCTTCATAAATGCTTATAATTATAGAGTATAATGAGTAGATTCAGGAGGTATTAATATGTTTTCAGTAACGGAAAAAGCTACTAACGAAATTAAAAAATTACTTCAGGACGAAGATTTTGACAACGCTTTTCTCAGGGTAAGAATTATACCCGGAGGCTGTTCCGGATTTTCCTATGAGATGGGTTTTGATGACGAACAGGGTGAAAGTGACAAAATCATTGAGTCTGACGGTGTAAAAGTAGCAATCGATGAACTCAGTTATCCCTACCTGGATAATTCCGTACTGGATTTCAAAGACGGATTAAACGGGACCGGGTTTTCCATAGAAAATCCTAATGCAACCGGATCATGCGGCTGTGGACAATCTTTTACAGTGTAATATCCTGTATATTCTGTATTATTCCCCAATTTAATAACCTATTTGCTAATACCTGTAGGTTTTTTTATTTGATCAGGAAAAATATTGATATATCTGTTTGATAGGGATCATTTGGAATTTGTGTTATTGTATTATTTTACTAACCTAATTAATCAAAATATATGTTATTATTTGAGGTTTAATATAAAAATTTTTAATAATTACTGGAGTATTGGATGACAAAACCTCCCAAAGCACTAATTGCCCATGAAGAGGCAAAATCTTACGATCGAATAAAATCTAAACATGTAATTGAATACCTGTATGAAGATTTCGTACCATGGCATACCCTTCCTGATTTCAGGCATAAACTAGATGCGCCCAATGGGACAAAAATTGAGCTGGTAGACGACCCTGCTGTAATAGTCGGGGTTGGTACACTTAAAGGTACAAACCAGAGAATGGCAGTAATAGCACAGCAGACACCTTCAAACGATGAAGAAAGGGCAAAGTTTAATTATGGCCTTGTAAAGGCTGATGGTTACGGTCTTTGCTACAATATGATGGAATATGCAGAAGACCATGGCCTTATGCTAAACACTTTTATAGACACTGTAGGGGGCGACCCTTACGAGTATTCGGCAGAAAAGCTGCAGTCGTGGTTAATATCGTACTGCCAGTCAAAAATGATAGGGCTTCAGACCAAGTCTATATCAGTTGTGCTTGGACTTGGCGGCAGTGGTGGTGCAATAGCAATTCAGCTTGCTCACAAGAGGCTTATGCTCTCAAGGGCTGAATATTCCGTTATTACCGCAGAAGGCTGTTCGGCAATTCTTTTTAGAAGTGCAGACAGGGTAGTGGATGCGCTCCAGGTTCTTCAGCCTACCGCGGAATATATGAAAAAATATGGAATTATTGATGACATTATAAAAGAACCCGTCATGGACAGGCTCGATTATCTCGAATTAACAATTGAAAGGTTAAAGAAAGCAATCATTAAATCCTCAAAAGAGCTTGAACATTTTGACGTTAAATATTTAAAGAAAAATTTACAGGAAAAGATAGACATGGTTGGGAATATGGAACAGGACCCCAGCCGCTACAGGGGTATTGCAAAGAAAATTAAGGCTTCCATACAGTCCTATTTTGCCAAGCCTGCAACTCCTGATGTATCGGAAATGCAGATTGCCCTTTATGGTTCAGAACCCTATTTCTGTAACGACGAGAAAGACGGTGAAGGAAAAACCATACGCTATGGATGCAGGAAACAGTTTACGCGTGAAGAAATTCACAATAATATTTCCGCATGCCCCGATTGCTTTAAGCCCGAAACACTCAATTCTGATGAATACCTCGAGTTTCTGATAGATGATGGCTCTTTCAGGGAAATAAGGGATGATCTGACTACGGACCATATTGACTCGAGATTTAAGTTTTACGACTATTCATCTTCGAGGGAAAAAGCCGGGAAGCGTACAGATTCCAAGGACTCTCTTGTCATTGGCTACGGACACCTCAATAACTACAAAGTTGCTGTTGCCGTATGTGATTTCAGGTTTATGGGTGGATCGATGAGTGCAGTATTTGGCGAAAAGATGAAACTTATTGTGGACCATGCTATAAAAAGAAACCTTCCCCTGATTACCATAACAGCCAGTGGCGGTGCCAGGATGCAGGAAGGTACGGTTGCACTTTACCAGATGGGTAAAACCATATCTTCAATACTAAAACTTAAGGAAGCAGGGCTTCCTCACATTTCAATACTCGGCCATCCTACAACAGGCGGCGCACTTGCCAGCTATGCAGTACAGGGTGATTTCATAATCTCCGAACGCAAATCAACTATTGCATTTGCCGGCGACAGGGTAGTTAAGCTTACAAGCGGCGGCAGGGGTGTGGATCCTGAGATTATGACATCTGAGTTTTATGAAAAACACGGCGGGATACATCTTGTAACGGAAAGAAACCAGTTTAAATCGGTTATAGCAGGGGTACTTCATGTAAAAGGCTTCAAAGTGGCAAAAGTGCAAAACCCTGAAAAAGAGTTTAACGAAGACTGGTATTAATTATTTCGGCATATATTTGCCGTCAAGTTCCTTAACCCTTTCTACAATATCAAATTTATCAATTATTTCCCCTTTTTGCATCTCATAAAGGAAATTCGCATTATCTCTCGGGGCATCACTCTTTACGTTGGGATTAAAGAAAACCTCTTTGGTATGTACGAGCCCGGCCCTGCTGTAAGCAGCAAGCTCATATTTCATGCCCATCCTTAGTGCATCACAAGGGCACGCTTCAACACAAAAACCGCAAAATACGCAGCGCATAAAATCAATGTTATAGACCTTTGGCCTTCTTTCGATTCCATAATCATCAGCTGCTTCGGCAACAATTGAAATAGCCTGCGTTGGGCATGCTACTTCACAAAGCTTACAGGCCACGCACCTTATCTCACCTTCATCGTCTCCCGGCATAACATGCAGTCCCCTGTAATTAGGAGGCAGTTCCTTCACCTCTTCCGGATACTGTATCGTAATCTGATTAAATCCGAGCAGATGTTTTAAGGTTATCCAGAGTCCGCCGAAAATCTGGGGGAAGTACATTTTTTCAAAAAATGTAAGTTCCGGATATTTGATTTCTTTAATTTTAATAGCCATTTGAGCATCTAAATATAACACATCTTCAGAACATAACTAATAAAGATTTGAAAATTCCTTACTTACCCTCCTGTACAGTATAGTCCCTGAAATAACAGCAAAGATTATCAGTAAAACACCTATATTTTTATTTCCAAGCAGTAATTTCCCGATACCCATCAGCGAAGTAATTACAAAACAGACCCCGAGCAGCCAGTTAACGATAATGGGAAGGAATGGCGTTGTTTTTACTTCCGGATTATCTGCTGATACAGGCCGCCAGAATCCCCACGGGCGTACCTTTTTGTAAAATTCACTCAGTTTTGACTGTGGTTCGGGTTTTGTAATAAACGTAACAATCACCCAGCACAAAATTGATACCGGTATAACTATAATCTGGTATTTGAGTTCCAGTTCTAATCCGTTAAGCCTCGTATAAAGAATAATAAGGATCATTGAAATCAAAGAGACTGCAAGAGCAGTAATCTCGGACCATGCATTAATCCTCCACCAGAACCATCTGAGAATTAATACTAGCCCGATACCCGAACTCATGGCCCAGACAAATATCCAAGCGTTTCCAATATTGCTTATCTGAAGTGCTATAAAGCCTGATACCACGGTAAGCAACAACGTAATAATCCTGGACATGGAAACATAGTGATGCTCGCTGGCGTCCTTTTTGATAAACCTTTTATATATATCGTTTAAGAGATAGGAAGAGCCCCAGTTGAGCTGGGTAGAGATTGTGGACATAAAAGCCGCAAGAAACGTAACGAGCAATAGACCTTTTAAGCCAGGGCCAAGAAAATCCCTTATCATTGCTACATATACTGCTTCATGGTCACCGCCGGTAACACTTGCCGTTGGAAATACTATAAGTGAAGCAAGAGCCACGAGTACCCAGGGCCAGAAACGTATTATGTAATGATTTAAAACAAACCATGCCATACCTAGTACAGCATGCTTTTCATTCTTGGCAGAAAGAAATCGTTGAATAAAATAACCGCCGCCGTCCGCGTTATGAGATGACCACCATATCACGGTAACAAAAATCAAAAAAGTAAAAAACCCGGAGGATAAAAACCCGGTCTCGGCGCAGTTTTCACATGAGGTTAGAAAAAACTTCAAATGCTCAGGGTCAATATTGTTTATCTTGGTGACAAAACCGTCATAACCGCCGATCTGAGGTGAATTTATTACCACGTAAGCAAGGATTATTGTTCCGGCCACAGCAAATATATACTGAAGAAAGTCAGTAACGACCACTCCCCAGAGCCCTGAAAGCATTGTATAGAAAAACGCTATGGAAAGGCAGAATACAACAGCATAAAGTTTATCAATCCCAAAGAATACGCCAAGCACCTTTGACATAGCTGCCACAACCCATCCTATAACTATAAAATTAAATATAGTGGAAAAGTAAAATGCCTTGAAACCCCTGAGGAATGCTGCCGGCTTTCCGCTGTACCTGAGCTCAATGAGTTCATTATCAGTAATCACTTCGGCACGCCGCCATAACCTGGAAAAGACAAATATGATAAAAACATGGCTGAATATATAGTTCCACCAGAACCAGTTTTTCCATATTCCCTCGGTCCTGATCCATCCTGTTACAGCAAGCGGTGTATCGGCCGCAAAGGTTGTCGCGACCATAGAAGTCCCAAGGAGCCACCACGGAAGATTCCTGCTCGAGACAAAATATGAAAGTATATTTTTGCTCGCCCTCTTCCTGAAATAAACACCTATGAGTATTGTGATCAGGAAGTATAAGAACACTACTCCCCAATCAAGTCTATCCAGATTAGAGAAAAACGAATTATTTAAAGGCATAGATATAGCTACTAATTGTAGTAACTAATAACTATATATAATATGTATGACTATTAAATTAATATTTTACAACGCGTTTTAGTTTCTTGGCCTGTTTGACCCAGCCATCTACCATTTTTGCACTTGGCAGCTGCCTGACGCATTTCTTTTTCTTGTTGACCTGGGCCATTTTCTCATGAAGATTTGCAGATTTTCTTTGTGCAAGTTCCATTACAGTATCCACACCTGAACATTCAAGCAGGTCGCTGTATTCACTGCCCACGCCTTTGACCCTGCATAGATCGGCACGGTTGACCCATCCGAGGATCATTTTCTCGGTTATGCCTGAATCTTTGGAAACAGCTTTTCTTCCTTTTTTATCCGCCCCTGCTTTTAAGAGTCCCTCAAGGGTCCTGATACCGGCCTTTTGCAGTTTTTTGCCGTTTGCTTTGCCTATACCTTCCACATCTGTAATTGTAGCCATATAATTCCTCCCGCTATATTATTAAATTTAATACTTTTTATAGATTAAAATTTAATCGGCAATTTAGAATTCGAAACCAGTTTGCCGGTCAGCATATCTGCAGCAGCTTTTTGACACGGCTCTATAATCTCGAATGAACTTATAATAATATTATAGTCTAAAAAATCGGCAATTACATAGGGAGAACCAAACGAAACCAGAATTTTATTTCCATAATTTTGATTGCAAATGTGATTAAGCACCTTATGGTAAAATTTTGTTAACTCTGAATACCTGGTCCAGGCAGAAACAGTTGTAGCCACAACATTAATAGTGTCATAATCATTTTTGGAGCTAAAATCATAATCTTCTGAAATATAATTTACCGATTCAACTTCAAGTCCGTTAATTTTTATACGGTCTGTAAACGGCTTGCATATATTTTTACCACCCTTCATGACGTCAAAAATATTAACTTCTACTTTCCCCGAATTTAACGTCCCGCCTTTTACAAGACACACCGATTCCCGTGCAATTCTTGATACAATTTTTTTTGAATTTTCTCTATCCGGAAAAATATCCGATGTTTGTTTAATTTGTTTTTTTATTTCAAACAGCCTTCCGGCTGATTCATATGCAGCTGAACAAAATGCTTCGTCAGTTTTAATCCTTTCGGATAAAGAGGCAATAAGCTCTTCGGAATTTACAGGGTCAAGGATGATATCGCATCCGGCCCTGATTGATTTTACTGCTATTTCACTTTCCGGCCCCAACTCCCTAAGTGCATCCATTCTGAAAGAATCCGTTATTACAGCTTTTCTGAACCCCAGTTTTTTTCTTAATACTTCTGTTATCAGTGTTTTGGAAAATATCGCCGGTACTTCGTTACTGTCCACACCGTCCATGGCTATGTGCCCGGCCATAATAAAATCAATACTTTCATCAACTGCCTTCTTAAAAGGAACGAGTTCAAGCTCCAGAAGCTCATGGACCGTTTTATTCAGTACAGGCAGCTCGACATGCGAGTCCGCATCTGTTGAACCATGGCCCGGGAAATGTTTTCCACAGGCAAACACACCTTCATTTTTTACTTTGTTGTAGTACGATGAACCGAGGCGTGATACAAGCCGCTCATCATCTCCAAATGCCCTGACATTTACAATAGGGTTTTTGGGGTTTGTATTTATATCAAGCACAGGGGCAAACAAAAGATTAAGTCCGCAGAATTTCATTTCCCCTGCGGTATTAAGCGCCTGGAGTTCTACAAGTTCTTCGCTGTCTGAAGCGCCCTGGGACATTAAGAATGGAAACCTGGTCCCTCCTTTTACAATTTGGCCAAGCCCCCTTTCAGCATCAATCCCGAATAATAGCGGATTTTTGGATTTAGATTGCAGTGCTGTAGTTGTTTCCCTGACCTGGTTTATTTCACCGTTGAAAATTATAAATCCGGTAACATGATATTTTTCTACATATCTTAGTGCCTGTTCCAGATAACCTTCCTCATTAAAGTCTATCCTTGGCATTACAAGCTGGCCTGCGATTTCCGGGCCGGCAAGTCTGTTTATATCAGTATCGCTCAAGATTATTTAACCAGTCTGTTTTTTCCTATAGAAATTTTACCAAGCGGCGCACCCGAACGCGCCCCTGTGACTTTTGGAAGATTCGCATAATTCGTAAAAATAGTTTCATTAGCAAGAATGGCAAATGCGATTGCCTCTTTTGAATCCGGGGGGACACTGTATTTATCTGATATTGAAAGCGGGATAGGTTTTAGTTTTTCCGCTAGCTTCTCAACCATCACTGAATTAAAAGCGCCGCCGCCGCTTAATATAACTTCGTCTATTTTCCATTTTGAAAAAATAAAATCTTCGTATGAATTGTAAATTGTATCCACTGTGAACTGTACCAGTGTTGAAATCAGTACATTTAAGTTTATTGATTTATTCTCAACCAGTTTATAAAGTTTTTCAGCCTCTTCTCTTCCATATCTTTCTCTTCCGGTCGTTTTAGGAGGCTGCACTTTGTAGTAATCATTATTTAAAAGGTGGTACAGGATTTTGTAATCAACTTCTCCTCCACTGGCAAGTTTCCCGTTATCATCGAAGTTTTCCTTACCGTGTGTATGTATCCTTACTACATCATCTATCAGCATATTGCCGGGTCCGGAGTCATAAGCAAAAACATCATCAAGATTTGATGTCACAAGTGTGCTGTTGGCAATACCCCCTATATTTAGTGCTATCCTGACCCTGCCTGTTTCCCTGAAAAGCAGGTAATCCACATAAGGCACAAGTGGCGCACCTTCTCCCCCAAGCGCCATGTCTCTTGTCCTGAAATCTGATATGGTTGTTATACCCGTTTTCTCGGCAATCACATCGGCCTCGCCAATCTGAAGAGTTGAAGAAAACTCTGAATCTACTGATGGGGGGTTATGGTAAACTGTCTGTCCGTGTGAACCTACAAGGTCAACATCATCGGGGGTAATGCCTGCTTTTTCTATTATACTTATAGTAGCATCCGAGAACGCTTCCCCTACTACAAAATTAAGGTCGGACAGCTTCGTTGCAGATAAATTATTAATTTCCTGAAGTGCAAACCTTATCCTGCTTTCGTATGGATAAGATGCAAATTCCACAAGTTCTATTCTGGTATCAAATCCACTCCCATTAATTCTTACAAGGGCTGTATCAATACCGTCCATTGATGTGCCCGACATCAGGCCGATGACCAATCTTTTGTCTTTATTTATTATTGATTCAAGCCATTTCATATTGCTTATCGCGTTAAATATTCTATTTTATAAAAGTGCTTTCTTTAGAAAACCATCACTCTCTTCAAGTAACTTTAATGCATCGTCTAAATCCATATTCTTTTTGATCATTACAACACTTGCCTTTACATTCCAGTTAGAAATCTCCAGGGTTGCCCGTGCTTTATCAATGTCAATTCCGCAAAGCTCAATAACAATCCTGATTGCCCGGTCTCTTAGTTTTGATGACTTTGGCTGAACGTCAACCATCAGATTGCCGTATGTTTTACCAAGACGTATCATTGATGCGGTAGTCAGAATGTTTAACACCATTTTTGTGGCAGTTCCGGCTTTTAGCCTTGTTGATCCAACAATTACTTCCGGCCCTGTAAGTAGTGAAATGGTAATATCCGGTACTGTATTTATTGCAGGGTTACATGTAATTAGAACTGTTTTGGCCCCCGTCTTTTTTGAATATTCAATAGCCGACTGTACAAATGGCGTTGAAGAACTTGCAGCAATACCAACTACAATATCAGCAGCATTTAGCCCTCTTTTTTTTAACTCTATTACTGAATCTTCCGTTGAATCTTCGGCACCTTCGATTGATCTTGTTATTGCTTCACTGCCGCCGGCAATAATCGCCTGTATCATCTCGGGGTCTGTACCGAATGTCGGGGGACATTCTGCTGCTTCGATGACTCCGAGCCTTCCGCTTGTCCCGGCACCTGTAAAAAAAAGCCTTCCCCCTCCCTTTAAAGAATCACATATTAAATTTACTGCAAGTGAAATGTTTGCGTTTTGTGCCGTGATGGCACTGCTGATTAATTTATCTTCCGAAATTATTGTATCTACGATCTGATCGGTTGTTTTTGAATCAATATCAATCGTATTGGGGTTAATTTTCTCCGTAAGGAGATCACCTGTTTCTCGGATTTTAGGCATATTACCGGAGCTTAAATTTTAAAACATTTTTTCAATGAATTTTTGATCATCTCCCGGTTCATCTGGTCAATGTTTATATCTATTATTGTCCCGTCCATACCGGGGTCAGCTATATAGACTTTGTCGCTGACAAAACCGGTAATGACAACTTTCCTGTGTCCTGAGGGATTGTTAATATCATTAAGGTAAATTCCAAGTGGTTCCTTTACCATATCACTGTAAATGGTCTCATTCCTCTGCTGAGCAATTGCGCGGCTTAAAATATTTTTTAAATTGCTTCCTTCTTCAATCTCAATACTAAAATTTGAACCGCCTGAAAGTTCTGTATTAAGCTCTTCTGCGGCGGGCCTTATAATTTCTTCAACCTGTTTTTTAAAACTATTTGTATCTGTCATTTCCGGCTCCTGAATTTTTATATTGTTTAAATTTAATATATGAACTACTAGATATTAATTTAACAACTATTATACATTAAACATCCGAATTGTATCCAACCTTAAATAAGCTGGAGTGGTAGTATTAAAAATTTTTATAATATTTCCTGTCTTGTATGTGCCCTAGTTAAAACCTTAATGAAAATATATCCGTATATTAAAATGAAAAAGGGTTGCATTACATAACATTATTCACTAATAAATATAATTAAATGTCGATAGTGGTATAATAAAAGGAGTTATTAATCTGGAGGAATACTAACGTTCATGCCCATAAAATTAATAAGTAATAACTATTTCAGGCAGACCCTTTTATTAATAATTTTCGTTTTACCCGCCGTAACCACTTATTCACAATACACAGTACCTGAGCACGACAATTACCCACGTGTGGAAGTCCGTCCCGGAGACCACTGTACCGTGTCTGGAGAGCTTTTAGGCCCAAATGATGTATGCCTTCTTGTGGATGGCAGAAGAGTGCCACTGAAAAAAGAAGCAGTAAATATCTTTCTTAATAACCAGGAAAAGTATTTTTCAAAACTACAACCCAAAAGTGCATTGTTCACAGAAAGTATGGGAGTAGCAAAAAACTTATCCATTGGTTGGTTTATTTTTGGAATTTATGTTCTTATAGGACTGCTTTTTGCCGCTCTTACTTCTCACGCGGCTGTTGGCAAAGGGTTAAAACCTATACCATGGTTTTTTATCGGGCTGTTTTTTAACGCATTCGGGTATTTAGCCGTATTAATGAAAAAATCGGAAGCCGTGTCTGCTGTACCCGCTGGTTTTGCAAAAGTGCCGCTTACATCTGCTCCGGCTGTATGCCCCGGCTGTGGTTATGAAAACCATCCATCGGCAAAAAGTTGTTCAGGCTGCGGTACTGCATTAAACCCGCAGGATAAATCTGAAATCGATTTGATATAAATATTTGAGGACGATATATGCTCTCTAAGATAAAAAAGAATGTTGAAACAAATGTTGAATCCCTTCTGAGCCTCGGTACAGGCGACAGGCAAAGGCCCCAGATTAATAAAAATTTTGAAAGCAATATCAAGGGGCTTTTCATAATTGGTGATCTGGCAGGCGCCCCGGTTATCAAGCTGGCAATGGAACAGGGATTTAATGTAATTAAGCATATAGCGGCCCTGCCTGATGCAAAATCCGGCAATCCGGATGTACTCGACCTTCTGATAGTTGGAGCCGGTGCTTCAGGGCTTAATGCAGCTCTTACTGCTAAAGATGAGGGTCTGACCTCTGTTATTCTTGAAAAGGGTAAAGTCGCCAACACAATTGAAAATTTTCCCGAAGGTAAATGGGTATATGCCGAGCCGGATAAAACACCGCCTAAAGGAAAACTGTGGCTGGATGGTGCTCAAAAAGAAGACCTGATTAAAAGATGGACCGATATAGTTGAAAGTAACAACCTTGATGTAAGGTTAATGGAACCTCTCGAAGAGATAAATAGAACTGGTGATTTCTTTGAAATAAAAACCCCTAAATCCACTTTAAAAGCCAAAAGGATTATCCTTGCAACCGGTATGCGCGGCAACCCCAGAAAACTAGGGGTAGATGGTGAAGATCAGGAAAAGGTCTATCATCAGCTTTACAGTCCCAGGAAATATAAAAATGAAAATATTATTGTAGTTGGCGGCGGCAACAGCGCAATTGAAGCCGCAATTACCCTTAGTGAACAGAATAAAGTTTATCTTTCATACAGGAAGGGCGAATTTGCCCGGATATTTAAAGACAACGAAAGACTATTAAATGAACATGTTGCTGCTGGGAATATTGAATTAATTTTAAATTCCCAGATTACCGAATTTGGACAGACAGAAGCTGCTATATCAATTGACAAGGGCGGCCATGAGGAATCAAGGTCAATCCCTTATAACCACGCATTCGTTTTAATCGGGGCAGATATTCCGAGACAGTTCTTAAAATCACTTGGTATAAAACTCGAAAATGAATGGGAAGGAAGTTTCTTTCAGTCCCTCGGCCTGACTTTCATGACACTTATTGGATTATGGCTGTTTGGCGGCCACGCGACATTATTTGGCAATGACTTATCTGCCGTTCCTAATTTACTTGGACTTGGAATTGCAGTTATACCACTTGGCTTTTTAATCAGTACTGGTATTAAGGGCAACCGGTATTCATGGCTCGGGATTTCCTTTTTGGTCTGGTATACAATTTACGGAGTTAAAGTGGGTAAAGGACAGGAATTCTGGCCCTTTGAAAACTGGGGTTACGACCTGCTTTCCTTTTCAGAGCGACCGTGGTCTTTCTGGTACACGGTAATGTACACAGGCCTTATGACACTGTTTGGTATTCAGGCACTAAAGAGATGGGGCCTCGACAGGAAAGATAAATACCAGATTTGGCGCTATATAAGTCTGCTTAGTTTCCAGTGGATATTCTTTTTTATTATCCCCGAGTTTCTTTTTCAGTGGGCAATAGAATACCAGTGGGTCGGTCAGCAGCTGGCATCTGATCCGTCATTTGCAGACCAGGGTTGGCGTTCTTACGGGTTAGTTTATGCCTGGCCGCTTTTCTTCTATACGTTCTTTTACAACCCGCATCAGATATGGGTAATCTGGGGAATACTGCTCACCTTTGTTGTAATACCAATATTTGTGATATTTAACGGCAAAAGATACTGCTCATGGGTGTGCGGTTGCGGCGGGCTTGCAGAAACATTCGGTGACAGGTGGCGGCATCTTGCACCAAAAGGAAAAAAATCAATCAGCTGGGAATGGATGAATTCTATCGTCCTTATTTTTGCAGCTGTTGTCACGGTAATTTTCTTAACCAAAAACACTATTGAAATATTCAGGGACCCTGCTAACTGGTCTATAAACATATATAGAATATTTGTTGATGTCTGGCTGGTTGGGATTTTGCCGGTAACACTGTATCCATTTCTTGGCGGAAAAGTTTGGTGCCGCTACTGGTGCCCTCTTGCGAAATTAATGCATATTCAGTCCAAGTTTTTTAACAGGATTGGTATAGGAAAATTTAAGATAGAGGCCAACAATAAATGCATAGGCTGTAACGAATGCTCAAGGAACTGCCAGGTAGGAATTGATGTAATGAGCTATGCCTTAAAACAAAATACCCTGGACAATACAACAAGTTCCTGTATCGGCTGCGGTATTTGTGTAACTGTGTGTCCTATGGATGTGCTTAGTTACGGTAAAAAAGATGAAGGTACTGAAGAAACAAGTGAAACTTCGGTTTAAACAATCGGAGGGTCATTGTCATTTCTTTTAAATACCAGAAATTTATAACCCGTAAAATTCCATGCGATAACTGCAAAACCTGATATTATTGCGCCAATATTGGCCCAGATCCTTGAAGATACAGATTCCACGTGTATTGAATTCACAATAAAACTGGCAAGAACCACATTTATCAGCAAACCGCCAAGAGCCACACTTGCAAATGTAAGAAACTGCTTTCCGGCTTTAGACATGTCCCTGTTTTCAAAAGACCAGAACTTGTTCCACAGATAACTGTTAACCAGTGCGAATGAAAACGATACCGCTTTAAAGACCGTAAAATACATTCCCTTGTCCTTATCTGTTAGGTAAATAAGTATGTTAAGTACACCAAAATCTATTGTCATGTTGGAAAGCCCTACAAGGGCGTATTTACTAAACTGCCTGACCGTAAGCCAGTTTTTACCTATCTTATGTGCAGTATATAAACCAGCTGTACACATCAGGGGTATTACAATAAAAATTACAAACTTATTAACAAATAATATTATCTGGCCCGGGAGTTCATTGAGCAAAGAAAACCTGATAACGTAGATAAACGTAGCAATTATCCATCCTAATATATAACTAATAATGAAATCTTTCTTTTTCATAAAAAAAAAGGGAGTCCCGAATTAAGAGACTCCCGGTTAATACCTTTAATTCTTAATAGCCTTAAAACTCATTTACAACCTGGTACTGGGGATATACAAAACTTCCTTTTGTCCAGATTGCCCATACAGGAGCGTCCTTTTTTGGTTTGATTTTATTTAAAGGATGGCCTTTCGGGGCTTTAAACTTTATTTTTACATTCGTTGTATCAACAACACCACCGTTCCACGGAATTGGATATTTAACGACCTGGTTTTTACTCTCACCACTCATGTCTGCAGGTATTAAACCAAAATAGTTAAGGTGTCCGCCGCCCGGAGGGCTAAGCTCTGATCCCACATCTGCAGTTGATACAATCATTGGCTTACCATCAACAGTTAATGTGGCTGTAAGCTTTCCGTCTTTTACTTCGGTAACTGTCATGCCTTCTACTGCTGGAATTCCAACTTTCTTTGTAAATTCCCTCATTGACGGAGAGCTGTTGAAATAATGGACAAAGTAACGTCCGGGATAAGTAATATCTGAACCCATAACATATGAGTCCTGGCCCTTTAGCTCCACGGTAAGATAGGTGAGCGTATAGGCACCAAAACCGGATGTCTGGCCGGGATCGGGGACCGTATACATGTTAATAACAACCTGGCCGTCAGGGCTTGGCTCAAGTCCGGGTGGAAGGAGTTTCTTCAGCTCCTTTGGGTCTGCTTTATAAGCTGCTATAAACATCCATGCATCGGTAACAAGCTGGGGGCCGGGAAGGCTCTTGTCAGAATCGGCACTAGCCTGATTGTTTAAAAAAGTAAAACTTAATGCAAAAAATAGTAATAAAACAGATGATAACTTAACGAATCTGTTCATATTTACCTCCTGTATAATATGTTATTTAATATTCTTATATTAAAATTGCTAAAGACTAAGATCAACCACTAATTTACAGCTTTTTCGCTGTCACTCTCAATAAGGTACTGTACAGATGACCTGATAAATTTGCTTCTCTGTGCTTCACCTAATACACCCTTTAAACTATCATGCACAGAAGGATCAATCAGCAGTGCACCAAGTGTGCCTTCACCGCCTTTAAGGCTCTCTGATATGTCTTTAAAATTTGAAGAAGTTGCATTTAAGTTCGCCATTGTGGAGCTGAGGTCCTTTTCAAACTGCTTGTCATATATTAATGAATGGAGAACACCGTTACCATTTTCTAATGCGGACAGGTTTCTATCAAGATAATCCGAACTTTTTCTTAAAGATTTGAGTGTAAGGCTTATATTTTCGAGGTTCTCATCATTACCAAATACGGCTGAAACCTTATCCAGGTTTTTTGATATACTTATTATGTTTGTAAGCAGCTCATCCGAACGCCCGATAATTTCCTGGAGCTCAGGTGGGGTAAAACTCTCAACGATAATATTGTCAAAATTGGTAAAAGGTGGCTCTTCTCCCCGTACAATCTCAATATATTTGGCTCCGAGCAGTCCCTCTGTCCTTATTGTTGCCTGGGAATCCGGCGTTATACGCTCGATACCCTCTTTATTTACTTTCATTGTTACCTGAATAAGATTTTTATTTATACTCTGCGGAAAACTAATTAGCGCCACACTTCCTACCTTAACACCTGATAGCCTCACATAGGCCCCCGGCAAAAGTCCGACGGTATTATCAAAATAGGTATTCACCGTATACTCTTTTTCAAATAAACTCTTTTCCCCGCTGATAACAAAAATACCTATAATAAAAATCAGCAGTGTAATAAAAACAAACAACCCAACTTTTAAATATAACGGTCTGTAATCTTGCATTTAATTTTCCTTTTTGGATAAAAATATTTTGATATTTTACTAATGATTTTAACTGAATTATACGGTACAATTAACAACTTCTCAAAACCTGTGTTTACATGATTAATTTTCATCCTTATCAATGTGAACATTTCGTAAACTAAAAAAATATTCTCTCTGAATTATCTTAAAGGAGCTTTTAAAATGATAAAGATCAACAGGGCAATCATCAGTGTCTCAGACAAAGAAGGTGTTGTAGAATTTGCAAAGGGACTGGACGAACTGGGTATACAGATTCTTTCAACCGGCGGCACTGCCAAAAAATTACAAGACAGCGGCGTAACAGTTACTGAAATATCCGAATATACACAGTCTAATGAAATACTTGGCGGAAGGGTTAAAACACTGCACCCAAAAATTCATGGCGGCATACTCGCTATTCGCGGTAATACCGGCCACCAGGAAGATATGGCAAATAACAATATAGAACCTATTGATATGGTTATTGTTAACCTTTATCCGTTTGAACAGGTAATAAAAAAAGAAAATGTAGAATTAGCCGAAGCAATTGAAAATATAGATATTGGCGGCCCGACTATGTTAAGGTCAGCTGCAAAAAATTACAAGGATGTTTCAATTGTTACGGACCACGGTGATTATGGAGAGATTTTAAGCGAACTTAAAAAAAATAATGGATCAATTAGCGACAAGACCAATTTTGGGCTTGCAGTAAAAGCATTTTCACTCGTTGCAAGGTATGACGCCGCAATATCTAATTTCCTTTCGGGAATAGCAGATGACGGATCAAGGGTTAAGCTGCCTTCCAGCTACACTCTTCACCTCGAAAAGAAGATGTCACTAAGATACGGGGAAAACCCGCACCAGGATGGCGCTTTTTACGTTGAAGCTGAATCCCCTTATGCCTGTATATCCAATGCCGAGCAGCTCCAGGGAAAAGAGCTTTCATTAAACAACATATATGATACCGATTCTGCTTTTGAACTTGTTAAGGAGTTTAATGAAACTGCATGTGTGATAGTAAAACACAACAATCCTTGTGGTGTTGCAGTTAATGAAGTCCTTGTAGATGCATTTTTAAATGCCAAGTCATGTGATCCGGTAAGTGCATTTGGAGGAATAATTGCATTTAACAGAGATGTAGATGAAGCTACCGCTGCAGAAATTGCCGAGATGTTCGTAGAGGTTGTAATAGCACCCGGATACAGTGAAAAAGCACTTGAACTTTTTTCCTCAAAGAAAAATCTGAGAGTATTAAAAACCCCGGAGATAAATGTAAGCAATAAACCGGCTTATGATTTTAAAAAAGTAGTTGGCGGAATGCTGATACAGGACAAAGATTCAACTTCTGATGGAGATTTTGATGAATATAAAGTAGCCACAAAACGCGGGCCTTCCGACCAGGAACTAAAAGACCTTATATTTGCCTGGAAAGTATGTAAACATGTTAAATCCAATTCGATTGTATTTGCCCGTAATGGCCAGACAACAGGGATTGGTGCAGGGCAGATGAGCAGGGTGGATTCCGTAAAACTTGCTACTATGAAATCAGAAGTCGGGACAGAAGGTTCTGTACTTGCCTCTGATGCGTTCTTTCCCTTCAGGGACGGTATCGATGAAGCCGCAAAAGCAGGGATTACTGCAATAGCACAGCCTGGGGGTTCAATAAGGGACGAAGAGACAGTAGAAGCAGCCGAAGCCGGTAATATGGCTATGGTATTTACTGGTGTCAGGCATTTTAAACATTGATTTAAAAAGGTTTATGGAATTCAGTTCTTAATCTGATCTTTATATTTATCCGGTATGGAATTAGGATTATTTGTAACATGAACTACGCCTTTATCATCTACCCACTTAATTAAAGTAGAACTGCTTACAGGACGTGAACTTGTATTCACTGTGGGTTCTGATAAATCCACATCAATTGTATCAGGCTGATTAGGTACATAGTTTGAAGATTCGCCCTGTTCCTCCTGTTTATTTACTTCAATATTACTTCTTCTTTGAAGATTGTTTCCCGAACGCAGGGATGAATTGCCAAGTTCGGAATACTCAAAATTATCTGCATTTTCAGTCGGCCAGTAATAATACCAGGGCGGCTGTACAGGCTGCGTGCTGACCTGTGCATTGGCCTGGAACGCAATTGCTAATAATAATATTGTAATTGTGTATTTCATTTTAAAGTTCCTGCTTATTTTTTAATTCTACACTCATAACTGTATTTTTTCTTTATTTTATGCTCTCTAAACTCGTAATCAGGTAAAGTATATTCCGAAACAAAATACATGTCCATCTCTTTAAGTTTTGGCCCGTTTCCCCCGCTGTTCCATTTATTACACATATATTTGGCGTAAAACCTCCTGAAACGTTTGTTTTTCTCTTTAAATACATTTCTAGATAGTTTTCTCCACCGGTAAGAAGAATAATCGTCCAGCCTGTTTTCGGGAGGGTCCCAGCTGACCTCTTTACCATTCCTGAAAATATCCACAATTTCCCCGTTATCCAAAAGTCCTACAATTACATACCAGCCATCTAAGCGAAATGGTTGTGGAGCGAACATATTCCATTTTTGCTTTAGCTGAGTAGCCTTTCCTACAAAAGTTAGTTTATCCATAAACGCAAATGTGTCCTTGTAGGAATGTTTTAAGTTCCAAAGAATTACAAAAACCAGCAGGAATATAATTAATACAGACACAACATTATTAAAGATTTCGGGAACACTTAATCTGTAGTAATACCAGTCTTTGATCCCTTTAAAGTAGTATTTAATCCCCCCAGCCAATTTAGAAAAACTCTTGTTGAGGTTATTTTGTAAACCTGGCAGAAATTCCCAAAACGATGAAGGCAGAAGTATCAGCAAAGATGCAATTGAAAACCATGGGAAGAGTCCAATCTTCATTGTCAACGCAAGGCCCAGTTGAAACGATACTATTAATCCTATAAAAATGTATCTGAACAAACTGTTTTTATATGGAATAAGAAATAAAAACGGCCCTAATAGTTCTATCCAGATTATTGAAAATGTAAGTCCCTTCATTAGTTGGGGGAATTTATATATATACGGGCCAAGTAAAAAGCTAAAATGATCAATGCTCAATGCATAGTATATTGCTGTAAAATCTTCTCTCCATGGATCACCTGTTTTCAGCATTCCTGTAAATAGATACATAATCAGAATTTGGAGTATGAATGCAAATGCCCCGATGGAAAATATAAAATTTTTGTCGATCTTAATTTTCTTAAAATATGAGTCTACCGAAAATCTTTCTGCCCACGGGGTAAATATGCCCCAAAATAGTAAACAGCGGAATAATATATCTCCGCCGTGAAGCAAAAGGGGATTTCTCAGGTTTAACGAAACCAGAAGAGCCCAGCTTATTATTGCAGCAATCCTGGTAAAAAATCCTATAAATAGAAAAAACGCAAAAAGTACTGCGAGTAAAAAGATAAAGAGCTGCACATAATAGTCTCCGCTTATGGCATGTATGGAAGTATAGTAATTACCTTCGTAAATTCTTTTTAAGGCATATAAATTAAGTAAACCCTCATCTGTATAAAAATCTTTTAAAAATCTTGAACGGATAAATAAATCGGTAAGTAAAAGAATACCGAAAGCCATTCTTGTTATAGCAAGTGATCTTAAATCTACTGAAAAATTTCCTGCTAAAATTTTAATAATTTTCATTTGGTTATTTTTATACTAAGACTATTAATATGGGAAATAGCACATTATTTAAAATGTTATTATTGAGAGGATATTATTCCATATTTCAGATCTTTATCTTCGATATGAATATTATTGTCTATTAATAATGTACCTTGAGTTTTTTGAAGTCTGGCCAATGAAATGTTGTATTCGGTTACAGCCTCAATTTCGGTTGTTTGGGCGTCTATAAGGTCTCTTTGCGACTCAAGGACCTCTCTTGTGGTTGCTATTCCAACTCTTAATCTTTCTTCGTCATTTATAACAACCTGCTGGGCAAGTTCTACTGCGGTTTTTGCTGCTTCTATCTTCTTCTGACTGTTTCGTACTTCTCTTAATGCATCCCTTATCTCCAGTTCTATCTGTTCCTTTACTTTTTGATAGTTAATAATTCTCCTGTTAAGGTCTGCATTTGCTTTCACATACTCTCCCTTTGCCGTCCTGTTAAATATTGGATAACTAAATACCCCTACAACTGACCAGCCTGGAAAATCACCTTCCAGTAATGTTTTAAAACTTTGAGACTGTCCGTCAAACCTTCCAGGTATAGGTTCAGGGTCGCCTCCAAAGGACTGACGGTCCGGGTTTTCATCTCCACCAAGGCCCTGGAACTGCAATAATGCTTCAAGGGACAACCTTGGTAATTTTTGGTTTGAATAAAACTTTGTTAAGGCCCTTCCTTTTTCAATTTCATCCTGGGCTTCTTTAATTTCTATCCTGTTTTGAAAAGCAGTTTCGAGTACCTGGGTTTCATTAAACTGCATATCGCTTAATGTTTGAGGCGCTTCAGTTGGTAAAATATCAATATGGTAAGGCAATACCAGGGCATTTTTTAACTGATCTTCACTCCTTTCGAGAAGATTTTCGGCATTAATAAGATTTACACTTCTCAGGGCTACTTCCGATTTTGCCTGTGTTACAGCCACCGGTGGGAGTGTCCCAACTTCAACTTCAATCGTATTTCTCTCTTCAAGGTCTTTTGCAAGTTCAAGGGCCTTTTTTTCTAATTCTAGATTTTGAATAGATGCTACAAGGACCCAGTAATCACTTTCAAGATTAAATAAAACATCAGAAATTGTGAGCTCAAGCTGCTTTACGGATATATCTACATTTTTTTCAGCAATAAACAAAGGTGTTTCATTTACTTCTGTTCCAAAATTCTTAAGAAGTTCCTGTCCTATACTAAAACTGAGTGAAGAAGACAGACTTGGACTAAGAGACTCGATAGGTGAATTTGTCTCTGACCGTGTTAAAGAAAGATTATAGAGGTCATAAAAAGTACCTGTGGATAATTTACCGCTAATACTGTTTTCAATAGTAAAATCTTTTTGAGTTACTTCTCCGCTTTCTACAAATGTACTTATTGTTGGAGACTGAATATCCGAATAGGTAGAAGTCAAAGTGAAAAAAGGATCAAAAGCCCCTTTTTCTTTTGTTACATCACCCTCAGAGAACTCAATGTTCTCTTTTTGTATCTTAATATCTCTGTTATTTTCCAGGGCTATTATTTTTGCTTCTTCAAGAGAAAGACTTAAAATTTCTTCCGCATTGGCAGGTAAAATAAATAAGGTGAATAACAATAATATTCGTATCATGTTTAAAACCATCAGAACTGATTCAATTATATTATCACAACTACCGGCAGATCAAAGATTTATATATTAATCAAAAAAAAAGGGCAACCCCAAGAGGTTGCCCTTTAATTAATCAAGCTAAATTAGCTCGGTTTATTCTTATTTAAAGAACTGGTCAATGAACACAAGTAGTCTACCCTGAATAGCGTATGGAGTACTGTCTGCACTTCCTACACCTTCTCCAGTTAGAGCTTCACCTTGCTGCTCAAGCATATCTTCAAGACCACTACCGGCAAATACTATACTACCGATAAGATCGAAGTTTACACCTGGGTGAACAGTCCATGTTAATGTACCTTCTACCTCAGTACCTATGTAACTTCCGATATCAGTACCAGGCTGAATAATACCTGATGTTTCTTCATTCCAAGCTACAAGAACCTGTGGTGTGAAAGCTAGGTAGTCAAGAAGCTTAACAGTAGCATATGCTCTTGCATAATAAGCATTCTGCACACTTGATTCAGCTCTTGCAAATACCCCGCCAGCACCAGTAGCACTCTGGTAGATGTTTGGAATAATGTGTTTGAAAAGTAAGTTGTCTAAGTTATAAGCTGGGTTAAATACAATCACGTTACCTTCAATATCATCAGTAAGTGAAGTATTACCATCATCACCGTCAGCCCAACCAAATTCAGCACCGATTACTTTTACAGGCCAGCTAGGATATAATTCTCCGCGCACTGCCCATAGTAACTGGTTTGAAATATCAGCTGTGTTGCCAGGTGCTGTAAAGTTTTCAATTTCACCCCAACCGCCCTGAAGTTCACCAACAAGTCTCCAAGTATCAGTTTTAAGGTCAATTAAACCAGCATAAAGTGTGAATCTTGAAAGATCACCAACTGCACTAAAAGCATCACCTGTCTGTGGATCTGGTGCGCCAAAGTTGTTCTGGTGAATATAAGGGAACACATAACCACCAACAGTTAAGTTGATTCCGCTTACATTAGGATTGTTGAAGATCAATGCAACAGCACCGATATCATATCCTGTACCACTACCTGAGGCTAATGAATTACCTCCGGTAAAGATATCACTTACACCAACAAGTGTAATACTTGATGAACCTGCTGGGAAAGTTTTTAACCATAAGAATCTGTCAACAAGGAACCCAAGATCTGAATGAGGATCCCAACCACCGTTTGCCAGGATACCAATACCCCAGTCAAAAGGCTGACGACCAATTCTTACAAAACCTAAATTGTTAGGCAGCACCATGTCGATGTGAAGCATACGGAATCTCATGAATCCTTCACCTCTATCAACAGCTCCTGGGCCTGTTAACAATGCACCTCTGAACCTATCATCTGGTGATATCGCTGAGTTAACTAGCGATGATCCTCCACCTAGTAGTTCTGAAGTTAATCCACCCCAAAGGTTGTTACTGAAAACATCAACCTGTGTTCTGATTGTTACAGAATCACTTAATACAAGTTGTGGGGTTAAACGAAACGTAGTATCTGCAAAGAAGATGTTATCCTTATTAGTACCAAATCCAAGAGCTTCTGCTTGTGACTGCGAAAGCGTATTTAGGAATGTGGCATTCTTAATATAACGAACCCTTTGACGAAAATAACTAGGGAACCCACCCAAATTTACCTCAACCGCTTGTGCGGGTATAGCTACACCCAAAGCTATAAGAAAGACTAACAGCCATTTGGCTTTACTCATCTCTCCTTACCTCCTTTATTTAGTTTGTGGCTTTGCTAAATTTAAACAAAATTAATTTATTTGTCAAGATCATAAAATTTTTGCCCAATTGCAATAACCCTGACATACATAGCATTTTACAACACTTTATATATGTATTTCAAGTGAAATATTAACATTTTTTAAAAATAGCATTTTTAAACATAAAAACCCGGCAATTTCTTACCGGGTTTTAACTCTCAATTATAGGTTAGGAGAGATTGAGTTAAGCAGTCTTTTTTAGAAATAAGCCTGAAGCTGTACCCTTAACTGGTTATCACTTTCGTCATTACCGGTAACATCTTCTTCCTGCTGGTATGAGTAATCAGCCTGTATTTTCCACCTGTGGTCATGTGTTATATAGTAGTTAATACCACCTGTGATTTCCCAAACCGTGTCTCTTGGGTCACCTTCTCCAAGGTTGATGTTTGCGCCATCATCGTAGTCGATGTAGGACCATCTTCCTGCAACCTCAACTGTTTTAGGCATTACGAATACACCAGCCTGAACATTGAAACCCTGGTCATAAGCTGTATCACCTGTTGTGTCGTTAGGTGAAATCCATCTTCCGTAGTATCCGCCCTGTACGTTGAATACCGGGTGTCTGTAGTTAAGGTCAGCTGTCCATGTATATGTATCAGCATCGTTTGTTCCCAATTCATCGAGCCTGTCAAATACATCATTGTCAGGTGATTTTCCAGGAGCCTGGTCCCTGTTGATTGTTAAGCCGTAGAAACCAATACCTGCTGTAAATACTCCTCCTGGCACTTTTGAGAAGTTAGGCATGATTTTATAATCTCCGCCTGAAACAAAACTTCCGCCTGAATATTTAAGGTTACCGCCGTTGCTCCACATAAACTGTGCCCTACCGGCCCACATTACGTTTGAGTTTTCCTGTCTTCCGTTTCTTCCTGCTCCGTTAAATACACCTGCACCGTATGCAAGGTACTGTCCAAGAACACCGTTTAGAGATGCACCCCTGTCACGGCCTGCTCCAAATTCATCGTTAAGTATTGATCTGTCAACAAACTGCAGTGTTGAGGATGAAGTCAGCTCGTCTCTACCAAAAGGTACTTTGTACTGACCTACCCTTGGTGCAATTGATTTGTTGTATGCGAAATCAAAGTACATGTCCCTTAGTGTTACACTGTCCCTTGCTCCAAGCTGGATTGTGTATAGGAACCAGGGTCTGAATGCATTACCATTCCATTTAAACCTTAATCTCTGTACCCTGAATTCGGTTTCCGTTAGTCCGCTGTCCGGGTCGTCTACCTGTAATTTAAACTGACCGCGCATTCTGAATTTCATCTTCCAGTTGCCGTCATTTGATTTAAAGTAAAGCCCTTTCTTGTAACCGGCTTCAAACTTTTCTGTCCATCCGGCTTTTTCACCGCTCATTGCGTCATAAAGCTTCTGGTTTACTTCCTGGTTCTGGTTTTCCAGCATGTTGATCTGGTCCTGAAGTTTTTGCATCTGGTTTTTCAGGTCTTCAAGTTCAACATGGTGTCTTGCTTTTGATTTTGCAACCATCTCCTCAGCATTAACACTCCCTGACGGGATTGCTAATATTAAGCCAACAATTATCAAAATGAGACTTCTCATTTTAATCCTCCTTTCGTACATATTCGCCTCCTTAAGACTATTTTGATTCATGGCATCAATGTAATTTGGTCCCGTTAAGAAAGTATGAAATAAATGTTAAGGAAATGTTAAGAGATGTTTATTTAATATATCCGGTGTTATACAATCTTAATGTAAAATAAATTTCATGGGAAACATATAATTTATGGAAAATGTAATAGCTATTGTAGATGACGAAAAAGATATACTTCAGCTTGTAAGTCACCACCTGAAGAGAGAAGGTTTTAAGGTCAAGGAGTTTCACAACGGAAAAGATTTACTCCTGTTCCTGGAATCGGTAACTCCCGATCTTGCCCTGCTGGACATTATGCTTCCCGGGATTGACGGCCTGGAACTTTGCAAAATGTTAAAAAGCAAAAATTCCACCTCCTCCATACCAATAATAATGCTTACGGCCAAGGGCACTGAGGCCGATGTAGTTGTGGGCCTTGAACTTGGGGCCGATGACTATATTGTAAAACCTTTTAGTCCCAGGGAGCTTGTAGCAAGGGTAAAGTCTGTATTAAGACGAATGAACACCGTAGAAGTTGATGACGATATTATTCAGCTTGGCGATATAAAGATAAATACACAGCGTTATGAAGTATATGTTAAGAGTAAGAGAGTAGAACTTACAACCACCGAGTTCAAAATTCTTGAAGCACTCGGTGAGGGAGAAGGCAGGGTATTTACAAGAGACCAGCTTCTTAAAAGAAAAAGACTCTGGGGAGACGACAAACTTGTTTACGACAGGACCATAGACGTACATGTAAAAAATCTTAGGGATAAGCTCGGTGCTTGTGGTAAAATGATAAAGACAGTAAGAAGCATAGGATATAAGTTAGAATTACAGTAAATTGAAACTTTTCAGAAGAAACTTTCTTTATATAGTAGTACTAATCAGTTTAATAATTGTTGCACTTTCCTTTTTCTCATTTCCGGAATTAAAAAAAACTATTATTATCTTTGGTATTATTCTTTTTTTCTTTTCTTTCCTTATATGTTATCAACTTGAAAAAAACTTCCAGCTGATTCTTGAAAGGATAATTAACTATTCCAACCTTATATCAAAGGGAAACTTTCAGAAAAATGTGTTCGATAGTACGCTTGATTACCTGAACCCCCACATTTCTTCGACATTTCAGGATCTTTCCTCAAACCTCAACGACCTCTTTTCATCACTTGAAAAAGAAAAAAATGAACTTGAGGCCATACTGGATGCAATGAGTGAAGGGGTAATTGTTGTTTCAAGAAACGGCATAATTACACTAATAAACAACTCCGCTGAAAAAATGTTTCAGCTTGATGAAGATTATTTGAATAAACCCTATTGGGAGATGATAAGAAACAAACAGCTCCACGAACTGATATCAGAATCTCTTGAGAATAAAACTGAGATAAAAAAGGAAATTAATGTCATCTATCCGGAAGAAAAATTTTATTTTGCAAACACAATTTCCCTTGAAAAACCATCGGAGGAGATTATCACCGTAATTTTTGATATTACCGAGTTTAAGAAACTTGAGAGAATTAAAGCCGATTTCATTGCAAACGTCTCACATGAATTAAGGACTCCCCTTACATCCATTAAAGGTTACTCAGAGACACTAGAAGACGGGGCATTTGAGAATGCCGATGAGCAGAGGCAGTTTCAAAAAATTATTACAAGGAATACAAACAGGCTTATAAGCATTGTTTCAGACCTTCTGATATTGTCTGAACTGGAAGGTAAAGACACTTTGTTTGGTGAAAGTTCCAATGAAGAATTTGAAACAATTAATGTAAATGAAATTATTAAACAGACCCATGCCTCTTTAAAGAGAAAGATAAAAGACAAGCAGATTGAAGAGTCAGTTGAACTTGAGGCCGACCTGCCTCAGATAAAGGGAATTAAGTTTTTTCTTGAACAGATGTTTACCAACCTGATTGATAATGCAGTCAAATACACCGAAAGCGGAGGAAAAGTCAGCATTCGGTCATCTGTAAATGAAGGTAATGTAGTAATACAAATTTCAGACACAGGGATTGGAATACCCAAAGACGATCAGGACCGTATCTTTGAAAGATTCTACAGGGTGGATAAAAACCGTTCACGGAAAATCGGCGGCACAGGGCTGGGGCTTAGTATTGTAAAACACATAGTACTGGTACACGGCGGTGTTATCAGCCTGGTAAGTGAAGAGGGAAAAGGAAGTGAATTTATAATAGAACTTCCTGTAAAATAAAAGTATTTAAATATTAATCTTAGTTCAGATCATTCAGATGATGGTGTTTTAGCACATCGCCGGTTGCAATATAAAACGCGTCCTCGGCAATATTTGTAGCAAGATCAGCAACCCTTTCAAGGTGTCTTGCAATAAAGATCAGCCTTAAAGCCCTGTCGACTAACTGAGCATCAGACATAACAAATGTCATAAGCTCCCTTACAATTTGCGGTTCAAGAGCATCCACTTCGTCATCTTTAATACAAACCTGGACTGCCATTTCGGAATCAAGCTTCATAAAGCTGTCAAGAGACTCCTTAAGCATTTCAATTGCCTTATCAGCCATTCTTTGAATATCTATAAGCGGTTTAATAGTGGGCTGCTCTGATAGCGGGATTGACATCTTGGCTATGTTTACTGCGTGGTCGCCGATCCTTTCAAGGTCATTGTTTATTTTCATTATCATTGTAACAACTCGCAGGTCTTCAGCCTCCGGGTGATAAAGAGCAAGTATCTTTATACAAAGGTTATCAATCTCAACCTCCATATTATTCACTTCGTTGTCACTTTTTATTACTTCCTGGGCAAGAATCATGTTCCTGTCCTTGAGGCCTTTAATGCTTTTAGCAATCATTTCTTCTACTAAAGAAGCCATTTTGGATATTCTTTTTTTTAAATCAATCATTTCTTCTTCAAATTTGATCATAATTAACCTCGAAACAGATTGTTAAAAATTACCTATTATCCATTCTTTTATTTGGTTTCCCGTATCTTTGAAGTAATCCAGTTTTTCTTTGTCATTGCCCTTAAATGCAGTCGGGTCATTAAAACTTTTATGAATATAGTTTCCACCTTTTAAATATACCGGGCAATTCTCATTTGCACTGTCACATACTGTAACAACACGGTCAAAATCTTTATCATCAAATTCGTCCATGTGTTTTGAATAGTGACCGCTCATGTCTACACCGATTTCTTTCATAGCCTTTTTTGCAAAACTGTTAACTTCTGTAACCTGAGTGCCTGCACTAAATGCCTCGTACCTGTCACCAAGAAAATGGTTCATTATTCCTTCCGCCATCTGAGACCTTGAGGAATTATGTGTACATAGAAACAGGACTTTTTTTCTTTCCATCTCAATTAACCAAATTTCCCCGACACGTAGTCTTCGGTTTGTTTCTTCGCAGGGTTCAGGAATATCTTTTCTGTCTTCGCGTATTCGACAAGTTCACCTAGGTACATAAACGCTGTATAGTCAGAAACCCTGGAAGCCTGCTGCATATTATGTGTAACAATTACGATTGTATAATTTTCCTTAAGCTGTGTTATAAGGTCCTCAATTTTTCCGGTAGCAACAGGATCAAGGGCGGAACATGGTTCGTCCATTAAAAGTATGTGCGGTTCAACAGCTATCGCTCTTGCTATACAGAGCCTCTGCTGCTGTCCTCCCGACATGCCAAGTGCACTCTCATCAAGCCTGTCTTTTACCTCTTCCCAAAGTGCTGCTCCATTTAAACTTTTTTCTACTATTTCATCAAGCTGAGACTTATCATTTATACCGGCAATCCTGGCACCGTATGCAACATTTTCATATATAGATTTTGGAAAAGGGTTTGATTTCTGGAACACCATACCCACTCTTTTCCTTAGATTTGTAATATCAACTGCATGGTCGTAGATGTTGTCGCCGTTAATTCTTATTTCACCCGATACGGTACATGAATCGATCAGATCATTTAGCCTGTTAAAGCACCTAAGAAGTGTCGATTTGCCGCACCCGGAAGGCCCGATAAATGCTGTAGCATGGTTCTTTGGTATTTCCAGGGAAATGTTATAAAGTGCCTGTTTATTCCCGTAACTAAGGTTCAGATCTTCCACTTCAACCACTGGATCAGCAATGTTGGGCTTTATGGCCGAATTGTCCTGCTTGGGTGCAGTCTCTGTCTTTACCTTTTCCTCTATTTCACTCATAATTTCCTGCCTAACCTCATAAGTTGCCACTTTAACAAACCTCCTGTCAAATTACAACTAAAATAATCAAACCGCGGATGATACATATTTTTTCTTTAGTTTGTTCCTTATTATAATTGCCGTTAAGTTCAATACCACCACTATTAATATAAGTAACAGTGCTGTCGTATAAACCATGGGTTTTGCCGCTTCCACGTTTGGTGACTGGAAACCCACATCGTAAATATGAAATCCAAGGTGCATAAATTTTCTTTCAAGGTGAACAAATGGGAAATTGCCGTCAATCGGAAGATCGGGTGCAAGCTTTACAACCCCAGTGATCATTAACGGTGCCACTTCCCCTGTGGCCCTGGCTATAGCAAGTATAAGCCCTGTCAATATCGCAGGCAGGGCACTTGGAATAATTACTGTCCATACAGTTTCAAATTTTGTTGCCCCAAGAGCAAGCGAACCGTCTTTGATATTTTTAGGGACCGCTGCAAGCCCTTCTTCGGTTGCCACAATCACAACCGGCACGGTAAGCAGCGCCAGCGTAAGCGATGCCCACAGTATTCCCCCAGTACCAAATGTTGGGGTTGGAAGTGCTTCACTATAAAAAACATTATCAATTATTCCGCCCATACCGTATAGAAAAAATCCAACTCCAAATACACCAAACACAATTGATGGCACACCTGCGAGGTTGTTTACACATATCCTTACAAGCCTTACAAAAAATCCCTGTTTAGAATATTCCCTGAGATAAAGGGCCGCAAGAATACCAAAAGGCATCACAACAATACTCATGATAATTACCATGAATACGGTACCGAATATTGCCGGAAACACTCCGCCCTCAGTATTGGCCTCTCTTGGGTTTGCCGATACGAATTCCCACATTTTTGAAAAGTAATGACCAAGCTTGGCAAAAAATCCCATTGAATTGGGCTCAAATGCCCTTACGAGCGTCCCGGCCGGCATAGTTTTATCTGTGCCGTCGACAGAGCTCATGACAACTTTGTTCTCGTTTAACCGGCTGTATAAAGTAGAAAGTGTCTCTTCTTTTTCTTTATATTTTGCTTCTTCTTTTTTTATTTTATTATTCAGGTCTCTTACCTTTGCCTGGTCTGTATTCCCGGAAAGTTCAAGTCCCCTTATTTTTAGCCTGAGGTTTTCAATTTTGTAATTAATGTCACCGATTTCACTTTTCTCAATATGATGAATTTTGCCGTTTATTTTATTGGCATTATTAATAAGTCCCCTGAGTTGGGAAAACGCTTCTTTGCTTTCACCCGGAATAATATTTCCATTAATATTAAGTTCCTTCAGGAACCCGTAAAAATTACCCCATTCCCTTCTTTCAAGGACTATTGCGTTTTTGGGAAATTCTGCACTTTTAATTTTATCGTCATCTACCCATGTAAAATCGAGACCATAAAGGTCACGATTACCTATTTTCAGCCTGGTTCTGTATTCCTTTATGTTTTTATCACCCATCTGCGGGATGGCTTCGTTTCCGGCATACTGGCCAAGATATACCTGTCCGTTAGTGAGTTTTATTTCCACAACGTCTGCTGGCCAGAAAAACCCCAGGGCTTTTGTTGCAATAAGAAACAAAAGGCCGGCAATCATAAGCAGGCTGAACATAAGTGATAGCCCTGTCATCCATATATATGCGTCGCCGCTTTTAAATAAACCTTTCATTAAAAATGACTCCTGCTACAACTGCCCATATTTTTTCCTTAGTCTTTGCCTTAATATTTCCGCAAGTGTGTTCAATAAAAATGTAAAAAAGAACAGTATGAGGGCAGCTAAAAATAGTATTCTGTAAAGTGTGCCGCCGTGTGGTGCTTCCGGAAGTTCCACTGCAATATTTGCTGACAGTGCCCTGAAGCCATTAAAGAAGCTCCAGTCCATAACAGGGGTGTTGCCGGTAGCCATAAGCACAATCATAGTTTCGCCTACGGCCCTTCCAAGCCCGATCATAACTGCTGAGAAAATACCGGGGCTGGCAGAGGGAAGTACAATATTTATGGCCGTCTGCCACCTGCTTGCTCCGAGTGCAAGAGATCCGGAGGTAAGATTATTCGGTACACTTGATAGTGCATCTTCTGAAATTGTAAAAATTATTGGTATTACTGCAAATCCCATTGCAAAACCCACAATAAGTGCATTTCGTTGGTCATACTGAATGCCAAGAACTTCATAAAACCAGGTCTTGTAATCACCGCCAAACAGTACGCCTTCAATTGACGTGTTTAACCCGAGACAAATTAGAATTCCCACTATAATAATGGGTATAAGAAAATAAAGTTCAGTCCCAATCCTTAATTTACCTTTAATGGTAACCGGGACTTTTTGCCAGATAAAAACAGCAATTATTGTAATAAGCGGTATTACTACAAACATGGCAAATACAGCGGGAAATATTTTTTCAAATTTGGGTGCAAGCCATAGCCCTGCAAAAAATCCAAGGACAACACTAGGGAGGGCTGCCATAATTTCAATTATAGGCTTAATCTTATTCCTGTGATTTGGGTGCATAAACTGTGAAACACATATTGCACTCAATATGGCAAGAGGTATTGCAAAAAGTAATGCGTAAAACGCACCTTTCAGAGTTCCGTAAATTAAAGGCGTAAGGCTGAACTTCGGTTCAAATTCGTCTGTTCCCCCGGTTGACTGCCAGACGTATTCAGGATCTGAATAGCCTTCGTACCACACTTTACCGAACAGTGTTTTAAAGTTTGTTTCGGGATGCGGATTATCGATTGACCAGTGATTGACCTTTCCGTCTTTATCAACTACCACAACACCGTTTGCACGCGGAGCAAAGGTTATGGAATTATAGTCCTTGCCTTCACCGTTAAATAAAGCCTGCCGGGTCTGTGTAGTAGTATGGTAAACACCCACATTTCCCTGGTCATCATTAGCTACAAAGCCCCTGTCCCGCGGCGAATTTGCGAAACCCGTAACAGTGCTTTCCAGTTTTGGCATTTCATGCACTCTTGTTAATACAGGTTTACCCTGAGCGTTCCCAATTGGAAACCAGACACTGATATTACCATCGCTGTCACCTACAAATAGTGACCTGCTGCCTATTAATAATCCAAGTGATGTAACACCAGTTTTTGGGTTTGAAGTTGCTGTAATTACTTCCTGAAGTTCGGGATTAAATTTATTTCTGATATTCCAGTTATAGATTTTTCCGTCTGAAGTACCTGCATATACGTTGTTGAGAAATGAATCAATTTCTATTGTTTGTATACTCTCAGGATTAACCTGGTCTGTTAAATCGACACTGTTTGTAATGGACTCTTCCTGATCCATAAACTCATCGTCTGATACAGCAATTGAATGAAAAATAAATTTGTTAGTATCAGTAACATAGGCAGTGACGGAAGATCCGCCGTATTCCCCTTTTTGAAAACCAAATAATTTTACCGATTCATCACCAACTTTAATTGGGTCGGACTTTATTATCTGGGGTAATATAGTCCTGTCGTTGTTCTCATCAAAAGTGATGTTGTATTTCAGTGAGAAGGGTATTATCCATCCAAGGCTGGTAGCTATTGCATATTCCTTGTTGTTGTCTGAAGTAAAGGTCGAAGTAACTTCGCCTTCCTCCTCCTGGTTTACAAGATGCACCTCGCTAACAAGCGACCCGTCCTTAAGGCTTACAAAACTTGCAACCCCCTGCTGGTCCAGAAGAAACGCAATCTCCGTATATTCTTCCGTACCAACCAAAAGAATATTGCTGGTCTTTCCAAAATCAGAAGGTGCTTTTTCAACTGTAAAGGTATTGGCAAGCTCGGTATTTGCGGATTGCCATAAAGGCAGTGTTTCTATACCTATGAAAAAAAGGATTGCTACAATACATATTATGATACCAACACCGCCGGCAGCAACTACTCCGGTGGCTAATTTGTCATAAAACATGCGTTTATCAACCACTTTTTGCTTAATAGCTTTGTTATTTAAGTCTTTTATGTTTGGAGTAGAAGACATATCAGGTTGTATTACTTCCTGGGAAAATAAACCCCGGGGTTCTTAATGAACCCGGGGTTTTTGGTATTTTTATTTTTTAACATAAATGAAATCTTAGCTTTCAACAATAGCCCTTAATTCTGCTACTTTTTCTGCCGGAAGTGGCAGGTAACCGTCTTTTACAACTATCTCCTGTCCTTCCTTGCTTAAAATATAAAGCAGGAACTGTTTTCTTACAGGATCGAGTTGTTTATTGGGCGCCTTGTTAACATAAAGGTAAAGATATCTTCCTAGCGGGTATTTACCACTTACAACATTTGCAAGTTCAGGTGCTGCGCATTCACCTTTTTTCTTGGAAAGTTCGATTGCTTTTACTCCGGAGGTTTTATAGCCGATTCCGCTGTATCCGATTGAATAAATATCTTCTGTGATTCCCTGCACAACTGAAGCAGAGCCCGGCTGTTCTTTTACTGTGTCTTTGTAATCACCTTTACAAAGTGCTTTTTTCTTAAAGTAGCCGTAAGTCCCTGAAGCAGAGTTTCTGCCGAAAATACTGATTGGCTTATTTACCCACTGGCCGCCAAGACCTGCCTGGTCCCAGGTTTTTAAATCTTTCGCCCCACCGCAGTTTCTGGTTTTTGAAAATATTGCATCTATCTGCTCGATGGAAAGACAACTTACAGGGTTGTCCTTGTTTACATAAACAGCAAGTGTGTCTATTGATGTTGGCATTGCAGTTGGCTTATAACCTGCTGCTTTTTCGAATTCATCAATCTCTTTGTCTTTCATTTTTCTTGACATTGGTCCGAACTGGGAAACCCCTTCAATAAGGGCAGGTGGTGCAGTGCTCGATCCTTTACCTTCAATCTGGCACCTTACGTTTGGATAGTATTTATTAAACCCTTCACACCACAGTGTCATAAGGTTGTTCATAGTGTCTGAACCTACACTATTAATATTTCCTGAAACTCCACTTACTTTTGAGTAAGTAGGTATTGCTGCATCAACCTCTACAACCTGAGCAAAGCCCTTGCCAACGCCCAACAGTAGTACCAGTGCTGCAACTGCGAGAGTAATCCTCACCATATTCATAATATTTAAACCTCCGTGTATTTGTTATTCTACTTAATTTAACTTTAGAAATGTTAAGATTCCGTTAAGAAATAATTAACCGGTAATTAATGGTAATTGTGCTGTTTTTACGATTTAATTTTTAAGAATAAAAAACTGTTGGAATAATACTTTTTAGTTAACTGATTTAGGCAGTTTTTTGGGCTGTAATTAATACAATGTTACTTAAAGTTAATCTTGTTATTAGGGGCTTTTTTTGAAGTGTTATACACCCTCATTGCTTCAGGCATATACCTCTGAAGATTTGCAATCCTGGTACCGTTATCAGGATGTGTTGATAAAAATTCGGGCGGCCTCTGGCTGTTTTTGGTAGCTTCAGCCATTCTCTGCCAGAAAAGTACTGATTCTCTTGGATCGTAACCTGCCCTTGCCATGTATATAAGGCCTATCCTGTCTGCTTCTGATTCCTGTGACCTGCTAAAGGGAAGTATTCCGCCTACCTGCACACCTACTCCGTAAGCCTGCATAATCCCGTAAGTTACATTAGGGTCCATTCCCGAACCGCCAAGCGCTGCTGCAAGCCCTACCGCGCCTATCTGGGAAAGCAGTCCTGCTGTAATTCTTTCACCGCCGTGCCTTGCTGTTGCGTGCCCTACTTCGTGGCTCATTACGGTTGCAAGTCCGGCATCCGTCTGCGCTACTTTTAATATCCCGGTATAAACACCAATCTTTCCGCCCGGAAGTGCAAAAGCATTTATTGTCTTATCTTCATCTATTACAGTGTATTCCCATTCAAAATCGGGCCTTTCGGCAACTGCTGCAATCCTGTCGGCTACTCTTTTAACCGCTGCATTGTATTCGGGATTTTTGGAGACCTTGGAACCTTTTACCACTTCAGAATAGGCAACATTGCCCATCTGCATTTCCTGGTCCTGGGATACAAGTATAAGTTGGTTTCTTCCTGTAATTGGCGCCTTGGTACAGGCATAGGTAAATAGCAGTATAAAAACTACGGTGAATGAAACTTTTAATATTCTTGATTTGAACACTTTTTTAATATTCATACCGGTCATATTAACAATATACACAAAAATAAAGAAGCAGGAACCAAAATCCTGCCTCTTATATTTTTTAGTTATTAGCTTAAATCACATTCTTTAATTCTTTTGAGACCTTCAATGATATCTTCATCAGCACATGCGTAAGTTATCCTCACAAATCCTTCACCCTGGCTTCCGAATGCAGTCCCTGCCACTACGGCAACTCCTGCCCTTTCGACAAGCCTGTCGGTAAATTCCTGTGAAGTAAGTCCCGTGCCGCTGATGTCTGCAAATGCATAAAAAGCGCCGTCAGGTGAATCACATGTTATTCCGTCGATTTCATTTAGTCCGTTAACCATAAGGTCTCTTTTGTTTTGAAGCAGAACGAGTTTTTCTTCAACCCAGGTCTGCTGACCTGTAATAGCAGAAGTTGCAGCTTTTTGAATAAATGCAGCAACATTGGTTATCGAATCCTGAAGGAATATCGAAAGTTTATCAATAACGGGTTTAGGGGCCACGGTCCAGCCAATTCTCCAGCCGGTCATTGCCCAGGTCTTTGAAAATGTATCAATCACAATCACCCTGTCACGAATCTCTTCAATAGCACAGATTGAAAGATGTGGTTTACCAAAGGTAACCTGTGAGAAAATCTCATCCGATATTATCATTACCTGAGGGTGCCTCTGCAGCATATCCGCAATTTCCTGTGGGTTTTCCACAAGGTGTCCATTTGGCCTCTGAGGTGTGTTGATAATTACAAGTTTTGTTTTAGGTGTAATTAACTTTTCCAGCTCTTCGACGTTGAACTGCCAGTCAGGTTTTGTAAGCGGAGTGTGTTTAATTACAGCATTAGTATATTTTGCCCATACTTCATCCGGCGGATAACCCGGGTTAGGGAAAATAACTTCGTCACCATCTTCAAGAAATGTAAGAAGGTTCATTGTTAAAGAGTGCTTTGCACCGGCTGTGACGATAACCTCTTCCGGTAACGTAGGCCTACCTCTTTTTGCCATCATATCGGCAATTGCCTGCCTGAGTTCCGGTAGTCCGGGTCCAGGGTCATATCTTACATAACCATCTCTTAGTGCTTGCTCAGTTGCATCAAGTACATGTTGTGGTGTTTCAAAATCGGGCCCCTGGTAATCACCTTTTTCAAAGTGAATAATCTTCTTTCCTGTCTCCCTTTCCAGATCCCGTGCTACTCTCATACTTGCCCACTGTCTTGGTGGGACAAAGTGCTTAATTCTAGAGCTAAAAGGATAATCTATGCTCATCGAATTGCCTCCTTAATCTATTTTCTAAGCTGTATTCATTCCAGAATGAAAGCTTATTATTCATTTTTCAAACCCCTACTCAGTGAAAAAGTCCTGAAGCAATTTCCGAGTACAGTTCTTCAGCGATTGCCTCAGGGCTTTTCTCAGGATCATAAAAAACCATCACTGCTCCAACAGCACCATAAAGAATCAATGCTGCAAGTTCAGTGTTGCCTGTCTTAAATGACCCCTCCTTAATACCTTTTTCAATAATTTTTTCGTATAGTTCGATTCTCCTGAGCCTCCACTTTTCTGTCAGGTCATGATGCTCCTGGATCAGGTGTGTTTCATCGCGGCTTAGGATCTTTAATACATCTATGTTTTCCCTGTAAAACTTTATAACAATTGCCAGAACTTTTTTTAATTTCTCAGGAGCCAGTGATGCAGTGTTTACCTCTTTATCAAGCAGTGCTTCAATTGAACCAAACGTATGCTCAAGTATCTCAAGGTAAAGATTGTCCTTTGATGAGAAATAGAGGTAAATTGTCCCTTTTGCAACCCCAACTTTTTCCGCAATTTCGTCCATTGTAACATCATGGAAACTTTTCTTCGAAAAAAGATTGGCTGCTATCTTAATTATATTGTTCTTCTTTACAACTCTTGAAGAAGCAATAGTTCTTTCATCTGTTTTGTTTTCAAGCTTAACTACTCTGGACATTTACCCTCACCTAAAAATGAACTGACTAGTCAGTCAGCACTAATACTATAATATTCCGCTTTTTTGTCAATAGTGCTGTTTATAATTTATAATAAGTAGAAATTTTATTTATACTGACAGGATAATTGAACAATATAATCAGCTCTTTATTCAGGCCGGTAGATATCTCCTCAATAGTTTTTGTGAGAATTGCACTTGGTCTTTTACTATCTGTTAAAGTCGGTTCATATCTAATTACAGGATATATAGATCAGATTTGGCTCGAGCCGGATTTTCATTTTACATACTATGGGTTTCACTGGGTTAAGGTATTACCGGCAAACTATATGTATACTTTGGTTACGGGAGTTTCCGTATCTGCACTATTTATTGCTCTTGGACTGTTTTATAGAATTAGTACCATTGTTTTTTTTCTCGGTTTTTCGTACCTTTTCCTCCTGGATCAGGCAGTTTATCTAAACCACTACTATCTGGTAATTATTGTTTCATTTCTCATTATTTTTATTCCAGCACACAGGTACTTTTCCATTGATTCATTAATCTGGCCGAAAATTAAAAGAAATCATATAAGTTCCTGGTGCCTTTGGATATTGATGTTTCAAATCGGCCTGGTCTATTTCTATGGAGGAATAGCAAAATTAAACCTGGACTGGCTTCAGGGATGGCCCATGTGGCTGTGGATTGACGATTCAATTATTGATGCTCATGCAAACAAATATCTATTTGTTTATGTTATTTCTTATTTTGGGCTCTTATTTGACCTGTTTATCGTACCTTTACTGCTTTACAGAAGAACCAGGATATATGCATTTATTTTGGTAATAGTCTTTCACATGAGCAATAAGGTGTTATTCGACATCGGAATTTTCCCATATATGTCAATTGTGTTAACTACCATTTATTTCTCTCCCGGGTGGCCGCGTAAAATATTTAGGAAATCTCTTATCACTGATAATTTGCCGGATTATAAACCACTCAATCCTGAGAGTTTAAATAAACCTCAAAAACTCCTGCTGATTATGCTGACAGTATTTGTAGTTTTTCAGGTTTTATTTCCTTTAAGACATATACTTTATCCCGGAAACGTAAGCTGGACAGAAGAAGGGCATAATTTTGCCTGGCATATGAAGCTGAGGGATAAAAACGGCAGTATTAAATACCAGATTCGAGACCCAAAGACCGGTAACAGCTGGGATTTAAACCCGGAAATATATCTTACAGAAAGACAACGAAGAAAACTTGCCACAAGGCCATATCTGGCAATCCAGTTTGCACATTATATAGAAAAACAGTTTAAAGATATGGGTTATGAAAATGTGGAAGTAAGGACAAGAGCAAGAGTTTCACTTAATGGAAGGAAAAAACAGCTTATTATTGATCCAAATACTGATTTAACAATGTATAGCGACTCACTAATGCCGGCAGAATGGATATTACCACTTACAAAACCACTAAGACCCATTAAAATAGAAAAAAGACCTGACCCCTAACAGAGATCAAGTCTTAAATTTTTACTTCAAACTTATTCAACTATTATTAACGCAGGTTATTGTTTACATTTACCTTTATAAGTACCCACAACCTGGACCTTTGATTCAAACTTTTGGCCCTGAAACTCGGATATACCATCCATGGTCATCTCGTAGGATTTCTTTTCATGTTTTAGCACAACATGCGCCTTTACAGGAGGCATCTGATCTCCACCTGAGCAGGTCATATCATACTCAAGAAAATTTGATTTCTGCTTTACATTGCTTACAGAACACTTTTCCCCTGCGGGCACCATTTCCTCAGGATTATACTCTGTTTTATCAACACACTGTGTGTCTTCCTTTACAACCGGCTGTGGAAGCCCTGTTGCTGAAGTTGTAACCTTGGAATGCCAGCTGCCGGGAAGTACCGGTATGGGTTTTATCTGTGAAGCAAAAGCACTGACTGATGTAATCATAATTATTGCAGTTAATGCTAATACTGATCTTAATAACATAATAATATCTCCTTAAAAATTATGGATTTAATATAACTTTACCGAACTGTTCACTTTCCTGAAGTACTTTTTGTGCTTCATGATTTTCTGAAAGTGGAAACTTCTTAAAAATTGCAGGTTTAAATTTGCCTTCACCTGCTAGTTTTACTGCTTCTTCAAGGACTGAATTCGGGGCATTAAACATCGTTACTCCGATAACGGAAATATCTCTCATAATAAGCGGGCCAAGCATCGCTTTCTCGACAACTGCACCGCCAACTACTCCGATTAACAGGAGTTTTCCGCCAGGTTTTAGTATTTTAATATTTTTGTCCCAGTAACCTGCACCTACCTGGTCAAATATTATATCTACCCCGCCTTTTATTACTTCAGCAAAATCTTCATTTTTATAATTTATTGCCTGGTCAGCACCCAGTTCTTTTGCTTTTTCCAGTTTTTCATCACTTCCGGCAGTAGCTATTACTTTTGCACCATAATGTTTTGCTACTTCAATTGCCGCAGAACCGGTACCGCTGCCAGCTGCATGTACTACTACAGTGTCTCCGGATTTTAGTCCGCCTCTGTTAATGAGCCCGTATATTGCTGTCACATAACAAACCGGGAGTGTGGAAGCGTCATCAAAAGAAAGTGAGTCGGGAATTTTTACTACATTTGAAGATGGAACAGATACATATTCTGCAAATCCGCCGTGCTGGTTTACACCAACAACGCTGAAACCTTTTTCAAGCCTGACTGTTGGATTGATAACGACCCTGTCCCCGGGTGAAACATTGCTTACACTACTTCCTGTGCTTTCCACCTGTCCCGAAATATCTATTCCCCCAATATGAGGAAGTTCAACAGGCCTTGGAGAAGTACCTGCTCTGAGTTTTAAATCCAGTGAGTTAAGTGTTGAAGCTTTTATCTTTACAAGAACATCATTATCCCCAATTTCAGGTGTATTAATATCCTCATATTTTAGTACATCAACATCTCCGGTTTCGTGAAATATACTTGCCTTCATTTTTGATACTCCTTGAATTACAATAGTAGATTAGTCCTCTATATTAACTAATCAACTATATTTTTTAAACCATCTCCGAATATATTTGTTACAACAATAATTTTAAATATTTGACACAAAAGACCTGACCCCTTAAAGGAAATTTTTTGCATTTATTTAAAACCCAAATAAATATCACTTCGTAGATTAAATATACAGGAGATAAATATGGATAAATGTACATTATGCAACAATGAAGTTGATTCACTTACACATTTTGCCGAACAGTGGTTACTGGAAACTATCAAAGACAAGAACCCGCATTGGGTTGAAGCTGACGGAGCATGCAGTAAATGCATCGAATACTATAAGGGCCTTGATAACATAGCAGGTTAATAGAACTTTATAGTCCGTTCAAACTACCGGCTTTATTTATCAGTTTTTTACTATGTCCTGAATTTGATTGTTTACAAAGGAATTATTATTTCTAATAAATATTAATTAGAATAAAATTCAGTTGTGAGCAATATGAAATGATATTTAGTATAATATTTTACCAATGAAAATATTATATGACGGCTATATCTATTCCGGCCAGAATGTTGGTGGAATAAACAGGTATTTTGAAAATATTATTAAACATTTACCTGACAATCTTTTCCCTATACTGTCAACAAGAAAAAACAGAGCACATAATTTTCCTTCCAATAAAAATCTAAAAATAATCCGATTTAACAACCGATTAATTAAAAACAGGAAGCTCTCTAACCACCTGGAAAATTATTACATGTCATTTAAATACAAAAGAATAAAACCAGACATCTTTCACCCGACATATTACAATATGTTAATCCATGAAAATAATCTAAAATATGTCAGATGCCCAATTGTATTGACCGTTTATGACTTAATACATGAACTTTTCATACCGGAAAGCAATTTTATTAATACAAAAAAATCTATGATAAACAGGGCTGATAAAATTATATGCATTTCAGAAAATACAAAAAAAGACTTAATAAATTTTTATAACGTGGATGAACAAAAAGTAAAAGTAATATACCTTGCTTCCGATTTGAAAATTCAAAATCAGAGCACAGATAAAATTAAACCTGAAAACGCTTATTTCTTATACGTTGGGACAAGGGCTAAATATAAAAACATGAATCTATTATATACTGCATTTCAACGTATAAATTCAAAATATAAAAATATAAAACTCTTCATGGTCGGCAAGGAACTTGATGAATCAGAAAAAAAAGAATTAAACAGTATGGCTATCCTTGAGCATATAAAAGTTGAAACTAATATAGATGACGAAAAATTATCCCGTTTATATAACGGCAGCATAGCTCTGGTTTTTCCTACAAGGTATGAAGGATTTGGATACCCTGCACTTGAAGCCATGATTTGTGGAACAGTACCGCTTGCATCAAATGTTGCATCAATTCCTGAAATTCTGGGTGATGCCGGTATTCTTTTTGATAATACATCTGTTGATGAATTAACTGAAAAAATGTTTTATTTATTTGAAAACCCTGAATACCGGGATTTATTAATTAAAAAAGGTTTTGAACAGGCCAAACTGTTTAACTGGGAAAATACTGTAAAGGAAACAACAAATTTATACCAGTCTTTAGTTTAAAAATATGAAATCGGCTTTTATTGCAGGAATAACCGGACAGGATGGATCATATCTGGCAAAACATCTACTAACTCTTGGATACAATGTCTATGGATCAACTCGTGGCGTCAGATCTTCTAATACAAATAATTTAAAAAATCTTAATATTCTGGATAAAGTTAATTTAACGACTTTATCACTATATGATTCAAAGGAATTATCAGATTTACTTTTAAAGATTAATCCGGACGAAATCTATAACTTTTCAGCACAAAGTTCCGTGGGAAGATCCTTCAACTATCCGGATGAAACACATAAAAGTATTGTAAATACAACCAAATTATTTCTTGAAACCATAAAAGCATTAAACCTTGCAACACGTTACTACAATGCCTGCTCAAGCGAATGTTTTGGTGATACAGGCCATAAAGGTGCAAACGAACATACCCCATTTAATCCAAAAAGCCCTTACGGGTTTGCCAAGGCCGAAGCATATAAGCTTGTAAAAGAATACAGGGAATCATACGGTATATTTGCAGTATCAGGAATACTGTTTAATCACGAATCACCTATTAGGCCGTCAATCTATGTAACACAAAAAATCTTAGATAATGCTATCAAAATATCAAAAGGCAGTAATAAAAAACTGGAACTGGGCAACTTAGATATTAAAAGGGACTGGGGTTGGGCTCCGGAGTATATTGAGGCAATACAGAAAATTGTTAATCACAATAATCCGGAGGATTTCGTAATCGGTACAGGCCAGTCATATTCCCTCAGAGAATTTGTAAAAACAGTATTTAAAAAACTTGGACTCGACTGTGAAGAACATGTAATAGTTAACAAAGATTTTTTTAGAGAATCTGAAATTATGGTGAGTATGGCCTCGCCGCAGAAGGCAGAAGAAGTACTGGGGTGGAAAGCAAAATATCAGATGGATGATGTAATAGATTTTCTCTTAAAAAGCAGATTAGAACAAGAGTTGCAGTAAATTCAATTAATTGGAAATAAAAAAAGCCCGGGATAAACCGGGCTTTGTACATTTTAGTAAATTTATTTTTATACTAAAGTGCTACAACATTCTGTGCATGCGGGCCTTTCGGACCGTCTGTTGCTAGCGTAAATTCAACTTTCTGTCCTTCATCAAGTGAACGATAGCCTTCACCATTAATTTCACTATGATGAACAAATACATCTACACCGCTTTCGCGTTCAATAAAACCAAATCCTTTAGTTGCATTGAACCACTTTACAGTTCCGTTTTCACGTTCTGACATATTAGGTACCTCCTGTTTTCAAATTGGATCATGGGAGCGTTTCAGAAAAAATTTTAGAAATGAATCTTAATTTAGAATGGAACTACACCTACCTCCTACAAGGCATGCTACACCATAGCAGTATTATGTCAATTAATTAAAAAATATAAATTCAAATTGTTTTTGAAATATGGAAAAATTAAATCAATTATTGCCGAAGGGGGGAGTCGAACCCCCACTCCCTTGCGGGAACAGGATTCTGAGTCCTGCGCGTCTGCCAATTCCGCCACTTCGGCTAAAGTGGAAGGTTAAATATTTTGCTGCTGCAGATAAATTGCCTTATCTACCTTAATAAAAAAGTCTCTGTAAAAATCTTCGTCTTCTATACTATATACATCTACAATCCCGGCCTGGTTATCAAGCACCTTACCCCTGAAATTAACTCTTACTTTTACCCTGTCACCAAGCTGGCTGACATTTGATGATGATTCAATAATCATATTTTTTGACCAGCGGGCCTGGTCACCTTCTGCCAGCTGTGCAAAAAACTTTGACCACCCGTCTTCAACATCAGACTCTTTTGAAGCTGTAATAAGCCCCAGGTCCACATTTGCGTTTTCTACTATATACCCATCGTCCTGGAGTACATTTATCATTGCCTTCATCACCATCTTCTGGTCATCTACTTCAAATACTTTTGTCTGAAACTCCCTAATCTGGAGCTGGGTCTTTTTCGGAAGCGGCGGTGTTGATGCAGCACATGCAGAAATAAGCAAAAGCAGGCAAAATACTGATCCGGTTTTGATAAATTTTTTATTAATCAAAATATTTCTCCTTAAAATTTGGACGAATGATATGAGAATGAATCGACTATGTTGTCTTTGAATTTAATTATTACCGTAAGTGTCTTTTGTGTTGTGGAAGAAGCACCTGATTCCTTATTGTAACCAACCAGAAGGCTTAAGATCAGCCCGGTCCCGGCACTGCTGCTGGAGTAAGAAGCCTCTGTAGCAATCTTATCGTATACCCAGGTTTCAAGTCCATTGCTGTCTTTTGTAACAATATTGGGTGATCCGAGTGCTTCGGCAACATCCGCACCGGACATCCCTTTGTAAATCTCTCTTTGAACAACACCCACAGTCATTTCCCTTTCCTGGGTCTGGGGAAGTTCCTGCTGGTGCTGGGAAGCTGTCATGCATCCTGTGCTAAAAACAGAAAATATAAATATTGGTAGAATTGCTAATATAGTTAGTTTTTTCATATAATATGGGTCCTTTCAAATTTTTATAACAGTATAAGATTAATAAGACCCATGTCAAAACTAATATTTAGCAAATTATTACCCCCCTTATAAATAATAAATCAATAGAATTTAGCACAACTATATTTACTATGTATTGTACTAAATTCTTATTTCAATTCTTTTAATTTGTTTCAGTAGTTGTGGGATCAATAATAGATTTAACTTCGGAAATTTTATTGGCAGGAAATCCTCCTTTTTGTGCATGTTCTTTTACCATTTCTTCATTTGGTGCAATATACACGCAGTAAATTTTATCACCTGTGATATAACTGTGGACCCATTGAATCCGGGACCCCATTTCATTAAGAACACTGCACGATTTTTGTGAAACATCCTTTAGTTCATTTGTGTTTAGTTTACCGGCATCTTTTACTTCTCTTTCAATTAAATATTTTGGCACATGTTTCTCCTTAAATTTCAGGGATAAAGCTATTAACCTTATCCCCATATTCTATTATTAAGCCTGCAGATTTCTTCCCGCCATAACACCGCCGTCAACAGGCAGTATTGCCCCGGTTACCCACTCAGCTTCATTACTTGCAAGATACAGTATAGCCGAAGCAATATCTTCAGGCTTACCAATTCGCCCAAGAGGGTGAAACCCGTTAAAACCTTCGAGTACTCCTGAAACCTGGTCTTCCGGAATAAAGGAGTTATAGACAGGAGTCTCTACAACAGCTGGTGCTACAGCATTGACTGTTATATTTTCTTTGGCAAGCTCAATTGCCAGGTTGCGGGTTAGGGCATGTACTCCTGCTTTTGCAGCAGAATATGCGCTGGAAGGTGTTGCCTCCACAGCCTGCGTGGCCCACATTGAACCGACATTTACAATAGAACCGCCGCCCCTTTTAATCATCTCGGGCACTGCCGCCTGCGACAGGTAAAAACTTCCCTTAAATATTATGTTAATGTAGTCTGAGACATCCTGCTCAGTATGGTCAAGGAATGGCGTTGGCTTGAATATTCCTGCATTGTTTACCACTATATCCACCCCTCCAAACTTACTTACGGCTTCTTCAACCATTCTCCTGGATGTATCGGGATCACTTATATCACCCGGTAATATGGCTACTCTGTCTTTGTAATTTGCAAAACAGTTCTCCAATACCCCGGCCCTTCTGCCGTTTGCCACCACAAACGCACCGTTATCTAGAAACTTCTTTGCAGTGTCCTCACCAATTCCTGTCCCTGCTCCTGAAACTAAAACCACTTTGTTACTAAAATCCATAATTAATGCCTCCTGTTTTGTATACTATCTACTACTAGATAGATAGTATGATTAAAAAATTTTTATTTAGATTCTATACTGCTTAAAATCATCTCCTCAACCCAGGATACTCTTTTAATGTCTGAAAAAGCTCGTGAAGAAATAGTAGCACCTTCAAGCGCGGAAAAAATGGCAGTTGCTTTGTCCTCGGGTTTTCCGCTAAAATCAAAGACTCCGGATTTAATACCTGCTTTAAGTACTTTTGTAAGCCACTTTTCATTTTCAATAAAGAGTTTATTTATTTCCTGTTTTACTTCATCAGGAAGATTGGAATAGTCTGCAGCCATCATGGCACAAAAACAGATTTTATCCCCTGTTTTAACTATTTCATAGAATATATGAATGTATTTAACGAGTTTTTCCTTTGGATCGTCCGTTGTCTGGTCAATAAGATGGATAGCAGCCATAAGGTTGTCCCTGTACCTTTCAGCAATCTTTTTTGCCAGGTCACCTTTTGTAGGAAAATGATAATGAATACTGGAAGTTTTTATACCAACTTCTTTTGAAAGGTCCCTGTAGCTGAATGCATTATAGCCCCTTTCCTTTATAAGCTCTTCCGCAATATCCATTATTTTTACCACTACATCACTTGTACTCATGATATGTAATCTATCAACAAGTAGATAGAATGTCAAGATTTTAAAATATTTTTGAATCGTTTGCTGTTGCAACTGCAACTATACTTACGAAAACAATTTAACAGGAGGTAGAAGATAATGAATAAATTACTTCTAACATCAGTTTTAGCTTTAGCATTTGCTTTACCACTTAGTTCATACGCGGGAGTTAACGCTCTTGGAGTGCACCTTCCGATAGAAAGAGCTGAGGTTTCTGACGCGGCAGCCGGAGGATACGTATCAAAAGACTTTGGCGACACATTTAATGTTCAGAAGCTGAGTAGTAGTGATAGTTCAATTACATCTGATAATAACGATGAAAAATACGTTGTATTCGGTGTTGATCTGAACAAAATTAACAATTCATAGGTCTTACTTAGCACCTATGTACTAATTGTTATAAAGCCCAGCCAATATGGCTGGGCTTTTTTTATTAACTATTAATCCTTTTTCCAAAAATGTATTTATAATATTAAAACCAATGGAGAAAGGACCAAACATACTTATTGCCGGTGCGGGGCCAACCGGCCTTACCGCGGCAGTTGAACTTTCAAGGCTGGGAATAAGTCCAAAAATAATTGACCGTAAAAAAGAACCATCTGTTTTATCCCGCGCTGTGGGTATTATGCCAGCAAGCTTAAATATCCTTAAACCTTCCGGTGTTACAGATCATCTTGTAAAGGAAGGTGTTAAGATGAAATTTGCCCAGATATTTAAAGGGGAAAGGCTGCTTGTAAGAATAGCTCTTGAAGGAGGCCACCCGGACTGGGACTATGCAATTGCACTTCCGCAGGACAGGACCGAAAAGGCACTTATTGAAGCCCTAAAAAGATACGGTGGCTCAGTTGAATTTGGAAGCGAACTAACTGGTATCCGTCAGGATAGTGAAAAAGTAATTGTAAATATTAATAACGGGCCAGACGAAGAGTATGACTACGTACTCGGTGCAGACGGTATTCACAGTGCAGTAAGGACGCAACTTGGAATAGAGTATCCCGGTATTGACCTTCCGGAGACGTGGTCAATTGCCGATGTTGATGCTGTAAACTGGCCTTATCATGATGCAGGGACAATATGTACTCTACCTGATGGTAATATGGCATTCGTAGTTGCGCTTGAAGAAAACAGGTACCGCGTTATATCAAATACAGAAGATGCCCTTGCTGCTCTTCCGCTTAAACTCGATGTTACAACCAGGCACAGGGAAGGGCAGTTTACGATTTCCATACGGCAGGTCAATGAATATCAAAAGGGAAGGGTGTTTCTGGCTGGTGATGCTGCCCACTGCCATTCACCGGCGGGCGGACGCGGAATGAATCTGGGTATTGCAGACGCTGCTGAATGGGCTAGAAGGACTTATGAAAACGATTTTGTAGGCTACAGCCAGTCAAGGCATGAAGCAGGTGCAGCTACAATCGCTCTTAGTGAAAGACTCAGAAAAACCATGTCTTCAAAATCACTAATTACAAAATTGATAATAACAGTATTAGCTACAACTATAAATCTGGTCCCCCCGCTTCAGCGGAGGATGGCAAAAACATTTCTTGATGGATAAAACTGAAATTTAGGTAAAATTTTTAAATGGATAACTCACTCGTTCACTTCTCTACAATATTAATGGCATTTTTTGCGATCATGAACCCTATCGCCAATACGCCCCTTTTTGTTGCACTTACAAATGATGTTGATTCAGGGATGAAGAAAAAAATAGCAATCAGATCCATCGCTCTCGCCTTTGTGATTATCACGGTTTTTGCTTTTGCAGGAAGGACTATATTTGATGTTTTTGGTATTACGCTCCCTGCTTTCCGTATTGCGGGAGGCGCATTGATTGCACTTGTTGGTTATCACATGCTCCAGGGTGAACAGTCCTCAGTACATCATCCCTCGGAGGATGACAAGGCTAAAAGCAATGAATCCGCTCTTGATATAGCAATAACCCCACTTGCACTTCCCGTACTTGCAGGCCCGGGAACAATAGCAACCGCTATGAACTTTGCAGCAGATTCCACAATGCCCGAAATTATCAGGGTAGTTGGTGCACTGGCTGTAATATGTGCGCTTACTTTAATTTCATTTTTAATGGGCGGAAGAATTACAAACTTCCTCGGCCAGAATGCGATTAAGGTAATAACAAGGCTCATGGGGCTGATACTCGCAGTAATCGGTGTCCAGATGCTTGTAGTCGGAATTAACAGCGCGATAAAGATAACTTAGAACATCAAAATAATTTATTAAATGCTGGGAAGAATAGTAGGAAATATATATGCAAACATCATTTAACACTTCAAAGTGAAGATAACATTAGAAATTTGGGCTCCACGCTGATTTACTATAATATTTTAAAAATAAGTGTAAAATAATAAATAGTTTTAACATTATATTCTGAGGAGGATAATAACTTGATTAGATTCTTAACTTTAATATTTGCTTTTACTGCATTAGCATTTGTAAATGTGAATGCAGGGATAGCTGTAGTTGAAACAGATACAGCAGACCGAATTTTAGTTGGTTTTTTTGATTTGAGAGACAGGGAAAGCTTTGTGCAGGTAACTAATAACTCAAATAATACTAATAATATTCATATACAAATATTTAATGTGGGTAATCTTTGTAATGAAAACAACTTTTTTGATGATTACACACCGAATGATACTCATGTGTACAACTTAAGAGATATTGTAACTAACGATGGTAACCCTTCCGGTATTGTTCTTCCTTCAGATGCTTATGGGATTTTTGTAGCCTACACTGTCGACGGTGAAGGAGTAATTGGTAATTTAAGGATTGAAGATGCAAATGGCTATGAATATAGGACAAACCTTAATGGTGTACAAACACAAGACCAAAATTCAAGTTTAGATGTATACACTTTCAATTATAACACTGAAAGCGGTATTAATCTTTCTGACATAGTTGGAATAGGTCTTGATCTTTCTAATGCAACTCAGGAAGCATTTGCAACTGATATTACTTCATATTGGGCTTCGTTTGATATAGATATATATGATTTAAACGAAGTACCATTTTCCTGTAGGAACGTGATATTTGCCTGTACTGACCAGAACAACCCGCTTCTTGAAGCTTTACTTGAAGAGTCAGGTGATGCTAGTGTGGCAAGCTTTGAATACGGTATTAATGAAACAATACCTAGTTCTAAGGAGGCACCACTTCTTTGCCCAAACAATATTATCTCTGAAGGTTTCGTACAATTGAACCTTATAAATTATGGATCTCTTGATGAAACTTTTGTTTTATTTGTGGGACTTAATAATGGTAATGGCAGAGGAAGTATGGATGTAATGTGGCAAGATAATGCTGAATTACCTTCACCTGGGGGTTAATAATCATAAATCTATGGGTTAGGTGATCCGATTTGAATTTCATTGAATCCTCCAATATCATCTAGCCCTTCTTTTTACATCTTCTCATACAATTTTCAATATTTTTAATAAATCGATTAGATTAGAATAGTCGGAATCACTATCCCAAGTATATTTAGGCATAAAAAAAGGAGCAATGAATAATCACTGCTCCTTACAATTTGATCTGGATCGAATTGAAATAGATTTCCTTTAAGGAAATCCTCCAAATATATCTAAATTAAAAACCCAAAGGGAAT
>JAJCZQ010000028.1 GCA_029262335.1 Deltaproteobacteria bacterium
CACGGGATGGTCATTGAATCTTCAAAGACTTATCCCGAAAATACCCCTCTGGTTATAGAAATTCTGGATCGTCTTGGCGAAAGTGAAGAGGCCACTACCAAAGTACTTGGAAAAGTTGTGTGGTATAACAAGGGCATTTCCAATACCAGCAAAATGGGCATTGAATTTTTGACCCAGTCAAAAAATCTTGAACACGAATTTGAAGAGAGAGATTATCATTAATTTTTATTTTAAGAATATTAATTGATACTTTTTAAACACTTACCACATCTTAAACTTTATAATCCCATAAAAAGAGGCCTAAAAATGAAATACAAATCACTTATAATTACCTTAATACTCACTATGTCTGTAAGTATTATTCAGGCATTCGCTGCACCTGATCCTCAAAACACAGAGGAATTCAAAAAATACTGGTATTCAGGCAATGCCGAAATTACAACTTATAAACTCGAACAGGCAAGATACGGTGAAGTCCACAAGGGCTATGCTGTCTTAATTTTTGTTACAGAAGATTTTTCAAAAAACAAACAGGTAAAGCTGGATAATCCTTCTGCAAATAAGGACGACGCTGTTAAGGTACTAAAACTCAACCTGATCAAGAAGTTCAATACGGGTATATACAGGTACTCAATTATGGAATCAGTATTTACACCCGTAAATGCCAAGAATAATCCCAATACTTTAAAACTCACTTCTTCATCCCAGGAATGGTGCGGAAATGTATTTACTCAGCTAAACCTTGATGACAACAACTATAATCTTGAGCTTTTTTCCTACTTTGAATCAGAAGGGGATAAAAAATACCAAATTGAAAAAACCTTTCTAGAAGATGAGATATTTACCAGGATAAGACTTAACCCCCTCGGCCTTCCAACAGGCAACATATCAATTTTGCCCAGCCTTATTGTATCGAGGCTAAAGCACCAGGAAATAAATCCTGTAAAAGCTTTTGCAACTTTAAAAGAAATACCTGAGACAAACGAGATGAACTATTTACTCAAATTTTCGGATACGGAAAGAAAACTAAGTATTACTTTTGAAAAGAACTTCCCCTATGAAATAGTTTCATGGGAAGAAACCTACAACAGCGGATTTGGCAAAAACTCTAAAGAGCTTGTAACAAGGGCTGTAAGAGACAAAAGTGTTATGCTCGACTACTGGAACAAAAACAGCACATTTGATGAAGTACTTAGAGAGAAAATGGGAATAGAATAAGGGAGGAAGCCCCTAAGGGCTTCCTTAGTTTACTTCCACCTTAATCTGTTTTGGCTTTGCTTCTTCCTTCTTTCTGAGTTCTACTTTCAGTACGCCATCTTTAAAGCTTGCGTTAACATTGTTTACATCAATATCGTTTGAAACATGAAAACTCCTTTCAAACTTACCGTAACTGCTTTCAACCCGGATGAAGTTGTCATTTTCTTCTTTGGATTCAGCTTTTTTCTCACCACTGATACTTAAGGTATTGTCCTTAAGGTCTATATCAATATCTTCCTTTGATACTCCGGGCAGTTCCGCACTGATGGAATAACCCTGTTCATTCTCAACAATATTAACTCTCGGTGACCAGACTGTGTCGTCTGCACTGCCGCCTCTAAAAGCGGTATCGAACTCTCTTAACAAATTAAATGGTTCAAAGTTTCTTAATACTAAACTCATAATGGTTACCTCCGATTATGATTTGTTTTTTGTTTCTAAACAGAAATTATTCACGATTTATTGCGAGTCAAGGAAGAATTTTTTAAGTACCTAGGCATTACAAAAAATACGTATAACTATTGCACAAAAACCGAACATGCATTGAAGCTAGCTTAAATCTATATTTATGTTTAGCTTCAACTATCTCGTCACTATACTTTTTTCTAAATAAAAATTAAATTCAGTTCTGTTATTGAACTTTTGCTTTCCCGTAGTTTTATATCAAGATAATGAAAATGAAGAATTGAAATCAACTTAGATTTTTAATATGTTCTTTGTCTTGAAACAAAGAACCAAAATTCAATGCTAGGCAATGAATTTAACTAAAAATTCAATTTTAAATCTAAAACGTAAAATCCCACCACTACCCCTTTACGTTTCTTAACGATTTCAAATTAAATTTTCTTAACGTTATTCATTGCAGGCCATTCAAAAAGAATATCAACAATTTGCCATTATCCCCACAAATCGATTACATTGTTTATTGATAAACGGAGACAAAATGGCAAAAAAACAGGGCGGATGGCTGCTGGCAAAAACTCTATATGATATGGGCGTAAGGGACATTTTCACCCTTGCAGGCGGCCATATAAATCCCATTTACAAAGCATGTACTGATCTTGGCATCAGGCTTATTGATACTCACCACGAGCAGGGTGCAGCTATGGCAGCAGATGCATACGGAAGGGTTACGAGAAGACCAGGTGTTTGCCTTGTAACTGCCGGCCCCGGGTTAACAAATGCACTAACCGGACTTGCAGGTTCATACCTTTCAAATTCTCCCATGATTCTCATTGCAGGAAGGTCGGGGGTAGAAGAAAATGACACTATGTCCCTTCAGGAAATAGACCAGATGGCTATGGTAAAACCCGTGACAAAATGGGCCAGAACCATATACGATATAAACAGGATTCCCGAATATGTTTCTAATGCTTATAAAACCGCCGTTTCCGGAAAGCCGGGCCCAGTATATCTTGGTACATCATATGAGGTACTTTATCCCAAGACTGAACAGAAAAATCTTTCTAATTACGATCTCACCATACCGGAAACAAACTATGAACCATCAGACGCAAAAATTACTGAAGTATTAAACCTTTTGAATAAAGCAAAAAAACCTATTGTTGTTTTAGGAAGCGGAAGCTGGTATTCCAGGTCTGAAACAGAACTTGAAGAATTTATAAAAAACCTGAACATTCCCGCATTTACACTTAACATGGGCAGGGGAATAATCCCCGACAAATACTGCTTTGGCCCGGCAAGCCCTTCATCCCCTAAAGGCTTCAGGGAAATTGCCGGGAAATCCGATTTAATTATTCTATTGGGAATAAGGCTTAGTATCTATATTGGTTTTGGAAATTCCTTTAATAAAAATACAAAAATTATACAGGTGGACATCAATCCTGATGAAATCAGCAGAAATAAAAAATCAGATTGTTCTGTAATATCCGATTTAAAACCGTTTATTTCAAAAGTTAATTCACAAATAGGAAAAAATACACAAAAATATAATTTTAAGGAATGGATGAAAGAAGCAGGAGCTATCAAAAACGCTACTTATAAAAAGTTTAGAAGTTCTGTTTTGAACTCAAGAAAAAAATCCATCCATCCTGCAAAAGTTGCCAAAGTGGTAAGTGACTATCTCGGTGAAGAAGGCATAGCAGTCGTAGATGGTGGAGACTGCCAGTCATGGACAGATACAACCTACGAAGTTAATAACCCCGGGCACTACGTAAAAGGCGGCCCGCTTGGGTGTATGGGTGTAGGCATCCCCTTTGCACTTGGCACAAAAGCAGCAAATCCAGATAAAAAAGTTGCATTAGTTACCGGTGACGGCGCTGTTGCCATGAACTTTATGGAAATTGAGACAGCCGTAAAACACAAACTCCCCTTTGTAGTTGTGGTCTGCAATGATTCTGCGTGGGGGATGACAAAACACCAGGTCGAGATCACTTATCCAAAAGCAAAAGATGTCCAGGGGATCGAACTTGGATTTGTGGAGTTCGATAAGATTGCAAAGGCTATGGGGGGCCGAGGGGAGACCGTGACCGATATCAGCAAACTGGAACCTGCATTAAAAAGGTCATTCAAATCAAACCTGCCTTATATAATTAATGTAAAAACAGACCCCGATGCTGTAAGCGGGGCAACGCATGTCATTACCCGTATGATGATGAAAGGGATGTAGACAATTAATGTTCCTTTAAAATCCTTTTGTTTATATAATTATTTATTACTTGTGGAGGAGAAATGATTATATCATATTACTACGTTCTTTTATTTTTACTTTTTTTCACTTTTACTTTTTCTGCACCGGCCGGTGCATATGAATATTCACTCAGCGTAAAAACTACTTTTATGCAGGGCTGTTTTCTTGATGAAGCCCCGGATTTAAACAATAATTCCGCTGTATTTCTAAAAATGAAAAGATGCCTTTGTATGATGGACAAGTTTGAAAAAAGGTATTCGGAGAAACAGTTTATGGACCTGTTTAGTCATGCGGAAAAAGACTATTCATGGCAAAAAAGAGAACTGGATGATTTTGTTAAGGATACAATGCCCGGGTGTTTGTAATCTTATATCTCAATTGCAAATCTTTTCTGAACGGCCTGCAATGAATAACTCAAATCAATTGCTGGTTTAGCAATTGAAATATTCGGCATTACAAAATTTTCGTGAAAAAAATTATTTATTTCAGCGTAAAGAAAAATATAGGGGATGTGGCGGGATTATATTTTTTAGCTTGAATGACTAATTTTTAGGAAATTTTGTTTAGCCGTGATTTTTGGTATAGATATGGAATAGCAGATATACCAAAATACTAACTTAATTCAAATCTATATTTAGACAAAGTACCAACAATTTCGGTTTAATTTTGTATCTAGACAAAGAACTAAGAGAGATTAAAAAAGTTATATAATAGCTATTCTTCATTTTCTTTATCTTGATATAAAACTACGGGAAAGAAATAGTTGATCTACTGAACTGAATTTAAATTTTAATTTAGAAGAAAGTGTTGTACAAAGATAGTTGAAGCTAAACCTAAATATAGATTTAAACTAGCTTCGATTATTGTTTAGTTTACTTACCATAGCTATAGGCTGAGCAATTCATTAACTAAAAAAACAAATTAAAATCTAAAGCGTAAAATCCCTCCACACCCCCTTTACGCTTCTTAACGATTTTAATTCATTTTTTCTTAACGTTATTCATTGCAAGGCCGTTTTATTTATAAATCAAGTCTTTAGTACAGCAAGAAATGCTTCCTGTGGAATTTCTATACTCCCCACCTGCTTCATCCTCTTCTTCCCTTCTTTCTGTTTCTCAAGAAGCTTTCTCTTCCTTGAGACATCACCACCGTAGCATTTAGCTGTTACATCTTTCCTGAGAGCTTTGACGGATTCCCTCGCAATGATGGTACTCCCGATTGCTGCCTGGATAACCACTTCATATAACTGCCTTGGAATAAGAGACCTTAATTTTTCAATAAGGTCACGTCCGCGGTAGTAGGAGTTGTCTTTATGAACAATAATGGACAGTGCATCAACTATGTCGCCGTTTACAAGCACATCCAGTTTAATAAGATTTGATGCTTTATAGCCTGCAGGTTCATAGTCCATTGAAGCATAACCTTTTGAAATTGATTTAAGTTTGTCATAAAAATCAAAAACAATCTCAGCCATGGGAAGTTCATACTCAACTATAACCCTGTCTTCCGTGACATACTTCAGATCTTTCTGCATACCGCGCTTTTCTTCGCACAGTTTAAAGATCGGACCTAAATAATCCTTTGGAGTATGAATGGATATAAAAACAATAGGTTCTTCAACTGTTGCGTTCCTGTCACCTGTAGGGAGGTCACTTGGATTATCCACAAAAATTTCATCACCATTTTGATATATTGCTTTATATACAACTGTCGGAGCAGTTGTAATAAGGTCAATCCGGTATTCCCTTTCAATCCTTTCACGTACTATCTCCATATGCAGGAGTCCAAGAAACCCGCACCTGAAACCAAATCCAAGTGCAGCAGAAGTCTCAGGCTCAAACACCAGTGATGAATCATTAAGCCACAGTTTTTCCAGTGCTTCGCGAAGTTTTGTATATTCACCTGTATCTATGGGATACATGCCGCTAAACACCATCGGTTTCATCACTTTAAAACCTTCTAACGGCACTTTGGCACTATCTAGCACCCCTGTTATGGTATCCCCGACTTTCGCCTCTCTTACCTCTTTAATGGATGCCCCTACAAATCCAACTTCCCCTGTATACAGCTTATCAAGTGAAAGTGCCGTAGGTGAAAATACACCCAGGGCCTTAACATCATATTCAATACCGGTGGACATAAGTTTTATTTTCTTACCGAGCTTTATTTCGCCTTCAAAGACCCTTACCAGCATTACTACTCCAAGGTATGAATCAAACCAGCTGTCAAAAATAAGTGCTTTTAACTCTTTTGAATTATCAGATTTGGGAGGTGGTACGTTCTTTACAATTGATTCGAGGATTTCTTTTGTTCCAATGCCCTGCTTGGCGCTTGCAAGTATTGCATCCTGGGCATCTATACCCACAACTTCTTCGATCTCTTCCTTTACCCTTTCAGGATCAGATGCCGGAAGGTCTATTTTGTTAATTACCGGGACAAGTTCAAGGCCGGCGTCAACCGCAAGATATGCATTAGCCAGGGTCTGCGCTTCTACCCCCTGTGTTGCATCAACAACGAGCAGTGCGCCTTCACAGGCAATAAGACTGCGGGACACTTCATAACTGAAATCAACATGCCCGGGGGTATCGATCAGGTTTAACTCATAGGTATGTCCATCATCAGCATTGTAAAGAAGCCTTACGGCCTGGGCTTTGATTGTAATACCCCTTTCCTTCTCGATGTCCATATTGTCCAGAAACTGTTCGGTCTTGTCCCTGTCGGAAAGAGTTCCTGTAAATTCAAGGATCCTGTCGGCAAGAGTGGATTTGCCGTGATCGACATGCGCGATAATAGAAAAATTACGAATATATTTTAGTTCCATCAGTGCGCAAGATTATAAATTAAAGAAAGGTTAATTCAACAATTAAAATTTATTTTTTCTACAGGACTTCTGATTTAATAACCATCAGTTTTTCCTGGGTCATCTCTTCCATGGAATATGGAATGCCGCCAGTTCCGATGCCAGACTCTTTTGCACCCCTAAACGGCATCCAGTCTACCCTGAAGGCAGTATGGTCATTTACCATTACAGCAGCAGCATTAAGTTTCTTTACAGTATCCAGTGCAGTATCAAGATTCTTTGTAAAAACAGATGCCTGGAATGAAAGTGGAAGACTGTTTGCAAGCCTTATAGCTTCGTCCCTGTCTTTGTAGCTGTAAACAGCTATCACAGGGCCAAATATTTCTTCATTTGATATTTTAGCGCTCTGCGGGGGATCAAGAATAATAGTCGGTTCATAACATGTCCGGCTGATTTTCTTTCCACCGCAAATAAGTTTTCCGCCCTTCCTTACAGCTTCTTTTACCCAGTCGTGAACCCTGTCAACTTCACGCGGCTGAATCAGAGGGCCAACATCTGTTTTTGCATCAAGCGGATCACCAACTTTTAATTTCTTAGCTATTTTTGCAAGTCCGTTGGCTACTTTCTTTGCAACTTTCTGATGGGCAAAAAGCCTCTGTACGGAAACACATACCTGCCCTGCATGATAAAGGCCGCCCTTGGCAAGAAGTGGAAGTGCATCATCTATATCTGCATCTGGTTCAAATATTACAGGTGCAGATCCACCGTGCTCAAGTGCACACCTGGTACCTGGAGCAAGCTTTGATTTTAGATACCAGCCTACTCTTCCCGAGCCAATAAATGTCATATAGTCCACCCTGCTGTCAGTTACAAGTTTTTCGGCAAGCTGATTGTTTAGTATCAATACCTGTGCCCATTCCCTGGGAAGGCCGCTGTCATGAAGTATCTGTACAAGATTAATGGCAGATAGAGGCGTTGTACTGGCAGGTTTTATTATTACGGGACAGCCGGCTGCAACAGCAGTAATAACCTGATGAATTCCAAGGTTAAATGGGTGGTTGAACGCACAAATGGCAAATACCACGCCTATCGGTTCTCTGAACGTATATGCCATCCTGTTCATACAGGCAGCGTTAACATTCATTGCTATCTCTTTACCCGTTAATTTTCCGATTTCTTCAATTGCTACGGAAATACCGCTTATGGCCCTGGTAACTTCAGCTTTTGTATCGACAAGCGGTTTACCTCCTTCCATTGCAGAAGTTTCTACTAATTCATCGTATCTTTCACTTACAAGTTCTTTAGCCCTTTCAAGTATCTGAATACGCTCAGCACCAGAGAGCCATTTGCTTCTGTCATCTGCAAGGGCCCTTGCAGTTGCAAGTGCTTTTTCAGCCTTTTTAGGCCCGTCGTAAGGAAGTTCTTTTATCAGTGTTTCATCAAATGCGGTTAATACCTTAAGTTTATTAATAGCCATGTCGCCTCCTAATGTTATACAAGTTCACAGGTTAGATTCTGAAGTTCATCAATTAATACCTTTTCATTTTCAGAGTAATCAACCGGCACTTCGACAATATGAACACCTTTTGAATTGAGACATTCGTCGAGTATGGTAAAAAGCTCCTTATTACTTCCCACTCTTTTACCGCATGCCCCGTAACTCTCTGCATATTTTACAAAATCCGGGTTACCGTAATCAAGCCCAAAATCATCAAAACCCATGCCGGCCTGTTTCCATTTAATCATGCCGTAAGCATTATCACGGAGAATAACCACTACGAGGTCAAGCCCAAGCCTTACAGCTGTCTCAATCTCCTGAGAGTTCATCATAAACCCGCCGTCACCACAGATAGTAAGTACCTTTTTGTCCGGCTTTACAATCTTTGCACCTATTGCAGAGGCAAGCCCCGCACCCATAGTTGCAAGTGCATTATCCAGTAATATCGTATTTGGATGGTAAGCCTGGTAATTCCTGGCAAACCATATTTTATACACTCCGTTATCGAGTGTAATAATCCCGTCATCAGGCATCACTTCCCTGATGTCAGCTACAATTTTTTGAGGTATTATTGGAAAACCGTCATCATCGGCCTTTGAATATATATGGTCATCAAGCCCTTTTTTGATATGGGCAAATCCTTCGGGACATGCAATTTCCCTGTCACCAAGTGTCTTGTGAATAGCGTCAATAGATTTTGCAATATCGCCCACAACTTCTACCTGAGGGAAATAAACATCGTCTACGGTAGCCCCAAAATTATTAACATGAATTACCTCAACACCTCCCGGGTGCATAAAGAAAGGCGGCTTTTCAATTACATCATGGCCAACATTAATGATCAGATCAGCCTGGGACACAGCACAGTGAAGGTAATCATTATCAGACAGTGCGGCAGTACCCAGGTACTTGTGGCTTCGTTCATCTACTACGCCTTTTCCCATCTGGGTATTAAAAAAGAATATTCCGGTTTCATGTATGAATTTTTTTAAAGACTGTGCAACCCTGTTCCGGTTTGCTGCGGCACCTATTAATAAAAGTGGTTTCTTTGCTTTTAAAATATATTTAACGGCTTCATCTATTGATTCCTGGTTTGCTTCAGGCCTCATTGAAAAAGAACTTGTAAAAAAATGTTCCTGGGCATCTTCAGATGCAATATCTTCGGGAAGCTCCAGATGGACTGCACCCGGCCTCTCTTCTTCCGCAATCCTTATGGATTCTCTTACAAGGCTCGGGATATTGTTTGCATCTACTACCTGTTTTGTAAATTTAGTAAGGGGCCTCATCATATCTACTATGTCTACGATCTGGAACTGGCCCTGTTTACTTTTCTTGATTGGTTTTTGCCCGGTAATCATCATCATGGGCATTGCTCCAAGCTGAGCATAAGCAGCGGCCGTCATAAAGTTAGTAGCTCCGGGACCTAGTGTGGAGAGGCAAACACCTACTTTGCCAGTAAGCCTGCCGTATGTAGCTGCCATAAATCCAGCTGCCTGTTCATGTCGGGTTAGTATCAGTTTTATAGATGAATCTTTGAGTGAATTCAGAAAATCCAGGTTTTCTTCACCTGGTATCCCGAATATGTATTCAACTCCCTCATTCTCAAGTGCTTTAACAAAAATATCAGATCCTTTCATAACTTAACTACCCTCTCTATAAAAAATTTTTCAACCCGAAATTCATATCTTTCTTTATAAAACCACAATCCCGCAAACTACGTAGATAAATATACATACAGGAAATAAACATTATTATAAATATGTACGTAAAACATTAATTCAAAGATCTATACAATTATTATAGTTAAGTTTAATTAAGAATAGGTTAAATTTAAATAACATTGGGAAATGCCATGAAAAAACTAATTATCATATGTTTAATTATCTTTGGTTCCATATCCATGAAAAACCTTTTAAGTGATGAACCACCCGGCAATCTGCCCGAAGGCGTAATGGGACTCACAAAGGAAGAATGGAAAGAAAAACTCACAAAACAGGAATATAAAATACTTTGGGAGAAAGGCACAGAATGGGCCTATACCGGTGATTTGCTCTATAATAAGGAAACAGGTGTTTATGTAACTGCCGGATGTAAACAGCCTGTGTTTAGTTCAGAACATAAGTTTAACTCCGGTACAGGCTGGCCAAGCTTTTGGCAGCCAATATCCGAAGATGCTGTTAAATTAATACCTGACAACAAGCTTGGATATACAAGGTGGGAAGTAGTTTCAAGTAAATGCGGTGAACACCTTGGGCATGTATTTGATGACGGCCCTAAGCCAACAGGGAAGAGGTACTGTATAAATTCTGCCGCACTTGATTTTGAAGCTAAGCCTGAAGCTAAATCAGAAAAGTAATTTTACCAGCTTCCACCGCCGCCGCCGCCGAAACCGCCGCCGCTAAAACCTCCCCCGCCAAATCCGCCGCCCATACTTATGGACCTGCCCCCGCTCGAGTTTCTTGGTGAGGAATAAAAGGACTTATTCATAATGCTTATGCTTCTTCCAAGGTCATTTACAAAAATATGCGGGCTGAAACCATGAGAATATCTCCCTGAGGAATACCAGTCGGGAGGTTCCTGAAACATTCCACTGAACGCTTCGGCCCACTTTTCTTCAAGGCCGAATATTAATGCATAAGGTAGAACGCGGTCAAAAATAGCAGGGTCTTCATCTGCAAGCATTTTAATCCTGTCTTTTTCTGCCCTGTCTATAAACTCCCGGAAACCAAGCAGGTGATGGTTCACAGTCACGCCTTTCCTGGTTTTCCTGGGCATATATTTTGAAAAATAAACAATCATAAAACCGCTTAACGCGAATATTAACTTCGGTATAAGTGTGGGTAATATAAATAAGGCGCTGAATATTATTATCATACCAACGGCCTTGTATGTTGCCCTTATCCTGTCCGGGTTTGAAAGAAAATAACTCTTTTCGACCAGCTGATGGTAGATGGAATTCTTGATTGATTTTAAATTTGCATAGAAATTATTCTTTAAATCTGAAATTAGTACATCCGACTGGCCTGACCGAAACAATGCCTCCATTATTTTTATCTCATGTGGCATAAGCTCATCTGTTGTTTTCTGCGCAGTTTTAATAAGCTTGTAGTCCCTGTCGGAAAGGAAAAGGTATTTTGTAGTCTCTATCTCTTCTATTCTTAAGTACCCCCTAACCGCAAGGTCTATGACAGTGGAAGTCAGGTCAATCATATCCGCCTTTTCATCGTACAATGTCCCGGCTTCTGCGGGGGTTAAGTCCGGCGGAGGTTCATAGCGGACAGCAATTGGCATATTCTTATAGGGGTCTCTTCCAAATTTAGACCAGATAAAAAATAGTATTAATGCAGTAAAAAACGGGACTGTATAAATAAGGTTGTCCCTGATAAACCACAACCATTCCTGAAGCCTGGAAGGGCCTTTAACAATTCCTTTGGGAAACCCTAATACAATAGAAATGCCCTGGTAAGGATTCAGCTCTCCGTCACTTTTGTATACAACGCTGTCCGGGCTGGAGTTAAAAGTACAGTTCTTATCAGTAGAGCCAAACCTGCCTGTAAAGCATTCCATTTTGAGTTCAGATGGGATATCCGCTTCAAAATAAATATGAGCTGAACTTTTTACTATCGGGAGGTTCCATTCATTCCCGGTTACGTTCCAGAAGAACTCATCATATTCATCAAAATCTCTTAATACTTTTTTTACAAAATACTCAATCCTGTAATCTTTTATTCCTGTTACAGTTTTGTCCGGGTCTCCAATTTTTATCTCTAAATTTCCGTTACTTTCATTAACACGGTATTTATAAGCATTACCTTCAAAATCTGTAACACCTCTGACATCTATCCTTAGATTATAGTTGTTCCGGCCAAGCTTATACTTATAGGGGATTTTTCGAATTATGCCGTGACGCTCTCCGGCTGGAAACTGGTACTCTATATTCTCCTCAACCCTTACCACCCCGGAATCGGGAATATATATATCAACATCAAAACTGTTAATCTGTTCTGATGGCGACGCAAAAACAAATAAAGGTAAAAGAAAAAATAAGATTAATGAGTAGACTAATTTCGTAATATTAAGCAAGCCGGTATTAACCAAAACTTACCTCAGGGTTTTTTCTTTCTTCAGTTGAATCAAGCTCGAAATACTCTTTCTTTTTAAAACCAAAATTGTTTGCCACTATATTGCTTGGCACTGATTCTATCTTGGTATTAAGGTCTCTCACAACGGCGTTGTAGTATCTTCGGGCAAGCTGTATTTTTTCCTCTATTTCGGATAGTTCATTCTGAAAATCCAGGAAATTCTGATTGGCTTTAAGGTCCGGATAGTTTTCGGAAAGTGCAAAGAGGCTTTTAAGTGTGGCTGAAAGGAAATTTTCACTTTCTGCTTTTTTCTCAGGAGAAGATGCACCCATTGCCATGTTTCTTGCCTGGACAACCTTTTCAAATGTTTCCTTTTCGTGGGAAGCATAACCCTTAACTGTTTCCACAAGATTGGGAATCAGGTCATATCTTCTTTTAAGCTGGACATCCACATCAGACCAAGCCTGTTCGGAGGTGTTTCTGAGCTTTACTAAACTGTTATAGATTGATACGAAAAAAACAACTACTGCTGCAATTAATCCAAGTACTATTAAACCGGTCATAACACTTACCTCCAGTTTTTAATAACATAATAATACAGGAACATGCTTAATCAATGAAATCATCAAAACAGTCTTGAGATTAATTTAGCAGTTGTTGGCAATTTCAGGGATGAGCATTTAGCCATATGGCTTTACCAAAGTGGATTAAAAACAAGGCCTGATAATATCTTGGGATAAAAATATGTTGTTTTATGGGGCATTTTCACATTATCCAGAACTACCTCAAAGATATCATCCGCATTTAGCTTTGGAAGCAGGAAGCCTCCCTGGTATTCACCGGAATTAACAAGTGAGGAAAGTTCGGAATCAAACTTTGTATAAAGAATCCCGGCGTCCTCTTCGTTAATGTAGTTTTTAAAAATGATGTTGTGAAGGACCATCACTGCGAGGTTCTCATAGTTTTTCGCAAGTTTGTTTTTTAATTTTAATTTATATTTTTTATCCGAATCAGCACTTATATATACCATTTCGTCAAATTCCAGGCTATTTACATCAAGTGCTGGAGTCTCTTCTATATCAAACAGTTCTTCAAGCTTTGAAAGTAATGCCGCCCCTTCGATCCCGAGTTTTTTAACCGCCCTGTGAGTTGGGTTGATAATAAGGCCGTCACCACCGCCCCTTGAAAGGTACATCATAACGTAGTCATATGGCTTTGTACCTGAATTTTCCCCGAATTTTTCCCTTTGCTGGTTCCTGTAGTTAAGCGCGGTCTCATACCTGTGATGGCCATCTGCAATAAGAAGATTATTTGTTGTCAGGCCTTCTGATACCTTTGCTATAATCTCCGGATCGGTAATTTTCCAGAATGTATTCTTTACTCCATCATCGGTTGTTACACTGATAATCGGATCAGAAATATTACTTTCTATTAAATTTTCAACAGCGCCGCCGTCATCCGAATATACCGAAAATACCTGGCTCAGGTTTGCATTACATGCGGTTGTAAGCTTAAGCCTGTCTTCCTTATGTTTTCTAAATGTCTGTTCATGAGGGAGAACTACATTTTCATCAAAATCAGCTACCTTTACGGCCGCTATAAACCCCCTGCGCGTATAACTCGTTCCTTCAAATTCAAACTCCTGGTAATATGGATAAATCGCAGGTTCTTCTTCATTTATCAATACAGAATGTTCAAGCCATTCATTAAATGTTTTGCTGGCATTGCTGTAACGCTCCTCACCCTCGCCTTTTGCAAGAATCAGCCTGATAACATTGTTCGGGTCTTTATCATAAAGCTGATTTTGCTCTTCACCGTTTATAACATCATAAGGCGGAGCCACAATTGATTCGTAGTCATTTATCTTTTCCGGGTTATACCTTATACCCTTGAAACCTTTAACTGTTGCCACTTAAAAACTCCTTGAGATCTTCTTTTTTTATGTCGCCCTCTCTTAAAAGCCGGGGCGGAGTAGATGTAATGTCGATAATACTTGAACCGTTTGAATGGGGTAGATTACCGGAATCGATTATAAGATCAACTTTATTATCAAAGAGCTTAATTATCTGCTCGGATGAATAGGTATTTTCTTCACCGCTCATGTTTGCACTTGTGGAAACAATGGGAGTATCAATATAAGTAAACAGTTCTTTTACAAACGGGTTTGTGGATATTCTGACACCAATTTTATCAGTACCTGCTGAAATTTCACCGGGCAGTTCGCCCTTTTGGTCAAAAATTATAGTTACCGGGTCCTGTATAAATTTGTCTGCATTATTCATAACAATTTGCGGAACAATAAAATATTTTTCCAGCATCGCAAGGTCACTAACAAGCAGTATAAAGGGTTTTCCGCGTGCTCTTTCCTTTACTTTGAATATTTCATTGATAGCATTTGTATCTGTTGCATAGGACCCTATACCATAAAGTGTCTCGGTGGGATAAATAATTACCCCGCCTTTTTTCAGGACTTCTGAGGTATTACGATAGATATTATTATCGTTAATTGTAATAATTTTTGTATTTTTGTGCATAATATTAATGACCTGAATTAATTGTTTTAACAATAATCAATCAATAATATATATTGATATAATTAGAATTGAAAAATGAATGCAAATTATGACGTAATTAAAAAAAGACTGGAAGCTATACTTGAGCCGGAATCTTTCATGCACAAAGAGGAAGAAATTATAGCTTTTGAGTGTGACGCTTTGACATATTACAGGGTAAAACCCGTATTTGTGGTGCTCCCTTCCACAAACCGTCAGGTATCTGAAATCATAAAAGTATGTGATGAATACGACATGCCGTTTGTCCCAAGAGGCGCAGGGACAGGCCTCTCCGGCGGGGCACTGCCTGTAGATGATGGTGTACTAATATCACTTGCAAAAATGAATCAGATCCTTGAAATTGATATCCCGAACAGGCTTGTAGTTGTTCAGCCGGGTGTCATAAACAGGTCTGTAAGCGAAGCAGTAGACGGGTTTGGTTATTATTATGCCCCTGACCCATCAAGCCAGATAGTCTGTACGATAGGCGGCAATGTTGCAGAAAACTCCGGCGGAGTGCACTGCCTAAAATACGGCGTTACAACCAACCACATACTTGGACTTGAGATGGTATTGCCAAACGGTGAGATAGTCGAGCTTGGCGGCAAAAACCAGGAATATCCCGGCTATGACCTGCTAAGTATTGTTGTCGGGTCAGAAGGCCTTCTGGGGATTGTAACAAAGGTTATTCTTAAAATTTCGAAAAAACCCCAATTAGTAAAAACCCTTTTCGCCTCCTTTGATAAAATCGAAAATGCAGGATCATCTGTATCCGGAATTATTTCAAACGGGATAATACCGGCAGGTATGGAAATAATGGACAACACCTGTATTAAGGCAGTACAGATTTCAGTAAAAGCCGGCTACCCTGAAGATGCAGAATCAATACTCTTAATCGAACTTGACGGCCCAACCGCAGAAGTTGAGGCCCAGCTGCCAATTGTCGAAAATGTGCTTAGAGAAAACTCTGCTATTCAAATTAAAATAGCAAAAGATGAAACAGAAAGAGAGCTTTTCTGGAAAGGAAGGAAAAGTGCTTTTGCCGCAATGGGAAGGGTCAGCCCGGACTACTACGTACAGGACGGGGTTATCCCCCGAAACAAACTTGCAGAAGTTCTTACAAAAACAAAACAGTTAAGTGAAGAATACGGCTTTACAATTGCAAATGTATTTCATGCAGGTGACGGAAACCTTCACCCGCTTATTCTTTTTAATTCTGAAAACGAAGGTGAATTTGAGAAAGTTGAAAGGCTTGCAGGTGAAATACTAAGGATATGCGTGGAGGCCGGCGGCAGTATTACCGGCGAGCATGGTGTTGGTTTTGACAAAAAGGGCTATATACCGCTTATGTTTAATGAAGATGACCTTGATACAATGCAGCTTATAAGCTGCACCTTTGATACAAAGGGTCTATGCAACCCCGGAAAGCTGTTTCCAACTCCAAGGTCCTGTGCAGAACACGGGATGACTAAAGAAAGGGCATTAGAACTTGAAAATAAAGTTGAGGGCGAACTATTTTAGATCAGAAATAATAAGATGAAAATTAACGTTGATGATTTTACAAAATTTCTAAGCCATGAGAACATTCACGCCCAAAGAAGTGAACTGTTAAAATTTCAGGTATTTAACAAACTTCCCTCAGTTGCAGTCTATCCCGAAAGTTATGAACAGGTCTCGGAAATTGTAAAATACTGCAATGAAAATGGCTATTCGGTAATACCTTTTGGAAGCTGCACAAAGGTTAATTTTGGAAACATCCCGACAACTTATAATGTCGCACTGTCATTGGAAAAACTCAATAAGATTTTGGGGCATAATGAAGCAGATTTCATAATTACTGCTCAGGCAGGAGCCAAGTTTAAAGATTTACAGGACTTTCTCATCAGCAAGAATCAATTCGTAGCCCTTGATCCTCCCCAGATTGATAAAGGTGCGACGATAGGCGGAATAATCGCAACTAATGACTACGGGCCATCAAGATTCAGATACGGCACTTTCAGGGAGCAGATAATTGAACTTGTGGCAGTTGGTACAGATGGAAAGATTTTCAAAGGCGGTGCAAAAGTAGTAAAGAATGTAGCCGGTTACGATATCCACAAACTTTTTGTTGGTTCCATGGGGACTCTCGGTATTATTCTGGAAGCTTCCATTAAACTCTATCCTGTCCAGGAAGAATCACTGACATTCATTACCGGTATAAGTGATGCCGGAATGCTGAGATCCTACATCAAAAAAATACTTGATGCAGACCTTGTTCTTTCTGCACTTGAGATAATGAACCCGGAACTTTCATCAGACATATTCAGACTTTCAGGAATAAGGCCGATAAATTTTCCCCATACACTTGTCCTTAGAATTGAAAATGTAAGGAAAGCCGTTATTGACCAGATGGAACTTGTAAAAAATATGTTAAACAGTGGTGGCCTGGAAGGTGCAGTCATCGAAAATGACAATCTTTTATGGAGCTACCTGCGAGACTTCCCCTATGCCGGAGATAAAAACTGTATTGCATGTAAAGTTTCTGTAATGATCAATGAAATTCCGGGAGTTTTGGAATATATACAGGAATTTTCCGAAAACCTCGATATAAAAATATATTCATCAGCAAAAGCAGGAAACGGAATTGTTCAGCTTCTTATCGAAGGTGAAAACAAGGACCTTGAGATTGCAGTAAATCTTCTGAGAAGTTATTTGACCACCATGATGGGCTCGCTTGTTTACCAGCATGTACCTCACGATTTCGGTAAATTTAACACCTGGGGTGACCTTGGTGCCTCAAGTCATTTAATGCAGACTCTCAAGCAGAATTTTGACCCTAACAATATTCTTAACCCCGGAAGATTAATCTGACTTTTGCTATGATGAGAAAGGCATACAAAAACGGATGGATTCTGTTTACACAGTTTGAACATTCAAAACTTAGCGGTGAGATTATGAATTACTGGGGCAATAGCAGCTTTTCTGATATAGACCCAAAAGATGAAGTGGTTTATGCCACCAAAAACCATGACCGCGGGTGGGTCAGATGGGACGAAAATCCGCGTATTAATCCTGAAAACCATTACCCCGCAGACTACAGTGATATGTATCCCGGTGAACAGCACCGTATTTGGGCGGACTGTTTTAACAATTTACCTGAGAACAGATCATACGCTTCAGCCCTAATAGCACTGCACTTTGCCAGATTCAACAACAACCTTCTTAAAAAAAATCCTGACAACAATGAATCAATTGCATTTAAGAATGAGATTGAGGCCCATGTTGCTGATAAGTTGGGAATAAATCCGGATTTTCCCTCAAAAGTTGCCATAAACTTAAAATTATTACAGATAGGGGATTTAATTTCACATGCCATATGTCATGGATGGACATCTGTCGTGATTGAGGATGCCCCGCTTGATTACAGCGGAGGACAATCAAATCTGAGACTAACGTCCGACAATTGTGTAAACTATAAAATTGAACCGTACCCTTTTATCCGGGAACAATTAAACCTGGCAATAAAGGGCAGAATAATATTAAGCAAAACATATAAATCAGATGAAGACCTTAGAAATGCAATTAAAAAAGCTGAAATTCAGAACTTTTACTTCACAGTAAATTAGTTTACAAGAAACATGTTAAATAAATTTGACGACATTGATAAACCCTCCAAGAAAATTGTAGACGATTGCGTTCACTGCGGGTTTTGCCTGAGTGCCTGCCCTACTTATATTGAAACCGGTAACGAGCTGGATTCTCCGAGGGGAAGAATTTACTTAATGGGCTCTGTGCTGGAAGAAAAAATACCTCTTGGCGATACAGTTGTTGAACATCTTGATAAATGCCTTGGATGCCTCGCATGTGAAACAGCCTGCCCTTCGGGCGTGGAATACAGGTTTCTTATAGAATCATCACGTGCGCAGATAGAAAGAAATTATAAAAGATCAGTTAGTGACAAACTCTTTAGGGGTATGCTTTTTAGCGTTTTACCTTATCCAAAAAAACTTGGACGAATGCTCCCGCTGCTGTATTTCTACAACAAATCAGGAATGAGAAAAGTTGTAAACTCTTTCGGTATTCTAAAAAAATTATCATCTTCTCTTCACAGGATGGAACAGATGATACCGGATGTTGATTCCATTAGTATTAAGAAATATCCGGAAGTTATTCCACCTGTGAACGAAAAAAAATACAGGGTTGCTCTACTTACAGGATGTGTACAGAATGTATTCTTCTCCGCTACAAATATTTCTTCAATCAATGTACTTAGTAAACTCGGTTGCGAAGTTGTAATACCGGGGGACCAGGCCTGCTGCGGTGCATTATCTGTTCATTCAGGCCGCCTGGAAGAGGGCAGAGAATTTGCCAGGAAGGTTGTGGATATATTTTCAAGTCTTGATGTTGATGCATTTGTAATAAATTCTGCAGGCTGCGGCTCAGCTATAAAAGAGTATTCAGATCTCCTTTCCCAGGACAGGGACTATTCTCAAAAGGCGAGAAAGTTAGCTGATAAAACCAAAGATATTATGGAATTTATCGATGAGATTGGCATAAACCAGGATTATAACAATTTAAATATGAAGATCACATACCAGGATGCCTGCCATATCTCACACGGCCAAAACATCCGTTCGGCACCTAGGAACATTTTATCCAGGATACCCGGCCTTGAAATTCTTGAGATGAAAAACTCGGATACATGCTGCGGGAGTGCGGGTGTTTACAACATTCTGCAGCCAGACCTTGCCGAAGATATTCTTAGTAAAAAAATTGAAAATATTGAGAATACAAAAGCCGAATATGTAGTTGCCGGAAACCCCGGCTGCCTGATTCAGATACAAAAAGGTTTAAGGGAAAACAACCGGAATCTTGGTATAGCCCACCCAATTGAAATACTAGATAAAGCCCTTAAATAAATAACCCCCCGACAATAAAACAATAACATTGATTTATAATCCGGAGGGGATTTAGTAAATCTTGAATAAACTTTTATAAAATTGCGTCTTTCGCCGCTTTAGCAACCCTGAACTTCACTACTTTCTTTGCAGGTATTTTAATAGTTTCACCTGTGGCAGGGTTACGACCTGTACGGGCTTTACGTCTGTCCAGAACTAGTTTGCCTAATCCCGGCAGTGTAAACTGTCCGTTCTTTTTGGTTTCTTTATAAGCAACTGCAGCTAACTCATCAATTAACTCACCTGCTGCTTTAATTGTTAATCCAGCTTTCTCGGCAATATGTCTAGAGAGCTGTGCTTTGGTCATTGGTTTCTTTTCAGCCATGTCTCCTCCTCTAAGATTGTTTGAGTCAATATTACAAAAAATATTATTAAAAAGCAACATTTACTTGATATTATTTGTTTATTTTAATATAGATCGTGATTATTTTTATTTAATATTGTGATTTTTTATTAAACTTATGAATATAAATATTCTGTTAGGTACTTGAGATTCAGTTAAATTAATCTGGTAATTTATAAAACAGTAAAGTTACAGCTGAGTAATTAAAAATGGCTAAAACAACAAAAAAGCAATGGTTCAAATTTCTGATAATAGTGGGTATTTTCCTCCTTTTTCTATTTGGCCTTTATCTAAAATTAATATCTGTAAGGACAGAAGCAGCAAAAACAGTGTCCGCAGATGTAACAAAACCTGTAAGAGTAATTAAACCGCTCCCAACCGAAACATGGCTCTACCGTGAGGTCCTGGGGAGAGTTGAAGGCGGACAGGAAATAGACATCAGGGCAGATGTAAGCGGCTGGGTAGAAAAAATATATTTTAATAGAGATGAAAGTGTGGCCGAGGACCAGGTAATTATAACACTCAGTGATGACCGAAAAGTGGTTGCTCTCCAGGAAGCCGAATTCAGGCTTAAAGCTTCAAAAGCTAATCTCAACGAAATTAACAGGAAATACAAGCAAAACCAGACCCTGTTTGAAAAGGGGATAATATCCAGGGACAACCTTGATTCAAATAAAAACCAACTTGCAGTGGAAAGCGCAAATGTAAAAGCACTTGAAGCAGCATACAACAGGGTAAAGTGGGATTTCGACAATCTTGAAATAAGGTCTCCTATAAACGGCACTTTAATTGAAATTCAGCCTGACATAGGACAGGAAGTACTTCTAGGAGAATCACTGGCCACAGTTGTTAATCTGGAAAACAAGAGGGTTATTGCCGGAGTGGATGCATCCATTGCAAGGCTTATTCAAACCGGAGGGGAAGTAGATCTTACACTCAGCACCCAGGGCATTACAGAAAATGGTAAAGGTGAAGTAGTTGGTATAAGCAGAAATTCAAATGACGATTCAGGTGTTTATGAGATTGAGATAAGACTTACAGATGATGATTTAAACTGGTGGCCGGGGGAAATTGTAACAGTCAGACTGCCAATAAAAAAACTTGTAAATATGGTCAACGTTCCAAGGTCCGCTGTATTTTCTGATTCAGCAGAAGTATTTATTTTTGTGGCGAAAAACGATAAAAGTATAAAAGTGCCGGTTGAAGTAACATGGCTTGATGATAAAGCCGGTTTTATTCCATTCGATTTACTGCCAGCGGATTCGCAAATTATTACTGAAGGCAGTTCAGGTCTTACCAATGGTCAGGACATAAGGATTATTTCAGACTAAGCATATGCACATAGCAGAATTTTCTGTCAAAAACTCCGTCCTCGTCAACCTTCTGATGGGTGCGATTATTATAATCGGCCTTGTCTTTGCACTTGTGCTGCCCCTCGAACTTTTCCCATCAATAAAACTTGAAATTGTTACAGTGGAAACTGTATTTCCGGGTGCTTCCGCAGAAGATGTGGAAAAACTTGTAACTATCCCGATTGAAGAAGAAATCAAAAACACCTCAGGCATTAAAGTCCTGAGGTCCAACTCCGCAGAAGGGCTTTCCGTAGTAATCGCCGAGCTTGATACAGGGGAAGATGTTACAAAGTTTGTGAATGATATTGACTCAAAAGTATCACGGATTAAAGACAAGTTACCTGAAGATGCAGAAGATCCCGTAATTGAAGAAATAAAATCAGATTTTCCTTTAATTAATATTGCCATTACAGGTGAAGTACCAAGGGAAACCCTTAGGCAAAACGCAATAAGGCTTCGCGACGAACTTCAGTTGATAGACGGTGTGGACAACATTGTATTTTCAGGCCTCGGTGACCCTATCTACTGGGTAAACCTCGATTATCCAAAGATGCACCAGTATAAGGTGAGTATAGACCAGATCTCGGGAGCTATTGCAAAAAGAAACCTTGACCTTCCCGGAGGCGGATATACTCAGGACGATACTGAACTGCTTGTTAGAACGAGAGGCAAAATCTATGAAATTGATGATATTTTAAACATTCCGATTATCACGGATACAAGCGGGAAAAACGTCCTGATAAGAGACATTGCTGCTGTTGAAGTAGGCGAAGAACAGACAAGGACAAGCTCAAGGGTAAACGGCGAGCCTGCAATTACATTCTGGATAAATAAGCAGAAAAACATTGATGCCATTGAAACTGTAGGTGTGATTAGGGAATACATAGAAGAGTTTAAAACCACTCTACCCCCAAACATGAATATCTATGATACCAATGATAGCTCCTATTGGGTCAAAAAAAGGTTCCAGAGTATGCTGAAAAGCGGTGGCTGGGGACTGTTTTTTGTGGTAATTATGCTCGGGCTGTTTCTTAACAGAAGGGCAGCATTCATAGCCGCACTCGGAATTCCAATATCTTTTTTAGGTGCATTCATATTAATGAAACTGAGCGGTATTACCATTAACATGCTGTCAATGTTTGGTTTGATAATGGTGCTTGGGATCGTTGTGGATGATGCAATCATCGTTGTTGAAAATATTCAAAGATATATAACGCAGGGAATGGCCCCAAAGGAAGCAGCCATAAAAGGTACCAGGGAAGTAGCACTTCCTGTATTTGCAACAGTTCTTACCAATATTGCGGCATTTATTCCGCTGCTTTTTGCAACGGGCTTAATTGGCCAGTTTCTCTCCATTATTCCCAAGGTAGCAATCTTTGCATTACTTGTCTCGCTAATAGAAGCACTTCTTATAATGCCGTCCCACTGCGCGGACTGGATGAAACCCCAGGAGAAAAAAACAGTTACAAAAGCAAAGTGGTTTCACAAAGCCAGGTCCTACTACCTCAGGGGTTTGTCCTTTTCTCTTAGGAACAGGTACGTAGTAGTCTGCACCTTCATCATGATATTCTTTTTCAGTTTTTTTATTATAAAAGGGCTTCCCAACGTAATGTTTTATCAGCACGACACATCAGAATTCCAGATCAAGGTAGCAAACCCCGCCCAGTCGAGCCTCGAGTACACTAAAAACTCCGTTAAAGAGATTGAAAAAATTGTTAAGCAGGTAGTCCCTGAATCTGCACTTAAAAACATTGTTTCCATGATCGGGATAGATCTCACTACAAATGATTCTCCCGCCATTGGTGATCACATCGCAACAATAATTGTCGAATTTGAAGATTTTGAGAACAGGGACGAGAATGGTCTTGAGCTTAAAAACCTGGTCAGGGACGAAGTACAAAAAGTGATCGTTGGCCCTGAAAAACTTGATTTTATTGCAGAAGCCGGCATTCCGACAGGTAAACCGGTAGATATAAGAATTCTTGGCAGCGACCTCAATACACTAAAGGAAATCTCAATTCAGATACAGGAAGAGTTATCAAATTATAAAGGTGTCTACGGTATTAGCGATAATCTTGTGTGGGGCAAACCAGAAATAAGGGTAAACGTAGATGAACAAAAAGCAGCGATATTCGGACTTGATACAACTTCTGTAGCAAGAGAAGTAAGGGCGCTTGTAGACGGACTGACTGTAGCACAGACGAGGATTGGCAAAGAAGAAGCAGATATAAATATCAGGTATGACCTTCAGTCAGAAAATCTTCTCAGCCTTTTGCAGTCTCACCAGGTAATCACACCAACAAAAGAAATTGTATCACTCGGCACTATTGCCACAATAGAGATGAGCCCCAGCATTCTGGACATTAAAAGATATGAATCAAACAGGTCAATTTCCATAACCGCTGAAGTAGATCAGAAAATCACAACATCAAATGAAGTAAACACAATAATTACAGGGTTCCTGGACAATGTTTTAAAACGCTACCCAACATATCATTACAAACTTGCGGGTGAGGAAGAAGACTACCGTAAAACTATGGATGATATTATGCGTGCCTCAATTGCAGCTATAATCCTTATTTATTTAATTCTTGCTAGTATCCTGAGATCATATTTTCAGCCTATAATTATAATGACAATACTCCCATTTACATTGATAGGGGTAACCGCGGGGATACTTTTAAGGGGAGAACCAAGAACACTTCCTGCAATAATCGGCATTGTTGCACTGCTCGGGATTGTTGTAAATGACAGCCTTGTTCTAATGGACTTTATTAATAAACGAAAGGACAGGTTTAATAACCGCGTGTTTGCAGTAGTAATGTCTGCGAAACACAGATTCAGGCCGATAATACTGACTACCCTTACTACCTTTGCAGGACTATCTACACTGATGTTTGAATTCAGGGGAGAAGCATCTTTCCTGGCTCCCATGGCAACTGCACTTGGTGTCGGGCTGCTGTTTTCAACCGTCCTACTGCTGTTTTTGATACCTTGCCTGTATCTTATTCTTGATGATATTCAGAATATTGTTAAGTGGAAACTTGGTATGGGAAAAAAGGCAGAATCTAAATAGTTATTATTTATACAAGATTATAAAACAATCCAGTCATTTATTTATCAAGAATTTTGTATGAAGTCGGATTTTCCGGGCACTGCTGAAGTCCGCATTCAAGGCATGTAGTTGCAACATTGGCAGAAGTAATCAGGACCACAACAAAAAACACAAGGGCGGCAAACCACCCAACTTCTTTTGTCGATTTATAATCATCATATTCTTCATACTGGGTATCGGAAAGCAGCATCAGACCAATTAGAACAATAGCCACAACAAATACTATAAGGGCCCATGAATATAGGTGCATGCCGTATACAGCACTTCCATATCCGCTCCCAGGGGTGTTTATATGAAGAAGTACCTGCCTGGCCGAAATACATGCCCCGAGAACAGCACTTAGAATGGAAATACCGTAGTGTGTTGGATGAATTCCAAAACGAAGATTCATCATTGCCCCAAGCGCTACACCCAGCATTGCAAGTCTTTGCAAAAGGCATAGTGGGCATGGAAATTCACCTTTAACAAACTGCATATAATATGCCCCAAGCATTATTCCGCAAATCCCGAGTATGGCTATAGCATTTATGTTTCTGGCAACTGACGCGTTCATAAGTTGATGTTTAAGTTGGAAGTTGCATGATGTAGAAACCAGACAGTACAAAGCACAAGAGTGATTACAAAAAGGTATATTGCTATGCTCCTCATCCCAAACCAGGCCATCAGCATAATAATTAAGAATAAAAGAAATAGTCCTGCCATCATGGTCAATACCTCATTTAAATTGAGAATATTAAAACTTAATTTTTTAACTGCTCATAATTTTTTACTATTATCTCAACTGCCTCTTCTATTTCCTCTGCAGTGTTTTCCTCGCTGAAGCTGAACCTGATACTTGCATATGCTTCTTCATCAGAAAGTCCCATGGCTTTTAAAACAAATGAAGGGGCTGTATCAAAGTTGGTACATGCTGAACTCTGTGAGCATCGTATCCCCTCTTCGTCAAGCATCATAGTGAGTCTCCTTCCGTCAATCCCGCCAAACATGATATTTGTGGTATTGCATATCCTTTTTTCCGTCGAGCCGTTTACTCTTGAAGCCGGTATTCTTTCAAGAATCATACTTTCAAACCTGCTCCTGACATCGCACATGTGCCTTACGGTCTGTTTTATGTTTTCCTTCCTGATCTCAGCTGCTTTTCCCATACCTACTATTCCTGGCAGATTTTCAGTTCCCGGACGAAAACCTTCTTCCTGAAAGCCTCCAAAGAGGACCGGATGAATAGTCATTTTATCCTTTGTGTAAATTGCACCTACTCCCTGCGGTGCATGAAATTTATGAGCTGCAAGTGCAAGGTAATCTATATCAATTCCAGCTATTTTAAATTCCAGTTTGCCTACTGCCTGGGCCGAGTCCGTATGAAAAGGGACCCCTTTTTCTTTACAAATTCCGGCAATACTGTCGATATCCTGAATGATACCAGTCTCATTATTAACCCACTGTATGGATACAAGGTCGGTCTTTTTTTCAAGTGCTTTTTCCAGGTCTTTCATATTCAGGAAGCCCGAAGGATCAACATTTATGTATTCAATCTCAACGCCGTGAATCTTGAGAAAACTGCACATCTTGTTTATTGAAGAATGCTCAACATTTGAAGTCACTATCCTCGATTTCCCCCCGGAACCACCTGAACCAATTGTACAGGAATAAAGTACAAGGTTGTTTGCTTCAGTCCCTGAGCTTGTAAATATTATATTCCCAGGTTCGCAGCCCAGCAGATCTGCAAGGTGCTGCCTTGCATTTCCAAGGTATTTTCTTGCGCGCTCTCCTGTGGAATGAATACTCGAAGGATTTCCAAAGTCTTCCCCAAGCAATTTACAGACCTCTTCCCTTACCTCGGGAAGGGGTTTAGTTGTTGCATTATTATCAAAATAAATTTCTTTATTGTTGTGCTTGCTCATTATTGCTGACGCTCTCTAATTCATCCGGAAGTAAAATTGTGATGCTTGGATTACCATCCTCATCACTCTTACGTCCAAGATAAGAAATTAGTTTTATACTCTGAGATACCCCTTTGTATGTTAGATCAACTTCAAATCCGAAGACATTGGAACGGTTGTCCTGCCGGTATACCCTGATTAAGTAAATTAGCTGGTTAATTATCTTCCCCAGCCTCTTGATATCTGTCTCTCCTTTTTTAACAGCTTCTTGATCCGGCACTATATGAGTTTCCCATACTCCCGATGTAGTATACAGAGGAAGCGGCATACCGCTTTGCTGTCCGTATTCGCTTATATCAATCTGTCTGCCATCAGCAAGGTCAGAATTTCTGTTTTTAATAAAATTTTCCATTGCCTTTTCACCGTACACCTTTAATATAACAGCATATTATCATTGCTTTTTATTTAAATTCCAAATTACCATAAATAAAAAAGGAAAAAATTTTAATTATGTCAGTTAACAATGTTCAGTTAATCCCCGTCAGCCCATTTCCGGAAATAAACCCCGGGGACAACCTCCCTTTAATTATAAGCAGCGCAATAAAAAAAGATGATATTGAATTACAGGATAACGACATCGTTGTTGTAGCACAAAAAATTGTCTCCAAAGCTGAAAACAGGATTGTAGATTTAAAAAAAATTAAACCTACTGCCTTTTCCAGTTCCGTTGCAAAAGAGGTAGCTAAAGACCCGAGGCTTGTTGAAGTTATACTGGCAGAAACTAAAAAAATCATAAGAATGGATATGAGAAAAGAAGGCCATGGAAGACTTATAGTGGAAACAAGGGACGGCCTTATTCTTGCAAATGCCGGCGTTGATACATCAAACGTAACCGGGGGTGATTCAGTAACTCTTTTACCCCTGGATTCCGATAAATCTGCAGATAAAATCAGAACAGCTATTTTTAAAAAACTTGGTAAAAAAGTTGCAGTTATTATTACCGATACTGTTGGAAGGCCATGGAGAGAAGGCCTTGTGGATATAGCTATAGGATGTTCGGGTATTACTCCGCTTGATGATAAAAGAGGGGAAAAAGACTCAAGGGGATTTTTACTTAACGCTACTGTTATGGCAACGGGTGACCAGGTTGCATCTGCAGCAGGACTGTTGATGGATAAAAACAGCCAGACGCCTCTAATTATTGCAAAAGGGATTAACTATAAAAAAAGTAACAGGGGATCAAAATCCCTGATCAGAGACTCTAAGAATGACCTGTTCAGATAGTCAATAATGAAGGTATATAGCGATGCCCTTTATTATAAGCCATGCAACTACCGTAGCCAGCAGCCAGTAGTCCTTGAGCAAAGCCTCGGTAGGATCGCCTTTGGATTTTTTTCTTGCCAGGTACACGTATCTTACAACACCAAAACATGCCAGCGGGATCGTTATAAGAATAAGTCCCATACTTGTATTAATCAGGTATATCGAATAGGTAATAATTGAAGCCGAAGCAAATACAACAAGCATGTAATCAAGAAAAACCTTATCATATTTTGAAAGCACCTTTCTGAAGGTTTTATTCTCTGAAGACATATTAAGCTCAGACCTTCTTTTACCAAATGCCAGAAGGAGGGAAAGAAACAGTGTTGTTAATATAAGCCAGCCGGATATTGCAAGCCCGGATGATGCCCCGCCGCCGAGAATTCTAAGCAAAAATCCCCCGGCAATACAAAATGATTCGATAATAACTATGTTCTTAAGCCCTAGTGAATAGGAAGCTGTCAGAACCAGATAGGTTACAAGTATGACAGTAAAAATGATATTTATTTTAAGGGCTGTGAAAATACTTACTATTAACAGAAAAAGTGCCAATACAAGTGTATATCTGGTTAATATCCTTCCCGAAGCAATTGGCCTGTTTTTTTTTACTGGATGGTTCTTATCGTTTTCTATATCAAAAACATCGTTGAATATATAGCCTACAGATGAAGCAAGTGAGAATGATAAAAATGCAAGAAAAGCTGTAATAAAATTATCAAAACTGCCGAAAACAGTACCCCCAAAAAAAGCCGGGGCAACTACCAGCAAATTTTTAACCCAGTGCGTCGGACGCAGCAAATAAAAGAGGTCTTTTACCAAATTACTCATCTTCATACCATTCTACTAATTCTTAATTTTATATCAATCAAGGTGTATATTAGATAGTATGTCCGAAAAAAATGCAGATGATTTTATAATAATTGCACACCGCGGTGCAAGTGAATACGAGCCTGAAAACACCTTTTCCTCATTTGATAAGGCAATCGAACTCGGGGCCCAGATGATGGAATTTGATGTAAGGCTAAGCCTTGATAACAAATTAGTGGTTGTTCACGACCCCAGGGTCAACAGGACAACTGACGGCAGGGGAAGAGTCAGGGACAAAACAGCACAGGAGCTTTTGGCCCTAGATGCAGGTAACGGCAACCAAATCCCACTGGTTGAAGATTTATTTAAAAAATATTCAGGAAAGATAAAATTTGTTATAGAGCTAAAGGACTATGAAACAGAGGAGCCGGTATTAGAACTCATCGAGAAGTACGGCATATCTGAAGATGTATACGTGGTTTCCTTCAGTAAGCGTATACTAAAAAGAATTAAATATTTTGAGCCCAAAATTACAACCGGACTGATCAAGGTTTTGCCTACCAATATAGAAAAAGACTGCAGTTACTGCGGGGCTGAGGTAATTGCCGTATTAAAATATTTTATCACAAGGAAGTTCGTGGAAAAAACAAAAAAATACGGGCTGCTTCCTTTTGCATGGACAGTCAATGACAAAGTACAATGTATTCAGTTTAAAAAAATGGGGCTTACCGGGATTGTTACAAATAAACCCGATATTTTAAGTTAAAATTCCATATTTAAGAAAATGAATAAAATCTATCTTGATTACAACGCAACCACGCCAATTGACCCTTTAATCCTTGAGGAAATGCTGCCCTATTTTGGCAGTAGTTACGGCAACCCTTCCAGTATTCACTCATTTGGAAACAAGGCAAAATCTGCCCTTGACCTTTCAAGGGACAGGGTCGCGGCCCTTGTAAATGCAAGACCAAAGGAAATTACTTTTACAACAGGCGGCAGTGAGAGCAACAACTATGCTATTAAGGGAATAGCGTATGCACTGAGGGAAAAGGGGAACCATCTTGTTACAACCTCGGTTGAACATGCATCCTGCCTTGAGACTTTTAGTTTTCTTGAATCACAGGGGTTTGAAGTAACTTACCTTGATGTTGACAGTAACGGCTTAATTGACCCGGAAAAGTTATCAGAATCTATCAGGGAATCCACAATATTAGTTTCCTGCATCTATGCAAATAATGAAACGGGTGTTATAAATCCAATCGGCAGATTAGCTGAAATCTCAAATGAAAAAGGTGTTTTATTCCATACCGATGCTGTACAGACTATTGGGAAAATAGAAGTCGATGTTAAGAGCCTTAATGTTGATATGGCTTCTTTTTCTTCACATAAAATTTACGGCCCAAAAGGCGTAGGTGCACTTTATATTAAGATGGGTGTAAACCCGGTCTCACTTCTTCACGGGGGCGGACAGGAAAGAGGTAAACGCTCAGGCACGGAGAATGTCCCCGGAATTGCCGGATTTGGAAAAGCTGCTGAACTTGTAAAACAAAATTTTGCCGAAGAAGAAAAAAGAATTTCTTCACTTTGTAATTTTCTTGAAAAAGGAATATTTGATTCAATTGACGGAGTAAATCTAAACGGAGATGCTCCGAATAAACTCCCAAACACACTTAACATCTCATTTGAAGGTATTGAAGGTGAATCACTTGTTATGAACCTTGATATTGACGGCTTTGCAGTATCAACCGGCTCTGCATGTTCAGAAGGTAACGTAGAACCATCACATGTACTTCTCGCAATGGGCCAATCTAACAAAGAGGCAGTATCTTCCCTAAGGCTTAGTATAGGAAGGTTTACAACTAAAGAAGATATTGAAAAGTTCCTGGAAATCCTTCCTGTTATTACGGAAAGAATAAGAAATACGAAACTGTAGTCTACGGGTATAGAGGGTTCAGATTTAGACCTGTTGTTTCCGGCAGGTCCAACATTATATTCATATTCTGCACTGCCTGCCCGGCAGCACCTTTTACAAGATTGTCTATTACCGAAACTATAACTGCACTTTTCTTTTCAGGTATTGATTTAATTCCTATGTCACAGTAATTAGAACCCCTTATAAAAGAAATATTCGGGAACTTACCTTCATCATAAATACGTACAAAATGACAGCCCTTGTAATAATACTTCAATTTCCCAATAAGTTCCGAAGTTTCATATGCTTTGTTCGTTTTTACATAGATCGTGGAAAGTATGCCCCTGTCTATGGGAATTAGGTGAGGGGTAAAGATTATATTTACGTCCTTATTCGAAAACTCCGACAGATGCTGTTCGATCTCGGGAGAATGACGGTGCTCCGCTACTTTATATGCCTTAAATCCTTCACTTACTTCACAAAAATGAAGGTCAAGGGATGGTGACCTGCCTGCCCCGGAAACACCGGATTTGGAATCGATAATAATTGAACTCTCATCCACAATATTTTCTTTAAGCAGTGGTGCCAGAGGTAAAATTGAGGAAGTGGGATAACAGCCGGGATTAGCAATAAGGCTGGTTTCAGCAATCTGGTCCCTGTTCAGTTCAGAAATACCGTATACAGCAACCTTGAGAAGATCCGTACAGGGATGGTCACCGTACCACTGACTGTAATTTCCCTCATTCAACCTGAAATCAGCACCCAGATCAATGATTTTAATATTACGTTTATTTATTTCCTGTATAACTTCTGCCGATGTGCCGTGTGGAAGCGCGGCAAACACTACGTCAATATCTTCAGGCAAATTAGCGGGATTGAGCTTTTCAAGCTTAAGATCGAGGATACCTTTTAGGTGCGGAAATACCTCTGAGACCTTTTTCCCGGCATGTTTTTCGGCAGTAACATAGGTTATCTTCGCATTGGGATGATTAACAAGGATCCTTATTAATTCACCACCCGTGTATCCGCTTGCACCCAGTATAGCAACATTTAATTCTTGCATAATCATTGAAAATATCCGTTAAAAATTACAAATACAAGCCTTAAACAGCTCAAAATACATTAATTTAACCTAAAACATGCATCTATCTTGACTAATATTAAACAAAAGGTAGTGTAACTATTTTTTTGAAATAAGGACTATAATTTCCCGGAGGGAATCTTAACATGCCTGTAAAAGTCGGTATAAACGGATTTGGCAGAATCGGACGCCACGTATTAAGGATAGGTCTTCAGAGGCCTGACCTGGAATTTGTTGCAATCAATGATATTACGGATGCAAAAACCCTTGCACATCTGTTTAAATACGATTCTGTATTTGGCCCTTTTAAGGGAGAGATAGAAGTAAAAGGAAATGACATAATTATTGACGGCAAACCTGTAAGGGTTTACTCCGAGAGGGACCCAAAACAGATCCCATGGGGAGAAGCAGGCGCTCAAATTGTTGCAGAATCAACCGGGATATTCAGGACTAAAGAACAGGTTTCAGCACATCTTGGAGAAACTGTAAAAAAGGTAATCATAACAGCTCCTGCCAAGGGTAAAGTGGATTTTTCAGTAGTTATGGGGATAAACGACAAGGACTACAATCCTGCTGAAGACCATATAATATCTAATGCTTCCTGCACAACAAACTGCTTTAGTATGCTTGTCAAAGTACTCCATGAAAATTTTGAAATAATAAAAGGCCAGATGACAACTGTCCATTCCTATACAAACGACCAGCAGATACTCGATGCACCTCACTCAGACCTTAGAAGGGCTCGTTCCGCCGCACTCTCCATTATCCCAACAAGCACCGGGGCAGCAAGTGCTATTCAGCTTGTATTCCCCGAATTAAAAGGAAAACTTGAAGCTGTTGCAATGAGAGTACCAACTCCCGATGTATCAGTTGTTGATTTCACCTGCGAAGTGGGAAAAGATACAAGCGTGGATGAAATAAATAACGCTTTCCTTGATGCTTCTAAAAATGATTTAAAAGGATACCTCAGATACGTTGATGAACCTCTGGTTTCTTCAGACCTTGTGGGCGATACCCATTCCGCTGCATTTGACGCAGAACTCACATCCGTTGTTGAAGGTAATCTTGTAAAGGTAATTGCATGGTATGATAATGAATATGGATATTCTTCAAGAGTGGTTGATCTGGTGGAATTAATCGGGGCAGGACTTTGATAAATAAAGCTGTTGTTTCTGATATTCCCGACGATGAACTGAAAGGGAAAAAAGTTTTTGTAAGGGTTGATTTCAACGTACCAATTAAAGACGGCAGAATCAGCGAAGATTACAGAATCAGAAGAACTGTTCCAACAATTGACTATCTGGTTGAAAAGGGTGCAAAGGTAATACTGGGATCACACCTCGGAAGACCAAAAGGAAGAGACCTTCCCGGACTTTCGCTAAGACCTATAGCGTTCCGCCTGACAGAACTTCTTGGAAGAGATGTTAAATTTTCCCCTAAAATTATTGGGAAAGATGTTCATTACGAAGTAGACAACCTAAACAATGGCGGTGTTATGCTGCTTGAGAACCTGCGTTTTCACATTGAAGAAAGAAATAATGATGAAGAGTTTGCTAAGGAACTTGCTTCACTTGCTGATATATACGTAAATGATGCTTTTGGTACTTCTCATAGGGCTCATGCATCCACTTACGGCATGGCTCTTCACTTTGAAAAGAAAGTTGCAGGCTTTGTTGTAAATAAAGAAATTATGTTTATGAGTTCAATGCTAATGAACCCGTTAAAACCATATGTTGTAATCGTAGGCGGGGCAAAGATTAAAGATAAAATAGGTGCCATGAAAAACCTTATGGAAAAAGCCGACAAGGTACTTCTTGGCGGAGGAATAGCCTATACGTTTCTTAAAGCAAAAGATGTCCCGATAGGGAATTCAATCTGTGAAGACGAGATGGTTCCATGGGCAAAAGAAGCACTGGAAAAATACGGGGAAAAGATATTTCTTCCTGTTGACCATGTAGTTGCTGAAAGCTTTGAGAACAGGAAAACATCAATCGTGGTTGATAATGAAATACCTGATGACTACCATGGTTTTGATATCGGCCCTAAAACCATGACAAAATATTCTTCACTTATTAAAGGCAACGGCACCATATTCTGGAATGGTCCAATGGGTCTTTTCGAAGATAGTGACTTTTCCTCAGGCACTACACAGATAGCAAGGTCGATGGCACTTGCAACCTGGCGTGGGGCCACTACGGTAATCGGAGGCGGAGATACTATATCTGCAATGAGAAATGCCGAAGTACTCGACCTTGAGATCACACATATCTCTACAGGCGGAGGCGCTTCTCTCGAATTTCTTGGCGGAAGCGACCTGCCGGGTATAACCGTATTAAACGATAAAAATTAAGATATTTTTTTTATTGTTATTTGTGATAATCTATTATTATTCATAAATCCACACACCCTAGAAAATCAATATTAAGAGGAATAATATAATGCCGGATTCTGTCTCTAAACCAGTAAAGGGAATTGATCAAATTGTTGAATTACTCGGAGACGAAGCGGATTATTTCCTTGACCACAGCTGTAAAACAATAGATAAAAAACAACTGCACCTACCCGGAAAGGATTTTATAGACAGGGTTTTTGTGTCTACCGACAGACCTGTTGCTGTTTTAAGAAATTTACAAACACTTTTTAATACAGGCAGACTATCAGGCACTGGGTATCTTTCCATACTTCCCGTAGACCAGGGGATAGAGCATTCTGCCGGGGCATCCTTTGCACCCAACCCAATCTACTTTGACCCTGAAAATATCGTAAAACTCGCAATTGAAGGCGGATGTAATGCTGTTGCTTCAACCCTTGGAGTTCTGGGTTCTGTTTCAAGAAAATATGCCCATAAAATCCCGTTTATCATGAAGATTAACCACAACCAGCTTCTAAGTTATCCAAATGGTTTTGATCAGATACTTTTTGCAAATGTTGACCAGGCATTCGAGATGGGTGCCGTGGGAGTTGGTGCCACGATTTACTTTGGTTCACCTGAGACCAACAGGCAGATACAGGAAGTTTCCCAGGCATTCCAGCATGCACACAGCCTGGGCCTGGTAACGATACTCTGGGCTTATCTGAGGAATTCTGACTTTAAAAAAGACGGCACTGATTATCATGTCTCTGCAGATTTAAGCGGCCAGGCCGACCACCTTTCAGCTACAATTGAAGCCGATATTGTCAAACAGAAGCTTGCTGAAAATAACGGTGGCTACAATGCAATAAAATTTGGAAAAACACATGAAAAAGTATATTCAGAATTAACTTCCGACCATCCAATTGATTTAAACAGGTACCAGGTGGCCAACTGCTTTATGGGCCGGGCCGGTTTAATTAACTCGGGAGGCGCCTCTGGCGACAATGACTTATTAAATGCTGTTAAAACCTCCGTTATAAATAAAAGGGCCGGCGGTATGGGCCTGATTTCAGGAAGAAAATCATTTCAAAAACCGATGAAGGAAGGTATCGCCCTTCTTAACTCTATACAGAACGTCTATCTGGAAAAGAAAATAACGGTTGCCTGAATTAAGTCTTATTTAAATGAACTGATTATCTCTTTTGTCAGAACATTAAATGAGTATTCAAGATCCGGGCTGAAATCTCTTAAAATAAAGTGGTTAACACCTGAATCTATATATTCCTGTAGCCTTTTTTTGACATCATCGGCATTTCCATAAACAACAAAATCTGACAAAATTTCCCGCGTGTAGTATTTTTGGCCCATTTCCCTGAACCTGGTCATCATCTGTGCGTCATTTGGCATTATGGATGTATAGGAAAGCCCTCTATACTGTTCGGCAATATCCAGCTTATATCCTGCATCTTCAATTACGTCCGGCCATATTATTGCATGCTTAATATTATCAAGAGTCTGGTATGCATCATCCTTATCCTCGGCAATTGAGAGAAATACATACATGGCCCTTTCAAATCGGTCTTGCTTTATTAAGCTGGTTTCAATTCCTTTATTAACAGTTTCTGATTTTTTTTCATATACCCATGTAGGCATAGCGTTTGTGACCCACCCGTTTCCTATACTGCCTGCGGTTTTAAGGGCATTGGGGCCTGTTGCGGCTATATAAACCGGTACATTCCCATTGGACGGACTTATTCTCATTTCAGCATCCTGCAGATTATAATACTGTCCGTTATGTGTGGTAGGATCTCCCGACCAGAGCCCTCTCATAACTTCTACCGACTCTTTTAATCTCGAAAGTGCCTTATTCCATTCTATTCCGTAATTATCAAGGTTCATTTTCTCACCATAACCCAGGCAACTGAACACTCTCCCGTCAGAAATGTGGTCAACGGTTGCAAGCCTGTGGGCCATGGTAGCCGGGTGCATCCTGTGAGGATCACCTATTGCACCAAGATGAATCCTCTCCGTAACAACCGAAGCCCCTGTAATTACAGACCAGACTTCGGGAGTAAGTTTCTTTGCCATAAAAAGTATATGGTCCGGATACCAGACACTGTCCAGGCCTGCATCTTCACTTTTTTTTGCAAATCTTATAAGGTCTTTTACCGATACACCGGGCAACGGTGCAACTATGCCAAATTTAGTTTTCATAACGATGATTACTATAAATGAATGAATAATAAATTGGTAATTAAATCATATTTGACACTAAATCAGTATTTGGTAACATCAATCATATATGGAGGATAAAAGAGTTCACCTTATTGTTGAGGGGAAGGTGCAGGGTGTATTCTACAGAGCTTCGGCAAGAGATACTGCAGTCTCACTCGGCCTGAAGGGTTATGTTAAAAACCTGCCTGATGGAAATGTAGAATTAGTAGCGGAAGGCCCGAGAGGAAAACTTGATCAGATTATCGAATGGTGCAAAACAGGCCCCGCAGATGCAAACGTTACTGAAATAAGGACAACTTTCTCAGCCTCTATTGGCGAATTCGACAACTTCCATATACAATATTAACCAGAGGATACAATATGATTATTAACTGCATACCGGGCGGTGCCTTTATGGAAAACTGCTATATAGTTGGAGATGAAGAAACCAGGGAAGGAATCCTTATTGACCCGGGAGAGCAGATTGATGAGATTCTCACGGAAGTTGAAAATTCAGGATTAAAAATCACAAAAATTGTAAATACCCACAACCACCTTGACCATGTTGCAGGAGTAGAAACAGCCAAGCAGAAGCTTGGAATCCCGTTTTATATACATAAAAAAGACCAGCCTGTTCTCGATCTGCTTCCGGAGGCGTGTAAGAGGTGGCCGCAGTATTCATATGTAGTAAAACCAGAGGTTGATGGTTACATTGAAGAAGGTGACAAAGTACAGATCGGCAATTTAGTTGCTGATATACTTCTTGTCCCCGGACATTCATGGGGCCATATTTGCCTTGTAATTGAAGACAATATTATAGCCGGAGATACTCTTTTTGCAGGAAGTGTTGGCCGGGTAGACCTTACAGGCGGAACATCTATGGAAGAGCTTACAGGTTCAATTGAGGCCAAGCTGTTTACCCTGCCTGATAATTACAATGTATTCCCTGGTCATGGGCCAGCTACAACCATAGGAATCGAAAAACAGTCCAATCCTTTTTTTAGAAGAAGTTCTTATAACAACTAACACAGGCAATGTTAAAAAAAATAATAAGAAGTTCAATTATTCTTGCTCTGATAATTTTTACTACTTTTATTTTCTCAAAAGAGACGACCCATCTTAATCATCTCAGGAGTGAAAATGATATTATATTAAAAAGGATAGAAAAACTAAATAATGAAAATGACGATTATAAAGAAAAAATTGATTCAATGGAAAACGAAAGAAGGTATCTTGAAAAAATTGTCCGTGAAGAACTGGGAATGATAAAAAAAGGTGAAAAAATATATAGATTCGATAACAAGTAAGAAGTTTGACCTAAACATTCTGGATATTGTTTCAATAATTCTCAGCCTGACAGTTTTGTGCCTAATAATATTTGATCAGTTTAATTTTCCTGGAATATACCAGGCCCTTTTTATTATTCCGCTGCTGATTGTACTGGTACTTGAACTAAAATCAGAGGAAAGATCTTCTAAAATAACAGTTAAAAACAATATTATTGTTTTGTTGCTAATAGCAACTATGCTTGAAATTATTTTGTCAGTTACAGTTGGCAAATCATTTCCATTGTTCTATCTTTTACTTCCTGTTTTTTACGGAATTTTTGGATTAATACCCGTAATTATAAGCCTGGCCTGTATCTTTGCAGTTCAACTGATTACTACGGATTTAATTCCTGCGATAATCTCATTAGTTGTTCTTTCATTGACTACTTTTTTATTCGGCCCGATTTTAAAATACAGCTTTTCAAAATACAGATACTACTTTATAGACAGCAACAACCACGATATTGCAGATAATCCAGCAAACAAACCTTCATTCGACATAACCCTTGGTAATATTGACACATACAAATCCGAAGTGCGTGAATCACTCAGTTTTCTTGGCAAATTAATTGAGCACAACTCAATTATCCTTTACCTGAAAAATGAGGAAGGCTTATATGAAATTTATGATTACTTATCAAATACGTCTGATGCAATCGACAGCGGGCAAAAGCTTCTTTTCAGATCCGGGTACATCAACTGGCTTACTAAGACCAACAGTCCTGTTATGATTGATGACATCAAAAATTTAAGAGAAAATGCCGCGTATTATTCAAAGACTGTCGAGATAAAATCTCTTATGGCCGTTCCCCTCAAAAACAAACTGTTAGATAGTGACAAAAGTAATAACGGCGCAAAGGGAATACTAATACTGGACAACTACAATAAAAAAGCTTTTAACGAAAGTGACAGGGAAATTGCCGAACTGATCGCAGATAAAATCTACTCCACACTTGTCATTGAGAAACTTCAAAAAAATGTTTCTGACAGTGGAGACGAACTAACATCACTCTATGACTACATCCAAAAGCTCGAATCAAATATGGATTCTGATAAAATTATAAAACATCTTCTGACCACTCTTGTTTCCACCATCCCAAATGACATGATATGTATCACTCTAAATAACCCGGACACCAATGAGAGCACAATAAAGGCTACAAACATTGAAAATGAATATTTAAGTAACAAAACATTTTCAAATCATAATTCATTAATAGGACTTGTAAATCAGGGTGACAAATCATTGGGCTTTACCGATATATCAGACAGGTCAAAGTTCAGGACGGTTTTTGACAGGGAAATAGATTTTACCGTTAACGTAAAGAACCTCAAATCTACTATAATTTTTCCAATAGTTAATCAGGATGAGACGGTAACAAATGAAAATGAAGTCCTTGGCGCCGTTTTTATTAGCCGAGAGAAGAAGCTGGAGTTTAACGATGAGCATAAAAACCTTGCAAATGTACTGATTCAGCAGGCAGCTAAAGCTATTACATACTCCACAAACCTTAAACGCATCAATGAGCTTGCAATTAAGGATGGCCTTTCCGGACTGTATAATCATCGTCATTTTAAGGAAATGCTTTCTAATTTTGTGGCCAGAGCACTAAGGTACTCGGAAGACCTTTCGGTTGTAATCGTAGACATAGACAATTTTAAGATGATAAATGACGAACATGGCCACCAGGCAGGGGATGTTATCATCAACGAGACCGGGAAACTAATTGCCAACAGTATCAGGGAGATTGATATAGCAGCAAGGTACGGCGGTGATGAATTTGCCATAGTACTTCCAAAAACAAATGAATCCGGTGCGTCATACGTAACCGAAAAATTAGTAAAAAGAATCGAAGCTTCCAAAATATTAAATTCTGAAAAGGTCAATATAACTTTCAGTATAGGAATTTCATCTTTTCCAAAAAATGCCATGACCCAGGACGGACTTATAGAAAAAGCAGATACTGCACTCTATGAAGCTAAAAACAGGGGCAAAAACCAGACTGTACATTTTAATGACATTGATGAAACTTTAAAATTAACAGAACAAAAAAATCAGACTGAAAGTGAACACTGATCCGAATAACCCCGGCTTTTCATTTCGCCCTACAAAGAAACTTGGGCAAAATTTCCTAACAGATAAAACCGTAATAAACCGTATCCTGGACAGTGCTGCTCTTGATTCTAAGGATGTAGTTATTGAAGTCGGACCCGGCAAAGGTGCATTGACGGGCAGAATAGCAACGATTGTGAAGAATGTCTATGCCATCGAAAAGGACAATTTCCTGTTTGGGGAGTTAAACAATAAATATGCATCTTTAAGCAACCTTACATTAATAAACGAAGATGCATTAAGAACTGATTTTAAAACTTTTGAAGGTAATCCCAAAATTAAATTTATTGCTAATCTTCCGTACAATATTACTTCCCCAATGCTTTCAAGATTAACGGAAAACAGGGATCTGTTTTCTAATATAATTATTATGATTCAAAAAGAGGTGGGAGACAGGATCGCTTCGGAACCGGGAAATAAAACTTACGGTTCATTATCTGTATTAATACAGACATTTTTTAATGTAACCCGTTTATTTACAGTACCGCCAGGTTCTTTCAAACCAAAACCTAAAGTTGATTCTGTAGTAATTAAACTTGTACCGACACAAACCCATTGTGATTTAATTAAAGATATAAATCTATATTCAAGGGTAGTAAAATCTTCATTCTCATCAAGAAGAAAAATGATTAACAATTCACTTAAGAGCGAATTTAATAAAGAAGAGATTGAAATTAGTCTAAGTAATTCTGAAATAAGTGGTAAAAGGCGCGCTGAAACGATGGAAGTATCAGAATTTATTAGGCTCGCAAACAATATTTACGAACTGCAGCAATCAACAAGTTCAGATAACAGTTCATTTTGAAATGTTTTAGCTTTCCATCCAAGTCCGTTAGAAATCACAGAGAACACAAGAATATTTCCATCCTTTGCAAATACATATCCTGATAAGGCACGAACTCCGTTCAGGTAGCCTGTCTTTGCTGATACTTTACCCTTGATTTTTGATCTCCTGAATCTCTTTTTCAGTGTTCCGTCAACTCCTGCAACAGGTAGTGAAGACATATATTCATAAGAAAAATCTGATTTGCTGTAGGCCCTGGAAAGTACTGTTGCCAATTCCTTGGGAGTTACCCTGTTAAAACGCGACAAACCTGATCCATCAGCAATGCTGATATCAGAACCAATACCGGAGTCTTTTAAAAATTCTGATATTACGTATGAACCGTTTTCCCATGAACCAGGTGGCCCTACATATTTTGCTCCAAGTGTTTTTACAAGTGCTTCACCAATTATATTTACACTGTCTTTATTAAAATCGTTTATAATCTCGTGCAACGGCATGGAATAATGCGTATAAAAAACTGTTGCCCACTGTGGGGTCTGCTTCCTTCTGATCTGTCCATCAAACTCAATGCCTTCTAAAACAAGGAGGTTTCTGAAGACAAGCCCAAAATAAGAAACCGGCTCCATGACTGAAATAGTATATTTCTGCGGTCGGCTGTTAACATTGATTTTACCTTTTACAAATATCTCTTCTCCGGTGGAGCTCTGGCCCACTAATAACTTGCTTTTATATTTACTTGATTCGGCAGTATTTTTAATGTTGGGAATATATGCACTGGGTGTAATTTCAACAATCGGACTCTCCCAGCGCTTTCTTGGACTTACAGTCACGTCGATTGTGTTGTAGTTTAATGAAAATGCGTCGATGGGAGGGCAGTAATAATCTCCTCTCCAAGCTCTTTTCCAGCCCTTTCCATAGTTAACATTATCAAAATAAGTGTCGTCAAAATAGATATCTCCCTTAATTCGTTTTATGCCTTTTTTCTTGAGTTCTCTCACAATCCGTATCAGGTCATCTGTGGTAATACTTGGGTCCCCGTAAGCCTTAACGTATAACCCGCCGAACAGTGTGCCCTTATTTAACTCACCGCCCGTTAAAAACTCTGTTTTAAACCTGAAATTTTTTCCAAGTAGTGACAGAGCTGCGTATGAAGAAATAATCTTGTTATTAGAAGCAGGTATAAATGTCTTGTTTGGGTTATATTCAAATAGAACTTTCCCTGTACTCAGTGATTTTACATATACACCAAGCTTTCCATTACCCCTGGCTTCCTGTGGAACGAGATTGATCAGTTTTTTCTGATAGTTTGTTTTGGTAAAAGCAGATGTAGGAACACAAACTACTAATAACAGTAATACAAAAATTATATTTCTTTTATACATGATATAATCCGGTTTTAATGTGCATCTGCCCAGTTTGATCCGGTACCAATATCAACTTTTAATGGTACACGGAGTTTATAGGCTCTTTCCATTTCATTTTTAATTATAAGACTTATTTCTTTGACCATTTTATCAGGTGATTCAACAATAAGTTCGTCATGAACCTGTAAAATCATTTTTGCATCACTGTCCTGAAGTTTTTCAGCAATATTTATCATTGCCATATTTATAATGTCGGCAGCTGAACCCTGAATTGGACTGTTAATAGCAGCCCTCTCGCCCATACCTCTTTGCATCCTGTTGTTCGAATTTAGTTCAGGTATTGGCCTTCTTCTTCCGAGTATCGTAATTGCATATCCCCTTTCCTTGGATTCCTTGATGGAGTTTTCGAGATAGGACTTAACATCCGGATATGTATTGAAATACTCATCTATATATTTTTTTGATTCACCGATAGATGTCCTTAACTGCTTTGAAAGCCCAAATGGGCTAATCCCGTAAATAATGCCAAAATTAATATTTTTTGCCAGTCTCCTCATATCAGGGGTAACTTCATTTTCATTTATCCCGAAAATATCCGAGGCGGTCTTGCTATGAATATCCCTGTCATTTGCAAATGCATCAATTAATTCCTTATCCCCTGAAAAGTGCGCAAGAAGCCGTAGTTCTATCTGCGAATAGTCAGCAGAAATAAAACTACATCCGGGGCCGGGGATAAAAGCTTTTCTTATTCTTTTCCCTTCAGCGGTTTTGATAGGAATATTTTGCAGGTTTGGGTCACTTGAGCTTACCCTTCCTGTTGAAGTCCCTACAGGATTATAAGATGTGTGAATTTTACCGGTTTTGGGGTAAATAATTTTAGGAAGTGCATCTATATAAGTTGATTTCAACTTAGAAAGCCCGCGGTACTTTAAAAGCAGAACAGGGACATCATGGTACTTGCAAAGATCTTCAAGTACTTCATGATCGGTTGAGGGTTCACCGGTTTTGGTCCGCTTTTTAATTTCAAGGTCAAGTTTTTCAAACAGAATTTTTCTTAGCTGGAGCGGGGAGTTAAGATTAAACTCCTCTCCTGCCATTGCATATATTTTTTCTGTAATATCTGCAAGTTCAATTTCAAACTCTTTTGACAGTGAACTGAGCAGTTCGGTATCTATCAAAACCCCGGACTCTTCCATCTTGGCAAGCACAGGAATTAATTTTATTACTTTTTCCCTGTACACGTATTCCAGGTCCTTATCTTTAAGTTCTTTAGTGAAATAGTGGTAAAGCTTCATTGCTACATCTGCATCTTCACACGAATATCTCATTGCCGTTTTTAGTTCGACTTCATTAAACAGGACTCTTGCCTTACCTTTCCCGGTCACATCATCATAAGAAATCATCGTATGCCCGAGTATGCTCTGGGAAAGTTTATCGAGTTTAAAACTCTGCCTCGACGAATCGAGCAGGTGCGCGGCCAGCATAGAGTCAAAATAGATCCCTCTTAGTTCCACCCCGTATTTATTTAGAACCACCATTTCGTATTTTATATTCTGTCCGATTTTCTTTACTGAATTATTTTCCAAAATTGGTTTTAACCTGTTTATTACAAGTTCAATACTTAGCTGCTCCGTATTTTCATCATGTGCTACAGGCACATAATACCCCTGATGTTCCTCGGGTGTCAGGGAAAATCCAACAATATCAGCAAAAATGGGCAAAGGAGATGTAGTCTCAAGGTCGATGGAAAGCTCACCTGTTTTTTGAATTCTTTTGATTACCTCATCCAGTTCATCTTCTTTTAATACAAGTTTATAGTTGCTGTAATGTATTACTGAACTCTCATCATCAGTAATTGTTTCACCAGTAGAACTACTCACCCCGAGTTCTTTTTTCAGATTACTGAATTCAAAGACATCAAAAAGCTTACTCAGTTCCTCTATATTAAAATTTTCAAATCCGAAATTCTGATAGTCTTTTTCAATATCCTCTACATCTGTTTTAATTGTTACAAGCTGTTTGCTGAGGAATGCCTTATCTCTATCATTTTCAAGGTTTTCTTTTTGCTTACCTTTAAGCTCTTCTATGTTGTCATAAACACCTTCAAGTGAGCTGTACTGTACTATTAACTTAGATGCTGTTTTCTCTCCAATCCCCTTAACTCCCGGTATGTTATCCACCTGGTCCCCTGATAATGCAAGTACATCTATCACAGCACCAGGGCCGACGCCGAATCTGTTTTTAACTTCCTCGATATCTGTCACCTTATTTTTCATCGTATCAAGAAGTTTTATATTAGGAGATACAAGCTGGTAAAAATCCTTGTCCCCTGTAACAAGGACAATATTTATCTCCTTGTTTTCATTTTCTTTTGCAATTGTGCCAATCAGGTCATCCGCTTCAAACCCGTCCTTCTGAACGATGGGTATCGAAAAAGCCCTCACAACATCAAAAATTTTATCAAACTGCGGAATCAGGTCATCAGGTGGTTTTTCCCTGTTGGCTTTATACAAAGGATATATATCACTTCTGAATGTTCTTGTTTTTGAATCAAAGACCATTGCTACGTACTTGGGATCATAGTCCTTAATAAATTTAAACAGCATTGAAGTAAAACCATATATGGCATTTGTTGGAAATCCGCCTGATGTACTCAAATGCCTTATGGCAAAGTAAGCTCTAAATATATAGGAACTGCCGTCTATCAGGTATAAGGTGGGCTGTGACATAAGCCTAAATTGTAGTTTTTTGAAACGATGCTGTCAAAATTTAGTTCACTTTTTTTTTGCACAGTATACAAAACCTGGAGGCAGGTTACTCCAGACCGTGCGGGTTTTAGTTACATTTGGAAACATGCCGTAGAGCTTTGATTTAAATCTTTGTGCGGTTGGGAAAGCAAGTCCATGAACATACGCAAGGGTTAATAGTTTTCCGCCTGGTTTTAAAACATCAAAAATTGTATGGAGCAGTTTATCCTGAAGATCAGAACCAAATACGGCCCATGGCAATGCAGAAATTATACAGTCACATGAATCTTTACCATGCTTTTCAAGATAAATCCGTGCATTTTCAGCGCTGTCATTATAAACAATCGCATCCGGGCAGCGTTCTTTTGTTGCCTCGACAAATTTTGGGTTAATTTCAAGCGCGAAGAAAACTGTATCACTTGAAATTTTATTAAGGATCTTTTCAGTAAATACACCGGTCCCCGGACCCAGTTCAATAACTGTGGTTACCTTTTCAAGCTGCGCAGTGTCAGTAATCAGGTCACTTATCTCCTCACACGAAGGAGCTATAGCGCCGGTTTTATGCGGATTAATTACAACCTGCTTAATATATTCAAATACACTAAACTTCATATTATTAGTTCTTTTTTAATATCCCGGATAATTTGGTAAATTACGTTTATTTTAATTATATTTATTAATTTGTCCATTATTTATGAGTATTATATTTACTGAAAATAAGTTTAGGGAATTTGACTTTGCAATTCCCGTATGATAGAAATCCAGTTCTTTTTTAAAAATAATTGTTATATTGTGGTAAAAAATGTTTGAAGGTATATCAGAAAAACTAAATACAACTTTAAAGAAAATCCGTGGATACGGAAAGCTCAGCGAAGAAAATATAGAGGAATCACTGAGAGAGGTAAGACTGAGCCTTCTCGAAGCAGATGTTAACTTTAAAGTAGTCCGCGATTTTATAGCATCGGTAAAGGAACGTGCCCTCGGAGCCGAAGTAGCGGAGAGTCTTTCTCCCGGGCAGCAGTTTGTAAAAATTGTTCATGAAGAGCTGATTAATGTACTGGGCGAAAAATCTTCCGAGCTTGATCTAAATGCCGCTCCACCTGTTATAATTATGCTTGTAGGCCTTCAGGGCTCAGGTAAAACAACCTCTTCTTCAAAACTCGCCACTTACTTAGTTAAAAATCTTAAAAGAAAACCGTTACTTGTACCTGCAGACATATACAGGCCTGCTGCAATTGAACAGTTAAAAGTACTCGGTGAAAGCATAGATGTTCCGGTATATGATACCCAGCAGGGTTCAGATCCCGTGGATATTTGCAATGATGCCAAAAAACACGCTGAACTAAACGGATATGACACCGTAATAATCGATACAGCGGGAAGGCTGCATATAGACCAGGAGTTGATGGATGAACTTATATCCATCAAGAATTCTCTTAGTCCGCAGGAGATACTGCTTGTAGCTGATGCCATGACCGGACAGGATGCAGTAAATGTTTCGGAAAATTTTAATGAAGCACTGGATATTAATGGCGTAGTACTAACCAAAATGGATGGTGACGCCAGGGGCGGTGCGGCCCTTTCCATTAAAGCAGTAACGGGCAAACCAATTAAGTTCTTTGGTACCGGCGAGAAGCTTGATGCTCTTGAGGTATTTCATCCGGACAGAATCGCTTCAAGAATACTCGGTATGGGCGACGTACTTACCCTTATAGAGAAAGCACAGGACGTTTTTGAAGAGAAGCAGGCTGAGAAAATGGCCAAAAAAATCATCAAGAAGCAGTTCTCTCTTGAAGATTTCAAGGAATCTATTATTGCAATGAACAAACTCGGCCCCCTCGAAAATGTTACCGATATGATTCCCGGAATGAAAAATGTATCAAAAAATGCAAAAGCTATGCAGCTTGCTGAAAGTGAACTGAAAAAGTCCATAGCAATTATTAATTCCATGACTCCCAGGGAACGAAGAAACCATGCACTTCTTAACGGCAGCAGAAGAAAACGGATTGCAAAGGGAAGCGGCACAAGGGTGGAAGATGTGAACAAAATGATTAAGAACTTCATGCAGATGCAGAAAATGATGAAGAATATGGGCAAAATGGGTAAATTAGCAAATAAAATGATGAAATATATGTAGAAAAAATAATTATATAGTATAGGATGTTTAAATAGACAGGAGGTAGTTAGAATTTGGTTAAAATAAGACTTATGAGATTGGGAGCAAAGAAAAAGCCGTTCTACAGGATTGTAGCAGCGGATGTTCGTGCACCAAGAGACGGAAAGTTCCTTGAAATATTAGGGTATTATGATCCTACAAAAGATCCGCATGTATTGAAAGTAGATGAGGATAAAGTAAAAAACTGGTTGGGTAATGGCGCACAGCCTACTAACAGGGTGAAAAAACTAATACCTAATTTAATGTAATTAGGTGGTAAACTACTTTATATATTGATTTCTCAGCAGCTTCTATAATTAGGAGGTAAAGAAATTGGAAAACCTTTCGGAGTTGATAACTACCTTAGCTAAAGCACTTGTTGATTTCCCGGACCAGGTCAAAGTAACAGAGGTCTCCGGTGAGCAAACTGCCGTTTTTGAACTTCATGTTGCACATGAGGATCTTGGTAAGATAATCGGGAAACAGGGAAAAACTGCAAGGGCAATACGTACTATCCTTAGCGCTTCAGCTGCTAAATTAAAAAAGAGGGTTGTACTGGAAATTATTGAGTAATAAATGGATCTCATCGCTTATGGCAAAGTCATTAAGCCACATGGACTTTCGGGTGAGGTAAAAGTTCTACCATTCAGCGGTGAATTCAGCAGTTTCAAAAATTTTAGCACTTTATATATTTCCCAGGAAATAAAGAACCCCCCTAAATTTGAAATATCCCGCAGTAGAAACCAGACAAACCATATTATTGTTAAGCTTCAGGGTATAGACTCTATTGAAGATGCCCAGCGGCTTAAGGGTTTAACGGTTTTTATTAACAAAGAGGAACTACCCGAAAAAGAAGAGGATGAATATTACTGGTTTGAACTGATAGGTATGGATGTATTTGATATGGATGGCAAACAAATTGGTAAAGTTAAGGACATCATTGATAATACTGCACAGCCATTACTTGTAATTAAGAACAACTCTGATGAATATCTTGTTCCTCTTGTCGAAAAATTTGTTGAAGATATAGACCTTACAAACTCTAAAATTGTTATAAACCCCATTGAAGGTTTAATCTGATTAATTCAAAAACTAAAATGCAATACGATATTATTACAATTTTTCCTGAATTCTTTGAATCTGTATTGTCCTATGGGGTTATTAGCAGAGCCATAGACAACAAAACCATTGCTGTAAACCTGCATGACCTCAGAAAATATACCGAAGACAAACACAAGTCAGTAGATGATAAGCCCTACGGTGGTGGAAGCGGTATGCTAATGATGCCGGAACCTATATCAAAGGCAATTGAAGATGTAAAAGACTCAAAGAAAAAATCAATTGTAGTTTACACTTCGCCAACCGGGGAAAAATTAAACGATAAAACAGTAAATGAACTAAGTGAATATGAGCAGGTTGTAATTCTTTGCGGCAGGTATGAAGGAATAGATGAAAGAATAAAAGAACTCTATGTAGACAGGGAAATTTCAATCGGTGATTTCGTGTTATCGGGCGGTGAACATGCCGCCGGAATTATAGTTGACTCCGTTTCAAGGAATATCAAAGGAGTACTTGGAAATGAATCATCTGCGGCAGACGACTCTTTTAAGAACGGACTTCTTGAACACCCCCAATACACAAGGCCTGAAATATTCAAAAACATTGAAGTACCGCCTGTTCTTCTTTCGGGACACCACAAAGAAGTAGATAAATGGAGAAAGAGGGAAAGTATCAAAAAAACCTTTGAAAATATGGAAGAAATACTGGACGGTTCCAGCCTTGATAAAGAAGAATATGAATACCTCGGCAAGCTGCAGGAAGAGTATTCAAAAAATTTCAAAGTATATATTGCATTAATCCATTATCCTGTTTACAATAAAGACCTCAAAAAAATTGTAACGGCTTTTACAAACCTTGATGCGCATGATATTGCCAGGGCGGGAAAAACATACGGAGTTAAAAAACTCTACCTTGTAAATCCTGTTTCTGACCAGAGAGAGCTTGTAAAAAGGGTCATAGATCACTGGACTATTGGCCCGGGCGTTAACTTTAATCCGTCTCGCAAAGAAGCCCTTGAGATTGTGGAAGTTAACGAAAGTATTGAAGAAATAGTTAATGATATAGAAATAATTGAAAAGATAAGGCCAAAAGTTGTCGTAACAGATGCAAGAATTAAAAGTGAGATGGTGGGCTATAATAAATTAAGAGAAAAAATATTTAATGACGACATACCTTTTCTAATATTATTCGGTACAGGATGGGGTTTAATAGAGGAAGTAATTAATTCTGCAGACTATATACTTAAACCGATTAAAGGGTATAATGACTTCAACCATTTATCGGTCAGAAGTGCCGCAGCAATAATTTTAGACAGATTATTGTCGTCTAAGATTTGATTTTGAAGGAGATTTACAATGAATGTAATAACTGAATTTGAAAAAACACAACTAAGAACAGACCTACCCGATTTCAGGGCTGGTGACACTGTTGCCGTACATTATAACATTAAAGAAGGCGACAGAAGAAGAAACCAGATCTTTGAAGGCGTAGTAATTGCCAAAAAAGGCGGAGGATTCAAAGAAACATTTACAGTTAGAAAGGTTTCTTTTGGAATAGGAGTTGAAAGGATATTCCCCGTACATTCACCACTTATTAATAAGATCGAAGTAAAAAGGAAAGGTAAAGTAAGAAGAGCCAAACTTTACTACCTTAGAGGTCTTTCCAAGAAAGCCAGCAGAATTAAAGAAAGAACCAAATAGATTTACTTGGTTTTTTCTTCTCTTGTTTTCAATTCCCCAAGCACATGGGACATTCTCTGAATGCATGTATAAGCTGAAAATACCAGGAGTATTATCAGGGAAGTTTTAAGCAGGTAGTCCTTACCTGCAAATCCGAAGTAAACTGTGAGTAAATTCCCAAAGTAGTTAAAAATAGCCAGCACACCAAGATATACTACCCTTTCGGTACGCTGCATTATTCCCACTTCGCAATTAATCTTAAGCGCACCTGCCCTTGCCCTTGTATAACTCACCATTGTTGTGGTACTCAGTATCAAAAAAATAATATAAATAAAATAGGTATCTCTGAAATAACTTAATAAACCAAGATAAATAAATGCCTCTGAAAACCTGTCGAGACAGGAATCAAAAAAAGCACCATGTGCCGAATTTAGTCCCTGCGCCCTTGCAACCCTGCCGTCAAATATATCAAATGTGGAACCGGCAAGAATCAGTACACCGCCCAGGAAGATCCAGCCAAGATGGAAGAAATAGCCGCTTATAACTGATACTATCAATGAGGTAATTGTTAATACGTTTGGATGGTATTTATGGTCAACCAGATAGTTTTCCATCGGCCTTACGAGCAGCAGCCACCATTCCTTGAATCCTCCGCCAAGGAGTTTTGTAGCTTCCGGGGGTTTGCCGTCTTTTGCCCTGTCTGAAATCTCATCAATTCGATGCATAATAGTATAATCCTGAATTTTTTATTTATTTCAACGCGGTATTAAATACTTAGTCTTCAGTTGTTACAAAAAAGGAATTTATATGATAATTAGTCAAATTTAAACTGCTCTTATATGCCTCTGCTTCGTTTCTTGAAGAGAAACCGCCCTTTCTCACCCTATACCAGTAACCCTTTCCCGGGACTTTAAATCTTTTATAGTAGACATCATAACCACTGCTATTCAACTTTCCAACAAGCTCGGCTGCTTCACTTTTCTTTTTAAATGAAGCAAGCTGGATTGCAAATTTACCTCTGGCAGCAGGTGTTGTAACTTTCGGTTTAAGGGTCTCTTTTTTATTAAGTGAGACATACTGTTCCTCTTTGATCTGCTCTTCTGCTTTTCCCTTTAATTCTGTATCGGTAGTATTTTGTTTATTTTTATCCTTGTATTGATATGACCCGTTTTTGGTATTTAGCGAACTAAGATCATTAATTTTTTTATATTTCTTATTGTCTGTATTTGATGATGCTGTTTTTGTGACGGTTTTAGGTGTTTCCTTTTTATTTATATTCTGCTCTGCTGCTTTTTGCTCCGGTTTTTTTGAAACAGGTTTCGGTTTTACCACTTTATCATTCATTTTACTGCTGTAGACATCTGGATTTTGAGTTGGTTTTGTTTTGGTCTTTTTTGGGGTAACATTGGCATCTGGCGTTGCTTTTTGAACAGGTTTTGAAGCCTTAACCTTCTCTTTATTACTCTCTTTCTTTACAGATATCTGCACAGAAGGTTTTGGTACAGCTGTTTTTGGTGGTATTGGTTTTGCTTCGATTTTTGCAACAGTTGTAACCGGCTTCACTTCTTTTTTGACGTTGACTGATTTGACCGGAGACTCAGGTTTTTTAGAGACCTCTTTTATTTTCGGACTATCTTTTGCTGCAGGTTTTTCAGATGTTTTAGTATCCCCAGTTTCTAGTGGGGTAAAAGGGGAATTAAACTGCTTATCGAGTAAAGGTTTTACATCTTTTATATCTGCATAACCTGAATTATTATTAGCACTTATTACAGGCTTAGTTTTTTCTGTAGCCTTTGCTATAGGTTTGTTTTCAATTTTGGTTTTATCAGCTTGTTTATCTGAAAACTGTTTAAGGCTCTCAAGTTCATTATTATTGGGTTCTTTAACTTCGGCGGCACCTGTGTATTTTTCCAGATCTTTTGGATCAAGCTCAAGTGGCTTACTAAGGTCATTAATTGATGGTGCCAGTGCAGGTTCTTCAGTTGCAGTAATTTTTCTTTTAATCGGTACCGGACTCTTTTCATCCTGGCTTGTTTTCCCAAGGTCAGGATTATATTCAAGGTCAATTTTACCAAACTGTTCTTCACTCTCAATTAATACTCCCTGTGAGCCTCCCATAGGACCGGCTGTATTTGTACCGTCTTTCCGTGTTACCAAAGCGGGATTATCACGTCCCACTTTTACAACATAGAGCACGGTAAAAGGGGTTTTAAATTCGGTGGCCCCTTCTCTTAACGACAAAACTTTTGGGCCCTGAACACCGTCGGGGATTAAAAACACGAGCTGCCTGGTAGATTCCGAGAGTAAGGTTACAGGCCTGCCGTTTATGCTTATGAAGCTGTTTTGAAAATCTCCGTCAAATGGGCCATTTACAACTGCCGGCATACCCGCCCTGGATGTAACAGGGGTCCTGAAATTACCGGCCCCTCCGGGATTATTGGGCAAAGGACTCCTCTTTGTAAGCCGTACGGGGAAAAAAGCCCTGTTTAATATTCTGGACTGTTTATCCTGCAATGAAATACTCAGGACTCCTGTAGGTAAATTAACAGGTATTTGAATTATAAAATTATTACCGTTTAAAGGAACAATCCGGCTTTCTGCAACAAGATTATATTTAGAAGTAAGCTGGCCTATACTGCTCTGTGGTGTATTACCCTTTAGAATCAGAGTCCCTGACACAGATTCTGCTACTGTCATATCAGAGGGGAGGTATACTGTAAGGACCCCTTCCGGGATAACAAAATCAGTTGTATTTAGTCCGCTTCCTGTTTTCACTTTACTCAATACGGCGTCTTGAGAGTAAACCGAATCAGCAATGGCGAAAGTAAAAATAATTAATATTGAGTATAAAAATGTTTTGTACATTATTTGTCCTTACTTATTTAATGTAACCTGAGTATATTCAAGTTTCTCAATATTTTTTAATTGCTCGGCATAAGCAACAGCTTTATCCTTGGACTGAAATGTACCTACCCTTACCCTGTACCATGTACCTTTCTTTGGAATTGCAGCCTTTATTACAAAGCATGGGTACCCTTTTGATAAAAGTTTTTTCTCCAGTGTATATGCAGCATCAATATTTTGAAATGACCCCAGCTGTACGGTGTATTTACCACCCTGGTCCGTAACAGGAAAATCAGGCTTGCTGTAATCAAGCTTTGCTACGTACTTGTCTTCCTTTACTGGTGCAGCTTTTACGGGTTCTTTGGATATTTTTGGCTCTTTCTTCTTTTCCGGTTGAACAGTTTTCGTTTCAACGGTTTTTTTAGCTGGTTTGTTTTCAACTACTTTCTTTTTAACCGGTTCCGTTTTTTTTTCTTTAACCCCAACTTCTTTTTTTACTGTTTTTTTGACAGGTACTTTATCCGGTTTCTTTTCTTCTTTTTTCTTAACAATGGTTACCGGGGAACTTTCGGGCGGCTTGTCATTTTTTTCTTTTTTTGTTATATGAAACAGGTCCTCGGTATCGAGCCCTTTTCCGACTATAACACCAAGTGCAAATACCAAAAAGAAAAGTACAATAAAACCCGAGAAGAACATAAATGTCTGAAATCCTCCGGGTTGATTTTTATCTTTCATTTCTACATCCTCCTGGGGGCAGAAATTCCCAACAAAGAAAGACCATTCCTTAATACGGTCTGAATACAGCTTATCAGGTATAACCTGGCTGTAGTGAGTTCATTATTCTCTGTTAATATCTTATTCCTATTATAGTACACATGGAATTCAGATGCCAGATCCTGCAAATAAAAAGCTATTCTGTGTGGTGCAAGTGATGCAGCGCTCTGATCAACTATTTCCGGGAATTGCAGTAATTTTTTAACGACCTGCATTTCTTCCTGCAGCTCAAGGGATTCAAGATTTTCCGGAGATGGAGAATGCCCGCTTTCATCTGCCCTGGTTAAGACGCTTTCGATCCGGGCATGTGCATACTGTATATAGTAAACAGGATTATCACTTGACTGCTCTTTTGCAAGATTCATATCAAAATCCAGGTGACTATCTGTACTCCTCATCAGGAGAAAATATCTTGTAACATCACGCCCGACTTCCTTAAGGACTTCTCTAAGAGTTACAAAACTTCCCGATCTTTTAGACATTGATACTTCTTTTCCGTCTTTTATCAGCCTTACAAACTGGATAAGCAGTACTTCTATAATTTTGTCATCATTATTAATTGCCGTAACAGCAGACTTCAGCCTGGAGACGTGACTGTGGTGGTCAGCTCCCCAGATATTTATTAACCTGTTGTAACCACGCTGTATTTTATCACTATGATAAGCAATATCAGCATAAAAATATGTTGGCAATCCGTCACTCTTAATAAGTACCCAGTCCTGATTATCTCCATAATCTGTGGCTTTAAACCAAAGTGCCCCTTCATCTTCAAAAACAGAACTCTTACTGTCCAGGATACCCCTAACCTGCTCTAAAGCATTTACTCCGTTTTTTTTGGTATGGATATTCTTTTTTTCACTATACCATTCGTCGAATTCAATTCCGGCATCGAGAAGGTCTTTTTTTATTTCATTCAGAAGTATTTCATAGGCAAAATCTTTACAAATAGTCTGTGCTTCATCCTCAGCAAGTGATAACAGTGAATCATCTTTTTGTGATTTAAGTTCTTTTGCAATATCGGCAATATACTCAGCCTGGTATCCATCCTCCGGAATATCAATATCAATGTCAAAGAGTTGTTTATATCTTACTAATACAGATTCTCCGAGCAGGTCCATCTGCCGGCCGGCATCATTTATATAGAACTCTTTTGTAACTTCATATCCGCTGTATTTCAGAATTCTTGAGAGTGAATCACCAACGGCTGCATTTCTTGCATGGCCAAAGTGAAGGTAGCCGGTCGGGTTGGCACTTACAAACTCAATAAGTATTTTCTGCCCTTCCCCGATTTTGGAGCTTCCCCATTGCTTGCCTTTAGAATCTATTTCCATGAGGCCTTTTAAATAAACCGCCTCTTTTAAATGAAAATTAATAAAACCAGGCCCGGCAATCTCCATTTTTTTGAATAAGGTATTATCGCCGCTGTTTAATATTTCAATTAAGCTTTCAGCAACGTCCCGTGGTTTGGACTTGATTTTATTGGCCAGGATTAAAGCGGCATTGGTAGAATAATCTCCAAACTTAATGTTCTTTGGTATTTCGATTTCAAAATCAAAATCAATACCGGAAATATCTATACCGTTTTCATCTAAATATTTCCCTACAGAACTATTTACCGTTTCTTTAATCTGTTCTTTAATCATTTTGTAAAATTTAATGCTAAATAATCAAACAAGGTGGGAAGTGTCATTAAAAAGTTCAATTTCAAAAATATCATTTTTGCAGGAAATTACTGATTTAGAACTTTCCTTAACAGAAAATTCTCTGAAACATAATAATGACTTTTTGCTGAATTTGCAAAGTAAAGTGATTATTGTCATGTTGTGGCTTACCAGCAGTACCGACTCATTATTATGGAGGCTGATCAGATTAGCAATCCCTTTCCATGCCCTTTCCTGGACTTCAGAAAGAGTTTCTCCTCCCGGAATACGAAGTGTTTCAGGTTCTTCAGTCCATTTTTTTAATATTTCTCCATATTTCTCTCTCAGGTTTTTGAATTCAAGTCCCTCAAACTCACCCTGGTCCATTTCACGAAACCTTTCATCAATCTTAACTTCTGCTGGGTGATACTTTGCAACCTCATTTGCAGTTGTTATAGCCCGTGTAAGGTCACTTGAATATATGGCGGAAAATTTTTCATCGCGAAGTGAATAGGCAAGGTTCTCTGCCTGGCGGATACCATTGGAATTTAATGGTATATCACTCACACCCTGGCATTTTTCAAGTTTATTCCAGTCAGTCTCGCCATGTCTGATAAGGTATAGCTTCATAGTTACTATTGGTCGTTTCTAAGTGTTATCTGGAAACCTTCTTTTACCACAAGTTTTGAAATATCACTTGGTGGTGCAGGTAACGGCGAAGATGAAATAATTGTATTGATACAGAAGTTATCAAATGCCGGGTTGCCGGATGACCTTGCGATCTTTACACCGGAGACATTGCCGCTGTTGTTAATTTTAAAAAATATGTCGGATGAAAGTGAGCCGTCTTTAGGTATGTTTGGGGGGATTTTAAACTTTGGTTCAATTTTTCTGAATATTGCATTCTTATAAACTCCAAGAAGTGCTGTATTTACAGGCCCGGTATTTCCCGCCACATCTTCACTGTCATTGCCTTTTAACCCGGGGGATTCCTTGGCAGAAGCAGTTTTGGTATTATTTTCTGACTTACCTAATTTTTCTATAACACTCTTACGTTTAAGATCGTTAATAACATTATTTCTTGCGGTCTTCGAATCGTCTTTCTTTTCTTTTGGTTTTTCTTTTTTCTTTTTAACTTCTTTTTTTTCTTCTTTTTTGGACTCTTTTTTTGGTTCTTTTTTAACTTCTTCTTTTGGCACTACTTTTTCTTCTTCAAGTGCTACAATTTTTTTATCAGGCTCTTCTTTTTCTACGACTTCTTCTTTTTTGGGCTCTTCCTTTTTAGGTTCTTCTTTTTCTACGACCTCTTCTTTCTCAGGTTCCTCTTCCTTAGGTTCTTCTTCCTTAGGTTCTTCTTTTTCAACAACTTCCTCTTTGGGTTCTTCTTTTATTTCCGGTTTCTCTTCTTTTTTTGGCTCCTCGGGTTTTACTTCAGGCTTTTTGGCTTTTACCGACTTTACCTCGTCACCACCGTCAGGAGCGCTACCTTTAAAATCCAGTCCTGAGAGGGAAACATTGATGGGTTCGTTAAGATTTGAGGCTGTATATCTGTTTATACCCCAAACGAGTACAAGTAAAACAATAGACCCGTGCAGTAGTAATGAAAATATCAGGCCCCAGGATCTGCCTTCTTTCTTTTTCTTTGGCATATTAATAAGATAGCTTAATTAATTGGAAGCAGGGATGGTAATTAAGCCCAGGTTTTCAACTCCTGCCTTTTTTATCTCACTCATCACACTAATTACTGTACCGTAAGGGACATCTCTATCAGCCCTCAGGAATACCTGCTCCTGTTTAAGATTCTTTCCGTCCTCAAGTATCAGGCTTCTGACCTTTAATTTTAATTCGGACAGGGAATACTGCGTCTTTTCTATATATAAATCACCTTTAGCATCAATTGTTACAACAACCTTCTTATCATTTTGAATTGAGGGTATTGGTTTGGAACTGGCCTTTGGAAGGTTTACATCCACTCCTTGGTAAAGTATCGGTGTTGTTACCATGAATATTACAAGAAGAACAAGCATAACATCCACAAAGGGAGTTACGTTTATTTCTGAAAGAACTTTGCGGTTTCCACCGTTAGAACTGCCTATAGCCATAATTTTTTAAGATTTTTTTAAATATCTTTCAACTACGTTTAAAAACTCGGCAGAAAAATTATCCATCTCTATATCAATTTTTCTTACCTGACTCCCAAAATAGTTATATGCCACTGCCGCGGGGATAGCAGCTGCAAGTCCTATAGCAGTTGCAATAAGGGCCTCTGCAATACCTGGAGCTACAACCTGAAGCGTAGGGACACCTTCACCGCCTGCAAGGCCGATAAAGGAAGTCATAATGCCCCAGACAGTACCAAACAAGCCTATAAAAGGTGCTGTACTTCCCGTAGTAGCAAGGAAGGTAAGTGATTTTTCCAGCTTTGCCACTTCATTGGACATAGAACGTTTTAATTCTCTCTCTACAAGATCAACCACTCCGAGCTCTGCAAGTATTTCATCCGGGTTTCCCTTTGACTGTTCTGTTTTACTGTTTGAATTGCTTACTTTTCTGATTTTAATTATTTCAGAATATCCCGCTCTGAACAGTTCAGCGATTGGGCCGCCAATATGCCTTGTTGAAGAGTATAGATTGCCAAAGTTTCCACTGGCGCGGTAAAGATTTAAAAACCTTTGAGATTTTTTTGATGCACTTCGAAGGACCATCATTTTTGAAAAAATAATAGACCAGGAAATGATAGACATAAGTACCAGTATTATAAGTACCAGTTTGACAACAGGCCCTGCTGCTAAAATCAGCCCGCCAACGTCCATCTGATTTGCGGCAGAAACTGTTTCAGTTTGAAATATGAGTTGTATCCAATTTAAATTCATTTTTGACCGTGAATGTTAATTATCATATATGAAGTGTAAAAAGCGGTAATAATTAAGGAAAAAGTCTTACACATGAATTGCTTAAATGCAAATATTTTTGTAATTTTGCATTTAATTAGGCTTGAATCAGTTTATTGTTTATTATTAAAATAAGTAAAACAGCTTCAGGAGGAATATTATGAGAATTAGAATACAAATTGTTGCAGCAATATTATTATTTAATTTCTGCTTCTTCGTGCATGAGTCAGGTGCCGTTGAAGACAGGTATAAAATCGTAATAGAAGAGAGCTTTTATGTTGTAAAAGAAGAAAATAAAGAACAATTTTTACAGATATATAAATCGAGGCTTTTCCCTTTCTGGCAGGAGATGAAGAAGAAAGGAATTATCGTGGATGACTACAGGGTCTATTCTCAGAGAATCCACACACTTGAACCACTGTGGACATTTAAAACGGTTGTAAAATTTAAAAACTATCAGTCAATTGATAAGTGGCTTGAATCAAGAGACAAGGTTTATAATAAACTCTTTCCCGAAGAAGGCGGCTACAAGGAACCGAGGCAGCAGATAGACTTAATTACAGAAGCACACTGGGACGAGTTTATTCGTGAAATACCAATAAACTAATATAGATTATTCAAACAGTTCGGACTGTTCCTGGGGATTTTTTATATTTAAATGTTTAAAAGCCAGGGGTGTTACTTTTCTTCCCCTCGGCGTTTTAATAAGCAGGCCCTCCCTGATTAGAAAGGGTTCATATACATCTTCAATCGTGTCTTTGTCGTCACTGACTGCGGCCGCAATAGTTTCTATACCCACCGGGCCACCGTCAAACTTGGTAATAATTGTCTCAAGAATCTGCCTGTCGAGGTTATCAAGTCCCATCGCGTCAACCTCAAACAGTGAAAGGGCAGATTTGGCAACTTTTTTATCTATTACTCCATCAGCCTTTACCTCGGCATAATCCCTGACGCGTTTTAGCAGCCTGTTCGCAATCCTTGGAGTTCCTCTTGCACGAAGGCTAAGTTCATCAGCTCCCTCTCCCGTAATCTTAACTCCAAGAAGATCAGCCGAACGATGAATTATCATCTTTAATTCCGCGGGGGAATAGTATTCAAGCCTGAGGTCAACACCAAATCTCGATCTCAGGGGTGAAGTTAGCAGCCCTGTCCTTGTAGTTGCACCAATGAGAGTAAACCTGTTTAGGTTTATCTTCATAGAGCGCGCAGTGGGCCCTTCTCCAATCATTAGGTCAATCTTAAAATCTTCCATAGCTGAATAGAGATATTCCTCTACCACGCGGTTAAGGCGGTGAATTTCATCAATAAATAAAACGTCTTTTTCCCCGAGATTAGTTAGTATGGAAGCCATGTCTCCGGTCCTGTCCATAACAGGGCCAGAAGTTGAGTGGAAATTTACCTCAAGTTCGTTTGAGACAATATTAGCTAGTGTTGTTTTGCCAAGTCCGGGTGGGCCGTAAAAAAGTACATGGTCAAGTGCTTCCCCCCGGTTTTTAGTTGCCTGGATAAAGATACCAATATTTTCCTTTACTTTTTTCTGTCCAAGGTAATCCTCCAGCCTCTTTGGTCTTAGGCTGTTATCAAACTGGTCTTCTTCCTGATCAAGTGGGCTTACGACTCTTTCTTCCATATTATTATTTCATCCGAATAATTGAAAAATGTATAGAGGTTATCTTTTCTTCATTATTAGAAGGGCTTCTTTTAATTTATCTTCCATTTCACCGCTGTCTGCGGAAATCTGCTGTAATGCCGCGGCATTTTCATCAATCTCGTTCTTTGTATAACCAAGATTTAAAAGGACGGAAATTATATCATCAAAGAGTTTTGGTTTGATATCTATTGAAGTAACAAATTCCTGCTGGGGGAGCTTATCTTTTAGTTCGGTAATTATTCTTGAAGCTGTCTTTGGCCCTATACCGGGTACTTTCTTGGATCCAAGATCACCCGTAATAATGGAATTTATCAGGTCCTCGGGGGTAATATTTGAAAGTATATTTGTTGCACCCTTTGGCCCGATTCCCGAAATACCAATAAGGCACTGGAATATACTTTTTTCGTTCTCAGTAAGAAACCCGAAAAGCTCAAGGGAGTTTTCCTTTAACTGAGTATGAATTTTTAAGACAACGTCATTACCGGTTTCATCAAGCTGGTGATATGTAGACAGTGGGACAGTCACACCGTATCCCACGCCGCCAACATCCACAATCACGCTGCCAGTGGATTTAGCAGCAATTTTACCTCTTAGAAGCGATATCATTTAATGTAAAGCGTTTCCGCCTTCTCCTCGATCTTGGTTGAAGATCCTGGCCGTTTATATCAGGCAACTTTGATATATTTATATGACAAAGTGCAATAGCGAGAGCATCCGATATATCAGACTTTTCAAATTCTTCTATCTTTAAAATATAAGATACCATTTTCATAATCTCAAATTTTTTGGCCCTTCCGCTTCCTGTAACAGCCAGTTTAACTTTTGTAGGTGAATATTCGAATATCTCTATGCCTGAATTCTCGGCCGCAAGTAATGCAACTCCGCGCGCCTGACCGAGTTTGATTGCGCTGTTTGCGTTTTTTGCAAAGAACATCTCTTCGATTGACATAAAGTCAGGGGAGAATTTCTCAATTACTTCATTTAGTGAAGAATAGATAAAATGCAGTCTTTTAGAGAGAGTATGAGCAGTAGGTGGAGTTATGGCCCCGCTTACGATATGTTTAAGGCCGTTTTTATCGCTCTCGAGTATTCCATAACCACAGGATCTGGAGCCTGGATCAACTCCAATTACTCTCATTTAGTTATTATCCCATTGCTTCAAGAAGCTCTTCAGAAATATCAAAATTAGCATATACGTTTTGTACATCGTCACTGTCTTCAAGTGCTTCCATTAGCCTTATCATGCGCTCAGCTTCTTTCCCGTCAATCTTTATATTTGACTGGGGAACCATTGTGATTTCAGCCTCTTCATACTTAAGGGCCGCATCATTTAAAGCAGTTTTAACATTTTCAAACTCTTCTGTTGAGGTAATTACTACAAAATCATTATCCTCGGCAGCCACATCTTCAGCTCCGGCATCTATGGCAATTTCAAACAGCTGGTCCTCTGTTACGGATTCACCCTTAAAAGTGATCCTGCCCTTCATCTCAAATATCCAGGAAACGCAGCCAGTCTCCCCGAGATTGCCGCCGTTTTTGTTGAACAGGCTTCTTACTGCAGCTACGGTCCTGTTTTTATTATCAGTGAGGGCTTTCACATATACCGCACTGCCGCCCGGGCCATACCCTTCATAGAATACTTCCTGGTAAACCACACCGTCCATATCCCCGCTGCCTCTTTTAACAGCCCTGTCAATAGTATCATTGGGCATATTCTGCCCTTTAGCAGTCTGTATTGCGGCTCTCAGCCTTGGATTAGAATCGGCATCCGGCCCGCCCTCTTTTGCTGCTACGGTGAGTTCTCGTATAAGTTTGGTAAACACCTTACCGCGCTTTGCATCAACTGATGCTTTTCGATGTTTTATATTAGCCCATTTAGAATGTCCTGCCATTATATTCACCTCTTAAATCAGTTTATATTAATTATAAACTGATTTTTGTATATCACCAAAAAGAGAATAACAATATTTTACTTCTTATTTAACAAGTAAAAGTTCAATCTTTATCGGCTTATTGTCATCCTTTACTACTGCAATTGGTTTACCTGTATTTATTTCCTGTACTGTAATTGTAGGAGACAAAGGTTCAATAACCTGCCCTTCGTATACTTCATACTGAATACTAATTTTCTTTCCCGGGTCCAGGCCAAATACTTTTGAAGTAAGATTAATCTTGTTGGGTTCAACCCTTTCGACGTCAAATGAATAACCCCAGCTGTCCAGGTTGAGAAATATTGATTTTGATCTTAGCCTTACAACAAAACTGGATTTTCCATTATTTATATAGTTTGAATTTATCCCTTTAAACTGAAATGCAATTGACCTGTCCGTTGCAACCAGCACATTTCCATTTATCTTTTCACCATCCGGTTTTTGTATGGAAACCCCTATGCTGTCAATATCAAGAAGTTCACTGTCTGGAAAATATATTGTACCGTTAACAATACCAATCCTGCTGACAATTGTCCCGGAACTGGTGCCGTTACCGTAAACGAGTATGTCTTGACCCGGAGCAGATTTCTTCAAAAGGATATTACCCTTTGTTCCAAGCAGTATTATTTCATTAAAATTAGTAACTGGATTATCAAATACCATCTCTGCCCAGCTGTCACTGATCTGGTTAAAATCAAAATAGTGTTTTTTACCCAGACTTTTATCCGCTTTAATTTCCCTTGCCACAACGACCTTCCCGGTAAGTTCTGTATTGACATAAAGCGTTGAACCTATCCCCTGTATATAAACCTCGTTATAGTTTGGCAGGACTGAGGGGAAGGTAAGACTTAACAAATTAGTGCTTGCTGCATTGGATATTGTGGGAATAACCAGGCAAATTAGAAGTGAAAGCAAAGCTGTTTTTAATAATTTTTTATTATTCATAGTGAAAAACAATATTACACTAAATTATAAGTTCATAAAGATTTTTTTTAAATCTCTTGACAAAATAAATTGTACAAGTGCATAATATTAGTACAAAAAGCAAAGCTCTCTGAGATAATTCAAAGTAGTTGATCTTTTCCTAACATTCATTAAACGAATAAATTCCATTTGGTTATATAGGGGTCAGAATTAATGCCTAAAGCTACAAAACTTCACGCGAAAACCGCGAAAACCGATGATGTTGATAAAATATCTTCCACAAGTGATGTTGCCACTAAGAGTGACACTAAAAAAACTACCACTCTTTTAAACCTTAACGAACTAAGAGAAAACAAAAGTTCCGAATTAATAAAGATGGCCCGTGAGGTCGGTGTTGAAGAAACATCCAGGATGACCAAGCAGGACGTTATATATGCACTTCTGAAAGCCCAGAGTACCAAAGAAGGCGGTATAATATATGCTGAGGGTGTGCTGGAAATACTTTCTGAGGGATATGGTTTTTTAAGATCTCCCAAATACAGCTACCTACCCGGTCCCGATGATATATATGTATCAAAATCCCAGATCCGTTCATTTAATTTAAAAACCGGTGACACTGTGGGCGGCCAGGTCAGGCTTCCAAGAGATGGTGAAAAGAACCTTGCCCTGCTAAAGATTGAATCAGTTAACCATGAATCCCCCGAAGTATGCAGGGACCGTATTCCTTTTGGAGAACTTGTTCCTCTGCATCCGGAAGAAAAGCTCGTACTAGAATATGAGTCAGGGGAATTCAGCACCCGTGTAATTGATCTTTTTATCCCTATTGGGAAAGGCCAGAGGGCACTTATCGTTGCTCCGCCAAGGACAGGTAAAACAATATTCCTTCAAAGAATTGCAAATGCGATAACGGAAAACAACCCTGAAGTTAAGCTTATAGTGCTTCTGATAGATGAAAGGCCCGAAGAAGTTACGGATATGGAAAGGTCTGTAAATGGAGAAGTTGTAAGTTCAACTTTTGACGAACCCGCACTCAGGCACATTCAGGTTTCAGATATGGTAATAGAAAAAGCCAAAAGATATGTGGAACACGGACAGGATGTAGTTATTCTCCTGGATAGTCTTACAAGGCTTGCCAGGGCCAGTAACACGGTAACCCCTGCAAGCGGAAGGGTACTTTCAGGTGGTATGGAAGCAAATGCCCTGCAGAGGCCTAAAAGGTTTTTTGGTGCTGCAAGAAACACCGAAGAAGGCGGCAGCCTTACAATAATTGCAACTGCCCTGATCGATACAGGCAGCAGAATGGACGAAGTTATTTTTGAAGAGTTTAAAGGTACAGGAAACATGGAGCTTTATCTTGACAGAAGGCTTGCAGAAAGAAGGGTGTTCCCTGCAATTGATTTACAAAGGTCTGGTACAAGAAAAGAAGAGATGCTCCTTACGGAAGAAGAACTCAACAGGGTATACCTGCTTAGAAAGATTCTCAATCCGATGAATACAACCGAAGCCATGGAATTCCTGCTGGATAAGATGAGAGGCACTAAGTCTAATAAAGAGTTTCTGAAGTTAATGAATCATTAGAGGTATTTTATACTTTTACAAGTATATCGTCACCTTCGACTTTCAGTTCAAACACCTCAATAGGATCTGTTGCCGGAAGGCATTTCGCCTCACCTGTTTTTATATCAAATTCCGCCCCGTGATAAGTGCATACAATATTATCCCCTTCTATATCTCCGTCTGAAAGTGTGAATGTCTGGTGGCTGCATTCATCTCTGAACGCATAGTAGTTGTTGTTGATATTACAGATGGCAATCCCTATGCCGTCGACATAAAAGGGGACAACTTCGCCGTCTATTATTTCCGAGGTTTTTGCTACTTTTTGAAACACTGCCATGTGATATTATCCTTCTTTTCTGCTTAGAAACCAGTCGTCGGCTAACTTCTCAAGGTAATTCCTTAAAGGCTCGAGAGTCATATTAGAAAAGCTTTCCCCAGTAAAACCCTTTACCATAATAGTCTTTGCTTCTTTTTTTGGAATACCGCGGGACTGAAGATAAAATATGGCATTCTCGTCCATCTGCCCTATTGTTGCGCCGTGAGTACATTTTACATCATCATTATAGATCTCAAGCTGGGGTTTTGTATCAATCTGAGCTGTATCTGAAAGAAGGAGATTGCGGTTTGTCTGCTTGGCATCAGTTTTTACAGCCCCCTCGTGAACTATAATCCTGCCGTGAAATACCCCGCGGGAACTGTCATCAAGTACGCCGTTATAAATCTGCCTGCTGTCGCAGTGAGGGCTTGCGTGTTCTACTCTCATAAAATTATCCATGTGCTGACGGCCATTTGACATATAAAGTCCGTTAATCAGGGAATTTCCGCCTTCACCAGCGAGTACCGGGTGTACATTATTTCTTACAATTGCCCCCCCGAACAGTATTGAATGGGACTTTATGTTGCTGTATTTCTCCTGTTGGACCCTTAGGGTGGAAATATTAAAGGCTTTTTTACTTTCAAATTCCAAGAGGTAATGCTCAAGTTCACTGTTTTCTCCTACATACACCTCTGAAACAACATTTGAGAGGTATGCATCATTGGAAGTTGAAACATAATGTTCTATAACTTTTAAATTACTGTTGCTTCCCATAATTATAAGATTTCGGGGGTTTGCCAGTGAATTCTCATCGTCATGAGTTATATAGAGAGCATGTACGGGTTTCGATACCGTTACAGAGTCAGGAACGTGAATAAACAGGCCGTCTTCAAAAAATGAAGTATTTAATGCATTAAATGCTTCTGTTTCAAAATTCAGGAACTTTCCGATATTTTCGGATAACAGTTCCCTGCTCTCATCTTTTGCGACAGACAGTGAACTTATAGTTACACCATCGGGGATATCATTAATATCAGACAACTCATTAACAAATTTTCCGTTTACAAAAACCAGCAGGTACGTATCAAGCTCATTAAAAATAAAAGTTTTAATTGTGTCAGTATCAATACCATTGCCAATTCCATTAATTCTAAAATTACCTTTTGATATTGGATTGATGTTGGTAAATCTCCAGTCTTCGTCCCTAAGGGATGGAAAACCAAGTTCGGCAAACTTACCAATTGCATTTTTTCTTAATTCCGCAATTTCATCAATTTCATTAAAATGGTCATTTTTCTTAAACTCTTCAAAACCGTTCAGGTAACTTTCAATTTGACTGTTAAATTCAATACTCATCTCTTCTCCTAAGCACTTACCCCTTCTTCTATCCAGCCGTATCCCTTTTCTTCAAGTTCAAGTGCGAGCTCTTTTCCGCCTGATTTTACAATTTTTCCGTTAACCAGCACATGAACATAATCTGGAACAATGTAGTTAAGCAGCCTCTGGTAATGGGTAATTACAAGAAAAGAACGCTCCGGGCTTTTCATGGAGTTTACGCCGTCTGAAACAATTTTCAGTGCATCAATATCAAGCCCTGAATCAGTTTCGTCCAGGATACACAGTTTTGGTTCAAGTATCTGCATCTGGAAAATTTCATTCCTCTTCTTTTCTCCGCCGGAAAAACCTTCATTTACGGACCTTTTTAACAGGTCGTCTTCCATCTCCAGGTTTTTCATCTTTTCCCGGGCAAGTTTTCCAAATTCGACATGCTTTAGTGGTTTCTGGCCGTTGTATTTTCTTATTGAGTTTAGTGCTTCCCTGAGCAGATAAGTATTTGCCACTCCCGGTATCTCGATTGGATACTGGAATGCAAGGAAAACACCTTCACATGCTCTTTCTTCGGGTTCCAGTTCCGTCAGGTCTTTCCCGGCAAAAATTATTTCTCCTTTCGTGACTTCATAGGAATCCCTTCCTGCAAGGACCTGGGCAAGGGTACTTTTCCCTGATCCGTTTGGGCCCATAATAGAATGTATTTCACCTTTATTAATAGTAAGGTTAAGCCCTTTTAATATTTCTTTTCCTTCGACTTCTACATGCAAATCCCTTATCTCGAGCATTTATGCTTCTCCTCTGATTTATATATCTGGTTACTAGGAATTAAATATAAGTGGAATTCTATCCTACGCTGCCTTCCAGGCTTACGCTAAGAAGTTTTTCGGCTTCCACTGCAAATTCAAACGGAAGTTCCTTAAATACATCCTTACAGAACCCGTTAACAATCAGCGAAACCGCATCTTCTGCGGAAAGCCCTCTTTGCTGGCAATAAAAAATCTGGTCCTCACCAATTTTTGATGTTGAGGCTTCATGTTCCATATGGGCAGTAGAATTCTTTACCTCAATATATGGAAATGTGTGCGCTCCGCATTGATCGCCAATCAGCATAGAATCACACTGTGTGTAGTTCCGTGCTTTTTCTGCATTCTTACCAATTTCGACAAGACCCCTGTATGTGTTATGCCCCTGTCCTGCAGAAATTCCTTTTGAAACTATATTACTGGTTGTATTTTTACCAATATGAATCATTTTTGTACCGGTATCAGCCTGCTGTTTTCTGTTAGTCAGTGCAACGGAGTAAAATTCTCCGACTGAATTATCCCCTTCAAGAATACAGCTTGGATATTTCCAGGTTATTGCAGAACCGGTCTCAACCTGTGTCCATGAAATCCTGGAATTATCTCCCAGGCAGCGTCCCCTTTTGGTTACGAAGTTATAAATACCGCCCTTACCTTCGCTGTCTCCCGGATACCAGTTTTGAATAGTAGAGTACTTAATGGTGGCATCTTTATGTGCCACAAGCTCTACAACAGCGGCATGCAGCTGGTTCTGGTCTCTTTTTGGTGCGGTGCAGCCTTCAAGGTAACTTACGTGACTTCCCTCTTCGGCCACAATTAATGTTCTTTCAAACTGACCTGTATTTTCAGCATTTATTCTGAAATAGGTGGAAAGCTCCATCGGGCACCTTACTCCCTTTGGAATATATACAAAAGAGCCGTCTGTAAACACAGCTGAATTAAGAGCTGCGTAAAAATTGTCTTTCTGAGGTACAACATATCCAAGATATTTTTTTATTAGTTCAGGATGTTCTTTTACAGCTTCCGAGATTGAACAAAAGATTACTCCGTCTTCTGCCAGTTTCTCTTTAAATGTGGTAATAACCGAAACGCTGTCAAAAACCGCGTCGACTGCTACACCTGCAAGCATTTTTTGTTCTTCAAGAGGAATTCCAAGTTTATTATATGTTTCTCTTATTTCGGGATCAATATCATCCAAGCTCTCGGGTTTTGGGTTATTTGAAGGTTCTGCATAATAACTAATGCTGTTAAAATCAATTTCCGGATAGTCAATAAAAGCCCAGTCAGGCTCTTTCATAGTAAGCCAGTGCCTGTAGGCCTTAAGCCTCCAGTCAAGCAGCCACTCGGGTTCATCTTTTTTTGAGGAAATAAGTCTGATAGTATCTTCACTCAGGCCAACAGGTGCAACATCCTGATTTACCTCGGTGGAAAATCCATATTTATATTCCTGCTCGGCTAATTTTTCAAAATCAATGCTCATTGGGTCTGAGCCTCCTCACCTTTTAATAATCCGGTACTATCCCTGCTCTCTGTAAGCAGGTCTTCAAGAGAAGTCTTTTCAAGCAGCTTAATCATTGAGACCTTTAATTTGTCCCATACCGGCAGCTGCGTGCAGTTTTCATAAAGAGCACAAACTTCGTCCTGGTCCATGCAGTCTATCACCCTGATTTCCCCTTCGACTGCTTCATAGATATCCCTTAGATTTATGTCCTTGGGGTCTCTGCGAAGAAAATAGCCACCTTCCGGGCCGACCATTGATCTTATTAGACCCCTTTCCACCATACGACGCATAATCTTTGCGAGGTAGTTTTGTGGTATGTGCTGCGCCTCTGAAATTTCCTTCATACTCATTCGGGGAACTTCATGATTTCCCATGTAAATAAGGGACCTGACAGCATAATCTAAGGTTTTGCTTACTTGCATAATTTATTATCGACTTTTAATATCCACAATAGTAACAACTAGATGGTAAAAATTACCATTTACTATAATTAAAGTCAATTAAACTAAGATGATTTTTTAAGATTGATAATCAATAATATTGGTTATACCCTCGATTATCTGCTGAGTGGCAAGTGCCGCAAGGATAAGGCCCATAACCCTTATCATTATATTGGAGCCTGCATTTCCGATAAACCTGTGAATAGGATTTGCTAGTTTTAACACTAGAAGAGTAATCAAAAGCACCAACAACAGCATTAATGCAGTAATACCCTGGTCTGCATAGGAATGAATATTGTTGTCAGTAAGTAAAACAACGGCCATTATAGAACCCGGGCTTGCAATGGAAGGTATTGCCAGAGGGAATATTGCGGGGTCATGGTCAGGTTCGGGCCCCTTTTCGTTAGGTGAAATAACAGTGCCGAATATCATCTGCAGGCTGAATATAAAAAGTACTATTCCCCCTGCAAGCTGAAAAGAAACAAGGTTCACACCAATATAAGAAAGTACAATCTGTCCTACAACCAGAAATGAAAAAAGTATAATCCCGGCAAATAAAACTGCCCTTTTTGCTACTTTAAACTTTTCTTTTTCAGGAGTAGATCCAGTAATTGGTACAAATATAGAGAGGGTTCCAATCGGGTCGATCGTAACCAAAATCATCATAAAGTCCCTTAATATTTGTTCAATCATGGTTGCCTTAATTTATAAAATAATTTTATATATGGAAAAAACCTGATTAACCCATTATCATAATTACAAATTTAGAAATATCCATATAAATAATTTATATTTTTTGTTATATTTATCTGTCTTAATAATTTTGAGAATTAATTTAATATGACACTAAACCAAAACACAGTTTCAGACGTAGATTTATTAGCAAGCATAGCAACAAGGGATAAAGCTGCGTTTGGCATGTTGTATGAAAGATATTCGCAGCTGGTTTACAATCTTGGAAACAAGATTGTTAAGGATCATGACTATGCCGGGGAGGTACTTCAAAGCGTATTTGTCCAGATATGGAACAAAGCCGATACCTACAATAAAAACAAAGGTGCTGTGTCGACCTGGATAATTAATATTACCAGGAACAAGTCCATTGATATTCTAAGGAAAACAAAGAAACAGAAACTCAATGTTGACCTTGACCTGGACAACATGGAATCAGATGCAAATTATGATTTTACTTTAAGTGAAAGATCAGAACGAAGAGAAGTTATCATGAAAGCTATGGAATCCATATCGCCTGAGCAAAAAAAAATAATAGAGTTAATATATTTTGAGGGGTATACACACAAGGAAGCTTCAGAAATTCTGAACATACCTCTTGGAACAGCAAAGACGAGAATACATCTGGGGATTGCAAAACTGAGGGATAAATTATCCCCTTTTATGCTGGAAATTTAGTTATGAGAACAAAGACTGAAATACAGGAACTTATTAATTTATATATATTTGATGCCCTTGAGCCAAATGAAAAGGCAGAAGCAGAGGAATATCTGAAAACTCCGGAATATATGAATTATTACAAAGAGACCCGTTTCCTGCTTGATAGTACGGCCTATTCATACGAAAAAGATTTAGAAGTTCCTGAAAATATTAAATCTGAAATTTTTTCCATAATAGATGAAGACTCAAATAGCGGGATCGAAGAAACTGACAATGTTACAAGGCTAAGCTTCTTTAACAGGTACGGGTTTGCCATTGCCGCCTCAATTGCCGGCCTTCTTTTAATCTATACCTTTAATCTGTCACAACAGTTAAATGAACAAAAAACACAGATCGCCAAACTCCAGAGCGGTTATGAAGAAAATCATCATTTTGTGGATTTTGTTAACAATCCTAATGTCTTCCAGGTCAGACTTGCCGCTGATGATAATTCAAATGCCCTTGGCAACCTTGCCTGGGACAAAAACACCAACGACGCGATGCTCTATGTATCAAACCTTATGGAACCGCCTGACAAAAGTGTTTACCAGGTATGGGTTGTACATAAAGACAACAGCGTAGTAGAAGCGATGGGTACCTTTAGAGTAAATGAAGACGGAACATATATGCTTACAATCGGCTGTATGCCAAAACCCTCTGATACTAAGGCCATTTTTATAACAATGGAACCCGAAGGCGGTATGCCCGAACCTACCGGCAATAAGTATCTTAGCGGATACCTCTGACCCCCAACCCATAGTCCTCAAACTGCAAATCAGTTTACAGTTCTAATTTATAACTTTATTACAACTCCAATGTAATATATGCTAATTTAGTTTTATAAATTTATATTAAAAACTGATCATGAATTCATCCGGGAAAAAATCAGCGCTGCTGGCAGTACTTATCATAAGCATTATAAGTTCATTGCTCACCATTGGATCCTATCTATTCTTTCCAAGCATACTTTCGGACATTGATACAAGGCTGAGTGACAAGCGTTTCAGCTACAGGGGTGTGCAGGAACCTAACCCGGATGTTGTAATTGTTGCAATTGATGAGAGAAGCGTAAATGAAATTGGCCGCTGGCCGTGGCCAAGGTCAACAATGTCAAAACTTGTGGATAAGGTTTATCAGTACGACGTGAAATCAGCTGTGTTTGATATTGTATTTTCAGAGCCTGAATCAGCAAGGTCGGATTCTGCCTTGGGTAAGTCGATTAAAAATAACGGCAATGTTGTATTGGGCTTTTTTTTCAGAACAGAAGGTACCGGGGAACATGATTCTGAAACAGTTAAAATTCACAAGAAATCCAAAATCGGACTCGTAAAACACCTTGACGGAAATGACATTAAAACTGTTAACGAGTTTTCGGCAGTTGAATACAATATCCCTCAAATCGCCTCTAACACACGTGATTTCGGGTTTTTCAATGTAATCCCAGACGATGACGGCATATACCGCCATGCACCCCTGGTTGTAAGCTATAAGGGTGATTTTTATCCTTCTTTAAATCTTAAAGGGGTCAGTAAATATTCAGGTAAACAGATACTTCTGACATTGTCAGATTTTGGCGTATCATCAGTAAACTTAAATGAGATCTCAATACCGGTAGATGAGCAGGGAAGACTTCTGCTTAATTATTACGGAAAAGCAGGGACATTTCCCATATATTCTGCCATAGACGTATTAAAAGGCGTTATATCCAAAGAAAAGCTTGAAAATAAAATCGTATTTGTCGGTGCAACAGAACTGGGTATTGCCGACATAAGGGCAACCCCCTTTGACCCTGTTTCACCCGGAGTGGAGATACAGGCAACTGCCGCATCTAACTTGCTTGACGGTAATTTCCTGATAAAAGACGGATTCACCAAAACTATTGATATAGGAATTATTTTCCTGCTAACTTTTATTTTTGGACTGGTGCTCTACAGGACAAACAAAACACTTATCGGTTTTTTATTATTATTAATATTTATCGCCCTTCATTTAGGCTCCAATTTTTTTCTTTTTTCCAAATCACACCTTATGCTTAGTATTCTTTTCCCGGCAATACCGTTGCTGCTTACCTACATTATTTACGAGGTATACAGAAATATTGTAGTAGAGAAACAAAGCAAATTTCTAAAAGGGGCCTTTAGCAGTTATGTATCACCGGATGTTGTGGACGAAATAATTAAAAATCCGGATAAACTGCAACTCGGAGGAGACAGGAAAAAAATAACACTTCTTTTTTCAGATATAAGGGGGTTTACCACACTTTCAGAGAAAACTGATCCTGAACAACTGGTAACACTTCTTAATGAGTACCTTTCCCCCATGACAGAAATAGTAATGAACAACAAAGGCACACTGGACAAGTTTATCGGGGATGCTGTCATGGCAATTTATGGAGCACCTGTAAACCAGGAAAACCAGGCACTGCTTGCATGCAGGAGCGCTGTCGAAATGATTGAAAAGCTGAAAGAAATCAATACAGAGTGGACAAAAAATAATCTTCCAAATATAGACATTGGAATAGGTATCAACACGGGTGAAGCAGTAGTTGGAAATATGGGGGCAGATATTCGCTTTGATTACACCGCTATTGGTGATACTGTGAATCTTGCTGCAAGGCTTGAGGGCCAGACCAAATTCTATGGTACAAATATAATTATAAGCGAATCAACAAAAATTGAGCTTGAGGGGCTTTTAGAAAATTCACTACAGCAACCCTTCCGGTTCAGAGAGCTTGATCTCATTAAAGTGAAAGGAAAAGTTAAACCGATTGCCATATTTCAACTTATCATTCCGGGGGACAAACTGGATAAGGAAACTCTGTTAAATAACTACAATATGGCATTATCACATTACAGAAACCGTAATTTTGCGGAATCACTGAGACTTTTTAAGATATTAATTAGTGAACTGCCAGGTGATACGCCTTCCAAACTATACGTTGAACGTAATAATGAGTATTTAATTAATCCGCCGCCGGCAGATTGGGACTATGTATATACAGCTGAATCAAAGTAATAAAATGGAATTTAAAAGTATTAATTAAAAATTAACAATTATTTGTTAATATTATTCACGAATAAATTAATTGAGGTAATAAACATGGAAACTATAAAACTATTTCAGGAATCGGAAGATTTTATTACATACAATGCAGGTAATACAATATTTAATGCTGGATCTGTTGCAATTGAAATGTTTGTTATAAAAAGTGGTGAAGTTGATATTATATACAATGACCAGGTCCTTGAAACGCTGAAAGAAGGTGATATTTTTGGTGAAATGGCCCTGATTGATGATAAACCAAGAAGTGCTACAACAATTGCAAAGACAGATTGCCAGCTTGTACCAATTGATAAGGAAAGATTCAGTTTCCTAATACAGCAGTCCACTTTTGGTTCTGATTTTGCATTACATGTCATGAAGATTATGGCAGACAGAATTAGAAAAATTAACTATATATCCTCGAAATAAACTTTCCTGCACCTTAGTTTTATTTCATTACATTCAAATCTTATCTTGACTTTTATTGTTAAAAATTATAGTTTAGTTTTTTAGGGCTTTAACAATAAATTTCATATAATTTTTTTATCTTAAGGGAGGAAACTTGAGAAAAAAGGTATTACTGCAAATTCTGCTCCCATTATTAATATTGATGGCTTCACCCGCTTTAGCCAACTTTGAAGTCAGTCTGAACAAAGGTATAGCACTGTATTTGGAAAAAAATTATTCCGAATCAATAGTGTATCTTGAACAGGCAGTAAGTGAAAACCCAAATAGCCCGGTTGCCAATCAGCTGCTTGGACTATCCAACTATCAGGTGGGAAATTACCAGCTTAGTGCCGATTATCTTGAAAAAGCCAAACAGCTTGATCCTGAAAATAAAGATATAAATCTTGAACTTGGAAACTCTTATTTACAGCTAAACAGATACGATGACGCTGAGAAAGAGCTTTCGCAGTACTTATCCAGCAATCCTAAGAGCGGAATAGGCCTATACTATCTTGGATATGCCCAACTCCTAAACGGAAACTACGAACAGTCGATTGAATCATTAAGTAACGCAAATAATTTAAACCCGGAATTAAATCTTCAAAGCCTTTATTACCAGGGTGTAAGCTACTATTCACTTTTCAAATATCAAAAGGCTAGGCAAAAATTTCTCCAGGTACAGGAACTAGCCCCAAAAGGTGACAAACTGGGCCTTTCCGCTCAGGAGTATCTTGATATACTCCGTGTTCTTGGAAAAAGATATTATGCTAACTTTTCCTTTGGATACCAGTATGATACAAACGTAGGGCTTGAACCTGATAATGTACAGATCTTTACTGACGAGAAAGATTCCAGTCTATACCTGTTTCTAAATCTGGGCTATAAACCTTATTTTACAGATGAAGCTACTATTGGTTTTGATTACAGGACTTTTTTCAGTTTTCATGACGAATTAACCGATTTTAATCTCCAGAACCATACGATAAGCGTATACGGAGAAAAGGATGCAAATAACTTTTCAAAACCAGTTAGAGGATTTCTAAGCTACAGTTACAAAATTGTACTTATTGACGGTTCCCCGGCTGACAACCTGTTTTCCCAGAGTCATATAGTTGTACCGGGTTTTACTGTGAGGTGGTCAGAAAAACTAACATCAAGGATCTTTTATAAATTCCAGTATGATGATTTCAAAGATTTCCAGGAAAGAGATGCTTATAACAACAGCCTTACATTCGCAAATTTTTACCGTCTTTACAACGGAAGGCTTATTCTTTCCCCTGGGGTAAAGCTCGAGCTTAACAGTGCCAATAATATTCAGGGTGAAAGAAGCTATACTTACTGGTCTCCGACAGTTTTTTTAGAAGCTTCAGCGTCTCCAATGGATAAAGTAATTTTATTTTCAAGGCTCCATTATCATTACCAAAATTACTATGATGACGAGTTTGAGAGAAGGGACAACCAGTTTGGCTTCCGTGCACTACTTCAGCGTGAACTATATAAGGCACTTTATCTTGATCTGGCTTATGATTTTATATATAACGGCTCCAATAGTGACGTGCCAGGCCCCGAACCATTTCAGTATAATAGGAATGTATTTACTGTTGGATTTAGTTTAAAATACTGATATTGTTAATAATATGAAATATATAACTTTATTTATACTTCTACTTTCATCAGCACCTGCTTTTGCACAGGGAGATGGCCCCTCTATAGGTATCGTTACCGCTGTACAGGGCCAGGTAACAGTCATTGATAATACGGGCACTTTTGATGCCGTAGAAGGAACACCCGTGAAGCTGGGAGATACAATTGAAACAGGTGAAGAATCCGGGGTCAAAATCCTATTTGATGACGATTCTCTTTTTTCGCTTGGAGATAATACAAGCGTTGTTATATCTGAATTTATCTATACACCGCAGGAAAGAAAATCTATTTCCAATATTACCAAAGGTAAAATGAGGGCAATAATCAAAGGTGTCCAGTCCACAAATTCCGAAATTGAAATTAAAACACAAAATGGTGTGGCCGGAATCAAGGGTACAACACTATACGCCAATGCAGACGAGGATACATTCTGCCTGAGAGTTGGTGAAATTATTGTTAAAGGTTCAGAAAGTAAAGAAAGTGTGACTCTTAAACCAAACGAATGTACACATATTATAGACGGTAAACCTGTCTCTCCCGAAAAGATGTCTGAAGAGACCTGGCTGAAATTTAAAAAAGAAACAGATATATATGAAGGATTGGGCAGCATTTCATCCTCCTATATTCAAAACTACCCGGGCCAAAGCGGTACCGGAGCAGCACCACCTTTATCAAGCCTGATTAACATCTCACAGTTCCCTACTGTACAGCCGTTTAATCAGAGCCCTCTTGATAACTCAATTGTGCCTGTAACTGTGAATGTAAATATTAATTAGTATTATTTAGAAGTTAAGCGTCATACCATCTTCCAGGAAAGTTAAATTGAAGTCCGGTTTAGCTTTTTTCAGTTCAGATTTTATTTCATCTATGAGCTTGGGTTTCATATGAGAAATAAGAATTTCTATTTGCTTTGAATCCAGCTTATTAAGTTCCCTGGAAATTAAATCTGTAGACATATGCTTTGTAATATCTGCTTCTTCATGCATATGTCCGGGAAAACTTACATCCACTATTACTGCTTTAAGGTTCTTTTTATTATTGCACTGTTCCCAGAAAGAATCTGTTATATATGTATCCCCCGTAAAGCCAATTGAACATTTCCCATCATCAACAAGAAACCCGTGTGTTGTTACCGTGTGGTTTACTTTAACAGGCGTTACCCTGTATTCATCAACGGATATTGTTTCAAGATTAGTGTATTCGGTTAGATGAAGTTCCTTCCCCTCCTTTTCGGCAATTTGAAACAGGTCAGGCCAGCTTTCAAAATTAAAAATATTGGAATACAAAGAATCTATACTGTCGCCTGAGGCAAAGACAGTGAAGGGATTTTTTCCGTCCTGAAGTAATAGTTCCAAAAGAAATGGAAGCTCCATTATATGGTCAAAATGAGAATGCGTGAGGAGTAAACATCCAATATTATCTGCTATAAAATCACTCTTAAGCTTAGACACTACAGAGCCGCAGTCTATCAGGATTTTATTGTCAATAAGAAAACTGGTGGGGCTTTTGCCGACGCTTTTAGCACCGGAGCATCCAAGTATTTTTATTTGCAAAAGTTTTAATACCTCTGGGAGGGAATTTCTAAAATTATACCATCAGTTTTACTGAGGATTGGCACAAAATGCTGGCAACTGAGTTTCAAAACACTGATTGCAGGTGTCACATACCTCACAGTAAGTACAAGAGTTACATTCATCAAAGCCACAGCATGCAGCGTCGTTACAGTCTGGAATTGGTCCACCATCACCTTGAATCATAGGACACCCTCCTCCAGACGGTGGAGGTGGCGGTTGTGTTGGCCTTTCAAGGCAGGCAATATTTCTCAGGCAATCATTGTCATTACAGTCAATAAAATTATCTCCATCATTGTCTATTTCATCAGAACAACCATCTGGAGTATCATCCTCTCTTGCAGGTGGCTCATCATCGTCATCATTGCCGACAACGTCATCATCATCATCGTCACCTATCATGCAAAAATCTTCACAATCGCCGTCACTACAGTCAATATCTTCATCAAAGTCATTATCAATACCGTCATCACATATCTCAAATACAAAATCACAACCAATATCAATCTCAACAGTATCCGGTGTTATATCTGTAATCGTTGAACCCTGGCAAATAACATTTCCATCTTCATCAAGGCCTTCAATAGTAAACATCCTGTTTGAACCAACAGGCACATCAATCATAATATCAGGGTTTTGTGGGTCAAATTCATCAACTACAGGCACAATTGGAGGGCTGCCGTCTTCAACGGTAAGCCGGAGTAATACAATATCAGAAAGTGTCCTTTCAACACCAAATGTATCTGAAATCCTCGCTGTCTCACTTATATCAGGACACGACAATGATATCTGTAGAAGGTTTCCTGAAAGCTGTTCATCGGATTCAGACCCGCATGCATAAACAAGGGTCATACCCATGAGGGCAATGAGAAAAACAACTGTTAATTTTTGAAATTTATTTGCCTGTTTAATCATGTCGTTAATCATTATTAACTATATTAGAAAATCCCGCCCAAAAAATCAATCATTTTTTATAATATACTATTATAATATATTTTACTAATAAGGAGCAGCAAAAGTTTCAAGTTTTTTTACCTGCTCTGCATCCCCTATAACAACCAGAGTGGTGTTTCCTTTGAGTATATAACTGCCAGGTGGGTTAAAAAGAAACTCTTCTTCGATTGATGTATCCTGTATGGCAACTATGTTAAGTCCGGTATCTTCATAAATATCTGAATTTGCGATTTGCTTACCAATATATTTTGAATTCTCTGTAAGACTGACTTCTGAGACCCTCTTATCCTGGTTATCTCTAAGCATTTTGTCCAGGAAATTAACAACTGTAGGCCTGATCATTTCCGATACCATTCTAAGTGCTCCAATCTGGCTTGGGTAAACAACCCTGTTAGTACCCGCCTGAATCAGTTTTTCCCTGCTTTTGGCTTCATAGGCATGGCTAATTATCCTTAAGTCCTTATTCAATGCCCTGGCAGTAAGTGTTAAAAAAACATTGCCCCTGTCATCCGGAAGATTGGAAATAAGGCCACTTGCGTTCTTAATTCCGGCATTAAGCAAAATTTCTTCTTCTGCTGCATCACCTACAATGTAAAGAAGTTCATTACTCTTAAAAATCGACATTAGATGTTCAATCTGTTTTTCATCAATGTCTATAATTACAAAATCGTTATCGGTCTTAATAAACTCATCTATTATTGTTACGCCTGTATTACCAATTCCGCAAAGAATATAATGATTCTCGAGTTTTTCTATCTTTTTCAAGATTTCCCTCCTTTTTAGAAGGCCTGATAGGGAGCCTTCAACAATATTAGCAAAAAACTTTGAAAATGCCCATAAAATTACCCCGTAACCAATGAGTAAATACAAAACGGTAAATATTATTCCGAGCGTCTTGCCTGGCTCGGGCAGATTAAGGAGATCAAGGTTATCTCCATACCCCACAGTGGTTAGTGAAATCACACAGTAATACAAAGAATCAAACAATGTAATATCCTGAGAATCAGGGGAGTAAATATTTTTTAAACTATAAAACCCTATAGTTCCGATTATCAGGAGAAAAAGCAGATAGTAAAGAGGTGCAATGACTTTGTGCTCAAAAAATATGAATAAAGAGTTAAAATAGTTCTTTATATATTCCATATTTCTGTATTTTCAGTTGCTAGGCATTAAGAAAAAAACTGTTTATTTTATTAAGTAAATTTTGTGCAAAGGTCTTTGAATTTTCCTGACCGGAACTGTTATCAGAGTTTTCTAGAGTATTTATATTTTGCTCCCTTCTCTCAGCTACTAATTTTGTTATATCTTTTAGTATTTCGGGTTTTTTCCTGAAAATGTCCTTAACATGTTCCTTCTTAATCTCAAAGACAATACTGTCCTTAACAGCCGTGATTGTTGCAGATCTTCTCTCACCTGTCAGCAGGGACATCTCGCCAAAAAAGTTGCCTGGATATATATCACCAACTTTTTTTGAATTGGTCCCGTCGGGCCCAATCCTGATATCAAGGAGGCCTTCCGAAAGGACAAACATAGAGTCACCTTCTTCGTTCATCTTAATCACGGTGTTGCCTTCACAGAAATTTTTCTGGACTATTTTGTCAGACAGTTCCGAACGTTCTTCATCGGTGAGTGTACTAAAAATTGAAACATTTTTTATTATATTCTTTTTAAAATCAATTGATTCAAAATCCGCTGTCTTTGGCAACTGTCTGGAATAATAGACCTCTTCCTTCGGAAATGAAGGCCTCAGCCCGGAAAGGTACATGTAGTCTAGAATACTGTTGTTCACAACACTCCTGGCATTTGTCGGATAGATTCCTCTCCATGGGTTTATCCAGTACCTGACCAGATAAATGATCCCGAATTCATTCATCTCCGATACAATAATATTTGGCTCAGGTTCGGTAAAAAACCCCTTTTCTGTGAGCACTTTTTTTGCACCTGAATAAAGTATTGTTTTTGCCTGTTCAATCGGCACCGAATAATCTATGGGGACCACGGTTTCAAACCTTATTTTATCATCGGGAGAAGAATAGTTATAAACAACAAACTCATTCATAAGGCTGTTTGGAATTATTACTATTTTCTCTTCCTCGGTCCTTAATCTCGTAGCACGCCAGTTTATATCCACCACCTGTCCGGCAATGTCCGGTTTTGAATTATTGGTATTTAACTCTATCCAGTCACCGATCTGGTATGGACGCTCAATGTTAACAGCAAGGCCGGTAAACAGATCAAGGATCATATTCCTTAATGCAAATCCTAATACTAATGCAAGTACCCCTGAAGTGGCCCAGATCGCAGTAAGGGACTTTCCAAATATCTGGTTAATTATTATTAAAATTGTAAAAAGATATATCAGTAAAGAAAAAAAATGTATTAGCAGCCTTGGCACTTTGCCTTTTATGGCTTTCGTAATAATTGTGTCCCAGAAAAATATTCTGAGAAATACATTTAAAAGATGGGCGCCGGAAATTAGAAGGCCAATATGAACAAGATAATAAAAAATATCCGTAATGATCGCCTTTTCCCGGATTATGGCATTATCAATAAATAGATCGTCATAAATAACAAGGAAAAGAAATACCAGGAATATGAACAGTGGAAATATAATTTTATTTATATTTTTCATTTATTAAAATCCGGGAATATCTCTGGTTATTTTTATCTGTTTAATATTACATGTATATGAGTGATAAAAAAATAATGTTGTAAATACTATTTCCTGATTGCTATAAATCTTTTAACTTTGCCGGTTTCGGGGTGCCTTGGAAGGCTTTCCACTATGTTAAGGTTAAGGTTGGAATTTATAAGACCTTCCTTTTCAAGATTCACTGAAATTTCTCCCCCTATTTTTTCACAATCAACTTTATCCGGACTGACAATTAATATGTCCGCACCGTGATCAGTTTGCACTACCTGGTACTCTTCTATCTCTTTTATCTGCCCCAATACATGTCTGAAGACCATTGGATGGACCCTGCATTTATTATAAGCAAACCAGTCATCAGTCCGCCCCAGAATTGACTTTATCTCACTAAATGCAGGAAATAAAGTGCTATGTTCTTCAAGTTCAATAACATCGTCTATAACGTATCTGATTAAAGGAAATGATTTATTAATCAGACTCGTTGCAACTATCTTTCTGGCGTCTTTGGATTCCTTTACCGGATTTAAATTGTTATCAACAACTTCCAGAATTACCCCGTCTTCACCGATAATCATGCCGGTGCTGTCCTCCGTTTCCATCGCCACAAGGCCGATCTCAACTGAACCCCAGCTGTTATTTGTATATGTACCCCATGCATTATTTATTACATCTCTCATTTCATCATCAAGGGGCTCAGAGTTGGTAGAAACCCAGCGCGGGTTTATATCCAGACTGCCCCTTAGCTGTGCATGCGCCTGCTCGGCAATTACAGATGCAAAACCTATTAAGTAATCCGGCTGAAAATCATTTAATGCCTCGTGCTGCATATCAGCACTTTCCATGGAACTTAAAATTTTCACTTCTACATTTGGAGCATAATTAACAGAAAAAAGATGTCTGCTGCCGTGAAGTAGTGAGGGGGCCTCTAGTACCGCCATTTTTATCGGACCGATGCTCCCCCTGCGCATTTCCTCCATTGCTAGTGTCCTGAAACATATACATACAGTCTCGGAAAGAAATTCTTCGTCCCATACAAACAGCCCTCTTTTACCGCTTGAGCCGCCAGTTGCAATAAACAGGTATTCCTTTTTAAAATAGGGGTTATCTAGCTTGCCGTCCCTTAATTTTTCAAGGTGTTCTTCTGCAGATTTAATACTAAGGCCTTCTACCGCAACTATTTCGTCCCAGTTTTCCATAACAGGGCCCTTTTTTAAAACAGGAAGACTGGAGAGATCATCAAGTGTAAAAGACTTTATATCGAGGCCTTTTAATATGTCGCGGTAATAGGGAGATTTTTCTAAGGCTGTATTTAGTATATTTCTAAGTCTTGTGGTCTGAAAATCCCTGAGTTCCTCCCTGGACCATGAAAGTCTTTTAATATGTTCGGGGATACTGTTATGTACCCTTTTTATTAAATTAGACCTTGAACTTTCATAACTCAAGGAACATCTCCCTTAATCAGGCGGCTTTATAAAACTTCCAGCCATTTTCCCTTATAGACTGAATTATCACATAAAAAACAGGGACTACAATCAGACTCAGGAATGTTGACAGTATCATGCCTCCAAATACAGCAGTACCCAGAGAATGCCTGCTTTCTGCTCCTGCTCCCGAAGCAAATACAAGTGGAACAACTCCAAGGATAAAAGAAAATGCTGTCATCAGAATTGGACGAAGTCTTATTAATGAGGCTTCTTTTGCCGCTTCTACAATGGAAAGCCCCATGTCCCTTTTAATTTTGGCAAATTCAACAATTAAAATAGCATTCTTACTGGCAAGCCCAATAAGAAGGACAAGACCTATCTGGCAGTATATGTCATTTTGAAGGCCCCTGATATACTGGGCCAGCAGTGCACCGAGTATCGCTATTGGCACAGCAAGCATAATCATAAGAGGCATAGACCAGCTTTCGTAAAGTGCTGCTAGAAATAAAAAGACGAAAACAATAGATAGCAGGAATATTAGAGGTGCCAGGTTGCCCGCTTTTATTTGCTGATACGAAATTCCCGACCATTCATAACCCATACCTTCTGGCATGATTTTGTCTGCTGATTCGGCAATATACTTCAGTGCCGCACCTTCACTATATCCCGCCCTGGGTGAACCGTTTATTTCAATAGACCTGTAGAGGTTGTAATGAGAAATTGTCTCGGGCCCTGTTCTCTGCTCGACATCAATTAGGGTATTTAGCGGTACCATATCGCCGTTATTGTTATTAGTATACAGCTTGCCGATATCATCTATATTGCTTCTGAAATCATCCTGGGCCTGTATAAACACCCTGTAAACTTTACCAAATTTATTAAAATCATTTACGTAAAGTGCGCCCAGGTAGGCCTGAAGGCTGTCAAATACATTGGATACGGGCACGCCGAGTGTCTGCGCCTTGGTCCTGTCCATCTCTACATAGATCTGCGGCACGTTATCCGTAAAAGAAGTAAATACACCCACAAAATTGCCGGAACTGTTTGCATCTGCAATTATTTCATTTGCAGTTTTACTCATCACCTCAAATCCCAGGCCCGTCCTGTCCTGCAGTTCGAATGTAAATCCGCCTTTCGAACTAAGCCCCTGAATTGGAGGTGCATTAAATATAACAATTATTGCGCCTTCGATCTGTGACAGCTTTTCTGTTGCTGTTTCAATTAATGAAAAAACACTTAGTTTTGATGATTTCCTTTCAGAATACGGTTTAAGTACGGCAAACATAGCAGCGGCATTAGCATCAGCTGTAGAAGTAAGAAAGTTGAGCCCTGCTATTGCAATAACGTTTTCAACACCTTCAATGTTAAGTAAAGTATTTGTTGCGTTCTGTATAATATCATCAGTCCTTCCGAGTGAAGAACCTTCAGGACCCTGGACGTTAACAATAAAATAGCCCTGGTCTTCTGCCGGCACAAAACCGGCCGGAACGGTTTTTAGTAGCAGGTAAGTAGCGCCAAGCAGTACTACAAAAGCAACTATAACAAGTCCCCACCTTTGTATCACCCTGTTTAGTACACCTTCATACTTGTTTTTAAAATTATCAAAGCTGTTATTAAACCATGTAAAGAACCTGCCCTTTCGCGGTTCCTGGTCTTTGAGGAATATTGCACATAATGCAGGGCTGAGAGTAAGTGCATTTATAGTGGAAATTGCAACTGCACACGCAATAGTAAGTGCAAACTGGTTGTACATTCTTCCAACAATACCGGGGAAAAAAGATACCGGAACAAACACTGCCATTAGCACAAGAGAAGTCGCAACAATTGGCCCCGTTACCTCATGCATTGCAAAACTCGCAGCCTCTCTGGCCTTTAAACCCTTTTCCTCAATAATTCTTGAAACATTTTCCACCACCACAATTGCATCATCAACAACAAGCCCGATGGCAAGAACAAGCCCAAACAGGGTCAGCATATTGATGGAAAAACCCAGTGCATTTACAAGGGCCATAGTACCAATGAGTGATACAGGGATGGTAATTGTGGGAATAATAGTTGCCCTGAAACTCTGGAGAAATAAAAAACTGACAATAAATACAAGTACAAAAGCTTCGAGAAGGGTCTTAATAATTTCCTGGATTGAGTCTTTTACAAAAGTTGTAGTATCGTAGATAATTTCGTATTCCATCCCGCTTGGAAAATCCTTTTCGAGGGTTTTCATTGCTGCCTTGACCTGGTTGGCAACATCCAGGGCATTAGCATTAGGGAGCTGGTAAATACCTATACCAACTGTCGATTTACCGTTCAGGTAAGCAAGCGTGCTGTAACTTTCTGCACCGAGATCCACAGTTGCTACGTCTTTAATTCTTAGAACGGACCCGTCGGTATTGGTTTTAAGTATTATGTTTTCAAACTCTTCGACAGTAGAAAGTCTGCCTTTTGTTGTTATTGAATACTGAAACTGCTGGTCCTGCTGAATGGGAGGCTGCCCAATACTTCCGGCCGGTATCTGCTGGTTCTGGTCCTGTATGGCGTTTGATACATCAGTCGGGGTAAGTCCGAGACTTGTAAGCTTGTCCGGGTCCATCCAGACCCTCATCGAATATTTCCTCTCACCCCAGATTGTTAGTGAACCTACACCGGGGACCCTCTGAATTACATCTTTAATATGTATATCTATATAGTTACTTAAAAATATTGCATCTCTGCTTCCATCAGGGGAAACCAGGTTAACAGCCAGGGTAAGGCTTGTAGACTGTTTTTCAACATCAAGTCCATAGTTGTTTACTTCGGTGGGAAGCCTCGGTTTTGCAAGCTCTACTTTGTTCTGTACATCAACCGCTGCAATATCAAGGTCATATCCAACATCAAAGGTCACTGTAATCCCCGATGTTCCGTCGTTAGAACTCTGGGACTGCATATATGTCATGCCCTCAACGCCGTTAATCTGCTCTTCAATAATTGTTGTTACTGTCTCTTCAACAACTTCAGCACTTGCACCTGTATAGGTAGCACTTACCTGGACTGTAGGCGGTGAGATCTGCGGAAACTGTGCTATTGGCAGAGCTGGAATGGAAATCAGTCCGACAAGTGTTATAAGTATCGCAATAACGGTTGAAAGGACCGGACGATTTATAAAAAAATCAACCAAGAAATATTACTCCTTTAGTTAGTAAAAACTTTTTACTCTTTGTTTAATTATCTTTATTAGTGCTTTTTTTGGAATCAACAACAGTACTGTCTGCATTTTTACTTCCGGAATCCGCATATTTGGGGTCGACTTCAACCCCGTCCTGAATCTTCTGAACGCCGTCGGTAACTATTACCTGCCCTGCCTTGAGGCCTTTATTAATGACTGTGTACTGTTTATATTCGCTTCCAATTGTTACTTCTGTAGACTTCACTTTATTGTCCTTGCCTAAAACATATACAAGGTTATCTCCCTGCTGGGACAGTACTGCTTTCTGCGGCACAAGAACCGCGTTGGGCTTATCATCCACATATAGCCTTATTTTTGTATATTGGCCTGGCAAAATAATTTTTTCCGGGTTTGGAATAACTGCCCTCATCGTTAGTGTGCCGGTGCTTTCATCAACTGTATTATCAATAAAATCAACATAACCTTCTTCGGGATAAATTTTTTCGTCAGGCAATACTACGTATGCTTTAAGTTTTCCCTTGTTGTACTGCTGGGTTAATATTGCGATGTCTCTTTCGGTAGGGCTGAAATAAACATATATAGGGTCCAGCTTTACAAGGGTTGCAAGTGTGTTGTCCTGGCCGGCAACACCTACTAGATTACCCACATCGACCATTCTTCTGCCAATCCTGCCGCTGAACGGCGCACGCATGTAGCAGTAACTAAGGTTGAGTTCTGCCTGTACGACCTGTGCTTCATCGGCTTTTACCGCTGCCAGAGCTTCGTCAGACTGAGTAACGTACTGGTCATACTCATCTGTGGTTATGTACTGCTTCTTTACAAGGGGCTGGTACCTTACGACCTGCTCAATTGAATAGTTATAAGCGGCCCTGTCTTTTTCAAGCTGGGCTTTTGCCTCGTCAAGTGAAGCTTCATATGTCCTTGGGTCTATTACAAACAGAAGGTCTCCTTTATTCACATTCTGGCCGTCTTTAAAATTTCTTTCTGTCAGATACCCCTCTACCCTTGCCGTAATGTTTACGGACTGAATAGACTGGGTGTTACCTACAAAATCATAGTAAACCGGGATTGTCTTACTTATTGCCTTCTCAACAGTCACAGTCGGAGTGGTTACAGTAGTTTTGGTTTTATCCTTACAGGACACAAAAGCAAATAAAATAAGTATGGAAAAAATTAGTATTGATAATCTATTCTGTTTTTTCATTGTTTTCTTCTTGTGCGTTTGAATTGTTCTTATTGAATTCAGGAATTTCTACTGTCTGCCCGTCCGCTGAAACCGGCAGGCTAAGTCCTACTGCATTTACAAGCTGCGCATATGAAACAAAAATATTGGTCTTTGCCTGTACAGTCTCGGAACGCGAAGTTGCAAGCGTGGACTGGGCAGTAAGAAGTTCAATAATATCCCCTACCCCCGACCTGTATCTTTCAAGTGAAGCATTATAAGACTCAAGAGAGCTTGCCAACAGCTTCTTTGCAGCTGCAAGAGCCTGCACTGATGTTTGAAATGTATAGTAGGCATCCCATACATCTGAGACAACTTCCTGCTCCTGGATCTTAAGCGTGGCCTTTACAGCATCAAGGTCTGCTTCAGCTTCCCTTACAGCATTCCTTAGGGCAAATCCGTGAAAGATAGGTACGGCAAGAGTTAATCCAAACTGGTAATTTGTATTTTCTTCTGCATCACCTTCAAAAAAACTGTCACCGCTCCAGACATAAAGCTGGGATAAAGTCCCGGATGTACTAAGTGACGGAAGCATTGCCGACCTTGCCGACTTAATTGCAGCTTCACTCTGTCTTACAAGTGCAAGAGTCGCAGCAAGATCAGGTCTGGATTTCATTGCAATATCGATAAGATTATCAACATTCTCAGAAAGCAGTGCAGGTTCAAAATCTTCATCCACTTCCTGTATCTCATAACCCTCATTTGCACCCCATCCAACTGCTGTAGCCAGGTTGCCGCGGGATATCTCTACCTGTCCCTGGTCATTTACTAAATTAAGTTCAGCCTGCGCCAGGCTGGACTGCGCCTGCAAAACATCCGGCAAAGTGCCAAGGCCGACTTCAAGTCTCAAATTAGCAGCATCCAGGCTGGTTTGTGCTTCCTGGAGGTTTTCGATATCGGCTTGTACATCCGACTTATTTCCAATCAGTTCATAATAAGCACTCGTAACATTAAATACCACGTCCTGAATTGCCTTATTCTGAGTCCAGTTTGCACTTATAAGTGCCTGCTTAGCCTGTTCTATCTCGGCAATCCTGCCTCCAAAATCAAGGAGCAGGTAATCAAGCGACAATGCAAGTTCGGCTGTCGTCTGTTCAAAAGATATTAATCCGCTTGAGGCATCAAATTTAGATCTTTTTGCAGAAGCAGCACCATCTATTGTTGGATATAATGAACCCCTTGATACTGCCCATGCCGCTGCAGCTGCCCTTGCCTCAGCCCACGCCTTTTCAGTCTGTGGACTGTTCTGAAGAGCTACATCTATTAACTGCGTCAGAACAAGGTTGTCTCTGTATGGAGTCAGTTCTTGTGAAATAGTTGCCAGATCACTTTTTTCAGGAAAGTATTTCCCGGATTCATCATCTGGTGCCCATTCATACTCTTTTGAGGGAGGTGCATAACTATAGGGGCTTAACTCAGGGGCACAGGAAACAGCGAACGAAAGAATAAACAAACACAGGATACACAAGTGTATAATTTCAATTCTTTGTAAAATTTCGCCTTTTTTCATTGCAAATAGAATTAATCTAATTAAGTAATTTTATTCAGGGAATTATACACTTGTGTGAGAAAAAAACTAAATAGTTATTAATACTCCTGATAATTAAACTATTTCGATTGCAATATGTGAGTAAAAGTCGTTAGGAGTTTTAGTTGCTCCCAATAGCCTGTATTTTCTCAGGTAAGAACCTGTATAGTCTTCCAAAGCCCTGAATTCACTTAAGACAGAACTGAACTCATCAAAAAATATTATTGTTCCAGGGACTATAAACTCGTCAAGATTCGTTAATACATACAGGGTAGAACTGTAAAGGTCGGCATCCATATTGATAACCAGCCTTTTATGAAATTGATTATCAGAGATAAAAGATTTGAGTGTTTCCTGAAACAGCCCCTTAATAAAAGAAACTCTTTTGTCTTCAGTATGGGGCAGGATACCATCTGTGCTGAAATGATTTTTATCTATAGTGGAAATAAAACCCGGCCATTTCTCAGGTAACCCTTCAAAAGTATCAAATCCGTAAAATTTTGACCCGGGATTACCGTTTTTCTCAGACCAGTACTTAATCGACCTGCCCTTATATACTCCAAACTCGAGATAATCGATCGGGACTTCTTTAATTATTTCAGAATTCACATATTCGTATAGGCCGTATCTTTTTTTAAATATTTTATGGTCTTCTATATGTTCAGACTGCCATTCTCTTAATTTCGGCAGATAAGCTAGATACCTGGCCCTTTCACTGCTAGGCAGGGCTGAAATCAGAAATTTTTTGAAAACATTTTGAATTTTTTTCTTCAAGTTGCTAAAATTTTTATCTTTCTTTCCAGGAGACTATCTCAGTCTGGGACCGACTCCCTGAGCCTTTTCTTACAACTGCATCAATATTTTTTATGGTAGGATTTACCTCGCCCACTACACCGGAAGCTTTAATCGAAAATGTTTCGCTTGTACCCTGATTTAATACAAGCCCGCTAAGGCCTGCCGATATTCTGAGGTTTGAATCAATATCCCTGGCAATGTCCCTGACCTCAATCCTGGAAAGAAGTTTATCGTCCTGTCTTTTTTCAAGTATTTCATCCGCTATGGCTTCTGCAACATCGTCTTTTAGTTCTGTATCCGAACGGTTTTCACCCTGGATGGCAGAGACCTGTGCGGCTTTTAGGATTGCAATCATCACTGGTTTGGAAGCAGTACTGAAATTTACCTGTTTGTTTATGGGGTAAATTGTTACATAATCTATAATCTTATTATAAAAATCTTCGTCCATACCTTCAATCATTCTGATTTCATCAAGGCTGTCTAAGGGGCCGTCTTTTATTGTATAGGGGTTATCAAGTGTATTGTAAAAATTTCCGGCAGCACCTCTCGGGTCCTGGTCATTCTGAGCACCTTTTATCGTTTTATCAACCCAGTTTATAAGGCTTGCAATAAAAAGTTCTGACTTATCCGTCTCTACTTCTAAATTCCTAAACAGCTCGGTCAGTGCTGCCAGGACCTGGAAGTCGACCTTGTTGGTAGTCTGGTTTACAAGTGAATTCAGGTTAATTTTAGACCTTTCGTCCTGCACGGTCATGGTAACTACTCCATCACCAACAGGAAATGCGGGTACATTTAATGACCAGATATTATTACCCTCAGAACCTACTTCCACGTCACCCGTAACCGAGGAAAGGTCACCCAGGTCCTCAAGATTATTCCCCTTCATTACACTTGAGACCACGCTGACTCCTGACTTGGCAATATACTGCGCCTTAATATCGTTTAGAGTATTGTTTGATATTTCAAGGTCAATATGAGTACTAAAAGTAAAGTCAGTCACTACAATCGTAAGTATTGCAATTACAATAAGGACTATAATCAGGACTATTCCTTTTTCATTCTCTTTATGATTTATTTTTTGTTTCATAATATTATTTTGCAATCGGCATAATTATCGATGTATTAAAAGTATGGTCAATCCCTTCGTCATCAGTTAGAACCAGCTCTACTGCAACAGCTTTTGGCAGTGCTCCACCAAGCTGTACTGCGTTCCATTCTTTTATATCTTCCTTTTCAATAAGTGGATCGTCGGTTTTTTTGGTATTCTGGTAAGTAAGTTTAAACCTTTTCACCCTTTCAGATATTGGGTACTGCGTTCCGCCGTTGTCATTCCCAAACCATGGATTCTCTTTTCTAATTAATGCATATAGCTGATTTTCTTCATCATAATTCTCATCGTCATCAATTCTGGCCAGAAAATATTTTATTTCAGACTGGTCGGACTCCCTGTTGAATTCAATCGGGTTTCTGGAAAAAGATGAAAATTCTAGCTGGCTGTTATCCGTCTGTTCTTCATTTGTTCCAAGAAAATATATATAAGGATAGCTTAAAGCACTATTGGCGACTCTACCCCTTGGGTAGACACTTGAAAGGTCCTTGCCAATCCTTGCAAAAACCACCCTGGCCTCATGAATAAGTTCAAGCTGGTCTTCCACTTTTTCTTTGGCATTAATAATCTGAAAAAAAGATGTAGATATTAGTGTGAGTACAAGTGCCGAGATAAAAACGGCTACAAGGAGCTCTAAAAGGGTAAAACCCCTATCAGTTTGATATTGCAGTCGAGACTTCGAATTCATCATTACCGTCATTCCAGACAATCAGTACTCTTACTATTCTTATATTTGTTTCTACGAGTGATAAATTATACGGCAGCACAGAAAGAAACCAGCTAAAACCCGGGAAGTCCGTAAACTCACCTTCTTCTTCCCTTACTTCCGGGAATCCTTCAAGTTCAATATCAGTAAGCATTTGCTGAGCAAGCAGGGCGGCAATTTGTGCATCCCTTGATTTTCCCGCTATGTCGAGGTTTCTGTTTACAGCGGACAAAAGTATCATCAATGCTACACCGATAATCGCTACAGAAATCACCACTTCCAGTAGTGTAAATCCCCTTTCTTTTTTGCACGCCTCATTCCTCGTCAAGATAAGGGCTGTCCTCCTGCCTTATATCAATATACTCATCGTATATTTTTGTTCCGCCAGTATAGGGTTTTGTCTCTATCGTATATACGTCATTATCACTACTGCTGATATGAATTACAGCGTAATCCACAAAACCAGTCGGAAGAAAGAGCAGGTACGATTCATTTCCGCTGTCAGTTTTTTCCTGGAACCTTTCTGTAAAAATATCGTTAATAACAACCCCATCAGGGACCTTCTTTCTCCTGAGTATCGGGTCCAGGGATTCGACAAACTGGCCGTCTTCCATATATTCAACCCAGTACTCCTGGTTATCAAGGTCAAAGGCGAGTTTATAAATATTTTTTTTAAATACCGATTCGTTATAAAGGTATTTAATGGTTCCGCTAAGGCTTCTTGAAGTACTTTTCAGGTGAACATCAGCAAGGTTCTGGAATCTTGGTACCGCTATAAAGAGAATACTCCCAAGCAGTACCATAACTACAAGTATTTCAATTAATGTGAAACCACTATTGTTTTCATTGGATATCATTGCTTGAAATATCATCATCGGTATTGGCAACTGCATCCTCACCTACCGATATTATTAAATAGGTTCCGTTGTTTGTCTGGTCAGGACCCACATAAACAAACTCATTCGACCATGCATCAAGCGGTGTCTGGGATTTTTCAAGATAAGGCCCTTTCCACCTTTTTGGTTCTCTGCCTGATGAAGGAAACTGATTAAGAGCATTCAGCCCCTGGCCTGTTTCCGGGTAAAAACCATTATCAACCTTAAAAAGCTTAAGAGCTGTTTCAAGATTAGCAATTTTGGCCCTTGTAATCTTTTCATTAGAATCGGATAACCGATTCATAATATTTGGTGCAACTACGGCTACAAGGCCCGCAATAATAATTAGTACAACAACAATCTCGATAAGAGTGAAACCACCCTGCGATTTAATTAATCTGTGTGGTTTATTCATTTTTATGCCTCCTGTATCAGCCTATGGCAGATGTTAAATCAAATATTGGTAATAGTATAGCAAAAACTATGAAAGCCATCACTACACCGATCATTAAAATCATAATTGGTTCAAGTAAAGATGTTAAGGCTGAAAGAGTTGTTTCCACCTGCAGATCATAAATATCTGCAATTTTGTTAAACATTTCTTCCATCTCTCCGGTTTGTTCACCAACTGAAATCATCCTGGTAACAAGCGGAGGGAAAACGCCGCTGTCCCTGAGTGGTTGTCCGAGCGTCGCCCCCTCTCTGACACTCACTCTTACATCCTTAAGGGCATCCATAAAAACAGTGTTCCCAATTACAGCCTCCCCGATTTCGAGAGCATCAAGCAATGGAATCCCGCTTCCTACAAGTGTCCCAAGTGTCCGTGTAAATCTCGAAATTGAAACCATTGTAGCAAGTTTTCCAAACACCGGCAGCCTGAGAATCAGCCTGTCCACAAATCTTGTACCTTTTTCTGTTTTTAAAAACCTGACAATAAAAAAACCAAGTGCAGCAATTCCCAGAAATAAAAGAATAAAATGGTTGCTGAAGAAACTGCTTATGGATATAAGGACAAGGGTAATAAATGGCAGTGCCCTGTCACTGTCTTCAAAGATTTTGGTAATTCTTGGAATTACGTACGTCATCATAAAAAACAGGACACCTGAACCAATTAGAAACATAAAAATAGGATATATCAGGGCACTTCTAACCCGGGACTTTAATGCAGAAGATTTTTCAAGAAAATCGGCCAGTCTGAATAAAACGACATCAAGTGTTCCACTTGCTTCCCCTGCTTTTACTATATTTGTATAGAGTTCTGAAAAAACATTTTTATGTTCTTTTAGTGCATTTGTAAGAGAACTTCCTTCGCTGACCCTGTCCTTAACCTGGGTTAACACTTCCCTTAATTTCTGATCTTCAGACTGTTCGGACAATGCTGTCAATGAGGCTTCGAGCGGCAATCCGGCCGAGATTAATGCAGAAAACTGTCTCGTTGTGATAGCAAGCTCTGCACTGCTGACCCCTCTGAAAGGAATAAAACTCCTGTTTTTCCCCTTCTTGGTTTCATTAATTGAAGAAAGGTAGACCCCTTCTCTCTTAAGTTTTTCAGTGGCGGCTTTTACTGATTCTGCATCTATTATTCCCTTAACAGATGAACCACTGTTGTTAATGGCTGTATATTTGTATACCGGCATAATCTACTTTTTAGTGAATGGATTCCATCTCAATTGATTCCTCTTCTGTCACCCTTAAAACCTCATCAACAGAAGTTAATCCCTCAATCACTTTACTCGCACCGTCCATCCTCAGAGTAATGAGACCATTTTCCACTGCCTTTCTTTTTATTGTGGAAGAATCAGTTGTGTTAAGTGTAAGATTTCTTATATCGTCATCAATTATTAATATTTCAAATATTGCCAGCCTGCCGCTAAAACCCGTATCAAGACATGTAGGGCAGCCTTTTGATCTGTATAGAATACCGTCGTTAAGGCTTTCTTTGCCAATACCTAATCTTTTGAGTTCTTCTTCTGTAGGTTCATATTTTTCCCGGCAGCTTTTACAAAGTACTCTCACCAGCCTTTGTGCAACAATTGCCAGCATGGAGGATGCAACAAGAAATGGCTCAATGTCCATATCTATAAGTCTTGTTATAGCACTTGCTGAATCATTGGTATGTAGTGTTGAAAATACAAGGTGACCTGTAAGTGATGCATGTATTGAGATATCCGCTGTTTCTCTGTCTCTGATCTCCCCCACCAGTATGACATCAGGGTCCTGCCGAAGTACTGATCTCAGACCGTTGGCAAATGACAGATTAACTTTGTTATTAACCTGGATCTGGTTAATCCCCTGGATCTGGTACTCAACAGGGTCTTCAATTGTAATGATTTTTTTATCAGGGGAGTTTATTCTCTCAAGAGATGCATAAAGGCTTGTGGTTTTACCACTACCTGTAGGCCCGGTCACAAGGACAATGCCGTGCGGGCGCCTTATTAAGAAATCAAAAGTTCTTAATTTTTCACCTTCAAGCCCGAGATCTTCAAGACTCAGAAGGACTGAAGACCTGTCAAGAAGTCTCATAACAACGCTTTCACCCCAGGTTGTAGGTACTGTAGAAATTCTCACATCAACATCACGCCCTGCTACTTTGACCCTAATTCTTCCGTCCTGGGGTTTTCTTCTTTCAGAAATATCGAGTTCAGCCATAATTTTTACACGGGAGATAACAGAGGACTGGAGCTTTTTGGGTACAGTTGTTACATTATGCAGCATACCGTCTTTTCTGAAGCGTACAGCAACTTCTTTTTCAAAACATTCTAAATGTATGTCACTTGCTTTTTCTTTTACAGCCTGAAACAAAAGTGAATTTACAAATCTTATAATAGGTGCTTCGTCATCGGTATCCAGCAGGTCTTTGGGCTCCTGGATCTCAGATTCGGTAATACCAATGGAATCATCATCAATGTCCTCATCCATTTCCTTGCCCTGCTCGTAAACCCTGTTTATGCTGTCATACACAATATGGTTATGTGTAAGATGGGTTTCTATGTTGCAGGCAAAAAGTGAGCTGATTTCGTCCATGGCATAAAGGTCTATGGGTGGCGCAAATGCAACTTTGAGGACGCCATTGGTTTTGGTTAGCGGAAGTATTCTGAATTTTCTTGTAAAACTGATAGGAAGTTCTTTTACAAGCTGATAATCAATGTCTTCGTCCCTTATTTCCCTAATAATCGGCACTTCATAGTATTCAGACAACACATTCAGAAGACTGTCATCATTTAGAAGATTGGATTTTATCAGGACTTCTTCGGGGCTTTCAGTACTTTTTGATTTTAAATCCAGAAAATTCTCAAGTATATCAGGGTTACTTTCCTGAAGAATCTGATCAAGAGTTTTCATTGTATATAATTAATATTTTCTTTCCTCTAAGACGTCAAGCCCTCTTTCCTGTAAAAGAGTTTTGCGTCTTTGCTGTTCTTCCAGAATCTGCTGCATATCTAAGTCTGACTCTACAATTCGCGGTGTCAAGAGAATCATCAGGTTTAACTTCTGGCTTTGTTTGCTTTTAAATTTAAAAAGGTTTCCTAAATAGGGTATATCACCAAGTATTGGAGTTTTTTGCTCAAGTATACTTTCACGGTCGGAAACCAGTCCGCCAATCACAATTGTCTGGCCGTCCCTGACAATTACAGATGAGTCCGCAGTCCTGGTCTGGGTCGCAATACCAAAGTCCTGGGTGTTAAGGTCAGCAGGTGCGTTAGTAGTATTTGAAACCTCGGTAACAATATTGAGGTTCAAAAATGAACCTTCACTAATCTGAGGTGTGATGGCAAGTCTGATACCAACAGGCAGTCTTTCAATTGTCTGCACTGTTACTCCTGATGTCCCAACGGTACTGCCGGTAGGAAACGGAATAATATCCGCAACAACAATTTCAGCCTGTTCATTGTCAGTTGTAAGAATACTTGGTGTCGAAAGCACATTTACATCCGTTACCGATGATATGGCCTGGAAGAGTGCTGTAAATGACGGAATCGGTGGTATAGGACCTGATCCGTCAACATCAACTTCCTCACCTACTACACCAAGAAAAAGTCCCTGGAGTGAACCAACTACGTTAATAGCTGCATCACTATCAGCTGCAACGCCTAGAAGGCTCTGTACACCTGGCAGCTGCTGGCCGCCAAACAGGAGATTATCTCCGTTTAAGGTAGCTCCAAAACTAAAATTCACACCAAGTGAAGTAAGGTCATTTAATCCAACCTCAAGAATAGCTGCTTCTACAAATACCTGTTTTCTTCTTATATCAAGTTCATCAATAACAGTTTTAATTGATTCATAATCCCTTCTTGAACCAACAATAATTACAGAGTTGGTTGCGGGGTCAGCTGTAATTCTTAACCCTTCGGCTTCAGCTACTACACTTGAAAGTGAGCCAGCTCCTGCCTGCCGGGATATACCCGAACGTGCTTCACCGGAACCAATACCTGTCTGCGTTGACCCGAGTCCGCCTGAACTTAATCTGTTTCTCTGGTTTTGCTGGCCACCGACTCGTCCGCCGCCACCGCCGGAACCTATAATGCTGGAAAGTACTCCGACAATCTGTTCTGCATCTGCATTTTTTATTCTTAATACATAAATACCCTGCTCAACCTGTTCAGAAAGAACATCCAGAATACTGACAACTTTTCTGATTTTATCCATATCCTGCGGATATGCTATAACAATTAATGAATTGGTACGTTCGTCAGTTATAACCTTAAAACCAAGAATATCAGATTCACCGGATACAGAAGCCTGTTGCTGCTGATTCGCCTGGTTGGCCCTTCCCTGTCTTGTATTTCTGGTTGCGCCTCTACTCTGAGTGGACCGTACTCCGCCTTCTGCACCAAATATTTCAAGTAATTTGGTTGCAACGTCAGCGGCATCTGCGTTTTCAATTTTTATAAATTCAATTCGTTTCTCAACATCCAGGTTTGAAATTATATCTACAATTCTGTTAATGTTGTCTACTGTATCTACTACTATTAGTTTATTTGAAGCCGTATATACGACAAGGTCTCCGTCCTTAGAAACAAGTGGCTTAAGGGTACTGGCAAGCTCTTCTGCCTTAACATTTTTTAAATTTATAATTTTTGTAATATATCTGTCTGATGAGATTCCCATCTTAGTGCTTACATCTGTTGGAATACTCTGGGTTTTTATATCTTTTTTCTGGACAATCTTATTTACACCCTGTTTAGAAACGATCGAAAACCCGTTAAGGTCAAGTATGGTCTCAAAAAGCCTGATAGCATTTTGCCTTTTAAATCCACCCTGCGGGGCTATGATTGTTACCTTCTTACCTTTTACCGAATCATCAAGAATAAATGCCTCGGAGGATATCTCGCTCATTGTCTGAATAAGGTCTTTAAGTTCCATTTCAGACTGTAGATTTACAATATCGTCCTGCTGTTCACTATTTGATAGATCACCCGAGGGCTGGGGTACCACTACCTCAAAAGTAGGCCTGCCGTTAGGTTCAGGCTCGGTATCCACCTCGACGAGCTCTTCCTGCTTTGGCTCAGTGGATATATCCTGATCAGTATTAACATTTTCATTAGCTTCAACCTGGTCTTCTATTACCTCCGGCTCATTCTGAACATTCTCAGAAGTAACTACATCGCCATCTACTTCTACTATTTCATCAGGTATCTCCTGCGCCGAGACTTCCTTGGTAAAACTGGTCAGCAGGAAGCTGCTGGCCCTTTTTGGAATATATATCGTTTGCCCGGTTCTAATGGAATTACCTTCAATTTTATTAATATGCCTTATGTCTTTTACAGGGATTCTGTTTTTTGCTGCAATCCCCAGCAGGGAGTCTCCATCACGGACCTTGTAACTTATTATAGGTATTAACAGTGTCTGACCTGTCTTTATCACTGTGCCGTCTATGTTGTTGATTTGCTGAAGCTCTTTTACCGGAATGAAAAACCTGTCAGCAAGAACAGTTAAAGAATCACCGTCCTCAACAGTATATGAGAGAAGCTGGTTTACATTTTCTTTCGGACCATCATTGTCAATAATTATCTGGGAATAGGACAGCGGCAGAAGAAGTATGTTAAAGAGAAAAAGTATTAAAAGAGTTTTAAAGTATTTATGCATATATATATTCCCGTGAATTATTAATTATCAACCTAATTAACATCGTAAGCATATGAAAGTTTCTTGCCTCTCCTGGTAAAATCGATACTAAAATCATTTTCATTTTTTAACTGGCCGAATACTCCAAGCGCATTTTGTACATCACTTAACTCAACTTCATTTATCTTATGTACTGTGTCTCCGTTACGAAGGCCAATCTTAAAGAATATACTGCTTGGCCTTATACCAAAAAAGCGCAGTCCGTCCTGTTGCGGGACAACCCTTGCCTGGTTAATGAGTGCTGAAGGGTCATCTAGCAGCTCATCGAGCATCTTGCGTTCTATCAACCATTTATCATCTGATACCTGTTTAATACCGCCTTTAGTGTCTTTTTCAGTACTTACAGCTTTTGGTCTATTGTCTTTATTTTCAGGTTCTTTTGCAATATTAAGCTCTTTTTTGCAATAGATTGTTTCCGTACCCTGAAGTTTTCTGTCAATTATGGCCTTACAGTTGTCAACACCCAGCAGCTTAACTTTCTCATCTGTAATAATGTCTATAATCTCTCCATCCGAATAACCGTTTATTTTTCCATTATCACTGTTTTTTATTACCGCAATAGAATTGCCCTGGATATTAAGATGAGTTCCCAGAAGTTCAATGTTAAGATTGGTTTTTGGGGCATCACCGTTTGCTCCTGCAGACCCGCCGGTGTCAGAAAATGTTGAATTATCAAGCCCGAAAATGTTTCGGGTTAATATAACTTCATAATACGCCCTGTTAGGCTGGGTAGTTTTCAGCCTTACAAATTTATTGCTATTATCATTATCAGACAATATGTCCTTTGAAGGTGAATAAATGCTGTCACCAATCTTATCATTAACTGCTAACGCTACAACATAAGCAATAGCCACGATAAGAAGCAGGTTTACCAGCCACACATATTTTTTAAAAAGTGATAATAGCATATTAAGTAATTTATTTAATTTTGCTTATCAAAATAAAGTAATAGACTTTATATGTCAAGATTATATTTAAACACATAATACTATATAACTATTAATTTATTAAACAAATTTTTCTTAATCATCAACAATTTTGTTTAATTATAACAACATACACGAAAATATTAAAGTACTTTTTTAAATTTTCATACCTGTATTATTCTAACCAACTTATTATAAAAAAATTATGCCAATAATACAAATAAAATATTCTTGACAAAGAATCAATGATGATTATCTTTTGTTGGTCAAATTAGCACTAACAGGTGAGGAGTGCTGATAAAGCAGTACAAACTTAAAAAAAACAAAAATATAGTATTAAGGAGGATTTTATTCATGAAAGTCACACCTCTACATGACAGAGTATTAATTAAAAGGGTTGGTTCTTCCGAAACAACTCCCGGAGGGATCATTATTCCGGATGCTGCACAGGAAAAACCGCAGGAAGGTGTAGTTGTTGCTGTAGGAAATGGCAGAGTACTTGATGACGGCTCAGTAAGACCGCTTAATGTTAAGCCAAAAGACAAAATATTGTTTGGTCAATATGGCGGTGCAGAAATTGGTCTTGGTGGCGATGATTATCTAATTTTAAAAGAAGACGAGATATTAGCTATTATCGGAAAATAAAAATTTTATACATTTATTCAGGAGAATATTACAATGGCAAAAGAAATAAAATTTGACACAGTAGCAAGGGACTCCCTGTTAAGAGGAGTAAGTCAGCTTGCAAGAGCAGTAAAAGCAACCCTAGGGCCAAGAGGAAGAAACGTTCTGATGGAAAAAACATTTGGCGCA
>JAJCZQ010000029.1 GCA_029262335.1 Deltaproteobacteria bacterium
TTCCGTACCGGAAAAGGGGAGTATGGTGAAGGCGACAAATTCATAGGTGTTACTGTCCCTAAACTTAGAAAAACTGCATTAAAGTTTAAAAATATTGAATTATCTGAATTAAAAAAACTACTTCTATCCAAAATTCATGAACACAGATTAATATCACTCTTTATTCTGGTTAATAAATATGAGAATGGTGATGAGAAAACCAGGAAGACTTTGGTTGACTTTTATCTGGATAATTTAGATGGGGTTAATAACTGGGACTTGGTGGACAGTTCGGCCCATAAAATTCTTGGCCCGTGGCTACAGGATAAGGACAGGGGTATTATTTATGGATTTGCTGAATCAGGCAATCTGTGGAAGGAAAGAATAGCAATAATTACAACTTACAGGTTTATTAAGAATAACGACCTGGACGATACATTCAGACTGTCTGAAATACTTCTTATACGCGAACACGACCTTATTCACAAAGCCGTAGGCTGGATGCTTAGAGAGGCCGGGAAGATTGACGAGAAAAGACTGGTGAAGTTTCTTAAAAAACATTATAACAATATTCCGAGGACAACTCTCAGGTATGCTATTGAAAAATTTGATAAAGAAACCAGAAAAAAAATGCTTAAAGGTGATTTTGGTAAATAAATGAAAAAACTTATTCTCTCCCTTGTTTTAGTATTTCTTTTAATAATGTTCCTTAGGTTGTTTGTATACAGCCATGCAAACGTATGCCTTAAATCAGGAGGGGTATGGTATGAAAATACCTGCCTGACCGGGAAGACATCTTCGAAGCAGCTTGAGCAGCTTGGACTTATTCAGGAAGAAAAAACAGATAAAACTGATATTAAAGTTACTTACCCATACCAGGTTGCGGAATACCCGGAGATCTTTGCTGTTTTAAAGAAAAAAGTTAATACCGCAAAAAAAGACAACGGTTTTGAAGACCAGGATATAGAGCTTGGAATGAGCGGTCATCCTTGGTCACTTAACATAGATATGAGCAACTATGTCTCGGCCGGAGAATTGGCCAGTATTCTTGGCTACGTATTTAGTTTTACCGGCGGTGCACATCCAAATCATTCTTATTTTTCAGTGAATTTTATTAAGGCCTCAGAAAAACAAATTAATTTAAAGGACCTTTTTAATAATGAAAAGGCAGCCCTTGGTGCAATATCGAAGTTTTCTATAATAAATATTCTAAAACAAAAATCAGAAAGGCTGAATGAGAAAATTACTGAAGATGAATGGCTGGATGAAGGGGCAGGGCCGGACATAAAGAATTACAGTATTTTTGTATTTGTACCCGGTGAAGGTGAAGAAAATGAAGGCATTAAGTTTATATTTCCCCCGTATCAGGTTGGTCCTTACGTAGAGGGAGAATATGAAGTTACGGTGCCGGCATCAGTTTTTTATAGTTATTTAAACGATAATTTCAAAAACAATTTTAAAAAATAAGGACAATTAATTGAAAAGGTGCAGTTGGTGTGAAGGAAGTGATATCTATATTGATTATCATGACAAAGAATGGGGTGTACCGGTCTTTGATGACAAGAAGCAATTTGAGTTTCTTGTGCTCGAATCGGCCCAGGCAGGCCTCAGCTGGCTTACAATCCTTAAAAGAAGAGACAATTACAGAAAAGCGTATGACAATTTTGACCCGGTTAAAGTGGCAAACTACGGTGACAGAAAAATAAAGGAAATGTTAAATAATGAAGGTATTATCCGTAATAAGCTCAAGATAAATGCTTCAGTTAATAACGCTCAACTTTTTCTTGATATACAAAAGGAGTATGGCAGTTTTTGTGATTACCTGTGGGGTTTTGTAGACAATAAACAGGTAGTTAATAAGTGGAAAACTCTTTCTGAAGTACCGGTTAATACCAAACTATCTGATGCGATAACCAAAGACCTTAAGGGCAGGGGTTTTAAATTTATGGGAAGCACAATTATGTACGCTCATCTTCAGGCCACTGGTATTGTTAACGACCATGTTATTGACTGTTTCAGATATAAAGAAGTTATGGTCTAAGAAGGAAAGATTTTTCCAGGATTTAAAATATTATTTTTATCAAAAACTGATTTTATATCTTTCATAAGTTCAATTTCTTTTGAGGTCCGGGTATACATTAGATACGGCCTTTTTATCATACCAACACCGTGCTCAGCGGAAATGCTCCCTCCGTAGCTGGCAACTGTCCTGTATATATGGTTATTTACTTCCTTGCATATATTAAGAAATTCAGCCTTATCAAATTCATGAGGTTTAAGAATACTGATATGTATATTACCGTCACCTATATGGCCAAATAGGATTGTATCAAAGTCAGGATAATCCCTGGTAAGAATAGTTTCTATATCTTTAATAAATAATGGTATTTGTGAAGGTTTTACAGAGATGTCATTTTTATATGTCAGGTATACGGATATCGATTCGGTAATGTTTTCCCTGAAACTCCAAAGTTCCTTGTACTGTTTTGCGTTCTGGCTTATAACACCATCCGAGATAATAGCCCGGTTATTAAAATCGTTATAAAGTGATTCAACTTTCAGCAGTTCATCTTCGGTTGTACACTCAATATCAATTAACAGGTAATATGAATTTTTTATGGGAAATTTTGTTTTGGATATGGTGTCTATATGTTTTACGGCACTGTCAGTAAAAAATTCAAAAGCATTTAATACAAAACTGTTTCTAAAAGATTTTAAAATTTCACCAGACACTGAAATATCGGATACTGATAATAAGAGAATTAATGAATCCTTTGGTTTCTCAGTAAGCTCGACAGTCGCCTCGCATATTATTCCCAGTGTACCCTCACTGCCTATAAATAAATCTTTAAGGTCATAACCGGTAGCGTTTTTTGTTAGTCCCCTGTTAAGGTCAAGTATGTCAGCATTGCCGGTTACCAGCCTGAGTCCTTTGATCCAGTTTCTCGTAAGGCCATACCTTATAACGTGAAGGCCACCTGCATTTGTAGCAATATTGCCGCCAATCTGGCTGCTTCCCTTGGAAGAAAGATCAATAGGATAGTAAAGGTTATGTTCGGAGGCAAAATCTTGTATTTCCTGTGTTGTTACTCCTGCCTCAACTGTAAGAAGTCGGTCAGTCTCATTAAAATCAATAATTTTATTCATCCTGTCCAAAGAAACGACAAGTTCGCTACTGGATGCTACAGCACCTCCGCTAAGGCCTGTTCGTCCTCCGGAAGGGACTAGAGGAATGTTCTGTTTATTCGCAAATATTATTATTTCTCTTATATCATCAATTGATTCGGGAAAAACAATTGCCAGGGGGTTGGGTATATACTCACTTGTCCAGTCTGTTCCGTAAGATTCAAGAGTAGTTTCATCATCTGTGACTGTGCATGTCACGGATTTCTTTAATTCGCGGATTAGGGAAGGGCCGTCCATAATAGAACTATATTAACAGCTTTCAAACACTTTAATCAGGTAATCGCCACTTTTTTTACTAAAATTAATTATTCGGTCTATATCACTTCTGTCTAAATCCTCTTCAATCTTTCTGACAGTCCTTTTAATGGCTAACGAATGGCCGGGGTCTTCCTTTGCATGAACTTCTATAAATTTGGAAGGGTATTCAATAGGCTGGTTGTCCGGAAATAATATTCCGGATACGTTTTCAAAAAGATAAGAATGGCCTAATATCCCCAAAGGATATTCATCTGCCTCTTTCTGAAGAAAATCGTTGTATTCATCTATAAGTTTTTTGTTATCAGTATCTATAGAGTTTTCACCTAAATCGCTAAGGTCTTTAAGTGCAATCTGTGCATGTCCTAATTCTCCTTTGGCACATACTTCAAATCTCTTGCTTAAGTATGGGTTGGATAAAGTAGTGTTCTGTGCAGCTTTGTTAACTGCTTTTTGGCTTAAATCTTCAATAAAATAGAATGTTCTAAGGAACTTCTTGTATATACTTAAAGTGATACTTCCACTTTGTAGTTTCTGTACATTTTCATTATTTTTCAATAATTTCAGATAGTTCTGAACTTCATTGTCTAAATTGCTTTCAAGATTGCTCATTTTTGCCTCAAATTTAATAAAAACTTGACCACTATTATATAGTTTTATTTTATTCTGTAAATAATTTGATGAATTTAATATATCTGGTAATAATATACGGTTTTCCGAGGAGAAATTGCGCCCGTAGCTCAACTGGACAGAGCGTATGACTACGGATCATGAGGTTGGGGGTTCGACTCCCTCCGGGCGCAGTTATTATTAAATTTTAATACACAGGTAAGAACTATTTTAAAATTTATTTCCGAAGATATAAAAAAGTTCAGATTTAATAAGACAGCTTACTTTATTATTCTCTTTCTCCCTTTTCTGCTTATTCTTAATTCCTACTACTGGATGATTATAAATTACACGAAGACATATATTGTTCTTATAACTAAGGAAAACTATCCCGTTGAAACTATTACATTTATTGTGATTTTAGCCTCAATCTATATGGGAATTAAACTTATTAGATTGATGTACAGAAGTAACCTTGAAAGTTATAAGACAATTTTTGTGGCCCTTATGGTATTAGGCCTTATTTTTGTTGGACTGGAGGAGATTTCGTGGGGACAATGGGTTTTTTATTTTACATCACCGGACTATTTTAAAGAAACAAATCTTCAAAGGGAAACCAATATCCATAATTTAAAAGATCTTCATGTAAAATTTGAATACCTAAGGGTACTTATTGGATTAGGCGGTTTTGTTTCAATTTTCCTTAATAATACAAAAACTTTTAAATATATTTCTGCACCATTTGTATTATCTTCATTTTTTCTTCTAATTACAGTTTTTTCAGCACTGGATGTTTATAATTTTTATCTTCCTGATCAGAGGCTTTTGTTTCAAGTAGGGGGTTTCTGGTGGTTCTTTAAGTTTAATATGGAAATTATAGAGATGCTTATAGCAATTTCGGCTTTTATATTCCTTCTTGCTAATTACAGAAGATTAAAATTAACTTCTAATTAGCTACTTCTGCACCCAAAACCTGTATATCCACTGCATTCATCGCCTGAGAACCACCGCCAAAAGGGATACCGCCCCTTAAATAGGTGTTCTTGCTGTGCGGCGGGACTGTTACGGGGATAATTCCTGCTTCCTGGCTTATTACATTACCGGGCCTGTTTAGTGAACTGTAAAAGATCCTTACCTTTATATTCTCATAAGTAATATCGCTTGTATTCTCAATCGTAACATTATGAAGTATTGCTACTGAACTCCATGTGGCATATACCGTATAATCGTGGATCCTGATATAAGATGCAGGGTGTTTTTCCATATATTTTATTTCATTGTTATTTAAATCGGATGCTGTCAGGAAGGTAGAAGATATAAGGATTAAAAAGGCAGATATTATGAGAAATTTCATACTCTTATAGTACCCAGTTCCGCAATAATAATAAAATTATTAAATAAAGAAACCTTTTTGTGCGTCCAGCATCGTATATAAAGTAAGAAGAAATTCATAAGTTGTCCCTCAATCCTCCAATAATATTGGAGAAACCCCCTGCGGAGTAATCCAAAGGGGGTTATCCTTTTATTACCGGATTTGACCAATAAGATCTTATTCAAGTAGTATTACCTAAATTTATAAAACTAATCTTATAACTTTATAGAAATAATTATATTCTTATTTGGGAGGATTTATCCTTAAATGGCTCCAAAAAAACATATCCTTGTGACAGGAGACAGGCCTACAGGCAGACTACACCTAGGCCATTTAGTTGGCTCTTTATACAACAGAATAAAGTATCAGAATGAATTTGAATGTTTTTTTCTTGTTGCAGACCTTCATATGCTCACAACTCATTATGACAGGGTAAAAGAGGTTGAACAAAGTATACTCGAGATGGTTCTGGACTGGCTCAGTGTGGGTATGGACCCTGAGAAATCAACTTTTTATGTACAGTCTCAGGTGCCGTATATTACTGAACTCTCAACAATTCTAACAATGCTATGTTCTGTACAAAGATCAGAACGAATCCCGACTTTAAAAGAAAAGATAAAAGATATGGGGGTTGGGGAGAACTATTCTGTAGGACTTCTTGGGTACCCGATTCTTATGGCAGCAGATATTTTGATGTTTAAGGCAACAAAGGTTCCAGTAGGTGAGGACCAGTTAAGTCATATTGAACTCACAAGGGAACTCGCAAGAAGGTTCAACCACCTGTACGGAGAATATTTTGAAGAACCGGAACCCATAATAAGTGAAACTTCCAGGCTTGTAGGCACTGACGGTGACAGGAAAATGAGTAAAAGCCTAAATAACTGTATATATATTTCCGATGAACCAAAAGCAGTCCAAAAAAGTGTTATGAGTATGTTTACTGACCCCAACAGGATACGGGCAGATATACCCGGAAAAGTTGAGGGTAATCCCGTATTTATTTATCATGACGCTTTTAATAAAGACCTTGAGGAGATCGAAGACCTTAAGGAGAGATACCTGAAGGGTAAAGTTGGAGATGTTGAAGTTAAAAAGAAACTGACCAGTGCTATAAATAAGATACTGGAACCTTTTATAGAAAAAAGAAAAGAGTTTGAATCAAGACCTGACGAAGTTAAAGAAATTCTTCATGAAGGTACAAAAAGGGCTAAGAAGGTAGCTAAAGAAAACATGAATGAAATCATAGAAAAAATGGGCCTTTATATTCCGTAAGCCTGTTTAATTAGATTCCAGGTATTCCTTTATTTTACTAAATAGAATATCCTCAATATACATACTTGAATGCAGTTGGGGGCCAAGTTCCAGGTTTCTCATATATGGAAAAATAAGATATTCAGCAGTAACTTTCATCTTGCCGTCTGATGTTTTAGAAATAATAATTTTCATATTTTCCTGTGTAAAAGCCACATCATTAAAAGAAATAGTACTGTCGCGTAAAGCAATCTTTTTTAGGTAACCCGAAATATCAGACTGACCTAGACTGTCTTTTGGGGGCCAGTGGTAAATACGTTTTAATTTTCTATTTTCACTGTAAACATATGCTTCCTTGAGAAGTATTATCCCGTTGTTATAATTTTCACTGAAGATCTTCCACTTGATCCATTTAACTGCAAAAAGGGTTGCATCAAGTGCTTCATTTTCTGTTGTATCCAATACTATGGAATTCGTTGACTGTTTTTTTGCCGGTTTATCTTTCTTTGTTTGTGGTATTTTATTTTCAGGTTTTTTATATATTTTTTCAGTAGGTATCTTACTACAGTTCACAAGTGACAAGGTAGTAAATATCAATAACAGGGCCAAAGTAATATTATATATTTTCATCGTATCCGCCGGAGGTTTAGAGTGTTAAATAATTACAGGACATTTTATCTGTTTTCAACGTTAATAATAGCACTACTTATAAATACTTTATTAGTAATAAATTCTATTGCAACTGAAAAAAACAATAATGTTTATCTTTATCCCGTAGAAAGTGAAGGCAGCTGGGGATATATAGACAATAAGGGTAAAACTGTTATTCCTCCTGCTTATGATGCAGCATATAAATTTTCAGAAGGCCTTGGTCTTGTTAAAATAGATAACAGGTGGGGATATATTGACCCTAAAGGCATATTAGTAATTAAGCCTGTTTATGACGAAGCACATCAGTTTGCAAATGGCTTTGCTAAAGTAAAAATCAACGAAAAATACGGATTTATAAATCAATCAGGTGAGCTTGTGATTGAGCCTGCTTTTGAAGAAGTGATACATTTTAGTGAAGGCGTTGCCAGTTTTAAAGAGGATGACCTATGGGGTTATATTGATACATCCGGCAATAGATTAATTCCTCCGCGTTTTGATCTTGCCCATATATTTTCAAATGGCCGTGCCCTGGTACTTTATGAAGGAAAATCAGGGTATATAAATAAAGAGGGTGAATTTGCAATAAATCCGGTATTTGATGTTGCCCAGGGTTTTTCAGAAGGGCTAGCTAAAGTTGTGTTTGAAGGCCAGGTTGCATACATAGACACTTTTGGAAATATGGTTTTAGTGCCACGCACAGAAGATGCCAGACATTTTAGTGATAAATTTGCAGCAGTTACCCACAGGGGTAAACAGGGATTTATAAACCGTAAAGGTAAGGTGGTAATTAAGCCGATTTTTGACAGGGCAGGTGATTTTCACGAAGGGTATGCTGCTGTAAGGCATAACGGCAAGTGGGGTTATATAAATAAAGAGGGGAAAATTTTAATCAGTCTTAACTATAAAACGGCACTTCCTTTTAACGGAGAACTTGCACTTGTGGAATTTAACGACAATACATGGGGTTATATCAACAAAGAGGGGTTAGTAGTATGGAAATCTGCTGTTTCTCAGGAACTCCCTTAACCTGTTGCTATATTCTGAAAGATTACTGTGAAAAATAAGGGTCGAGGCAATGAGAATAAGAAGCATTCCAAGAATTGTCGAATACTCAAAAACATACTTCCATATTATAATGTCATAGGCCGCAGAAAACCCAACTTTAATAAATCCCGCTGTTGCAACAACCGGGGCTTCACCCATAGCAAATGCTTTTGTCATGGCGAGCTGGCCTATGGTTCCAAAAAAGCCAACTCCAAGCAGCATTACAATTGTTATAAAATCAAACTGTATTCCGGGAATAATATCTTTTTTAAATATAAACAAACATACGAGGGATATTATGCAGGCGGTTCCGGAAAAATGAGCGACAATCCTTTTTGACTCAATCTCTTTTAATATTCTAAGACATATCATAACCACTGCCCCCAGTACCGAGGCGAGGAGTGCAGCAAAGACAGCAAAATTTCTTTGTTCAAAATATGGTTTTTCAATTAGCAGCACACCTATGATACTTAGAACAATTGATATCCAGATCTTACTCCGTGTAGTTTCACCAAGGATAAATCCTGCAAGCAGAGCGACCCATATTGGCCTTGATTCTGTTACTACGGCTACATCGGATATGGGGAGTTTGGTAAGTGAATAAAAAGTGGCAAGCATTGCTACGGAACCTACTATACTTCTAAACCACAGCAGTGGATTGTTTAATATAAATGGAAATTTTCGTTCCCTGAAAAGAACAGCTGTAATAAAGACAAATGTCAGGGACATTCTAAAGAACGCAATTACTATCCAGTCAATTCTTTGTCCGAGTGCATGTGTTAATGCTCCCATTGTTGCAAAGGTAAAACCACCAAAAATCATATAAAGCACTGCTTTATTGGTGCTGTTACTTATAACTGTTTTAGGGATTTGCATTAAGAATGTTTAATTCTGTTTAATTACTTTATAAGTTGACTGAGGTCTTTTATTATATAATCCGGGTTTATCTTACTTTGTTTTAATACTTTTTTTGTAGTGAGGCCAGTAAGTGTCAGAGCTGTCGGGATTCCGTAATTAATGCCGCCCAGGATGTCTGTGTAGAGATTATCTCCGACTAAAAGTGTTTTCTTTTTGTTTTTGAACCCGGCTGTTTCCATGGAAATCTCAAAAAGGAACTTTTCGGGTTTTCCTGTTATCAGTGCTTTTTTTTCACTGGCAGTTTCAATCGATGCCACAAGGGCGCCTGATGCGGGAGAAAGCCCGTGTGCAGTTGGATAGAACGGGTCATGATTTGTTGCTATGAATTTGGCACCTTTTCTAATCAAAATTGTTGCGATATTGATTTCATTAAAATTAAACTGCCTGTGACCACCCATAATTACAAAATCAGTTTTATTAAAGTCTTTTCCGCTATCAATAGTTATACCGGTTTTTTTAATCTGGCTTTTAAAGTATGTGCTTCCGATCACATATGCAGATTTGCCTGTGATATTTTTTATCCTGGTATTGAGGTAGCGGCATATACTGTCAGCAGAAGTAAGAATTTGTCTGCTTTTTGCATCTATACCCATCTTTTTAAGTTTATTTGAATATTCCAGTTTTGACCTTGCGGGATTATTTGTAATGAATACAACTCTTTTGTTAAGGGACAGAATTGTATTAATTGCTTCAACTGATCCGGGAGTAGGTATATTATCTATATATACAACCCCGTCCAGGTCAAAGAGAAACAGTTCAAATTTCTCTAAAAATTTCATAAATTATAGCTCGTAATAATTAAAATGGTGTGGGCACTATTAGCCCCAGATATGTTTTTGAAGTTCGTCCTGAAGTGAAGCATTGTTAGGAGATACAGATACCCTTACAACTTTATTTTCATCGTCCTGTTCCAGGAACACACCCATAAGTTCGAGTACATCACTGGCAGCTCTTTTGTAACCCTCGTAGAATTCTTCTACTTCACCTGAAGCTTTTACTGTTTTTTGATCTAAGTAAAGTGCAATAGCCGCAATGTCGTTAGAAATATCAGGATCTATTTCAAGGCTATATTCTTCAAGCGGCCCTCTGAAAATATAATTTTTCCACTGATCTACAACTTTATCGAATTCGTCTACTCTCATTATTACCTCGTTTGTTTAATTATTATCCAGAAGTTTACTTGCTACTATTATATTATCTCTTCCAGCTTTTTCAGCAATCTTAATTGCGTCCTGAAGTGAAACATTTTCTTTTATTGTAGAAAGTTTTAGAAGCATGGGGAGATTTACCCCGGAAATAACTTCAATTTTATTTTCTTCTAAAAATGTAAGGCCTACATTTGAAGGTGTTCCGCCAAACATGTCCGTAACAAGAAGTATACCTTCGCCCTGATCTACAGATTTTATAGCTTCTTCTATTACTTTAGTAAAAGTATCAAATTCCTTATTAGGATCAAGTGTAACACCTGTCATTTTAATCACAGGCTCACCTGATAATACAAACTTAACTGCTGAAAGCAGTTCTTCTGCCAGGTTGCCGTGAGTTATTAATACTATTCCTATCATATGACGATCCTATTTTTCAATATCCCTGTGTTTTACCATAACATTAAATTCTTTATAATTATTGGCTATTTCATTGGTTATTACAACTGACCTGTGTTTGCCCCCTGTACAACCGATTGCAAGATTCAGATAGGATTTTCCTTCTTTTTTGTACCTGGGCATTAAAAAACTCAGTAAATCCGTGATTTTATCTATAAATATTCCTGATTCATCATTTTCCAGTACATACTCCCTGATTTTTTCGTCATTGCCGTTTAGAGCCCTCAATGAATCAACAAAGTAGGGATTAGGTAAAAACCTTGCATCTAACACAATGTCAGCATCAAGGGGATATCCATGTTTAAATCCAAATGACATGAGGCTTAAATAGATTGAATCACTATCCTGTTCCTTAAATACATCCTGGATATGTTTTCTAAGCTCATGAACATTATATTCCGAGGTATCAATCAGGTGGTCTGAAAATTCCCGAATATTATTTAATATTTTTCTCTCTTCATTTACACTTTCTAAAATATTACCATCTCTTGAGAGGGGGTGTATTCGCCTGGTCTCCTTAAATCTTTTAATTAATACTTCATCCTTTGCATTCAGAAAAACGAGTTTAATATTTTTAACCTGCGTTTTTAATTCAGAAAGAAAACTGTTTATTCCTTCAAGAGTTGACGGGTCATTAATCCTGATGTCTATTACAAGTGCAATCTTATTAATCTTTAAATCAGAATTTTTACAAAGCTCAACAAAATTTGAGATTAAAAGTACCGGGAGATTGTCAACACAGAAATATCCTATATCTTCCAGGGCTTTAATTGCTGTACTTTTTCCTGAGCCGGAAAGGCCACTTAGTATAATAATTTTCATTTTAGCTGTTACTCTTAATTGCTGATATTAAGTATCTCGTGTGCAGAATTTATGCCGCTGTTTTTCAAAATCTGGTTTCTAACCGCAACTTCAATAATAGTGGCAATATTTCTTCCCGGACTTACGGGTATGATAACATACGGCAGTGGTAAATCTAAAATATCATAGGATTTGGTTTCCAGTCCAAGACGTTCGTATTCGTTGTTCTGATCCCATTGCTCAAGCTCAATAACCATCTCAATCTCCCTGCTGTCCATTACCGAGGTAGTTCCGAAAAGGTCTTTAATGTTTACAATTCCAATGCCCCTGATTTCCATAAGGTATTTTATGTTTGCGGGGCCGGAGCCAATAAGTTTTGTATTCGATATTCTTCTGATCTCAACAATGTCGTCTGCAATAAATTTGGACCCTTTTGGTATAAGGTCCAAAGCAGATTCACTCTTACCTACGCCGCTTTTACCCAGTATTAGTACACCTAATCTGTGAATGTCCATTAAAACACCGTGAAAAGTCTCCATAGGTGCAAGTTTTTCAGCCAGTATCTCATTAATATCAGAAATCAGTTTTCCGGTGGTAACTTTGGTCATAAAGAGCGGTATTTTTGATTTCTTAAAAAAATCAATAAAATCTTTTTTAGGTTTAATACCCTTTGAAAGTATAAAACACGGAACATTCTGGGAAGTAAGTTCCTTTAGAATTCTGGATGAGTCTTTATTGTCCAGCTTATTTATGTAATTAATTTCGGTCTTTCCGAGAATCTGAATTTTACCGTGTTCCAATTCAATGTTGTTTTCAATGATTCTTAGACCTGGCTTTTGTACCCTTATGGAAGTAATTACATTTGTGAGGTTTGCAGTATTAGTAAGGCACTTTAATTCAAGCCTGTTTGAGTAGTTATCAAAAAGATGATCGACAGTTATGGATATTTTATTCTTTTGACTCATCTTCTTCTTTTATTAGCCCCAAAATTTCTTCTGCTGTGTCGGATTTAAGAATATTATTTCGGAAATCACTTGTTTTAAATATATTTGATATCTTTGCAAGTGCCTGGATATGTTTATTTGAAGAATTTTCAGGTGACAGGATCATAATAAAAAGGGATGTAGGTTTATTATCAAGGGAATCAAAATCAATTCCTTTCCTGCTCCTGCCGAATGCTATAACTGAATTTGAGAGGCCGTGTAATTTGCCGTGGGGTATAGCAACACCTTCATCCATTGCTGTACTGCAAAGATTTTCTCTTTCCTGAACTGTTTCAAATGTTTTTTCAAAATTCAGGCTTGAAGTATTTGATGTAATAACTTCAGTAAGCTCCTTTAAAACCTCTTCTTTATTTTCAGCTTTCAGTTCAGGAACTATATTTTCAATTTTGAGTAATTCCGATACTTTCATATTAAGCTACAATCAGTTTTAACTCAGAATCCTTGTTCCTGTATATCACATTCATTTCTCCATTCTCACTGTTTCTGAAAGCGATGAACTTTAATGGTGATATTTTCAGTTGTAAATTTGCTTCTTCAACTGACATTGGTTTTAAAGGCAGTTGTTCTACTGTTATTTTTTCAGTCTTTTCTTTTGACTTTACAGATGCAGTTTTAAGTGAATTGGCTTTCAGGTGTTTTCTTTTGGAAGAAGTTCTTTTTTCCCAGTTTCTTTTGAGCTGTTTGATAATCCTGTCAACAACTTTGTCAATTGCTGCAAAGTGGTCTTCATCTACTACGGAAGCAGTGGTTTGAAAATCCCCGTCATGAACTATTATTTCTGCAATATTATTACGTTTTTCAGCTTCAAATATTAATTTTATTTCAGTCGGGTCATGATTAGTATGCATATAGCGTTCAATGCGTGGTATTTTTTTCTGTGCATATTCCCTTAGTCTTTTTGATCTGTTTCTGTCGTTCAGATGCCGTGTGGTAATATTTACTTTCATTGTGCAGGGTCTCCTTTTTGCATCCTTTTAGAAGAGGACGGGATTTTTAGTATGGTTCTGTATTTTGCGACAGTTCTTCTTGCTACAATAATATTCCTGCGTTCAAGTATTTTGGAAATATCTTCGTCGGAAAATGGATTTTCAGATGATTCATTTGTAACAATATCTTTTATCATTGATTTAACGCGTTCAAGTGATACCTGCTTGCCCGATGAAGTGGTATCAACTCCTCTGGAAAAAAGAGATTTAAGTTCAATGAGGCCGCTTGGTGTCTGCATATATCTTTTACTTGTTATTCTGCTCACTGTTGATTCATGTACACCAACATGTTCGGCAATATCTTTAAGACGCAGTGGTTTTAAATATTCTTCACCATGTTCAAAGTAATCCTTTTGTACTTCTGTAATTTTTTCAACCACTTTTCTAATTGCACTTTCCCTTTCCTGCATGCACTTTAATATTCTTTTTGCAGACTCGAGCTTTTCCCTCACATAATGTTTAGTCTCATTTGAAAGACTTTTCTGGTTTCTTATTAAATTACGGTAGTAATTACTAATCCTGAGATTTGGTATGTTCTTATTAAACTGAATCTGGAATTCATTTCCTACTTTATAAAGGTAAAAGTCAGTTACGGCATATTTCTCGGTATCTTTGAGAAAAAATGGCCTGCCGGGTTTTGGTTCAAGATTATGGATAATATCCTTTATCTCATTTAATTCGTCTAAATCAATTGCTAAAGATGAAGCAACATCTTTAAGGTTGTTATTACTCAGATCTTCCAGATGTTTGTTGATTACTTTCAAAAGAGGGCTGTCTTCTTTGTAGCCCATCTCAAGAGCCTGAATAGACAGGCATTCTTCAAGTGTTCTTGATGCAACACCAATGGGGTCAAAAGAAGTCTGAATTTTCTTTAATACAGTTAAAATTGTTTCCCTTGAAAGGTTTTCAATGGACTTGCCGTCTTTGAGCATTCCATTTCCATTTTTGGAATGAAGATGATTGTTGAAATGGTTTAAAATAATCTCTTCAATTGTTGCTTCAAGGTATCCATCTTCGTTGAGATTGCCAATAATAATTCTTGCTATCTCACGGTCCTTATCTGAAAAATCAGAGAGTTCGAGCTGCCAGTTTAAATATTCAAAAAGTGATTCATGTTTAGATACCCTGCTTTCCCATGGATTATTATCTTCCGAGTCGACAAAAAAATCAGGTGAATGTGGTAAATCATCATTATAGTTTCCTGCGTTGTTTTCAAAACCACTAAGGTCTATATCTTCAAGATTGTCATCTTCCTTTTCTTCCGGTTTTTCTTTTTCTTCAGTTTCTTCGAGTGTTGGATTCTCAACAAGCTGTTCATCCAGATATTCCCTAAGCTCAAGTGTGTTCATCTGTATAAGCTTTAGGAAAAGCTGCAATTCCTGCGTGAGAATTAACTTTTGCTGTTGAACCAGCTTTGGGGCTGTTGTTAAATTTAACTTACTCATAGCTGTATATTTGATTTATTTAATAACTTTTATACCTCTGAATAATAATACCATTATTACTTATATTTTATAGCTTTTGTTAATATAAGATTTTATAAATTGTCAGTAATACCGGATTAACCAGCATCGAAAAATTTTTAGCAATTAATATCGGATATTTAGCAATTTTGATTTATTCAGGGATATATCTTTGCGGGGTATTTAAATCAGCCTGTTTTAACGCAACGCGTCATAAGATTCTTCTTGATAAGAACGCTCTAACTAACGTAAAACGGAATGCAGGTCAGTATAATTTATGAGTGTAATGACTCAATAGAAATTATTTGGTGGGCAGTTTCCATCTTTTATTCTCTTTGATGAAGTCTTCGTGCCTTGTGATATATTCTTCCTTCATGAGGGTTTGAGAAATATCATCAAGTCCGTTTAATAGAGAATGTTTCTTGTCTGGATCAATCTCAAAATTCCAGGCTTCTTCATAATCATCATAGATCATCTGCTCTTCAAGGTTTATTGTCAGTGTATAATCTTTGATTGTATGTACAGCGCCGAAAAGATGCTCAATGACATTCTTGTCGACAATTATAGGCAGCATGGAGTTTTTGAAACAGTTGTTGTAAAAGATATCGGCGTATGATGGTGCTATTATCGTTTTAAAACCGTATTCCTTAAGTGCCCATGGGGCATGCTCTCTTGAACTGCCGCTTCCAAAGTTGTCTCTTGATAGAAGTATTTTGGCATCCCTGTACCTTTCGTGGTTCAAAATAAAATCTTCATTTACTGAACCGTCATCATTATATCTCCAGTCAAAAAAGAGAAATTCACCAAAACCTGTTCTTTCAATTCTTTTAAGAAACTGTTTTGGTATGATCTGGTCTGTATCTACGTTTGTCCTGTCCAGTGGGGCAACAACGCCCGTTTCCATAATATAAGGTTCCATAATGTCCTCGTTAAATTTCCTTGTTAAGTTCTAATTTACGTACATCTACAAAATGTCCTTCAATTGCAGCGGCGGCTGCCATAATAGGGCTTACCAGATGGGTCCGTCCGCCTTTGCCCTGTCTTCCCTCAAAATTCCTGTTTGAAGTACTTGCACATCTTTCACCTGGCAGGAGAATGTCAGCATTCATACCAAGGCACATACTGCACCCGGCTTCCCGCCATTCAAAGCCTGCATCTTTAAATATTTTGTCGAGTCCTATCTTCTCAGCCTGTAATTTAACAAGCTGCGAGCCCGGAACAACCATTGCACTAACACTACCGGATACTTTTTTACCTTTTACAATCCTGGCAGCAGCTGTCAGGTCTTCAATTCGGCCATTTGTACATGACCCTATAAAAACACGGTCAATAGGAATTTCTTCTATAGGTGTGTTTGGTTTTAAATTCATATATTCAAGTGCATGCATAGTAGATTTTTTAAGGTCTTCGTCATGCATAGTCCCGGGGTCAGGGATTTTAGATGTAACGTCTATCACCATTCCGGGATTTGTACCCCAGCTGACCTGAGGTGCCATTTGTGATGCGTCAAGTGTAAGTGTCTTGTCAAAAACTGCATCATCATCAGTTTTGAGTTTTTTCCAGTGTTTTACGGCTTCGTCATAAAGTTCATCTTTTGGTGAGTATTTTCTGCCTTTTACATAATCAAAAGTTTTCTGGTCAGGTGCTATCATCCCGGCTCGGGCTCCTGCCTCAATTGACATGTTGCATATGGTCATTCTTTCTTCCATGGTCAGATCTTCAATAGCTTTACCACGGTATTCAAGAACGTGGTTCGTGGCCCCGGCTGTGCCAATGTGACCAATAATGCTGAGGATTATGTCCTTTGCGGTAACTCCGTAAGGTCTTTCGCCAGTGACATTTATTTCAAATACCCTTGGTTTATCCTGCCTTAGGCACTGAGTTGCCATTACATGCTCCACTTCACTGGTGCCGATTCCAAATGCCAATGAACCAAAAGCACCATGGGTGGATGTATGGCTGTCACCGCATACTATGGTCATACCCGGCTTTGTAAGTCCAAGCTCAGGGCCAATCACATGTACAATGCCCTGGGAGCTGTTATTTACAGTTATCCCGTAGAGTTCAATTCCATTTTCTTCGCAATTTACCCTTAGCGTTTCCATCTGCTGGGCGGAGATTTCATCTTCGACCGGAAGAGACCTGTCCGTAGTAGGGACATTGTGGTCTTTAGTTGCAAATGTTAAATCAGGCCTTCTGATTTTTCTACCGCTTAGCTTCAGTCCTTCAAAAGCCTGTGGGGAAGTAACTTCATGTACGAGCTGAAGGTCAATGTAAAGTAGTGTGGGCTTACCTTCTTCTTCATACACAATGTGTGCATCCCATATTTTATCAAATAGTGTTTTACCAGCCATATTTAATCCTCATTAATTCAATTGTTTTATTGCTGCTGAACCGGGATAGCGAGCTTCATCACCGAGTTCTTCTTCAATTCTCAACAGTTGATTGTATTTTGCAATTCTGTCACTTCTGGAAGCAGACCCTGTTTTGATCTGACCTGAATTAGTAGCTACTGCAATATCTGCTATTACTGCATCTTCCGTTTCACCTGAACGATGAGATATCATATAAGTATAACCAGCATTTTTGGCCATCTCAATTGCCTGGATTGTTTCGCTCAGGGTGCCTATCTGATTAACTTTTATAAGTATTGAGTTAGCGGCATTTTTCTTTATGCCTTTCTCAAGAATTTTTGTGTTCGTTACAAACAGATCATCACCTACAAGCTGTGTTTTATCACCGAGTTGTTTTGTAATTTCTATCCACCCGTCCCAGTCATTCTCGGATAAAGGGTCTTCAATAGAAACAACAGGGTATTTATTTGCCCAGTTAATATATAAATCTATTAATTTTTGTGAAGATATTAATTTATTTTCAATTTTATATTTTTTCTTTTCATAAAATTCACTTGATGCTGCATCAAGGGCAATTGAAATCTCTTTTCCCGGTTTGTATCCCGCATTTTTGATAGCCCTGATGATAAGTTCCAGTGCTTCTTCATTTGACTTTAAGTTTGGGGCAAAGCCGCCTTCATCACCAACAGCTGTAGAATAATTGTTTTTATTAAGAAGTGTTTTCAAATTATGAAATACTTCAACGCCGGCTCTTATTGCATCGGAAAATGTTTTAAACCCATGAGGTACTATCATAAATTCCTGAAAATCAAGGTTGTTATCTGCATGCGCACCACCATTAATAATGTTCATAAAAGGAACAGGCAGAGTGTTTGCATTTATACCGCCGAGATATTTATAAAGAGGAATGTAAAGTGAGTCTGCTGCAGCTTTTGCAACTGCAAGAGATACACCAAGAATAGCATTTGCACCCAGTTTGGACTTGTCAGGTGTCCCGTCAAGATCGATCATGGCCTGGTCTATTAATTTTTGTTCTTTAACATCAATTCCAAAAAGTTTTTTGGCTATAGCACCATTTATATTCTTTACGGCTTTTTGAACACCTTTTCCGAGGTATCGTTTACTGTTATTGTCTCTTAACTCAATTGCTTCATACTCGCCGGTAGAAGCGCCGGATGGAACGGCGGCCCTTCCAAATGAACCGTCAATACAAAAAACGTCTACTTCTACGGTGGGATTGCCTCTTGAGTCTAAAATCTCTCTTGCTTTTATTTCTGAAATTGTAGACAATATTTTTTCCTCCAAAATGTTTATTTAGCCAAAGGGAAAGTACCATATCACAAAAATGCTATCAAATATTATTTTTATTAGTTTATATAATAGTAGAATTTATAAAAATGGATAAAACGATTAAAGTGGAAAAAGTTAAACGGTTTTGGTAAACTCAACCTTTACTAAAACAGAGGGCTATCAATGATCAATAAAAAAAATGTGTTCAAACTTATATTAATTACTGCAATAATTCCAATCCTGGGTTTTGCTGCATCATGCACTGTTGGCGATGATACGCCGCCTAACCAGATTACAGATTTCAGGATTTCGGATAATGCCAAAAATTTTGAATGGACCGCCCCCGGAGATGATGGTGATGAAGGAAGGGCCACTCTTTATCTGTTGAGATTTTATACGGAGCAGCAGGTTGCGGATATTCTGGGAGTTCCAAATCTAAATGGTGTCCCGTTTGCACAGATTCAAACAGCCGTGCAAGATAACTTTAGCGATGCTACCCAGGTTCCACAGTTTCTCCAGCCCCAGGTTGCCGGTTCAAGTGAAATAACTTCAATCTCAAGGATCGATATAGCGGGGAATGTAAGATTCTTTTACAGTATTATTGCAAACGATAATGTTGGAAACAGTTCACCACCCTCAAATGTAATAGAAACTACTTCAGTACTTTCAGGTGCGCTTTATGAAAGTTCAAATCCGGCGAACTGCCCAGGGGTTACTGCTGCTTATGGCGAATTTACAGGAAGGGACGAAGAAGACCAGGATGAGATAATAAACGACCTGATTATTGGTGACCCATGTGCAGGAAGGGCCTATATCTTTATTGGCGGACCTGATATCACAAGAGACATGGACAATATAGATGTATCGCAAGCTGATATTACTATCATAGGCGATACTATCGAGTCTTTTGCTCAGGTTGTAAGTGGTATAGGAAGTTTTACAGGAAGTTCAACTTTCGAGGAAATAGTGATTGGCGCCCCGGAAGCAATGAATGGTGCAGGACAGGTTTTTATAATCGAAGGTGATGATAATCTGCCAAGTGTAATTAATTTTAGCAATGGCGACGATGAACCTAATTTTACAATAACGGGAGAAGCGCCCGGTGATAATTTTGGATTTGTAATAGAACGGCGCGGAACTGATGACCTTTTTGTAGGAGCGCCCGGTGCACTTAATAATACCGGAAAGCTTTACAGGTTTGATGGCGGAGATTTTAGTGAAAATACAGATGCTGATGATGCAAGTGATATTATTACGGGTGAAGCACCCGGCGACCAGTTTGGATTTTCCGTGGCAGATGGCGGGGAAATAAATTCAAGAAGCCCTGATGAATTTATCGTAGGTGCTCCCGGAGCGGGGAAAGCCTATGTAGTATTCCAGAATATTACGCAGGTCTTATCCGAAGATCTTGATGATGTTCTTGTAATTACAGGAAGCGCCGAAGACAGGTTTGGTGAGTCGGTAGGCGGCGGATACAACATTGACGGTGTTATTGACACCTCAAATGATGAAGATTTTGATGATGAGAATTCAATTGTTGACCTTGAAGAGCTTGAAGAAAATGCAGACGTGGTTGTAGGTGCCCCGGGAGCTTTAAATGATACGGGATCTGTTTTCCTTTATTCAAACCAGGACCTTCTGGATGCTTTTGATGACGGAGCCCCACTTACTTTTTCTCTAAGAATTGATGGAATAAATGAAGGTGACCAGCTTGGCTCGAGCCTGATAGTTATTCCTGATATTAATCCTAATACGCAGGTTGAGAGCCGGGACACTGCAAATGTTATAAACCAGATAGCAACTAATGCAGATATTGCAACAGGTGCACCTTCAAGAGGTACGGGAGAGGTTTATATATTCTTCGGCAGTGTAGGGATTTCCGGAAACCTGACTGCTGCTGATGCAGATATTACAATTTTATCTACAACAGGCGTTTCCTCTTTTGGATCTGACCTTGCTAATCTTTTTGATGTAAATGACGATTTCTTTTTTGATATAGTGATAAACAGCGACTCTGCGGCTGAGCTTCAGTACTAGTTTTCTTCAATCAGGCCGTCTTTTATTACTACACTTGTTTTAGCAGAGGAGGCAATGTCTTCTTCGTGGGTGATCATTACAATCGTCCTTCCCTCTTCATTTAGTTTTTCAAAAATTTTAATAATTTCGTGACTTGTTTTTGAATCCAGGTTTCCCGTGGGTTCGTCTGCAAGTATAAGCCCGGGATTGTTTACAATTGCACGGGCTATCGCAACTCTTTGCTGCTGGCCGCCTGAAAGCTGATTGGGAAGGTGGTTTTGCCGTTCTGAGAGGCCAACAAGGTTTAATGCATCCTTTGCCCTTTCTCTTCGTACTTTGTAGGGTGTACCGCTGTAAATGAGCGGCATTTCAACATTTTCGAGGGAAGATGTCCTGCTTAATAGATTAAAACTCTGAAAAACAAACCCTATCTCTTTATTTCTGATATCAGACATCTCATCCTGGGTGAGGTTTGATATGTCGTTATTCTTAAATAAGTACTTTCCTTCGGAAGGAGTATCTAAACATCCCAGAATGTTCATTAGTGTGCTTTTCCCCGACCCTGATGAACCCATTATTGATAAATAATCGCCTTCTGAAATATTTATATTAATACCCCTGAGGGCATTTACCTCAATATCTCCAAGAAAATAAGTTTTCTTTAAATCCTCCGTAACAATAAGTCCGCTCATTTAAAACCTTTTGGGCTGAGGCAGTGTAATAAGAGATTTAGATTCGTTATTATTAGTAATACTGTCAATAACAATTTCCTGGCCTTCTGATAAAGAACCCTCGTCCAAGATCTCAGTGAAATCATTATTGCTTACACCCGTGGTAACAGGAATTTTGGTAAGTTTATTGCCGGAGCCCTTAATCCATACAGATAACTGGCCGGAATTTTCTGAGGAAATATATTTTGAGTCTGCCGGTACGAATCTAAGGGCTGAAGTTGGTACCCTGAGAACATTGTCTTTATTTGCAATTATGATATTTACCTCTGCTGTCATGCCCGGCTTTAACTTTAAGGCACTGTTATCAATTGCAGCTGTTATATCATAAGTAACTATATTTTTTGAGTTGTTTGGAGAATTGCTAATTTTTACAATTTCACCGGCAAAGGTTTCATTTGGAAAGGAGCTGACCTTGAAACTTACCTGCTGTCCTTTTTTTACTTTACCTATGTCTGCTTCACTCACATTTATGATCAGGTTGAGGTTCTCGAGGCCGTCAGCAATTGTAAATAACGGCCTGGTGTTATTTGAATCTGATACTATCTGACCGTATGTAATGTTTTTAGAAAGGACTACACCGTCTATAGTGGATTTGATATTGGTTTTTTCGAGATTGTCTTCCGCAATATTTAGTGTTGTTTTTGCTTCCTGAAATGCCGCAAGCGCATTTTTGTATTTAGCCCTGGATATTTCAAATTCCTGGCTGGAGATAAGGTCTTTTTCGTGAAGTGTTTTATTGGCATCAAAAGTGCCCTTGTCCAGTTTCAGATCGATTGAGGCTTTATTGTATTTTGCCTTAGCTTCATTCAGTTTTACTGAATAGGAATTTGATGCGATACTGGCAAGTACCTGCCCCTTGGTTACCTTATCATTCGTATCAACATTTACTTCTTTTATCATCCCGCTGATTTCAGGGTGAATCCTTATTTCAAGATTTGGCTGTAATGAGCCATTGGCCGTAACAAATGATACAATATTCCCTCTGTCAGCAGGAGCAGTAACGAGCCTTGTATTGTTCTGGTCCTGTTTATTATTAAAAAAAAGGAAATAAAAAGCTGCCAGAGCAATTATAAGGATTAGCACTAAAAATTTTTTGTTATTTAACATTTATTTAAATTTCTCCGGTAAATGCCAGCAATTTTGTTTCATTGATCTTATAATTATAGATTGATTCCAGATATTTTGAATTGGATTCAGCAAAAAACAGTTCGGCATCTACAAGTTCAATTCTCGAAGCGGTACCTAGTTTATACCTTTCGTTTATAAGATTTAAGTTGTTTTCGGCTATTTTACGGTTAGAGTGAGTAATCTCCATTCTTTGTTTTGAGAATTCCAGATCCATAAGTATTTTAGTTATTTCAGTCTGAATTTCTTTTTTTGTTTTTTCATACTGTATTAGTGATCTTGTACTTTCTGCCTTCCTGATATCAAGTCTTGCAAACCTGGCAAACCCTTCAAATATTGGGAACCTGAAACCAAGGCCGGCAATAAAAGCAGGGAAATCTTCTCCGCCTTCACCTTCAAACCTGTATGCAGTCCTTCCGAATATAAGTGGGTAAAATTCACTCTTTGATGCTTTGGCATTTGCCCTGCTGGCAAGAAGCTGCGAATCTACTTTTTTTAATTCAGCGCTGTTTTCTATTGCCTTATTCATTGAGCTATCCAGGTCGTAGTCCTTAAATGTTATTTCTTCTTCATCAACAAGCTCAATATCTTTTGCAAATTCACCGCCTATGACATCAATAAGTTCAAGTTTGCTTACGATATAGTTGTTTTTTTGCCTGTGTAGTTCAAGGCGTGCTTCTCCCAGGTCAGATTTAGTCCTTGTCAGGTCTATATTTGAAGTCCTTCCGATTTTATTAAGTTCTTCTGTTTTTTGCAAAATAAGTTCATTTTTTGTTAGTCTCTTTTCCGCTGAAATAACAAAGTTCTTATTAATCAAAGCATTGTAATAAGCGATAGTAGTGTTTTGAACTGTCTCCCTCAATTTCTGGTCCATATTGTATTCACTTGCAGCAAGCTGATATTTTGTGGCTTTTACTATGTTGCTTGTCCTTCCAAAATCCCAGATAAGCTGGTCAAGAAAAAACCCTGATTCACGTTCGACAAATGGTACTACAATTCTACTTTCGATCTGGGGGTAATAATCAGCCTTGGCTTCACGTACCCTTGCTCTTGAAATATCTATGTCAAGTTTGGATAATACGAGTGAGTGGTTATTTGATATACCAATCCCGATAGCTTCATCCAGGGTTATTACTTTGGGTGTATTCTGTGAGAAAACACTGTATGTTTGTATAAAAAGTACGACTAAAATTAATAAAGCGTACTTTTTGTTTAAATAAATAAACATTTTATATTATTAAAGTTTATAAATATGACTTTTAAATAAATTTGTTTCAACAATTTATTAAATAGTACCGATACTTTATGAAACTTGGAATATACATACATCTTCCTTATTGTTTAACCAAATGTCCATATTGTGATTTTAATTCATATGGTGTGGGAACTGATTTTCCCGAAGAAGAATATACCGATGCAATACTGAAAGAGATTGATATGCAGGGGCAAGTTCTTGAAAACAAGAAAATTTCTTCAGTATTTTTTGGCGGAGGTACTCCTTCTCTTTTTAAACCTTCGAGTATCGAAATGATTATTGATAAAATCAATTCTTATGTGAAGGTCAAAAAAAATACTGAAATTACTCTTGAAATAAACCCAAGAACAGTAGAACTTGAGAAATTAAAAGATTTTAAGGGAATTGGAATAAACAGGGCAAGTATAGGAATACAGTCTTTTTCAGACCGCAAATTAAAGTTTTACGGCAGAAACAGCAGTTCGGAAGACGGAAGGAAAGTGCTGGACGATATAAATAAATCAGGGATCAGGAATTTTAACATTGACCTTATATATGGAAGTACAAATGAAACAATTGAAGAACTGAAAGATGACCTCAGAATTTCACTTGAATACGGCAGTACTCATATTTCAGCATACTGCCTTACAATAGAAGACGGGACCCAATTCGGGTACCTGTACAAAAAAGGAATGTTAAAACTTCCGGATGATGAAGTACTTTCAGAAATGTACACTCTTACCTCTGACATTTTGATAAATAATGATTTTTCCCATTATGAAATCTCCAACTTTTCAAAAACAGGAAGAGAATGTATCCAGAACCTCATTTACTGGAACTGCGATACTTATATAGGTTTTGGTGCCGGTGCACATTCACACAGGAAGGGTTCCGGTCAAATGGCAGACTGGGGAAAAAGATGGGGAAATAAGAAAAATCCCGGCAGGTATATGAGCACCGTAATGCAAAATGGAGACGTGGCCGAGTTTACAGAGCAACTTCAAAGGGAAGACTCTTTAAATGACCGGATTATGATGGGACTTAGGCTTTCAGATGGGATAGATATCAACAGTTTTAGTAAATATTATAATGCTGACTTTAATTGTGATAAGATAGATTATCTGTTTGATGACGGACTATTGGCCATTGATGAGGGGAAACTTAAAATCACAAGGGAAGGGAGAATTTATTCCAATCTGCTGATTGGTAAAGTGACAGAGTGCGTTAGCCTGTTAAATTAGGCCTTCTTCCATGCTGATCTTAATATTTCCATCTTTTGTTGTAATGTAAAAACCGTCTTCTTCCTGGATTATATGCTTTGCAATTTCATAATATGCCCTGCTTGTAAATCTTGCTTTAAACCTGTTGCTTTTGACTGTGGTATAGGGGACATTTCCCGAACATACTGTAATATTTGCCGGTAATAACTCTTCAACTGATTCATCATTAAGGACGGCAAAGTATTTATTGTCTGTTTTATTAACCATTTTTACCACAAAAGGTGTGTCTTCCACCTCTACATAGACCCTGCCCCGTCCCTCATCGACAAAGAATGAACCATCTTCGTCAATATCGAGGTTCCTGTTGTTTTCAAGATAGGTCCATCTGTGTGTTATCTTTAAGCCGTCCTGAAACCAGTTGCCGTTTTTATCTATAAATATCCGTGGTTTTTTAGATTCTGCATTCATTTATTTATACCTGATCAGTCGCCCATTACTTTTACAACAACCCGCTTTCTCCTTAGGCCGTCGAATTCTGCATAAAAGATCCTCTGCCACGGGCCAAGGTCAAGATCACCATTTGTAACGGGTACAATAACCTGGTGGTGCATTAACAGGCTCTTAAGGTGTGCATCACCATTGTCTTCACCCGTGTTGTGATGTTTATAGTTCTCATCAAATGGGGCCAGGTGCTCAAGCCATTTCCAGATATCCTGGAATAGCCCGGGTTCATTGTCATTTACGTATACTGCTGCTGTAATATGCATCGCTGATACTAATACAAACCCTTCCTTTATCTCACTTTTAAATACGATTTCCCTTATTGTTTCCGTAATGTGGAAAAGTTCTCTTTTATTTTCGGCGTTAAACCATAAATACTCAGTCAGACTTTTCATAATTTTTAATCTCCATAACTAATATTTAAATTGAAAAGTATACAATAACAATTAAAATGTTATATAATTAAATAAACAAGCAACAACGGATACTCAATAATGAATGAGGCTGTATATCTTTTATCGCTTCAGAATAAGCCGGGGGTAGGGGGCGTTACTCTTAGAAAACTGATTGAATTTTATGGCTCTGCTGAGAATGTATTTAAAGCAGATATAAATAATTTGATAAAGTCCGGTGTTATTAATAAAGAATCTGCACAGGCAATAAAAGGTTTTACTAAATGGGACAACTATTTAAATGAGTACAAAAATGTTGAAAAAAGCAGATACAATTATATTAAATACAATGACACTAACTATCCGGTTAACCTGATAAATATATATAACATACCTCTTCTCATGCAGTATTACGGCGAAATTAAGGAATCGGATAATAATGCAGTTGCGGTAGTAGGATCAAGAAACTGCGATGAATACGGAAGATATATAACAGAAAGTATTGTAAGACAGCTTGTAGCAAAAGGAATCACTGTTGTAAGCGGAATGGCCAGGGGAATAGACACATTTGCCCACAGGTCTGCAATAAAATATGGCGGCAGGACAATTGCTGTAATCGGCAGCGGACTTGATATCTGTTATCCTCCGGAAAATAATGAACTCTTCGAAGTTATTTCTGAAAACGGATACGTTCTCTCTGAATATGCACTTGGGACTAAACCCGAGAGCGTGAATTTTCCAAGGAGAAACAGGATAATAAGCGGACTCTCACTTGGTGTGCTGGTTATTCAGGCAAATATAAAAAGCGGTGCCTTAATTACTGCCCAGTATGCCCTTGAGCAGAACAGGGAAGTATTTGCTGTACCTGCAAATATTAATAATAAAAAAAGTTCCGGCTGTAACCTGCTTATTAAAAAAGGGGCAAAACTCGTAGAAAGTGTTGATGATATAATCTCGGAGATTAGACAGTTCCAGGAAATAATAAAAGAAAAAGAATCAACAAAGGCAGGTCTTAAGCTGGTACAACTCTCAGAAAGTGAAAAAATAATTTTTTCGCTGCTTACGGATAAGAGGCTTCATATGGATGAATTGCAGATTTCTTCCAAGATGCCTTCATCGGAGATATTCCCTGTTCTGCTTGATATGGAGATGCAGGGAATAATAAGGGTATTACCCGGCAATTATTACGAACTAACTGAACAGGGATAGTGTTTATTTTCCTGATTATTAAGTTGTTGCTTTAATTTTCTCTTATTATGGTATCATTCTAAAAAATTTTTTTTTGGAGATACTTAATGAATATCGCTGTTGTAGGTACAGGTTATGTAGGCCTTGTGACAGGCGCATGTTTCGCGGGGAGCGGCAATAATGTAATTTGTGTTGATATAGACGAAGGCAAGGTAGAGAGTCTTAAAAACAGTGTTATACCCTTTTATGAGCCCGGACTTGAAGATGTTGTAAAAACTAATATCGAAGAAGGCCGTCTAAGTTTTACCTCTGATGCAAAGGCAGCAATAGAGAATTCTTCCATTATTTTTATCGCCGTGGGTACTCCGCAATCTGAAAATGGTGCTGCTGATATAACTTATGTTCTTAATGTAGCAAAAACTATTGGTGAATATATTAATGATTATAAAGTTGTTGTAACAAAAAGTACGGTACCGGTAGGGACAACGGAAAAAGTACGGGATACCATCAAATCTTTATCAGATATTGAATTTGATGTTGCTTCAAATCCGGAATTTTTAAAAGAAGGGGCAGCAGTAGAGGATTTTTTAAAACCCGAAAGAGTAGTGATAGGTATTGAAAACCAAAGAGCTGGTGAAATCTTAAAGGAGCTGTATTCACCCTTTATGCGTTCACAGGACAGGGCCATAATTGTTTCAATAAGATCATCCGAACTATCAAAATATGCTTCTAATGCTATGCTTGCAACAAGAATATCCTTTATGAATGAAGTAGCCAAATTATGCGAACTTGTAGGCGCTGATGTCTCAGATGTAAGGTCTGTTATGGGATCCGACAAAAGAATCGGAAGGCATTTCTTATACCCGGGGCTTGGCTATGGGGGATCATGTTTTCCAAAAGATGTAAGAGCACTTGTTAATACAGCTAAAGAAAATAGTTATGATTTAAAAATCTGCGGTTCTGTAGACGATGTCAATAATGAACAAAGAATTCATTTTCTCGATAAAATAAAAAATTATTTTAAGGATGAAATTAAGAACAAAAAAATTGGAATCTGGGGACTTTCTTTTAAACCTAATACCGATGATATAAGGGAAGCACCATCGCTTTTCCTTATAGAAAAACTTCTTGAGCTGGGTGCTGTGATTTCAGTTCATGACCCTTCATCAATGCACCATGTTATGGAAATCTTTGGTGAAAGAATCGAATACTCCAAAACAAATTATGATGCTTGTAAAGATAAAGATGCACTTGTAATTTGTACAGAGTGGAGTGAATACCGTCAGCCTGATTTTAATCATATAAGTTCAGTTATGAATTCAAATGTAATATTTGACGGCAGGAATCTTTATAATCGAAGGATGCTTGAGAAATCGGGATTTAAGTATTTTGCAATAGGTATATAAAAACTAAAAAAAAGATAAAATGAATATTATTGTATCAGGATGTGCAGGATTTATTGGATCAAGGGTATGTGAAATACTTATTAATAAGGGCCATTCTGTGATTGGAATAGATAATCTAAATGAAGCATATGACAATAAATTAAAAATATACCGCCTCAATAAACTGAAAGAATCAGATAGTTTTAAATATTATAAATATGACATTACCGATATAGCTTCTCTTGAAAATATATTTTTAAACAATTCGGATATAGATGCTGTAATTAATCTAGCAGCAAGGGCCGGGGTGAGGGCCAGTATACAGATGCCCCAGGAGTATATAAATACCAATGTTGTCGGTACTGTTAATCTTCTCGAATTATGTATAAAAAATAACGTTACTAAGTTTGTACAGGCCTCAACATCAAGTTTGTACGGTGAAAATAAAACACCTTTCAAAGAAGATATGAATACTGACAGAACCCTTTCTCCATATGCAGCATCAAAGAAAGCGGCTGAAAATATCTGTTACACTTACAACAAGCTGTATGGAATTGATATTTCTGTCCTAAGATATTTTACCGTATATGGACCTGCAGGAAGGCCTGACATGAGCCCCTTCAGGTTTATCAGATGGATAACGGAGGAAGAGGACCTGATACTTTACGGAGATGGCAATCATGAACGCGATTTTACCTATGTGGATGATATAGCCGAGGGCACAATCTTAGCGCTTAAGAAGGTAGGATTTGAAATAATAAATCTCGGTAATGATCAACCACTAAAAATGAAAGAATTAATTTCACAAATTGAAGTCTTAACGGATAAGAAAGCCAGGATAATTAATAAATCAGAACAAAAAGCCGATGTTCATGCAACATGGGCTGAAATTCTCAAAGCAAGAAATATACTTGGCTGGGAACCAAAATATAATCTTGAAGAAGGTATAGCATTATCAGTAGAATGGTATAAAAATAACAGAGAATTTGCCAGGAGCATTGATATTGCACTAAATTAAATTGTAAATATTATTTTATTAATTATAGCTATATTTAGAAGGGTAAAAAGAATGGCGGTATTGTCTTTTATTCTTATTTAGGTATTAAGTTCACAAAATTGGATTATAAAAATGCCAAAATCATTAGTGATTGTAGAATCACCTGCAAAAGCAAAAACAATTAAAAAGTATCTAGGAAGCGACTTTCAGGTTGAAGCTTCTTCCGGACACTTAATAGACCTTCCAAGCAGCAGACTTGGTGTAGACATAGAGGAAGGTTTCAGGCCTGATTATATCGTAATAAGAGGCAAGAAAAAATACCTTAACCAGCTGGAGAAAGCTGCAAATAAAGCCGAAAAGGTGTATCTGGCTTCTGACCCCGACAGAGAGGGTGAAGCGATAGCCTGGCACATTGCCAATAAACTCAATCTTGGAGATAAGGCTGAAAGGGTCTTGTTCCATGAGATTACAAAAAATGCGGTCCTTGAATCCATTAATAACCCGACAAAAATAAGTAAAGACAGGTTTGAAGCCCAGCAGGCAAGGCGTATTCTTGACAGAATTGTCGGATACAAAGTAAGTCCTATACTCTGGAAAAAAGTCAGAAGGGGGCTGAGTGCCGGACGTGTACAGAGTGTAGCACTCAACCTGGTGGTATTAAGGGAAAGAGAGATTGAGAAATTTGTACCAAGGGAATACTGGTCACTTGATGCATTAGTAAAAAAGAAGACAGATAACGAATCAGCTTCTTTCCTTTCGTCTATTCACAGTTTTAAAGGTGAAAAAATTGAACTTAACAATGAAAAAGAAACCAACGAAGTTTTAGAATCAATAAAAGAAAAAGATTTTGTAGTTGATAAAATCACAAGAAAAGAAAGATCCAGGAAATCACTTGCACCTTTTATAACAAGTACTCTTCAGCAGGACGCATCAAGAAAACTGGGGTTTTCAGTAAGAAAGACAATGACTCTTGCGCAGAAACTTTATGAAGGGATAGAGCTTGGTAGTGAAGGCCCGGTAGGTTTAATAACCTATATGAGAACTGACTCTGTAAGGTTATCTGAGAATGCACTTGAAGAAATCAGAAATTTTATAACAAATATCTATGGGAATAACTACCTTCCCGATAAGGCTAATACTTTTAAAGTTAAAAAATCCGCACAGAACGCCCATGAAGCTATAAGGCCTACATTTGTTGATAAAACACCTGAAGAACTAAGGAAGTATCTCGGTAAAGATGAGTTCAGGCTTTATGATCTTATTTGGAAAAGGCTTGTAAGCAGTCAGATGAAGCCGGCCATTTATGACCAGACAAGTGTTGATATAAAAGTAGGTGAAGCCAAGTTCAGGGCTACCGGTTCCATAATTAAATTTGACGGTTTTACCAGGATATATACAGAAGGTAAGGAAGAAGAAGAAAAGAACGAAGATAAGAAAGATGAAAGCAGGATTCTTCCGGTTTTGGAAGAGGGTGAAGTACTTGATTTCTTAAACTTCGACCCGAAACAGCATTTTACACAGCCGCCACCAAGGTTTACAGAAAGTTCACTTGTTAAGGAACTTGAGGAAAAAGGTATTGGCCGTCCATCAACATATGCAGCTATCCTCTATACAATACAGGACAGGGGATATGTAACCAGTGAAAGAAAACGCTTAAGCCCAACGTTACTCGGATGCTCTGTAAATGACCTTCTCATTGAAGGGTTCCCGGAAATTATGGATGTACAGTTTACGGCGGAAATGGAAGAAAAACTTGATAGTGTTGAAGAAGGGAATGTAAACTGGGTAGATTTACTCCAGGGATTTTATACCGGTTTTGCAAAAAGACTGGATGAGGCAGAAGAAACACTTAAAAGCCTTAAGGTAGAAGGTATCCCTACTGATATATCATGTGAACAGTGCAACTCTCCGATGATTGTTAAATGGGGAAGAAGAGGGGAGTTTCTTTCATGCTCTAAATACCCCGACTGTAAAAATGCCAAACCGTTTGATTATGATGAAGATGGCAAAATCAGGATAAAAGAAAAAGTAGCACCGGAAATACGTGAAGATGTTAAATGTGAAAATTGCGGTAAGCATATGGTAGTAAGGCAGAGCAGGTATGGTAAATTTCTCGGCTGTTCCGGCTACCCGGAATGTAAAACCATCGTAAAAATGAATAAAGATGGAGACCCGATAAAAGAAGTTAAGAAAGAAAAAGAAACAAAAGAAGAAAAAACTGAAAAAGACGCAAGTACAGCATAAGCTGTTCTCATTTTTTATATATCCTGTAAAATAAGGTTTGATGTCTACAGATCTTGCCCACCAACTTGAAGTACTGGAAAAACCTCTTAAATTTGCTTCTAAAAACAGTTTTAAAAACCTTAGTAAAGTAAAAAATCTCGAAAAAGTTATAGATGATATCTCCCTAAAGATAATTTCAGAAGTACGGGATTTAAAAATAAAAAAAGAATTATCAGTTATTAAGGATAGTTTTAATAACTTCGAAAATAAATCTTATGACAACAAAGTATCTATTATTAACAGTGCGTTACAGCATATAGTTAATCTAAATAATAGTTGCTCTTCCCAAAGCAATTCTACTCAGAGTCAGGAAAAAGATAGTAAAGGAGAGTTGAATTTAAGTGACCCGGTGCGTTATTTAAAAGGTGTTGGGCCAAGGATATCTGAACTGTTATCAAAAAAAGATATTCAATGTATAGAGGATCTTTTGTTCTATTTTCCCAGGAAATATGAAGACAGGCGAAATATAAAAAAAATATCTTCAATAAATAAAATTGAAAGGGTTGTTGTTTTTGGAAATATTATAGATTTAAATGTAACGAGAATGAGGTCCAGGAGAATATTTAATGTTTTGATCTCTGACGGTACAGGAACTTTAAACCTGGTCTGGTTTACCGCAAACGAAAAATATCTGAAAAAAACATATACGCCGGGTGCAAAGATTGTTGTAAGCGGTGAAGTCTCATATAATAAATATAAAAAAAACTTACAGATAATACATCCAAGGCCCGAGGATGTAGAAATATATGCTGAAGATGAAGATACAGAAGATACAACTCACTTTGGCAGAATTGTCCCAATCTATCCACTAACCGAAGGACTTACACAAAAAAGAATCAGGAGTATTCTAAAAATAGTTGTCGACGGGTTTGCAGACGGATTAAGTGATATAATTCCCGATCCAATAAGAAAAGAGTATAAACTGAGCAGCATTTCCGAGTCTGTAAAGGAAGTACAGTTCCCAAAATCAACAGAAAAAATTATAGATATAAGTTCTACTCAGGATATTTATGGTTCCATAGCTCACAGAACAGTTTCATTTTTTGAATTTTTTCTACTTGAGATTGGCCTTAGCCTTAAAAAGAAAGAGTTTAAACAAAATAAGGGTATTTCGTTTAAGAGCGAAGGTAAGTTAGTTAAAAAATTTATTTCTGTATTGCCTTTTAAAATCACAAGTGCCCAGGAAAGGGTATTGGGAGAAATATATGAGAACATGAATTTGTCTTATCCCATGAACAGGCTGCTGCAGGGTGATGTAGGCAGCGGTAAGACCATTGTCTCGGTTATATCTATGCTGACTGCTGTTGAAAACGGTTATCAGTCCGTATTAATGGCACCGACTGAAATACTTTGTGAACAGCATTTTAGTACTATCTCAAAGATGCTTGAGAAATTCGGTATAAAAGTCGTATTACTAAAAAGCGGAATTAAAGCTAAAGAAAAAAAGACAATCAATAACTTAATAAGCTCTGGTGAAGCTCACATAGTAGTTGGTACTCATGCCCTTATAGAAGATAACGTTAAATTTAAAAACCTTGGATTTGTAGTGATTGATGAGCAACACCGCTTTGGTGTTCTGCAAAGGGCAAGACTCATGGATAAAGGGCAAAGCCCTGATGTGCTTGTTATGACTGCAACACCTATACCACGGACATTGGCTATAACTGTTTACGGGGACCTTGATATTTCCGTCATTGATGAACTGCCGCCAGGCAGAAAAGAAATATCGACTAAACTTTATAAAGACAGTAAACGAAACAGATTAGAAATATATAATACTATTAAAAAAGAACTGGATAAAGGCAGGCAGTGTTATGTTGTATGCCCTTTTATTGACGAGTCCGAAAACCCTGATTTTCAGCATATTAAATATGCAACTAAAGAGTTTGAAACACTAAGTAGTGAAATATTCCCGGAATTTAAGGTTGGGTTACTTCACGGCAGGATGAATAATGAAGAAAAAGAATCAGTTATGAAAGAATTTCTTTCAAACAAAGTACAGCTGCTTGTATCAACTACTGTAGTCGAGGTAGGGGTTGATGTCTCAAATGCGACAATAATGTTAATTGAAAATTCTGAGAGATACGGATTATCCCAGCTTCACCAGCTAAGGGGTAGGATAGGGAGAGGCAGCAGTAAGTCGGTCTGTATGCTTGTAGCTAACTATGCATTATCGGAAAATGCCGATTATAAACTGGATATTATGACTAAGACAAATGATGGATTTAAAATTGCTGAGGCGGACTTAAAGCTCAGAGGCCCCGGTGATTTCCTGGGGACAAAGCAATCAGGTATACCAACTTTTAATTTTGCTAATATTATAAGAGACTGGAAAATATTATCAGAGGCAAGGGACAGTGCATTAAAACTTGTTAGTTCGGATCCGGAATTAACAAGTGCCCCTAAATTAAAACAGCTTGTAGAAAAGAAATGGGGTGAAATGCTGGAGCTTAACCTTATATCCTGATCCTTATAAATTACCCTTCAATCAAAAGTGCTTCGGGGTCTTCTATAAGTTCTTTAATCTTTACAAGATACTGTACGGCTTCTTTGCCGTCTACAATCCTGTGGTCATAACTTAGTGCAACATACATCATCGGCCTTATGACTATTTCACCATCAATCACAACAGGTTTCTGGTCGATTTTATGAAGACCAAGAATTCCTACCTGCGGCGGGTTGATAATTGGCGTGCTCATAAGTGATCCAAATACGCCGCCATTAGTTATCGAAAATGTGCCACCCATAAGTTCATCGAGAGTAAGTGACCCGTCATTGGCTTTTACGGCATAATCTTTTACATCCTGCTCAATCTCTGCAAAACTTTTTCTGTCTGCTTCACGAATTACCGGCACTACAAGGCCCTCATCAGCACCAATGGCAACACCGATATCGTAATAGTTCTTGTAAACAATTTCTTCATCCTGAATCTCGGCATTTAGTTCAGGGAAAAGTTTTAGTGCACCTACACATGCTTTTACGAAGAAAGAAGAAAAACCAAGTCCTACGCCGTATTTTTCCTTAAATTCATCTTTCCTTCTTTTTCTGAGACTCATAACACTGCTCATATCAATTTCGTTGAATGTTGTTAGGATTGCAGCGCTGTTTTGTGCCTCTTTTAGACGCCTTGCTATAGTCCTTCTTCTACGGGACATCTTAACCCTTCTTTCGCGGTCTGAGTTTAGCTGTGAAAGAGACGGGAAAAGATCATTTGTCACTGTGCCTGTAACATTCTCGGATTTTGCAGTTTTTTCAGGGAATGATTGTAAATGTTTGTTAACATCATCTTTAGTAATTTTATTGCCTACTCCTGTTGGAGCTACATTTGCAAGATCAATGTTTTCCTGTTTTGCTATGTTTTGGGCTACAGGTGTAGCTTTGATTTCATTATTTGGGGCTGGTGTGTCATTTTTTATTTCTTCAGTCTTTACCTGTGGGGACTGACCTTCTGTTTTAGGACTGCTTTCTTTCGGTTTGGCTGAAGAATCAATTGATCCAAGTACATCACCAACTTCAACATCTTCATTTTCAATTCTTCCGATAGATTTTAATACACCACTTGTCTCTGCAGCAACCTCAAAGTTAGCCTTTTCAGTTTCAAGTTCAAGGATTGTATCACCTGTGTTTACAAAATCTCCTTCCTGTTTAACCCATTTGATAATGGTAGCTTCAAGAACGGAATCTCCTAAGTGTGGTACTAAAATATCGGTAGCCATATAAAATCTCCAGAATAGTTATTTATTAAATGTCCTTATGCCAGGTAATTCCGCTTTTCTCATTACCCTCGACAACCTTATCAATGCTGAATGCCTGCTTGATCAGTAAATCCTGGTTGTATTTGTGCATTGATGCCGACCCTTCAGCTGGGCTTGTAAATCTTTTTCTTCCAATATAATGCAAAGGATAACGTTTCTGCAGAATTTTTCTACGGAAGAAAGGCAGCATATATTTCCAGGCCGCCATATTCTGTGGTTCTTCCTGAACCCATACAACTTCTTTTAATTTTTTATATCTTGCGAAAATTTCTTTTATTTCATCTTTTGGTCTTGGGTAAAGCTGTTCAATACGGGCAATGGCAATATCGGGGTTCTTTTCCCTAAGTTCGCTGGAAATAAGGTCAACATAGACCTTTCCGCTGCAAAAGATTAATCTCTTAACTTTAGCGGCCTGCTTATTGTCCATTGGATCATCAATTACCGGCTGCCATTTACCTTCTGTTAATTCAGTTAACGAAGAAGCAACCTGTGGATTCCTTAAAAGTCCTTTTGGAGTCATAATTACAAGAGGCAGAGGGTCTATTTCAAGAAGCAATGCCTGCCTTCTAAGTACGTGAAACAGCTGTGCAGAAGTTGTACAGTTTACAATCCTCATATTGTATTCGGCTGCCTGCATTAAGAATCTTTCTAGCCTTCCGCTGGAATGGTCAGGGCCCTGTCCTTCATATGCATGGGGAAGAAGTAGTACAAGTGAAGGCATTTGTCCCCATTTTGCACGCGCGGAAACAAAATACTCATCTATTATTGTTTGTGCTCCGTTTATGAAATCGCCGTACTGTGCTTCCCAGATTACAAGTGTGTTAGGTTTTTGAATATTGTAACCATATTCAAAGCCTATACATGCGTTCTCAGTAAGCGGGCTGTTGTGAATCTCAAAAGAAGCTTTTGCCATTGGAATATACTGAAGTGGTGTAAATACCCTGCCGTTAATTTCATCATGCAGTACTGCATGACGGTGACTGAATGTACCACGTTCGCAGTCCTGGCCTGTAATTCTTATCGGTATTCCGTCAGCCAGCACTGAAGCATAAGCAAGTTCCTCACCCATTGACCAGTCAATATTCTTTTCATTGGGGTTATCCAGTATGTTGAGCCGTCTGTCACGGATTCTTTTTATTTTTTTATTTATATTAAAATCTGCCGGAGTTTGTAAAAGTTCACTGTTAAGCTGAATAAGTTTACTTCCTTCAACAGAAGTAACCGCTTTTTTGGCTGCTCCAGGCGGAGGAGGGTCAGGTACTTTTTCTTCCGGTAAGTCATCGGGCTGTAGTGACTCAAATTCACTTGTTAATATATCTGTATATTTTTGTACTACTGCATCAGCATCATCCTGGGTTATCTTGCCTTCATCAATTAATTTGTTTGCAAGAATTTCCCTCACTGAAGGGTGATTGTCTATTGTGTTGTAAATAAGAGGCTGAGTGAACTTGGCCTCGTCACTTTCATTGTGGCCGTGTTTCCTGTATCCAACAAGGTCAATCAGGAAATCCTTTTTAAATAACTGTACATAAGAATATGCCAGTCTCATGGTTTCAATACATGCTTCCGCATCATCAGCATTCACATGCACAATAGGTATCTCAAAACCTTTGGCAAGGTCACTTGCATAAAGTGTACTTCTACTGTCGGACGGGAGTGTTGTAAAACCGAGTTGATTGTTAGTAATTATATGAATAGTACCGCCTGTGTAATAACCGGGCAGCAGGGATAGATTAAGTGTTTCGGCATTTATGCCCTGTCCCATAAATGCGGCATCTCCGTGAATCTGTACAGGTATTGATACTGTTGGGTCAAATACAGGCCCGCCTTTATCGCTTTCTACAGTACCTGATGCACGGGACATGCCCTGTACCACCGGGTTAACCGATTCAAGATGGCTTGGGTTAGGGGCAAGGACAATTCTCATGTCGAATGCTTTGCCATTGCTGACAGACCTGCTGGCAGATTCGTGGTATTTAACATCACCTGTCCATCCAAGGTCATCATTAAAGTCCCTGTTGTGAACCGGGTCCTTAAATTTAATTAATCCGTACTTGTATGTTTTATTCATTACATGGTGCATAACATTGAGTCTGCCGCGATGAGCCATGCCAAGAATAATGTTGTTAATGTCAGATTTTGCTGCAAGCCCTACAAGCTCGTTGAGCATAGGTACAAGCATATCAACACCTTCAATTGAGAACCTGAACTTTCCCGGAAATATTTTGTGCAGGAACCTTTCAAACACTTCAACCTGTGTAACACTGTCAAGCAGCATCTCGGTATCGATTGGATAGTTTGGTGCCCTAAAGGCAAGTGTTTCAATTGATTCTCTTAACCATTTTCTTTCTTCTGCTTCATAAATATGGTCGTAGTTGTAACCTATGGTGCCTGAATACAGTTTCCTAAGTTTAGCAATTCCATCATATGCATTTGCAGTCTGTTCTGCAATTGGCCAGCCAACAAGACTCGAAGGCATTCTCTGTAAATCAGTGTCGGTAAGTCCGTGCATTTTTGGATTAAGGGTAGGGTCACCTTTTGGGGGATCTTCAAGCGGATTGATATTACTTTCCATATGCCCGTGTCGTCTAATGGCCTGGGCAAGATTAGATACCGATACAGCTTTATCTATGTCTATCCCCGAATGGACAGCCTGACCATTGGTTGCAGTAGCCTGGTTTAATGCTTCAATCCCCGAACCATTAAGTTCCGGTTTCCATAAATCAAAAATTTTTCGTGTTTTTGGGTCAACAGAAGAGGGATCTTCAAGATACTTATCGTAAAGTTCTAAAATATACCCGGAATTAGGTCCGTGAAATTCGTCTAAAAGACTCATCTTTCTCCCTGGAATATTAAATTTTTATAAATAAATATAATCATCAAACGGCTTAAATGATAGCACAATTTAATATAAAGTAAACTGCCTAAATTAATGAATATTTTTTATTAACTTAAACATAATTTCTAATAATTTTAACTTTCTATAAAAATACATGAATTTTGACGATTGTTTTATTGGATATAATATAAATATGAGTAATTATAGAAGGTTAACTGTAACAGTTAAAGTTGTAAATCAGAGTTAGTCGTTTTTATCCTTATTTTCTTCGGTTTTTTTATCTATTTTAAGGCCAAGTTCAAGTACCTGTTCAATGCCTATTTCTGATGGAGCGGCGGTAAGCGGGCATGACCCTTTTTGCGTTTTAGGAAATGCAATAACATCCCTTATTGATTCACTTCCGGTAAGCAGCATTACTATTCTGTCCAGTCCAAGGGCGATTCCCCCATGAGGAGGGGCACCAAAATCAAGTGCGTTTAACAGAAAATCAAATTTATCATTTGCTTCTTCATCACTAAGACCGATTGTTTTAAAGACTTTTTCCTGAATATCCTTTCTGTGTATCCTGATACTGCCGCCGCCAATTTCAACGCCGTTTAGTACAATATCATATGCTTTAGAGAGAACATTTACCGTGTCAGTTTCTATTTTATCAATACTTTCATCTTTAGGAGAAGTGAATGGGTGGTGAAGTGCTACATATCTTTTGTCATTTGCGTCGTAATCAAAAAGAGGGAAATCAACGATCCATAGCAATTCAAAACTGGAATGATCTACTAAGCCCATTTTTTCTGCCAGTTTTAACCTGAGATTAGACAGGACCATATTTACTATATAACTGGTATCGGCACCGAAGAAGACTATATCTCCATGTTCTATGTTTAGCTGTGTTTTTAGTTTTTCAATTTCATCTTCAGAGAAAAACTTAATAATTGGGGACTGTAGTTCTTTTTCCTGGGCTTTTATCCACGCCAGTCCCTTTGCACCAAGAGTTCTTGCTTCATCAGTAAGGTCATCAATATCTTTCCTTGATAAATCATTACCCCGGCCCTTTAAGTTAAGTGCTTTGATAATTCCGCCCTTTTTAACAGCTTCCCTGAAAACTTTAAACTCTGAATCCCTGAATATTTCAGAAATATTCTGAAGCTCAAGCCCAAACCTTGTGTCTGGCCTGTCATTTCCGTACTTCTCCATTGATTCGTGATAAGACATTCTTTTAAACGGCATATCAAGTTCAATTCCCTTTGCTTCCTTAAAGATCTCTTTTATCATTCCTTCTACCGTAGACATAACATCATTTTCATCAACGAAAGACATTTCCAGGTCTATCTGTGTGAATTCGGGCTGTCTGTCGGCCCTCAGGTCTTCATCCCTGAAGCATCTGACGACCTGGTAGTACTTGTCAAAGCCGGAAACCATGAGTGTTTGTTTTAGTATCTGCGGGGACTGGGGGAGTGCATAAAATTCACCCGGGTTCAGTCTGCTGGGAACTATAAAATCCCTTGCACCTTCGGGTGTGGACTTGGTAAGGTAGGGAGTTTCAATTTCAAGAAAACCTTCTTTATTAAGAAAGTTGCGGGATGCAGAAGCGATCTTGTGCCGTAATACAAGATTGTCCTTCATTGTATTGCGCCTGAGGTCAAGGAACCTGTACTTTAGCCTTAAGAGTTCATCTACACTTATTTCGTCTTCAATAAGGAATGGAATTACACTCGAAGTGTTTAATATTTTAATTTCATCGACGATAATCTCTATCGCGCCTGTTTTGATGTTAGGATTTACTGTTTCAGGAGTACGGTTTGAAACCTTTCCTTTAACGGCAATTACCCATTCATCTTTTACGGATTCTGCAGTTTTATGTGTTTCTGTGTTATGTTCAGGATTAAATACAACCTGGCAAATACCTTCACGGTCCCTGAGGTCTATAAATATAACGCCTCCATGGTCCCTGTTTGACTGTACCCAGCCCATAAGAATGACTTCGTTTCCTACGTCGTCAATCCCTACATTTCCACAGTATTTTGTTCTTTTCCAGTTGCCGATTAAATCTAACATTTCTTACCTCTAAAATTGGCTAACAATGTTAACCTTAATAAGTTATATTAGCAAGAATTAATGCACCCGGGAGAAATTATTATCAAAGAATCACAAAAAGTCTTTAAATCAGGGTTTATTGCGGTGATCGGAAGGCCAAATGTTGGTAAATCCACACTCGTAAATTCTGTTATTGGAGAAAAGGTTGCAGCAGTATCCAATAAGCCGAATACGACAAGAAACAGGATAAGGGGAATTTACAACACTAAGAATTCCCAGATGATATTTCTGGATACTCCAGGGATTGAACAGGCAAGGGGAAAACTTCAGAAATCAATGGTACAGGCATCAATGAATTCAATTGATGAGGCTGATATTATCCTTATGGTTATAGATGCCACTCGTCCATTTGCAAGGGGAGACAGGGAAATAATTAAGAATATCACAACCCCTGTAATACTTGTTTTAAATAAAATTGATAAAATTATAAAACATGATCTATTACCAATTATCAAAAGGGCAAATGAGTATGGAGAAAAAATATCAGATATTATTCCTGTATCGGCAATCAAATCTGACGGCGTTGAAGAACTTAAAAATGTTTTAGAAAAAAAATTACCCGAAGGTGTAAGATATTTTCCCGATGATATCTATACTGACCAGCCGGAAAAGTTTCTTGCAGCCGAGATTATCAGGGAAAAAATATTTAACCTTACAAAAGAGGAAATTCCCTATAAAACCGCGGTTATGGTAGAAGAGTTTATTGAAAACCCCGATAAAGGTATAATCAGGATTGCTGCAGTAATCTTTGTTGAAAGAAAGAGTCATAAGGGAATTATTATTGGCAAGCAGGGTGAGATGCTTAAGACCGTAGGTAACCAGGCAAGACTGGAAATTGAATCAATACTTGGGACCAAAGTTTTTCTTGAGCTATGGGTTAAAGTAAAAGAAAAATGGACAGAGAATGAAAGCCTTATAAGAGAGATTGGTTATCTTAGCTGAGTTATTTTCCTTTAAATACAGGTTTTCTTTTTTCCTGAAAAGCCTTTTGTCCTTCAAGATAATCTTCGCTTTCCTGTACTGTTGTAAAAAGGTTTTTAATTAGTTCTTCATCTTCTTCACAAATTGGCTGATTCCTGTGCCAGATATTAAAAAGCTGCTTCATTGTCTTAAGTGAAAGTGGAGCATTCTCGGATATTTCAGATGCCATGTCCATAGTAAAATGGTAAAGCTTTAATGTATCTATACAATGATTTACAAGACCTATTTTTTCTGCCCTGTCTGCACTTATTGGTTTGCCGGTAAGAAAAATTTCACGTGTATTTGCAGTTCCAATGAGATTAAGGAATTTTTTTGTGCCCGAATATGAATATACTACACCAAGCTTTGCAGGCGGCATTCCAATCTTTATAAAGTCTGCACAAATTCTTATATCACATGTAAGTGCAAGTTCCAGCCCTGCACCGAAAACGTGGCCGTTTATCATGGCTATTACCGGGTAGGGGAAATCTTCTATTGCTTTAAAACAGTCTTCAAGTGGATGACTATTGCCAAATTCACGCATCATATCATTATTATTAATAGCTGATATGTCATACCCGGAAGAAAATGCTTTACCGCCTTCCCCCCTTATTACTACACACCTAATAACGTCTTCTGTTTTTAGCTGATTTAGAAGTCTTGTGATTTCATTTAACATATCTATAGTCAGGACATTTCTTTTATCCGGGTTGTTTAAGCTTATGATACAAATTTTGTCTATTCTCTTGATTTGAATAAGTGAGCAGGTCATGTATTGATTCCTCGATAAATAAATTGAATTAACTTAGGTTGAAATTAATTTATAATTATAAATATATTACAAAATATCCAATATTGGTTATTGCAATTGATAAAGTTGATAATATAATTATCTATCAATTAATAGAAAGGGCAAACCGTATGAAAATACGGGACGCAAAGTTACAGGCCTAAGGATGATTACTATGGTGGCTGAATTACCGATAAGTTAATAAAAGTATTTTTACTTATTTTACCCACCTGTAAATTTTTATCCTTATTCCAAAATATTTTTCAAATTAAAGCCCTGGGAGAGTCTACTTGTTATGCTTTTAAGAAATTCTTATTTTTTGCCTAAAGAATTATTAATACTTTTTCTATTTTTATTCACAGCTTCTTTTTTTGCATTTAATTGGTCGCATGCCGAAGGTGTTAATCCAAAATCGGAAACGGCTAATAACTCAAACGAAAAGGAAGTAATCCAAAAAACTCCACCAACTCAGCAGGGCCTTAAGGTCTATATTGATCCGGATACAGGCGAATTAATTAGCCAGCCCGAAGAAGAGTCTCAGATAGTTCAGCCTAATAACTCAGTTTTTGGTGAAGGTGATGAGATTATTCAGAAACCTGAAGAAATTATCCATCCTGACGGTAGTGCCACAGTGATAATGCCCGAAAACTTTCAGCACAGTACAAAAATAACAATTGATGAAAATGGAAAACAAACTACGGAGTGTAAAAGAGAACATGAACATTCACATGAATAATATCAATAGCTACATACTAATTCTTTTACTGGTTTGCAGTAGTTTTGTTTCAGTTAGTGTTTATTCAGCAACAATTACTATTATTAATAATGACGGATCTAATGAAGGTTTAAATGATAATAGTTCTTTTGCAGGAGCACCGGGAAATAATGCAACTACGGTAGGACAGGCAAGATTGAATTCTTTTCTTTATGCAGCTCAGCTGCTTGGTAACGAACTTGAAAGCAATGTGGTAATTCAGGTCAGGGCCAATTTTAATTCTTTGTCTTGCAGTAGTAATTCAGCCATACTTGGACAAGCCGGTGCTTTAACGGTACACAGGGATTTTACAAATGCACCCATTCCCGGAACCTTTTATCCACAAGCGCTTGCTAATTCATATGCCGGAAGTGACCTGAGTGGATCCCCCGATATAACTGCTACATTCAATTCTAATCTTAATGGCAATCCTAACTGTCTTGGTGGTACACAATGGTATTATGGAACTGATGCCAATAACCCACCCGGCACAATTGATTTTGTAACTACGGTTATACATGAAATTATTCACGGACTTGGATTTTCAAGTCAGATTACTTCAAGTGGCGCATTTCTTAATGCACCATTTCCTTCGGTATACGACAGGTTTTTAATTGATGATAATTTAACACAACTTGATTCTGCGAATAACAGTACGAGGCAGGCTGCTATCCTTTCAGGCAATGGCCTTTTATGGGAAGGTCTCAGTGTGAGAGAGATTGTAAACCAGAAAACTGCCGGTACAAGGACTATTAGCGGAAATGAGTATATTCAGATGTATGCACCTTCACCGTATCAGGGGGGCTCTTCAACAAGCCACTATGACACTGCGGTGTTTCCACATGAGATAATGGAACCATCTCTTGTAGTTGATGAACATGACCTTACATTCTCACTGGCTTTGCTTGAAGATATAGGTTGGATTCTGTCAAATAATCCACCTGCAGATCCCGAAGGAACTAATGCGGGTGAATGTACTGACGGTATAGATAATGACGGAGACGGGCCAATAGACTGTAATGACAGTGACTGTTTCTCTGACCCTGACTGTAACAATGGAAATACAGGACCTTTTAATGAAATAAACGGCGAAGTAGTTATTGAAGCTGAAAATTTTGATGAAAATAATCCAGGCAATACCGACAACTGGCAGCTAAGGACTGTGCAGGGCGGGTTTTCAGGCCCCGGTTACATGGAATCACTTCCCAATAATGGAACTAGTAATAATACTAACTACATAAGTAACAGCCCTGAGCTTAACTACCTTGTAAACTTTACGAATCCGGGGACATATTTTGTCTGGGTAAGAGGATGTGGGTCCAGCGGGGGTGATGATTCAGTGCATGCCGGAATAAACGGCCAGCAAAATACAACTGCCAACAGAATGCAGCTGATAAATAACTGTAGCAGTTTTGTATGGACCAGAGCAAGGATGAGCGGCGCTCCTGATGCAACTATAAATGTTCCGGGCAGCGGTATACATGAAATAAACCTATGGATGAGAGAAGATGGTAGCCGTGTAGACAGGATACTGCTTACAACAAGCAATGATACACCTTCAGGGTTTGGCCCTGCAGAGAGTACAAGGGATGATGACCCACCACCTGTAGAAATTTTTACATTAAATGTTCAGACCAATGGCGGTACAGGTACAGGAGATGTCACAAGCAGTCCGGGAGGAATTAACTGCGGAGCGGATTGTAGTGGTGATTATGATGAAAACGAAGTAGTAACTTTAACACCAGCTGCTGATAGCGGTTCAACATTTATTCAGTGGAACGGTGATGCTGACTGCTCAGACGGGCAGGTAACAATGACATCAAACAAAACATGTACTGCAGTCTTTGATTTATTACCCCCAACAACATTTACTCTTAACGTACAGACCAATGGCGGTACAGGTACAGGAGATGTAACAAGCAGTCCGGGAGGAATTAACTGCGGATTGGACTGTAGTGGTGATTATGATGAAAATGAAGTAGTAACTTTAACACCAGCTGCTGATAGCGGTTCAACATTTATTCAGTGGAACGGTGATCCTGACTGTGCAGACGCTCAGGTTACAATGACATCAAATAAAACGTGTACAGCAGTCTTTGATTTAGACACTCCCCCAGGAGGTACAGGGCCATTTGTCGAGTCAGGTGGAGAAGTAGTAATGGAAGCAGAGAACTATGACGATATAATAAGCCGAAGTTCAAAGAACTGGGAATTAAGAACAAACCAGGGCGGGTTTTCAGGTACGGGTTATATGGAATCCCGACCAAATACCGGTGTTAGTTTTAACACGGGTTATACTACAAATAGCCCTGAACTTATTTATCAGGTGAACTTCACAAATCCTGGCACATATTTTGTGTGGTTAAGGGGATGCGGAAGCGATAGTGGCAATGATTCTGCACATGCCGGAGCTAACGGGGCAGTAAATACAACTGCTAACAGAATGCAGTTGACAAATAACTGCAGCAGCTTTGTGTGGACCAAGGCAAGAATGAGAGGAGCACCTGATGCAAGTGTTACAGTGGGAAGTGGTTTTCAGGAGATAAATCTATGGATGAGGGAAGACGGTAGCAGGATAGATAAGATACTATTAACCACAAACAGCGGATTTACACCTTCGGGTTCTGGTCCGGCTGAAAGTGCCAGAGAATAATTAAAAATAAGATAAGACAAAATAGAAAAACCCTCAAAATAAATATTGAGGGTTTTTCTTTATAAGGACTATAATTTCACTATTATAATATTTTAGTTATACTCAGGTTTTAAATTTTATAATAATTTGGAGCATAATTTATGCCATTATATGAATATGAGTGCGATAGCTGCATGGAAGCATACAATAAAGACATTGATGCATTAGTAGAAAAATTAAATAATAAAAATGCAGCAAATACTATAAAGAATAATCCTAATATTTGCTTTATTGAGATCCAGGAAAAAGATAAGAAAGGATTTTCTGTAGGCGAAAAAGATACCCCAAATATTAGAAGATTTAAGTATTCAATCGAAAATAAAGTTTTATATATGGAACTAAAGAATTTTCGTTTTAGTGAACTTATAACTGATAAAAAAGATGAAAAAGGGCTAAGTTGCCCGTTATGTAAAAAAAGTAAATCAGTAAGAAGGGTCTTTTCTACATTCAGGGCAATATTTGATGATAAAAACAAAAGAGCACCGAAACCCGGTGATGACCTGAAGTTCCATATGGACTATAAAGTACAAAAAGACGAAGAACAGCAAAACTGGGTTGGCCAGGACCATTTAAACCAGTATTTCAACAGATAGGGAGTACCTAAATGCCATTATATGAATTTGAATGTATTAAATGCAGAGATAATGTTGATAATTCCTTACAGGGACTTGAAAAAAGTATAAGTAAAAAATCAGTGACAGACCTTGTAAATAAATATGATAATATAAATGCGATAGAAGTTGTTGATCTTGAAAAAAATAAAATAGTCGCAAAACACGGTAAAACTGTAAAAGATGCGGTGTTTATGGATTTTTATCTCAACGAAGGTAATACACTGGTTTTAATAAACCTTCAAAATTACAGATTCTCAGAATTAATTTATTTTCCCGAAGATGAAAAAAATGTTAAATGTCCATGTGGTGAAAAGAAGAAAATAGAAAAAGTAATATCCAGCTTTGCCTTCACCAGTGATTTGTCCACTGATATGCCAAAACCTGACCTTTCAAATCTACCCCCATCAGTCAGGGCACAGACTTCACTTGGTGAATATATAGAGGAAAAAGACAGGCCAAAGAAAAACAGATAAACGTTTCAGTCCAGCGTATAATCTTCTTTTTTCTTTCCAAACCTTCTGCTGAGTTCTTTATTTATTTCGTCAGGGTTAAGTCCCATTTTAGAAAGAAGTACAAGTGAATGGAACCATAGGTCAGTAATTTCATAAATAAATTCTTCTCTCGAACTATTCTTAGCCGCAATAATTGTCTCACCTGCCTCTTCCCCAATTTTTTTGAGAATACGGTCTATACTTCCTTCAAGTAGTGAATTTACATATGACCCTTCTTTTGGATTAGTTTTTCTATCTTCAATTACATTAAATACATTTATAAGTTCAGAACCGTTAAATTCAGGGGCAAGTACCTTTGTAGAATCAGATTTTGTATAAAAACATGTGGGTTCACCCGTGTGGCAGGCCACACCTGTCTGTTCTACAATAATCAATAGAGTGTCACTGTCACAGTCAATATAAATCTCCTTTACCCTTTGTTTATTACCGGAATCTTCACCCTTGTTCCATATTTTATTTCTTGACCTGCTCCAAAAATGCGTAAATCCAGTGTCTATGGTAAGTTTGACAGCTTCTTTATTGGCATAAGCAAGCATTAATACCTGGCCGGAAATATGGTCCTGAATGACTACGGGTAATAGTCCCTGTTCATTAAATGTTAAATCGCTTATATTCATCTAAACCTCTTTTTATTAAATAAAAACTTTAAAAGCATGATAACTTATGTAATATAACAAGAGTTTAGAATATATATTAGGAGTAATTATGGCAAGGGTAACTATAGAAGATTGTCTGGAAAAAGTAGAAAATCGTTTTGCACTTTCAGTAGCTGCTATGAAAAGAGGTAAGCAGATTGTGAATGGTGCAATGTCATTAGCATCAGAAAAAGACAACAAACACGTTGTTACCGCACTCAGAGAAATTGCAGAAGAAAAAGTCCATGTAATTTATCCGGAAGAACAGGATAAATACTAAAAACTTTTATTTAAATCTTCTAATATGCAATATCTTGGTGTAGACACCGGCGGTACATTTACCGACTTTGTGTATTTTGATGGTAATAATTTTAAAATTCATAAATTGCCTTCTACACCGAATGATCCATCCCAAGCAATTCTTAGTGGTACAAAAACATTCAACTTACAGACAGGCCAATCCCTAAATTATATACATGGGACAACAGTTGCAACAAATGCACTTCTTGAGAGAAAGGGTGCAAAAGTACTTTTACTTACAACTCTGGGTTTTGAAGATATACTTGAGATCGGAAGACAAAACAGAGAAAAACTTTATGATCTTTTTCTTAAAAAAACACCACCACTTGTTCCCAGCCATCGAAGGATTGGGGTTACAGAAAGAATAAATTATGATGGTTTTATATCCATTCCTTTAGACTGTCATGAAATAAAAGAACTAATTGAACAGATTGATATTGATGACTTCGAAACAATTGCAGTCAGTTTCATTAATTCTTATGCTAATCCTCAGCATGAGATTGAAGCAGGAAGAATCCTGGAAGATTTAAATTTGCCTGTTTCTTTATCTTCTTCTGTTGTACCTGAGTACAGAGAATATGAGAGAACATCTACTACGGTTGTAAATTCATACCTTATACCAAAAGTAAAGAATTATATGCAGTCATTAAGCGACAAATTAGGCGAAATTAACATAAAAGTCATGCAGTCAAATGGCGGGGTAACAACCACGGAACAAGCTTCAATCGAACCGGTAAGGATTATAACTTCCGGACCAGCAGGTGGCGTCGTTGGGGCTTTTAAGATAGCTTCACAACTTGGTATAAAAAAAATTATTACATATGACATGGGCGGTACATCTACAGATATTTCACTATGTGATAACAATATGAAATTTACTACAGAAAGTTCAATAGATGGAATACCCATAAAAACACCAATGATTGATATACTGACAATTGGAGCCGGTGGCGGATCAATAGCACATATAGATGCCGGAAAGGCATTAAAAGTAGGCCCTCAAAGCGCGGGAGCTGATCCCGGCCCGGCCTGTTACGGGGAAAGCCCTTATCCAACTGTAACAGATGCAAATTTGATACTGGGAAGAATTGTTGAGAATAATTTTCTTGGCGGCCGTATGAAGGTGGATAAGTCTCTTGCATTGAAATCAATAAAACAATTAAACAAACATTTTAAGATTGATGACTACCTTCTGGCTGAAATGATTATTAAAGTAGCAAATTCTAATATGGAAAAGGCCATAAAGGTAATCTCTGTTGAAAAGGGATATGACCCAAGAGATTTTACTCTTGTTAGTTTTGGTGGTGCAGGGGGATTGCATGCATGTGAAATGGCAAAAGAAATTGGAATAAAGCATATTCTATTCCCCTTAAATCCCGGTGTATTATCTGCACTTGGAATGTTGTTTGCTGATTCATTTAAGGATTATAGCATGGGGTATTTTCTTGACTGTGAAGATTTTAATTTTTATGATTTAAAAAAACAATATAAAAGACTTGAACAAAAAGCGTCTTTAGAACTCGAAAATAATTATTTAGAATTTGAAAGACTTGTAGATGTAAGGTACAAAAATCAGTCCTTTGAACTAACCGTTAAATTTGGATCCGAATTTATAAATGACTTTCATATTTTACATTTAGACCGGTATGGTTTTAATAATCTGAATAAAACTGTTGAAATTGTTACTCTAAGGATCAAGGCCATTGTCAGCAGATCTGAAATAGCAGTTCCAAAATTAAAGCTTAATAAAAAAGAAGTTAGAAAAGAAAAAGTAGAAGTCTTTCATGAAAATAATAGAAAACATATAGATTTATATAACAGAAATGATTTTTATCCGGGTTATTCTTTTAAAGGGCCTGGTTTAGTAGTGGAAGAAACATCTACAATCTATATACCAGGTGGTTTTAACAGTAGTGTTGACGATTACGGGAATATAAATACTTCACAGATATAGTTGGATAAAAGAGAATAAATGAAAAAAGAAAATATTATTATTGGCGGTGGTGTAACAGGACTTGCAGCTGGTCTGAAATCAGGGTTAAAAGTCTATGAAGCCCAGGAAGTACCGGGAGGTATTTGTTCATCTTATTACTTAAGATCAGGTTCCTGTGATCCTGAATTTAGTGCGCCTGAGGATGATCAGGCCTACAGATTTGAAATAGGCGGTGGGCACTGGATTTTTGGAGGTGAACCCGAAATATTAAATTTTATTAAAGCTATTTCACCTGTTAAAGAATATTCCAGAAAATCATCTGTCTATTTTCCTGAACTTGATTTATTTGTGCCTTACCCAATTCAAAATAATTTAAGATTTTTAGGAAAAGAACTGTCGGATAAAGTGATAAAAGAGATTGAAAATAGTACAGATGCAATCCCGAATACAATGGAAGACTGGTTAGAAAAGAGTTTTGGGAAGACACTTCTCGAAATGTTTTTTGCTCCTTTTCATGAGCTATATACTGCAGGATTATGGACAACAATAGCACCCCAGGATGCATATAAATCTCCGGTGGATATAAAATCTGTAAAAAACGGGGCTTTTGGTAATGATTCAGACATTGTGGGTTATAACATAAAATATCTTTATCCGGAAACTGGTTTAAATACACTTGCTTCTACAATGGCAACGCAGTGTGATATTGAGTATTCAAAATTTGTCAGTGAAGTAAATTATAAAAAAAACGAAATATTATTTTCTGACGGATCAGGAAGTAAATACGATAAATTAATTTCTACATTACCGTTAAATAAAGCAATTGAATATTCTTCGCTTGAGATAGACGAAGAACCAGATGACTACACTTCCGTACTGGTACTGAATATTGGAGCATTGAAGGGACCCAAGTGCCCAAATGACCATTGGCTTTATATACCAGACAGTAAATCTAAATTTCACAGAGTCGGTTTCTATAGTAATGTAGACAGTTCTTTTCTTCCGGCAAGTTCACGTAAAAATAATGACAGGGTAAGTATTTATGTCGAAAAAGCCTATCCAAACGGTAAAAAACCTACTGATTCTGAGATTGAAGTATACAAAAAACAGGTAATCAAAGAACTTCAGGAATGGCATTTCATTAAAGAAGCTGAGACAGTTCATCCAACCTGGATAGAAGTTGCTTATACGTGGGCCAGACCCAATTCAAACTGGAAAAATATTGCTATTGAAGAACTACGAAAAAAAGATGTTATTCAGGTAGGAAGGTACGGTCAATGGCAATTTCAGGGGATAGCTGATTCCATAAGAGATGGTTTTAATATTGCCAATTTATTTAAATCCTAAGATTCCTAATTTTAATTAAATCATACAATATGTTCAAAATATATAAAAAAAAAGTAAAACAGTTAAAAAAAAAGGGTATTAGACTTAAAAGTATTTTAATATCAAAAATATTAGCAAATAGTATCGGAAAAAGTATTGATTATAACAAATACTTAATAATAGCAGGTTCCGGAAGAAGTGGAACAACATGGTTAGCAGAGTTATTAAATAATATCCCAAATTCAGTTCTTATATTCGAACCACTCAATATTGATGCCAATCCCAAACTGGATAATAGTGAATTCAATGTAAACAAATATCTGGATCCTGGTGAAGTATCGCAGGTTGATTATAATTTTTTTGAAAATCTGTTCAGATTGAGTTTTCTTTGCAAATGGGACACAAAGTTTATTTCAATCTTTGATGTATTCAAAGTTGATTATTATATTATTAAATTTATCAGAGCAAATTTAATAATTAACTGGTTATCGGAAAAATTTCCTATAAAAAAACCAATTTTTATAATAAGGCACCCTTGTGCTGTAGTTTCTTCATTACTTAAATTTAAGTGGGGAAATGATAAAATAAATAAAATAAATTTACCATTTCCTTTCTTCAGAGATATAGATCATAATCAACTGACCCAGGAAGAGAAATTAGCATTGTCCTGGTGTGAAGATAACTATGTTCCATTATCTACTAATAATTCTTTTATAGTAGTTAGTTTCGAAGGACTTGTTGTATATCCCGAGAAAGAATTAAACAGGATATTTGAATTATGGAATATCCCGGTCCCTAAAGATATTATGAAGAAACTAAATATTCCAAGCCAAACATATTTTTCTAAAAATAATAACAATAATATGAATGATAAAAAAATTAATAGCACTGAAATATTAACAAAATGGAAAATACAATTGGAGAAGGGACAGATTGAAAAGATATTAAAGATAGTTAATAAGTCCGGAATGAATTTTTATACTGATGCTCTCGAACCTGATTACAATAGATTGTATGGGAAAAACCCTTTGAATTTATAAAGGTTATGTTAATCAATACTCAAAGAAATAATTCGTTTATATATTTTTGAATTCTATCAGAAGATAATCCATCTTTATTTGTAAATGCAATTTCTGTAATTTCATTTCTGGCTTGTCTGTAACTATCATTATTAAGAACTGTATCCTTTATTGTAGCTAGTAATTCCTGCTGATTATAACACTTTGGGCCTGGCGTAAATTCATTAAAATCAAAATCCAGCTGTCTGTCCCTTTCAGTGTATTTCTTAATATCATAAGGAAAGTATATGATTGGTTTGTTTAGTAATAGATAATCAAAATAAATAGAAGAATAATCAGTAATCAGTGCATCGGTAATTTGTAATAAAGGATAAACATCATCGGAGTTGTTGTAGAATAAAATATTCCCATAATTATTAAGGTTATATTCAAAATGTGGGTCAGGATGAAATTTAAAAATAAAATAAATATTGTTTTCTTCTGCAAAAAGGTTTAATTCCTCAAGATTTAATATATTATCGCATATCGCATCGCCTCCTGTATCTCTGAATGTGGGAGCGTATAAAATAATTGTGCTGCTTCCCTTGTTTAAGTCATTTATAAAATCAAACACTGTTTTATCTGTATTAATGAAGTTGTTGTTATCTGTAATATCTAAATTTTCTTCAAAAAATTGATCATTTCGCGGATAACCCGAATCTAGTATATTTCTTGTATAAAAAGATTTTATGAATGAATTTTTACTAAAATATTCAGATGTGGAAATTAAGAGGTCATATTTGGGGTACTTACCCCCTAAAAAGCTTTTAATACGATAAAATGGATTATTTAACTGTTCTAACTGAAATGGATCATTTAGTTCAATTTTCTTTAATGGAATACCATGCCAAATCTGTATTTTCTTTGCATTGTAGAGCATGTGGTATTTCATATCCAGTATCCACATCCAGTTGTCTACAATTAAAACATTTGCTCTTAATAACTTAAATATTGATTTAGCTGACGGGAATAATAGGGTAGGCAGCCCTCTTTTTAATAATGTTTTAT
>JAJCZQ010000030.1 GCA_029262335.1 Deltaproteobacteria bacterium
ATTACCGGGGCAAATAAAGCCGATATGCATATTACAGGTGTTAATCCCGGAAGAGATTTTGAAGCAGATGAATATGCAGATATAAGGGTGGCCAGGGACGGTGACCCCTGTCCTCAGTCAAAGGGCACATTGGTTTCAACAAGGGGCATAGAGGTCGGCCATGTGTTTAAACTTGGTACAAAGTACAGCGAAGCCATGAATGCAAATTTTTCGGATATAGACGGAAAAGAAAAACCTTTTATTATGGGCTGTTATGGTATAGGAATTGGCAGGACTGTTGCAGCGGCTATAGAACAGGGAAATGATGAATCAGGAATAAAGTTTCCATTATCCATTGCCCCGTTTGAAGTTTCTGTTATACCAACGAACTTAAAAAAAGAGGATGTAAAAACCGTATCAGACAATATCTATGAGGAACTAAAAGCAAAAGGCGTAGATGTGTTAATTGATGACCGAAATGAAAGCGCGGGAATTAAATTTAAGGATGCGGAGCTTACCGGTATACCAATCCGGATAACAGTCGGGCCAAGAACTCTTGAGAACGGCGAAGTAGAACTCAAGACCCGTATGGACGGAGAGTCCAGGAATGTAAAAGTTGAAGAAATAGTCTCAGAAGTACAAAAACTTATTCTGTAACATTTTATAAAAACCGGAAGTTAAATATTAAAATGTCAATTAAGAACCCTGAAGAAAGAATAATAGTAGCACTTGATTCACCAAGTTTTGGCCATGCATTTTCTGTTGTCCTGAAACTTCGTGAAAAAATTAAACTTTTCAAGGTTGGCCCTGTCCTTTTTCTGAGTAACGGCCCAAACGGTATAGAACAGCTTAAAGACCTTGAAGTTGATATTTTCCTTGACCTTAAATTTCATGATATTCCTTCAACTGTAGAAAAAACAATGGAGCATGTCGTAAACTACGGTGTAAATATGTTTACGGTCCATTCCCTGGGTGGTATTGATATGATGAAATCAGTCAGCGAACGGATAAAAAAAGAAGCCAAGAAAAAGAAAACCCCAAAGCCAATGGTACTTGCAGTAACCATGCTCACAAGCCATGACGAAAAAAACATAAAAGACCTGGGCTTAGACTCAAATATTAAAGACCAGGTGCTAAGGCTTGCAGCCCTTGCAGATAAAGCAGGTGTTGACGGGATTGTGTGTTCGGGCCATGAAGTTGAATACCTGAGAAAAGAGTTTGCCGACCGTTTTACCTATGTAGTCCCCGGCATAAGAATGGACGACAAAACTCATGATCAAAAGCGTAATATAACACCGGCTGAGGCATTTGATAAAGGTGCTGATTATCTTGTTATCGGCCGTTCAATAACCGAGTCTCATAACCCCGAAATTGTAGTTGAACAGATCCTTGATTCGCTTAAGTAAATAAGAACCCGTTATTTTTTCTTTTTGAACTCCAGATTGTTCTCAGCATCCAGGTCAATAAAGAGATTGTCTCCTTCCTTAAAGTCACCTTTTAGCAGTTTGTTTGCCAGAGGGTCCTGAATATATTTCTGGATGGTCCTTTTAAGCGGCCTTGCCCCATATACAGGGTCATAACCTACGTTTGCAATGAACTCTTTAGCCTTGCTGCTAAGTTCAATATGCATGTTTTTTTCTGCAAGCCGTTTTCCGAGATTGCCGATCTGAATGTCAACGATCTTCACCAGCTGCTCTTTTGAAAGCGGCTTAAAGATAATAGTCTCATCAACTCTGTTAAGGAATTCGGGCCTGAAGGAGCTTTTTAAAACTTCGTTTACTTTGTTGGCCATTTCTTCAGGTTTATCTACAAGTTCCTGAATGTAATGGCTGCCGAGGTTGGAAGTCATAATTATTATAGTGTTTTTAAAATCAACTGTCCTTCCCTGGCCGTCTGTCAGCCTGCCGTCATCAAGTATCTGGAGCAGGACATTAAAAACATCACTATGTGCTTTTTCTATCTCGTCAAAAAGAATTACAGAGTAGGGGCGTCTTCTCACAGCTTCACTAAGCTGGCCACCTTCGTCATAACCAACATATCCGGGTGGGGCACCAATAAGTCTTGATACAGTGTGTTTTTCCATATATTCACTCATATCAATTCTTATCATTGCCGTTTCATCGTCAAAGAGGAATTCAGCGAGTGCCCTTGCAAGTTCGGTCTTACCTACACCTGTGGGGCCAAGGAATATAAAAGAACCAATCGGCCTGTTAGGGTCAGACAGTCCGGCCCTGGACCTTCTAAGAGCATTGGCTACAGCTTCAAGCGGTTCTTCCTGGCCGACGACTCTCATTGAGAGTTTGTCTTCCATATTAATAAGTTTTTCAACTTCGCCTTCCATAAGTTTTGAAACCGGGATTCCTGTCCACTTTGAAATAACAGAGGCAATATCCTCTGCACCGACTTCCTCTTTCAGCATTTGGTTGTCTTTTTGTATATCTGTTAATTTTTTTCTGTCTTCTTCAAGCTCTTCGTTTAATTTTGGAAGCTTTCCATAAAGAAATTCAGATGCTTTTGAAAGGTCTCCGTCTCTCTGGGCTTTTTCAGCATCGATTTTACCCTGTTCAATCTTTTCCTTTGAGTCACGGATTTTTGTTATTAGTTCCTTCTCTCTCTTCCAGTGTGATTTCAGAGTGTTAACTTCTTCCGAGAGGTTGGCAATTGATTCATCAATTGTTTTTAATTTTTCCTTTGCAGTTTTATCTTTTTCTTTTTTTAAACCTTCTTTTTCAATCTCGAACTGGATAATTTTTCTGTCGAGTACATCGATCTCGGTAGGAAGGGAATCTATCTCCATTTTTAATTTTGCTGCAGCTTCATCCATTAGGTCCACAGCTTTGTCAGGCAAAAACCTTCCCGTGATGTACCTGTCCGAAAGTACGCCTGCGGCAATTAATGCTTCGTCTTTTATTTTTACGCCGTGATGTATTTCATATTTTTCCTTTAAACCTCTTAAAATTGAGATTGTCTCTTCAACAGATGGTTCATCAACAAATACCTGCTGAAACCTTCTTTCCAGGGCAGAATCCTTTTCTATGTATTTTCTGTATTCATCAAGAGTAGTCGCCCCAATACAGTGCAGTTCACCTCTGGCAAGAGCAGGCTTAAGCATATTGGATGCATCAAGTGCTCCGTCAGAACCACCGGCACCAACTACCGTGTGTATTTCATCAATAAAGAGTAATATTTCACCATCAGAATCAGTTACTTCCTTTAATACGGCTTTTAGTCTTTCTTCAAACTGTCCTCTGAATTTTGCACCTGCCAGCAAAGAACCGATATCAAGTGCTATTAGCTTTCTGTTTTTTAGCCCTTCCGGTACATCACCATTTACAATTCTCTGTGCAAGACCTTCAACAATTGCGGTTTTTCCTACACCTGGCTCGCCAATAAGAACAGGGTTGTTTTTTGTCCTTCTTAAAAGGACCTGTATAGCCCTTCTTATTTCTTCGTCCCTGCCAATAACGGGGTCAATCTTTCCCTGCTCGGCAAGTTCTGTGAAGTCCTTTCCATATTTCTTCAAGGACTGGAATGTATCTTCGGGTGATTGTGTGTCCACTTTCCGGGTCCCCCTGACATTTTTTAATATTTTTAAAATACTGTCTCTTGTTATCTTATGCCTGGCAAATTCTTCTTTTAGAGTTGAAGAAAGGTTGTCTACAATACTGATTAGAAGATGTTCTGTACTGATATATTCGTCGCCCAGGTCTTTTGCCTCTTTGGCGGCGGACTTAAAACATTTACTAAGTTCCTTGCTGGCATAAATCTGGTCAGACTCTACTTCTACTTTTGGGAGTTTATTTACTTCTTTTTCTGCAGCATTCCTTATGTCCTGGACGTTTACGTTAAGCTGGCCCAGGATTTCAGTAGGTATTCCCTGTTCTGATACTAATGCCAGTAGAAGATGTGGGATATCTATAATCTGGTTTTTGTTTTCAATTGCAAGATTCTGTGCACCTACAAGTGCTTCCTGTGCTTTTATTGTTAAATTATCAAATTTCATATTTTAAATACTACTCCTTATTTATCTATAATATTTAAGATATTGCCTGATTCGGAGTAATCAAGGTGTGATTTTATATTGCGTTTTGCAAGTATGGGTAATTGAATAAGATAAAAGCGAAATAAAAAGTTGTTAACAGATGTGTACGGGAGAATAAATCAAAATATAGATATGAACTAACTTGTCTTACGATATTATTATTTTGCCAGAGTTAAAAAGGCCCCGATAAATAATTTAACGGGGCCTTTTAAAGGTTGTTTATAACAATGTTAATTTGGTTTTATTTTCCAAGTATACATACAACGCAGGTAATTCCGTCCATAGCAGGCTGGGCTCCGCCCATTGTTTCAATAATACCTACTTTAGCATCAGGTACCTGGCGCTCTCCTGCTTCACCTCTCAGGTGTCTGACAATCTCTGCAGTCTGAAGAAGGCCGGTAGCTCCTACAGGATGGCCTCTGGATAGAAGACCTCCGCTTGGATTAACTGCTACTTTATCTCCTCCA